>NZ_JBUZNK010000006.1:203627-233657 GCF_055326445.1 Georgenia sp. Z2081
CAGCTGGGAGCCACGCGCCTCGTGGGGTGTTCGCCCCCCTGGCTCTTCTCCCTCCCCCCCACCCCGCGGGTGGCTCGATCAGGCGCGGGGCTTCTCCCGCATCTCGAACGTCTCGATGACGTCGCCCTCCGCGATGTCGCGGTAGCCGAGGTTGATACCGCACTCGAAGCCCTCGCGGACCTCGGTGACGTCGTCCTTCTCCCGGCGCAGCGAGTCGATCTTGAGGTCGCCCGACACCACGACCCCGTCGCGGACGAGCCGCGCGGAGGCGTTGCGCCGGATGAGGCCCGACCGGACGATCGAACCGGCGATGTTGCCGAACTTCGAGGAGCGGAAGACCTGGCGGATCTCGGCGGTACCGAGCTCCACCTCCTCGTACTCGGGCTTGAGCATGCCCTTGAGCGCGTTCTCCACGTCCTCGATCGCGTCGTAGATGACCGAGTAGAATTTCATCTCGACGCCCTCGCGGTCGGCCAGCTCCGTGACCCGCTCGGCGGGACGCACGTTGAAGCCGACGATGACCGCGTTGTCGACGGTCGCCAGGTTGACGTCGTTCTGCGTGATCGCACCGACGCCGCGGTGGATGATGCGCAGCGCGACCTCGTCGCCGACGTCGATCTTGAGCAGCGAGTCCTCCAGCGCCTCGACGGCACCGGACACGTCGCCCTTGAGGATGAGGTTGAGGTGGTCGACCTTCCCCTCCTCGAGCGCCTTGGTGAAGTCCTCCAGCGAGATGCGCTTGCGGCGCTTCGCCAGGGTCGCGGCACGCTCGGCGGCCTCCCGCTTGTCGGCGATCTGCCGGGCGGTGCGGTCGTCGGGCGCGACGAGGAACGTGTCGCCGGCGCGCGGCACGGAGGCCAGGCCGAGAACCTGGACCGGACGCGACGGACCTGCCTCCTTGACGTTCTCTCCGTGCTCGTCCTGCATCGCACGGACACGACCGTGGGCCGTGCCCGCGACGATCGAGTCGCCGACCTTCAGCGTGCCCGACTGGACCAGCACGGTCGCGACCGAGCCGCGCCCCTTGTCGAGGTTGGCCTCGATGGCCACACCGCGCGCGTCCTTGTCCGGGTTCGCCGTGAGCTCCAGCGCGGCGTCCGCGGTGAGCAGGACCGCCTCGAGCAGCTCGTCGATGCCGGTGCGGTTCTTCGCCGAGACGTCGACGAACATGGTCTCGCCGCCGTACTCCTCGGCCACCAGGTTGTACTCGGTGAGCTGCTGGCGGATCTTGTCGGGGTTCGCACCCTCGACGTCGACCTTGTTGACCGCGACGACGATCGGCACGTTCGCCGCCTGGGCGTGGTTGAGCGCCTCGATCGTCTGCGGCATGACGCCGTCGTCCGCAGCCACCACGAGGATCGCGATGTCCGTGACCTCGGCACCACGGGCACGCATGGCCGTGAAGGCCTCGTGACCGGGGGTGTCGATGAAGGTCAGGGCACGGTCCACACCCTCGTGCGGCACCGACACCTGGTAGGCGCCGATGTGCTGCGTGATGCCACCGTGCTCACCGGCGACGACGTCCGTCGACCGGATCGCGTCCAGCGTCTTGGTCTTTCCGTGGTCGACGTGACCCATGACGGTGACGACCGGCGGACGGGGCGCGAGCTCGTCCTCGGTCTCCGCCTCGAGCTCGGCATCGAGGTCGATGTCGAACTGCTCGAGCAGCTCGCGGTCCTCCTCCTCGGGGGACACGATCTCGATGACGTAGCCCAGCTCCTCGCCGAGCACCTTGAACGTGTCCTCGTCGAGCGACTGCGTCGCCGTGGCCATCTCGCCCAGGTGGAACAGGACGGTGACGAGCGAGGCGGGGTTGACGTCGATGCGGTCGGCGAAGTCGGAGAGCGAGGCACCGGCCCGGATGCGGATGACGGTGGTGCCGTCACCGCGCGGGACCTGGACGCCGCCCGGCGACGGCGCGCTCTGCTGCTCGAACTCCTGACGCTTCGCGCGCTTCGACTTCCGTCCCCGCACGGGACGGCCGCCAGAGCGGCCGAACGCACCCTGGGTCGCACCGCGACCGCCGCGGCCACGGAACGCACCGCCGCCGGGACCGCCACCACCCGGGCCGCCGCCCGGACGACCGCCGCCACCACCGGGACGGCCGCGACCACCGGGGCGCTGGTTGGCACCCGGCCGGCCCACGGCCGACTGCCCGGGCATCATGTTCGGGTTCGGGCGAGGACCGCCGCCGGGCCGCGGGCCGGGCGTGGCGCCCGGTCGAGGACCGCCGGAGCCGCCCGGACGGGGCATGCCCTGCGACGACGCGAACGGGTTGTTGCCCGGACGCGGCGCACCGGGGCGCGGGCCGCCGGAGCCGGACGAGCCGCCGCGGGGCATGCCCTGCGACGACGCGAACGGGTTGTTACCCGGGCGCGGGCTCGCGTCCCGGCCGCCGGATCGGCCGGCGTCGCGGCCGCCCGGACGCGCGCCCTGACCGGGTCGAGCGCTCGCCGGCGTGGGCGCGGCGCTCCTCGGGGTCGGGGCGGCGCTCCTCGGGGTCGCCGGCGTGGGCGTGGCGGGGCCCGGGGTCGGCGCAGCGGAGGCCGGGGTCGCCTGACCGGCCGGGTCGGCGGACGCCGGGGCGTCGTCGGACCGGGCCGGGGCCTGGGCCGCAGGGGCCGCCGCCGGGGTCGGCGCCTCAGGCGTCGGCGTCCGGGTGGCCGCGGGTGCGGCCGGGGTCGCCTCGGCGGCGGGTGCCTCGGACGACGCCGGAGCCTCTGGCGTCGGCGTCGGCGTGGTGGACGCGCCGGGCTTCGGCCCGCGCGTGGGTGTGGTGCTGGGCGTCGAACCACCCGATCGTGCCGGCGCCTTGCCGGAGGCGGGTGCCTTGGCGGACGTCGGCTTCTTCTTCGGGGCCGGCGGGTTGGCGTCGAAGTGCTCCTTCAGACGCCTGATCACCGGGGCCTCCACCGTGGAGGAGGCGGACTTGACGAACTCTCCCTGCTCTCGCAGTGTCGCCATGACCGTCTTGCTGTCGACGCCGAGCTCCTTCGCGAGCTCGTGAACGCGGACCTTGGCCACATCTCTCCTGTCTCGGACCGTCCCAAGACAGGGCGGACCGTGGTTATTGCTGGCAGCTCATCGCTGGGTACTCATCGGGTGCCCATCGGCTTCCAACCCGCTTTCATCTCGATCTGACCTCGACGACGGTCTGTCGTCGATCGTCGTGGACGCGAACCAGTGCGTCACGTCGTCGGTGTCCACCGGCCCTCCTGCACGCAGGGCCCGTCCGAACGCTCGACGCCGTACCGCCTGATCCAGGCAGGCGCGCTCCGGATGGAGCCACGCCCCCCTGCCGGGTGCGGACCCAGTCTCGTCCACCACCGCGTGCGCTGGTGGGACGAGCACGATCCGCACGAGGTGCGACCGGCCGGCGACGGCCCGGCAGCCGATGCAGGTACGCATCGGGCCGTTCGGCCTTGCCCCGTCGGGGGCGGAGGTGCCGACGCCGTCGACCATCGTACCCTTTCCGCCGCTCACCGCCGAGGGGATACCCGTGGCGCCCCTCACCCGGCCTGCGCGGGGTCCGACCCGGTCGCGTCGGCCTGCGCGGCGGGCGTCGTCGATGCGGCCTGACCGGGGTTCGCCGTCGTCGGTGCGGCCGGGGCACTCGCGGAGGCGGCCGGGTCCGTCGCGCCCGGCTCGCCCTCGGACGTCGTCGGCTCGGCCGGCGCGGCGTCGGACCGGATGTCGATGCGCCACCCGGTGAGCCGCGCCGCCAGGCGGGCGTTCTGCCCCTCCTTGCCGATGGCGAGCGAGAGCTGGTAGTCGGGCACGACGACGCGGGCCGCCCGGGCCTCCGCGTCGACCACTGTCACGCTGGAGACCTTGGCCGGGGACAGCGCGAACCCGACGAACGTGGCCGGGTCCTCGGAGAAGTCGACGATGTCGATCTTCTCGCCGTGGAGCTCGCTCATCACCGCACGCACCCGCGCCCCCATCGGGCCGATGCAGGCCCCTTTCGCGCCGAGTC
This sequence comes from Georgenia sp. Z2081, assembly GCF_055326445.1. Taxonomy (NCBI): domain Bacteria; kingdom Bacillati; phylum Actinomycetota; class Actinomycetes; order Allobogoriellales; family Allobogoriellaceae; genus Georgenia; species Georgenia sp. Z2081. The sequence goes on from NZ_JBUZNK010000006.1 coordinate 207,604, forward strand.
CCGGCACGGTCGAGCGCACCGCGAGCTTCGTGCGGTGCCCGGCCTCGCGAGCGATCGCCTCGATGACGACCGAGCCGTCCGCCACCTCGGGCACCTCGAGGGCGAAGAGCTGGCGCACGAGCTCGGGGTGCGTGCGCGAGAGCGTGATCTGCGGGCCCCGCGCGCCGCGCGAGACGTCGATGACGTAGGCGCGGAGCCGGTCGTTGTGCCGGTAGGACTCGGTGGGCACCTGCTCGTGCTGCGGGAGCTCGGCCTCGACCATGTCCGGCAGCTGCACGAGGACCTTCCGGGGGTCCCGGCCCTGCTGGACGATGCCCGAGAGCAGGCCGCCCGCCTTGTCCCGGTAGGAGCCCATCACCTGGTCGTCCTCGGCATCGCGCAGCCGCTGCACGATGACGGAGCGCGCGGTGGCCGTGGCGATCCGGCCGAAGCCCGACGGCGTGTCGTCGAACTCGCCGAGCACAGTGCCGTCCTCGTCGGTCTCCGTGGCCAGCACGGTCACCGTCCCCGAGCGCCGGTCGAGCTCGACCCTGGCCGGCGACACGGCCCCCGGCGTGCGCTCGTACGCACCGAGGAGGGCGTCCTCGATCGCCGAGACGAGGGTGTCGAGCGGGATGCCCCGGTCGGCCTCGACCATGCGCAGGGCCTGCATGTCGATGTCCATGTCTTCTCCTTGGTGGGCGTGGTCCGCGTCAGGGACGGGTGAGCTCGACCTCGACGCGGGCGCGCGTGACGTCGGCGATCGGGACCTCGCGGGTCCCCTGGTCGTCGGAGAGCTGCAGCCGGTCGTCCTCGACGCCGGTCAACCGGGCGGTGCTCCGCCCGTCCGCGGTCGTCAGGTCCAGGAGTCGTCCGACGGCGCGGCGGAAGTGCCGCGGCTCGGTGAGCGGGCGGTCGGTCCCGGGCGTGGAGACCTCGAGGGTGTAGGTGCCGTCGACGGCGTCGTGCTCGTCCAGCGCGGTGGAGACTGCCCGGGAGACGTCGCCGATCTGGTCCGACGTCACTCCTCCGGGGCCGTCCGGCAGGTCGACGGTCAGGCGGACGACCTTGCGGGTCCCGCTGCCGGCGACCTCGACGTCCTCCACGACGAGCCCGGCCTGCGTCACGGGGTCGGTGACCGCCGCGCGGACCCGGTCGGACGGTGTGCTCGATGGGGTGGTCACGCGCGCTCCTCCTCGTCGTCCCGGTTGGCTCCCCGGGGCTTCCCGGTTGGCTCCCCGGGGCGATGACCGAGCCTACATCGCAGGCACGGTCGCCCGGGCAGCGCTCGCACCCGCCACGCACCTGTCATCCGGCCGGCCGGCCCCGCCATGCGCCAGCCGCACGCGCTGCGCACCTGCCACGCGCCGGCCGGGCACCTGCCATGATCTGACGTGATGAGCCCCCCGACCGCCCGCGCCCGACGCTCCCGCCCCGCACGCCTCCTCGCCACACTCGGCGTCGCGGTGCTCGCGCTGGCCGGCTGCGCCGTGCGGATCGACTCCGACGCCGACCCCCCGCCCGCCGCGACGGTGGCCCAGCAGTGGCGCCAGGACGCGGCGGTGGAGTCCGCCGGTCTCGCGGACGCCGCACGCACGCTCGCGGACGACCCGGCGACCGACCCGGCCGTCGCCGAGGCGGTCGAGGTCGTCGCGGAGGACCTCGACGCGCAGACCGAGGCACTCGGCGGCGTGTGGGTCGCCTGGCCCGGCGGCGCTCCCGAGGGGCAGAGCAACGCGGCGCTGCCGGACGCGCCGGTGGCCGCCGACGTCACCGAGCTGCGCGGCCTGCTGAGCGCATCCGCCGACTCCACGGCCACGGTCCTGGCCGACGTCCCCGCCGCGGAGCGCGACCTCGCGGCCGTGCTCGCGAGCATCGCCACGGGCCGGCTCCTCATGGCGCTCGACCTCGAGCCGCACGCCGAGGGCGGCACGCCCGTCGAGCTGACGCCGATGACGCCGGAGGTGGTGGCCACCCTCGCGGACGGCCCGACCGTGCTCGTCCTCGATCAGGCCCGCTACCTCGAGGAGACCCTCGCGGCCCGCGGCATGGCCGAGTCCGCGGGCGAGCGCGCCGACCAGCTCCAGGTCCTCGTCGACACCGCGCTCGAGGCCGGTGCGCCGGACACGCGCGAGCCCGCGTATCCGTGGCCCGACGGCGACGCGGACGCCTTCCGCACCGTCAGCGAGCAGGACCTGCTCGACCAGTGGGTCTTCCTCGCCGGGACGGCGCCGGGCGAGCAGCGCGGGGCCCTCGTCGACGCCGCGGCCGACGCCGCCATGCGCCTACGGGCGGCCGGCGTCGACCCCGGCCCGCTGCCCGGCCTTCCGGGCTCGGCCGGCGCTGAGTCGGCGAGCGAGTCCGCCACGTCCTGATCGACGAATGACTGGGCTCTTTCCGCACGAGTGAGGGGATTCTTCGTCGCGGCGTCGAGACGAAGAATCCCCTCACTCGTCACGAGTCGGTCGCGGGCCGCTCGTCGTGAGGTGTGAGGCTCAGGCCGGCACGACCCCCGCCGCCCGCAGCCGGGCGAGCAGCTCGTCGACCGCGGCGTCCGGTGCCAGCTCGACGCGCTCGTCGGTGGTCCGGTCCCGCACCTCGACCACCCCGTCGGCCAGACCCCGGCCGACCACGAGCGAGTACGGCACGCCGATGAGCTCGGCGTCGGCGAACTTCACGCCGGCCGAGACCTTGGGCCGGTCGTCGTAGAGCACCTCTGCGCCGGCCGCATCGAGCCGGACGGCGAGATCCGCGGCCATCTCGAAGATCTCCGCCCCCTTGCCCGTGGCGAGCACGTGCACGTGGAACGGCGCGACGTGGACCGGCCAGGCCAGGCCCTTCTCGTCGCTCGTCGACTCGGCGATCGCGGCCAGCGCGCGCGTGACGCCGATGCCGTAGCTGCCCATCGTCGGCGTCACGGCCTTGCCGTTCTGGTCGAGGACGGTGAGCCCGAGCGCGTCGGCGTACTTCCGGCCGAGCGCGAAGATGTGCCCCATCTCCATGCCGCGGGCCAGCTCGAGCGGACCGGAGCCGTCCGGTGCCGGGTCGCCGGCGCGCACCTCGGCGATCTCGACGGTGCCGTCGGAGACGAAGTCGCGGCCCGCGACGAGGCCGACGACGTGCCGCCCGTCGACGTCCGCGCCCGTCGCCCACACGCTGCCGTCGACGACGCGCGGGTCGAGCAGGTAGCGCACGGCCTTCTCGTCACCGCGGGCGTGCTCGGAGCGCGGGCCGATGTACCCGCGCACGAGCTCGGGGTGCGCCTCGAGGTCGGCCTCGGTCGCCGTCTCGACCTCGGCGGGCGCGAACGCCACCTCGGCCCGCGCCGGGTCCATGGCCCGGTCCCCGGGCAGTCCGACGACGACGATCTCCCGCTCCCCGTCCGGGTGCACGAGCGCGAGCACGAGGTTCTTCAGGGTGTCCGACGCCGCCCAGCCGCGCCCCTCCGGGCGGGGCGCCTCGGCGTCGAGAGCCACGACGAGCGTCTCGATCGTGTCCGCGCCCGGGGTGTCGACCGTGACCGGCGCCGGCGGCTCCTCGACGTGCTGCGGCAGCTCGGGGACCGGCGTCGTCACGGCCTCGACGTTGGCCGCATAGCCGCCCGGCGAGCGGACGAACGTGTCCTCGCCGACCGGCGTCGGGTGGAGGAACTCCTCCGAGCGCGAGCCGCCCATGGCGCCCGCGTCCGCCGCGACCATGACGACGTCGAGGCCGAGCCGGGCGAAGATCCGCAGGTAGGCCGCGCGGTAGAGGTCGTAGCTGGCGACCTGCGCGTCGTCGTCGATGTCGAAGGAGTAGGCGTCCTTCATGACGAACTCGCGGCCGCGGACGATGCCGGCGCGCGGGCGGGCCTCGTCGCGGTACTTCGTCTGCACCTGGAACAGCTGCAGCGGCAGGTCCTTGTAGGAGCTCACGAGGTCCTTGACCAGGAGCGTGAACATCTCCTCGTGCGTGGGCGCGAGCAGGTAGTCGTTCTCCCGGCGGTCCTTGAGGCGGAAGAGGTTGTCCCCGTACTCGGCCCAGCGGCCGCTCGCCTCGTAGGGCTCCTTGGGCAGCAGCGCCGGGAAGTGCACCTCCTGGGCGCCGATCGCCAGCATCTCCTCGCGCACGACACGCTCGACCTTGGCCAGCACGCGCAGCCCGACCGGCAGCCACGTGTAGATGCCCGGGGCGGCGCGGCGGATGTAGCCGGCGCGGACGAGCAGCTTGTGGGACGCGATCTCGGCGTCGGCGGGGTCCTCGCGCAGCGTGCGCAGGAAGAGGGAGGACATCGTGGAGAGCATGGGGACAGGTTATGCGGTGCGGGTCGGGCACGATGTCCCCCATGCGCACAGCGATCACCGACCTCCTCGGCATCGAGCACCCGGTCGTCCAGGGCGGCATGCAGTGGGTCTCCGTCGCGGAGCTCACCGCCGCCGTCTCGAACGCCGGCGGGCTCGGTATCCTCGGGGCGCTGACCCAGCAGACGCCGGACGACCTGCGCGCCGAGATCGCCCGCACGCGCGAGCTCACCGACAAGCCGTTCGGCGTCAACCTCACGTTCCTGCCGGCGATGACTCCCCCGCCGTACGCCGAGTACGTGCGCGCCATCATCGAGTCGGGCGTGCGCATCGTCGAGACCGCGGGGGCCAACCCGGGCGAGGCGGCGGCCGCGCTGAAGGAGGCGGGCGTCACCCTCATCCACAAGTGCACCTCCGTGCGGCACGCCCGCTCGGCGCAGCGGTTCGGCGCCGACGTGATCACGATCGACGGCTTCGAGTGTGCCGGCCACCCGGGCGAGGACGACGTCGGCGGCCTCGTGCTCGTGCCCGCCGCCGTCGCCGCGCTCGACGTGCCCGTCATCGCGTGCGGCGGGATCGCCGACGGTCGCGGGCTCGCGGCGGCCCGGGCACTCGGGGCGGCCGGCGTGTCGATGGGCACCCGCTTCGTCGCGACGGCGGAGTCGCGGGTGCACGCGCGCATCAAGCAGGCCATCGTCGACGGGACGGAGACCGGCACCCGCCTCGTCCTGCGCGAGCTGCGCAACACCACGCGGATCGCGGACAACTCCGTGGCCCGTGAGGCGGCGGAGATCCTGGCCGGCGGCGGGGAGTTCTCCGACGTCGCCCACCTCGTGTCCGGTGCGCGCGGGCGCGGCGCACTGGAGTCCGGCGACCCCGAGGCCGGGGTGTGGACGGCGGGCCAGTCGATGGGGCTCATCCACGACGTGCCGACGTGCGGCGACCTCGTGCCGCGGATCGTGGCCGAGGCGGAGCAGATCCTCCGCACGATCGCCGGCGGCTGAGGGCCGCGGAGCCCGGTTCCGAGGGAACGGGACCACGGCGCAGGTCCACGGGCGCGCGTCCACAGGCACGGGCACACGCGCGGGTGCGTGGGCGCGGCGCCACGGACGTCAGTCCCCGATCAGCACGAGCTGGTTGCCGTCGGGGTCGGAGAGGACGAGGATCCGCCTGCCCCCGCCCGGCGCGACGCCGTCGTGCGCGACCCCTGCCTGCCGGAGACGCGCTGCGGCGCCATCGAGGTCGGTCTCGCCGAGCACGCAGCCCGACCGGCCGGCCCTCGTGGGGTCGGCGAACACCTGCACGCCGTCCGCCTCCCCGACGCGCCACTCGACGAGCCCCGCCATCGGTCGCGTGTCGGGCCCGCGCTCGGACAGCGTCTCGTACCACCGCTCCGCACGGTCGAGATCGGTCACGGTCATCGTGGCGTGGACGCTGTCGAACATCTCCCACTCCTTACCGATCGTGGAAAGCAAGCGGTACGAGCGTGGCATGACCGATTGCTGCACGCAATCGGTCACTCGGGGCGGGCACTCCCGTCGGCCCACCCCAGAGCTCTCCCGACCGCCCGGCCACCGGGTCGTTCCTCGGTGAGAGCACGCACCTGATCGTGCGCGCGCTCGGCGACCTCGCTGCGCGGCAGGAGCTCGGCCAGCGCGTCGATCCGTTGCACCGCGACCGGCCCGATCGTGCGCGTGATCCGCTCCCGCAACCTCCGGTACCGCCCGACGTCGCGACCAGCCGGCGGGGGCGCGCTCGGGTGGACGTCCGCCGCCGCCAGCACGAGCTCGGCGTCCTCGGGGTGCTCCGTGAGCACCAGCAGCTCGGCGACGACCCGCAGGCACGTCCACAGGTACGGCCAGCAGGTCCCTCGGCGCAACGGGTCCAGCAGGTCGAGGGCGAGCCGCGCCGCCGACTCACCGGTGCCGTCGGTGCTCGTGCCGGACGGGTTCGACCGACGCACGAGGGCGGACAGCAGGGCGATGCGCGCCACCGTGCTCACATGGTCGGCCTGCGACTCGTCCGCACGGGCCACGGCCTCGCGCAGGACGTCGGGCGCCGCATGCGGCCTGGTCAGCAGGAGCACCTCTCCGGCGCCGTAGAGGGCGAAGGCGTGGTGCGCCCGGGCGCCGCTGCGCTCACCGGCCGCACGCGCCGCCGACGCGTGACGTTCCGCGCCGGGACGGTCGTCGAGGGTGACGGCGATCAGTGCGAGCGAGGTGTGCGCGTCGGCGAGATAGGCGTCCGGCAGGCCGTCGACGTCGAGCATCTGCTCGAACCTCTCGCGCGCGCGGTGCCGTCGACCGCTGTAGAGCGCGGCGAGCGCGAGGCACAGGAGGGCGAGGTACCGGTCCTCACGGGTGCCGGCGACCCGGAGCGCGCGTCCACCGAGCTCCTCCGCCGCGACGGTGTCGCCCCGCTCGACGGCGGCGAAGGCCACGGCGCCGAGCAGCAACGACGACTGTGCCGGCGGTGGCCCCGGGGCCGGGGCCGGGTCCGGGGCCGGACGGCTGTCGGTCGTGGGGGCGTCGGTCGTGGGGGCGTCGGTCGTGGAGGTGTCGGTGTCGGTCAGCCGCTCGGCGAGCGCCTGGAGCTCGCGCCCCGGGAACCAGTGGGAGCACAGGCCGAGCGAGCCGACGATCCGTGCGGCGACGTCGGGACGTCGGTTCCCGAGCGACCAGCGAAGGGCGTCGGTGAGGTCGACACGGAGCTCTCCGAGACGCGCGTATGCCTCGGCGCACCGTGGGCCGACCGAGCGCCTGGCACACGTCTCGGCGCTCGAGGCGGCCCACTCGGCATGGGCGCGGGCGGCGTCGTCCCGCTGCGCGACCGCTGCGCGCGACAGCACCGCGGCACGGACGACCTCCAGCAGCCGGTACCGGGTGGTCGCCCCGTGCACGGCGACGACGAGCGACGCCTCGACCAGGCGCGCGAGTCCCGCCACCGTGTCCTCGGTGCCGGCGGAGCCGTCACGGTCCGCACCGACGGCACCGAGGCTCTCGGCCGCCGCCAGGTCGAACTCGCGTGCGAAGACCGTGAGCCGAAGGAGGAGCCGGCGGTCCTCGGCCGGCACGAGGTCGAGCGAGCGTCCGACGACCTGGCGCAACGACGCGCTCACTCCGAGCTCCCCCGACACCGAGTCACCGGGTACCGACGGAGCCGACGCGTCGAGCGGCGACGCATCGAGCGCCGACCCGATCCGCGCCGACCCGATCCGCTCCAGCACGGTGGTCAGCCCGAGCGTCGCGACCTGGGGCGCCGCCATCTCGAGCGCCAGCGGCAGCCCGTCGAGCCGACGACAGAGCTCGGCCAACGGAGCCCGCTGCTCGGCCCCGGGCGCGAACCCGGGCCGCAACCGTCGTAGCCGGTCCAGGAGCAGCCGTTCGGCGGCGGTGGTCGGATCGGGCGGCAGGGGCGCACCGTCGTCCGCGGGGCACGTCAGAGGGTCGAGCGGCAGTACGTACTCCTCGACCAGACCCAGCCGGCTCCTGCTCGTGACCACAAGGTGCACGTGCGGGCAGGACCGCAGGACGGCGGCCACCAGCTCCCGGATCTCGCCCAGCACGTGCTCGCAGCCGTCGAGCACGAGCACCACGGCGGAGCGGGCCAGGTGTTCCACGACGGCCACCAGGGGTGGTTCCGGTCCGGGCCCGAGTCCGAGCGTCGCGGTGAGACGGGCGACCACCCCGCCCCTCGGGACCTCCTCGATCCCGGCGACCACGCTCGGACCTCCCGTCCGGGCACGGATCGCCGCGAGCGCCTCGCCGATCAGGCGCGTCTTCCCCACCCCTCCGGGCCCGGTGACGGTCACCAGGCGGTGCGAGAGGACCATGTGCAGCAGGAGCGCGGACTCGTCCTCCCTGCCGATGAACGAGGGCTCCGGGGAACCGCGCCCGTCCGACCTCGACGACGGCGAGGGCGCCGGCGCGGAGGCGGGGACGGGCATGGGCACGGGGGCGGGCACAGGCGAGGGCGCCGGCGCGGGGGCGGAGACGGGCATGGGCGCGGGGGCCGACGCGGGCGCCGGGAGAGGCGCACCGGTGGGCACGCGGTGCCCGAGGATGCGCCGGTGGAGCTCCGCGAGTGCCGGCGACGGATCGAGCCCGAGATCCTCGCGGAGGATCTCCCGCAGCTCGGTGAACCGGTCGAGCGCCTCGCTCTGGCGCCCCGCCCGGTACAGCGCCGTCATGAGGCAGGCTCGCGCCTGCTCGCGCAGCGGGTGCTCCGCCACCAGCGGCTCGAGCACGGTGATCGCGTCCTCCACGTCTCCGAGCGCCAGCGCTGCCCGGGCGCGGTCCTCGCGTGCGGCCAGGCGCAGCTCGTCCAGCCGCGCGGCCTCGGCGCGCGCGAAGTCGCGGTCGGCGAACTCGACGTAGGCCGGCCCGCGCCACAGCCCGAGCGCCTCGTCGAGGATCGGCACGGCGAGCGCCGGTGCGCTGCTCTCCGCCCGCGCGCACATCGCGGTGTACCGGTCGGCGTCGAGGGCGTCGGGCCCGACGGCGAGCGCGTAGCCGGCCGGGCCACGCTCGACCGCCCGCTCCCCGAGCACGCCGCGCAGACGCGAGAGCACGGTGTGCAGGGCACCGTGCGAGCCGCCGGGCACCCGGTCGCCCCAGACCGCGGCAGCCACGGCGTCGGCGCTGACGGGGTGCGGCGCGTGCACGGCGAGCACTGCGAGCGCCGCCCGTCGTCGGGCCCCGGGCAGGTCGAGCACCTCCCCGGTGCGCCGGACCTCCAGCGCGCCCAGGACCCCGAGGTCGAGCGGCGTCGGTGCCACCGTCGGATTGTCCCGCCTGGCGGCGCGGCACCGCAACGACGCGGCGGTGACAGCGGGGCGACAGGGACGCGACAGGGGGTCGGCCCAGCATCGACCTACCCCGACAGGGGCACGATCACGAAGGAGTGAGCATGATGACTACAACACAGATCGAGCAGCAGGACGTGGGCGCCGTCGTCCAGCACGTGGCAGGTCTCGCGATCGGTGCCGCGACGTCGGCGATGATCGTCGTCGGCGACCGGTTGGGACTGTACGGCGCACTCGCCGGGGGCGGCGCCGTCACCCCGCAGCAGCTGGCCGACGCCACCGGCACGTCCGAGCGGTACGTGCGCGAGTGGTTGGCCCAGCAGGCCGCCGCCGGCCTCGTCGTCCACGACGCGACCGACGGCACGTTCACGCTGCCGCCCGCCTCGGCGGCGGTGCTCGCCGACGACGACTCGCCGGCGGCGATGACCGGCATGTGCGTGCAGACCGAAGGCCTGTTCCGGGACATCGACCTGCTCGTCGACGCCTTCCGCACCGGTGCGGGCATCGGATGGGGCGAGCACTCCGCGCCGACCTTTGAGGGGGCCGAACGCAGCTTCGGCGCCGCCTACCGGGCGGAGCTCCTCACGCGGTGGGTGCCGGCGCTCGACGGCGTCACCGAGGCCCTCGACGCAGGAGCGCGGGTGGCCGACGTCGGCACGGGACGCGGCGTGCCCGTCGTCCTGCTGGCGCAGGCGTTCCCCCGCTCCGAGTTCGTCGGGTACGACACCCACCCGGCCTCGATCGAGGTCGCGCGCCGGCGGGCCGAGGAGGCGGGGGTCGCCGACCGGGTGCGCTTCGAGGTGCACGACTGCCAGGGCTACCCGCAGGACGGCTACGACCTCGTCACCTTCTTCGACGCCTTCCACGACCTCGGGGACCCGGTCGGGGCGGCCGCGTACGCGAGGCACGCGCTCGTACCCGGTGGCTCGCTCGTGCTCGTCGAACCCAGGGCCGCCGACGACCTGCCGACGAACCTTGCCGGGAACCCGGTCGCGGCGTTCGGCTACGCGGCGTCGACCTTCCTCTGCACACCGAGCTCGCTGAGCCAGCCGGTGGGTACGGCGCTCGGTGGTCAGGCCGGCTCGGCCAGGGTCCGCGGGGTGCTCGACGAGGCCGGATTCTCCGACGTCCGGCACGTGGCGGACTCGATGATCAACATGGTGATCCAGGCGCGGGCATGAGCAGTACGGGTGTGAGCGGTACGGGTGTCAGCGGTACGGGTGTGAGCGGTACGGGTGTGAGCGTCGCGAGTTCACGCACCGGCCACCCGAGCGTCGCCGGCCGTTGCCCCTCCCCTGGCACGGTGCACCGGTCGACCCCCTCTCGAACAGGACACCCATGCGCACGCGCCGCCTCCCCCGTAGCGCCCTGGCCACCGGCCTGCTCGCCGTCCTCGCCCTCGGCCCGGCTCTCGCGGCCTCGGGCGCCGAGCCGACGCCGGACGCCGTCGAGAACGTGACGATGCTCGTGGGCGAGAACGAGACGCAGCGCAACTTCTCGTGGCACTCGCGCGGCCTCTCGCTCGCCCCCGAGTCGATCGTCATCGCGCCCACGTCCGACATGAACGGGAACGACTTCCCCGCGAGCGCACGCACGATCGAGCAGTCCGAGGGTGGCCTCGCGGTCAACAAGCCCGGCTACACCTACCACCACGCCACCGTCGACAACCTCGCCCCCTCGACCGGCTACACCTATCAGGTCGGCACCGAGGACGGCTGGTCCGAGATCTACACGTTCACCACCGGGCCCGCGTCCGGGGACGCCGTGGACCTCGTGTACGTCGCCGACCCCCAGATCGGTACCACCGACCTCGAGGCCGAGCGCCTGCAGTGGATCGACACCCTCGACCAGGCGTGGGCGACCTACCCGGGCGCCGAGCTCCTGGTCTCCGGCGGCGACCAGGTCGACCGCATCATCGCCGACGACGACGAGTACGACGCCTTCCACGAGCCCGTCCAGCTCACGCAGTACCCGCTGGCCACGACGCTGGGCAACCACGACGTGGCCCACTTCCTCACCTACGGCAACCACTTCAACCTGCCCCACGGCGGTGGACGAGGGGACTTCAACTACCACTACACGTACAACGGGACGCTGTTCATCCACCTCAACAGCAACAACCTCCTCCACGGGTCGCTCATCGACTACGCGCGGGCCGCGATCGAGCAGAACCCGTCGCAGTGGGTGGTCGTCACGTTCCACCACTCGATCTACTCCGTCGCCACGCACGCCACGGACATCGACGCCGAGGACCTCGGCATCATCGAGGGGCGCCGCACCGCGCTGTCCCGCGGGATGACCGAGCTCGGCGTCGACCTCGTGCTGTCCGGGCACGACCACTACTACACGCGCACCCCGCTGATGCACGCGGGCGTGGCGGTCGGCGGGCCGGACGCCGACCCCCAGGCCGGGCCCGACTTCCTCGCCCCCGGCGAGGGCGACGTCCTCTACATCACCGGTACGACGGCGTCGGGCTCGAAGTTCTACGGCCGCAACGACGAGCTGCCCGAGCCGGCCGAGTGGGGCGAGGTCGAGAACCAGGAGAACGTCGCCAACTACAGCCACCTCAGCATCGACGAGTGCTCGATCACGGTGACCACGCACCGCGCGGCGACCTCGACGAACGTGACGACGGGCGAGGCCTACGCGGACAACAGCGTGGTGGACGAGGTCGAGCTCAGCGGCGACGAGACCGCGCCGGCGATCAGCGCGCCCGCGCTGACGGTGACCGCGGGCGACCCGTGGGACGCGCTGACCGGCGTCCAAGTGACCGACAACTGCGACACGGACGCGATCGTGCCGGAGGTCGAAGGGGTCATCGACACGACCACGCCGGGCGACTACACCCTCACGTACACGGCGACCGACCGGTCCGGGAACAGCTCGAGCGTCGAGCGCACGGTGACGGTCGAGGCGGCCCCGGAGCCCGAGCCGACCGAGGAGCCGACGCCGGAGCCCACCGACGAGCCGACCGAGACGCCGACGTCCGGGCCCTCCGAGGAGCCGACCGAGACTCCCACCGCCGGGCCGTCCGAGAGTCCGACCGCCGCGCCGACCTCCGGCACCGGTGGCGGATCCGGCGACGCACCCGGTGGCGGAGCCGGGTACGGCGACGGATCCGGGTACGACGAGGATCGCCGGGGCTCGGCGGGTTCCCGCGGCGGAGCGGGCGGCCCTCGCGGCGGACTCGCCGACACTGGGGCGACGACGGGCGACCTCGTCGGCGTCGCGGCCGTCCTTCTGCTGGCCGGCGGCGCGCTCTACGGGATCCGTCGCCGGCTCGCCTGACGCGCAGGGCCGCGCTCACCGGGCGGGCAGAAGTCCGCTCACTCGCCGGCCTGGGCGGGCAGAGGTCCGCGCATCCGTCACAGGACGACCGTGGCGTAGGTGCCCTCCTGACGCATGCCGAGGCGCTGATAGGTGGCCAGCCCGGCCGCGTTGTAGTCGTTGACGTACAAGGAGACCGTCGGGGCGACGTCGGCGAGCACGTCCCGCACGACGGTCGCCATCCCGCGCACGCCGAGGCCCTGCCCGCGGCGGTCGGGCGCGACCCACACGCCCTGGATCTGGGCGACCCCCAGGGCGAGCGCCCCGACGTCGGCCTTGAACACGACGCGCTCGGCACCGGTCGCCGGGTCCGGCTCCGTCCGGATCCACGTGCGGCCCAGCGAGAGCAGGGAGCGCACGCGCCGCACGTAACCGTTGCCGTACCGGGTCGGGTCGTACCCGACCTCCTCGATGAACATCGCCACCGACGCCGGGGCGACGATCGACGCCTCGCCGACAGCGCCGCGGCGCACGAGCGGGTCCGGCTCGATCGCCGAGGGCGCGTCCAGCACCAGCAGCGGCTGGTTGGCCCGCACCTCGCGCGCCCGGCCCCAGCGCCGGCCGAGCGAGTCCCACATCGAGAGCACCTGCTCGGCGTCGCCGAGGACGGAGCTCGACGCGCGGCCGTGGTCGGCGATGGCGTCGGCGATGGCGGGCCGCTGCTCGGGGGTCGTCGCGACGGGCACGATGTTGGCGCCGACCCACGTCAGCGCGCGCAGCCTGCCGAGGCCGTTCGTGCCGGGAGCGTCGGCTCCGGTGCCGTTCGCGCCGTTCGCGCCGTTCGCGCCGGGCGCGCGGGCTCCTGCACCGGCTCCTGCACCGGCGCCGGCGCCCTCGAGGTCCGGACCATCGATCCCTGAGCCACCGATGCCCCGGCCGCCGGGCGCGTCGATGCCGAGCATGCGCGAGCCCGGCGTCGTCGTGTCGAACCGCGGACCGGCGATCTGGACGGCCGCGAGCGTGGAGGTCAGCGGGTGCCGCGCACACAGCGCGAGGGCCTCCGCCGCGCGCTCGTGCCCGAGCACGGCCACCGGGACGGCCACGTCACGTCGCGCGGACGCCCGGAACAGCCGCATGAGGGGTCAGTGGACGGTGACGGCCGGGGCCGCACCGACCTCGTCCTGAAGCCCCTGCTCGGCCGCGATGCGGTTCGCCTCGGCGATGAGCGTCTCGACGATCTGCTCCTCTGGCACGGTCCGGATGACCTCGCCCTTGACGAAGATCTGCCCCTTGCCGTTGCCGGAGGCGACCCCGAGGTCGGCCTCGCGGGCCTCGCCCGGACCGTTGACGACGCAGCCCATGACGGCCACCCGCAGCGGCACCGTGAGATCCTTCAGGCCCTCCGTGACCTCCTCGGCGAGCGTGTAGACGTCGACCTGCGCGCGCCCGCACGACGGGCACGAGACGATCTCGAGCGTCCGCGGTCGCAGGTTGAGGGACTCCAGGATCTGGTTGCCGACCTTGATCTCCTCGACCGGCGGGGCGGACAGCGAGACCCGGATCGTGTCGCCGATGCCCTTCGACAGCAGGGAGCCGAACGCGACGGAGGACTTGATCGTGCCCTGGAACGCCGGGCCCGCCTCGGTCACGCCGAGGTGCAGCGGCCAGTCGCCCGCCTCGGCCAGCAGCTCGTACGCGCGCACCATGACGACCGGGTCGTTGTGCTTGACCGAGATCTTGAAGTCGTGGAAGTCGTGCTCCTCGAACAGCGACGCCTCCCAGACGGCCGACTCGACGAGGGCCTCCGGGGTCGCGGAGCCGTACTTCTTCAGCAGGCGCGGGTCCAGCGAGCCGGCGTTGACGCCGATCCGGATCGACGTGCCGTGGTCCTTCGCCGCCTGGGCGATCTCCTTGACCTGGTCGTCGAACTTGCGGATGTTGCCCGGGTTGACGCGCACGGCGCCGCAGCCGGCCTCGATCGCGGCGTAGACGTACTTCGGCTGGAAGTGGATGTCCGCGATGACGGGGATCGTCGACTTCGCGGCGATGACCTTCAGCGCCTCGGCGTCCTTGTCCGTGGGGCAGGCGACACGGACGATGTCGCAGCCGGTGGCCACGAGCTCCGCGATCTGCTGGAGGGTGGCGCCGATGTCGTGGGTCTTCGTCGTCGTCATGGACTGGACCGAGACCGGCGCGCCGTCGCCGACGGGGACGTCGCCCACCATGATGCGGCGGGTCTTGCGCCGCGGCGCCAGCACGGGCGGCGGCTGCTTGACGGTGGGGATGCCGAGATCGATGGGGACGCTCACGACCCCAGTATCGCACCGCGGTCCAGCCTCGGCCCAGGGGCGAGACCGGAGCCACGCGGGCGGGGCGACGCGCGCCACGTACACCGCGGCCCGGCCCTGCGGGCGAGCGTCAACCGATCAGCGACACCGGTACGACGATGTCCGCGACGATGAGCAGCACGGTCATCACGATCATGAACGCGACGACGACGTACGTCAGCGGAAGCAGCCTGGCCGTGTCCGCCGGGCCGGGGTCCGGCCGGCCGCGCAGCCGTGCGACCGCGCGCCTGAGCCCCTCCCACAGGGCGCCGGCCACGTGCCCGCCGTCCAGCGGCAGCAGCGGGACGAGGTTGAACACGAAGAGCGTCATGTTGAGGGCGCCGAGCAGGGAGAGCAGGTCGGCGAAGCGCTGGACGCCCGTGTACTCGGGTGCCTCGACGGAGGCGATCTCGCCGGCGAACCGGCCCACGCCCACGAGCCCGACGACGCCGGGGTCGCGCTCCTGGAGGCCGAGCGTGGCCCGGCCGATGTCCACCAGCGCGACGGGCAGCCGGGCGATGATCTCGGCCGTGCCGGAGAGCTGCTCCCACGCGATGCCGGGCACCTCGGTCGGCGAGAGCCGCTCCTGCGCGAACGCGGGCCCGATGCCGACGTAGGGCATCGCCTGCGTCCCGCCGCCCTCGGCCGGCCGCTGGACGACCTCGGGGGCCACGCTCAGCGTGACCTCCTCGCCTCCCCGGCGCACGACGACGTCGGTCGCACCCGTCCCGCCGGCCGCGATGGTCTCCTGGACGTCCGCCCACTCCTCGACCTCGGTGCCGCCCCAGGAGACGATCTCGTCGCCGGGCAGCAGGCCCGCGTCCGCGCCCGGTCCGGGCAGGCAGTCGGGGGCGCCGGGCGTGGGCTGCGCCGTCGGGCTCTCGTCCGTGCCGTCCCCGTCGGTGCCGGCCGGCGCCGCGGCGACGCACTCCTGAACCGAGTCCAGAGTGGTCGTGGGCGAGGAGATGCCGATCCCGCACACGACGATCGCCAGCAGGACCACGGACAGCACGAGGTTGACGAGCGGGCCGCCCATCATGACGACGATCTTCTTGCCCACCGGCAGGCGGTGGAACGCGCGGTGCTCCTGACCGGGCGGCACCTCCTCCGCGGAGATCTCGCGCGCCTCCTGCGGCAGCGTCGGCCGGCCGTCCGCGCGGTGGGTGCGCCGGCCGGGGCGGGCGGGCGCGAACATGCCGGCGAGCGTGACGAACCCGCCGAGCGGGATCGCCTTGAGCCCGTACTCGGTCTCGCCGCGGCGCGTCGACCACAGGGTGGGCCCGAAGCCGACGAAGTAGCGCGGGACGAGGACGCCGAACCGCTTGGCGGGGACGAGGTGGCCGAGCTCGTGCAGGCCGATCGAGACGACGAGACCGACCGCGAGGACGAGGACCCCGAGGAGGAAGCTCACGCGGCGCCGGCGAGCTCGCGGGCACGGGTGCGGGCCCAGGCCTCGGCGGCCTCGACGTCGTCGAGGCTCGGGCGCTGCGCGCCGTCGTGCTCGGCGAGGACGCGCTCGACGACGTCGAGGATCCCCAGGTAGGGCAGCCGGCCGGCGATGAAGCCGGCCACGGCCTCCTCGTTGGCGGCGTTGACGACCGCGGGGTGGGTGGCCGACGCGGTCAGGGCCGAGCGGACGAGCGAGACCGCGGAGAACGTGGCGTCGTCGAGCGGCTCGAACGTCCAGGAGGTCGCGGCGTCCCACGCGCACGGGGTCGCCACCCCGGGCAGGCGGCGGGGCCAGGACAGGCCGAGCGCGATCGGCAGGCGCATGTCCGGCGGCGAGGCCTGGGCCAGCGTGGAGCCGTCGACCGTCTCGATCATCGAGTGGACGATCGACTGCGGGTGGACGACGACGGTGATGTCCCCGGGCTCGACGTCGAACAGGAGCGAGGCCTCGACGAGCTCGAGAGCCTTGTTCATCAGCGTCGAGGAGTTGATGGTGACGACCGGGCCCATCGCCCAGGTGGGGTGCGCGAGCGCCTGGTCGACAGTGACGTCGGCGAGCTGGTCGCGCGTGCGGCCGCGGAACGGGCCGCCCGACGCGGTGAGGATCAGCCGACGCACGTCGCTGACGCCGGTGACCACGGGCGAGGTGAGCCCCTTCTCGTGCCGCACTCCCCCGAGCGCCTGGGCCATCGCCGAGTGCTCGGAGTCGACGGGGATGATCTGGCCGGGCCGCGTGAGCGCGTCGGCGACGAGCGCACCGCCGGCGACGAGGGACTCCTTGTTGGCGAGCGCGAGGGTGGCGCCCGAGGCGAGCGCGGCCAGGGTGGGGCGCAGGCCGACCGATCCGGTGATCCCGTTGAGCACGACGGCGGACGGCGGCTTCCAGCGCGCGTCCGGCCCGCCGGCCTCCGGCGACCTGCTGTCGCCGAACGTGCTGTCGCCGCGCGTGCGGTCGTCGGCGTCGAGCATGCCCGCCATCTGCGTGGCGGCGTCGGGGCCGGCGAGGATCTCGGGCAGCGCGGCACCCGGGCCGAGCGCGCGGGTGAGCGCCTCGCGGACGGCGGGCAGGGCGGAGTCGTCCGCGACGCCGACGACGTCCGGCCGGTGCGCGGCGACCTGCTCGGCGAGAAGCTCGGGCCGCGACCCGGACGCGGCCAGCGCGCGGACGACGAACCGGCCCGGCTCGTCGGCGTCGGCGCGGCGAAGGACGTCGAGCGCCTGCGTGCCGATCGAACCGGTGGAGCCGAGGAGGACGACCTCGGTGGTCATGCGCGCGCGAGGACGACCTCGACCACGCGGTCGAGATAGACGTCGACGACGGCCTCGTCGTAGGCCTTCTTCCCCTGCGCGGGCGGGAACGTCACGGAGCGCACGTCCTCGGCCCGCAACCCCTCGCCCGTCTCGAGGTAGCCCTCGACCCGGCCGAGGAACGCGTCGACGGCGGGGGCGGCGTAGCCGGTGGTCCGGGCACGCACGAACCGCTCCCGCTCGGGGCGGCCCAGGCGCGGGAGCAGCGACTCGGTGAGGCCGTCGACGTGGTTGCGCCAGCTCTCGTCGCCCCCCTCGGCGACGGTCTGCTGCCGGCGGCGACGCGTGTGGCTCTCCTCGAGCCGGTCGAGCGCGAGGTCGACCTGCTCGGGGTCGTACCCGGCGGGCACGAGGTCAAACGCGGCCTGCCGGACGGCGGTCTCGTCGATACCGCCGTCGACGTCCCGGGCACGGGTGAAGAAGTCGTCGACCTGCTCGGGGTCGTAGCCGTCCTCCCGGCGCGAGACCCGTGCGAAACCCCTCATGCGTCCTGTCCCTTCGTGGGCTGATCGATGACCTCGGCCGCGAGCTGGCCGCAGGCGCCGTCGATGTCGGACCCGCGCGTGTCTCGCACGGTGGTCGGGATGCCGGCGTCCCGCAGCTCGGCGACGAAGGCGGCCTCGACGTCCCGCTCGGAGGCCGTCCAGATCGAGCCCGGCGTGGGGTTGAGCGGGATCGGGTTGACGTGCACCCAGCCCTTGCCGCGCCTGTTCAGCTCCTCGGCCAGGAGGCGGCCGCGCCAGGCGTGGTCGTTCATGTCCTTGATGAGGGCGTACTCGATCGAGACCCGGCGGCCGGTGGCCTCGAAGTAGCGGCGGGCGGCGTCGAGGAGCTCACCGACCTTCCACCGCGAGTTGATCGGGATGAGCTCGTCGCGGAGCTCGTCGTCGGGGGCGTGCAGGGAGACCGCGAGCGTGACGGGGATGCCGGTGGCGGCGAGCTTGTCGATCGCGGGCACGAGGCCGACGGTGGAGACGGTGATGTTGCGGGCGGACATGCCCAGGCCCGCGGGCGCGGGGTCGACCATGCGGCGCACGGCGCCGATGACGGCCTTGTAGTTGGCCATCGGCTCGCCCATGCCCATGAAGACGACGTTGCTCAGGCGGGTGGGCCCGCCCGCGAGCTCACCGTCGCGGCAGGCCGCGGCGGCGAGGCGCACCTGCTCGACGATCTCCGCCGTCGAGAGGTTGCGGGTCAGGCCCTGCTGGCCGGTCGCGCAGAAGGGGCAGGCCATGCCGCAGCCCGCCTGCGAGGACACGCACAGCGTGGAGCGCGACGTGTAGCGCATGAGCACGGACTCCACGATCGCGCCGTCGAACAGGCGCCACACGGACTTCACCGTGGCGCCGCCGTCGGCCTCGAGGTCCCGGACGCGGGTGACCAGGGGCGGGAGCAGGGTGCCGGCGAGCTGGTCGCGGGCGGCGGCCGGCAGGTCGGTCATGCGCGCCGGGTCGTTCGTCAGGTGCGTGAAGTAGTGCCGGGAGAGCTGGTCGGCGCGGAAGGCCGGCAGGCCGAGCTCCTTGGCGACGCCGGCACGCTCGTCGACGGCGAGGTCCGCCAGGTGCCGGGGCGGCTTGCCGCGACGCTTCGCGGTGAAGGTGAGCTGGAGCCGCTCGCCGGGGGCGGCGCCCTCGAGGGCGGGGCGGACCTGGCGGCCGGAGTCGGTTGCTGAAGCGGTGCGGGCGCGGTCGGCGGTGCGGGTACCGGTGCGAGCGCGGTCGGCGGGGCGGGGGTCGACGCCGGCGGCGTTCGCGGCGCGGGTGCGAGCGCCGTCGCCGGCGCCGGCGGCGCGCTCGGGCTTCGCGGGCGCAGCCACGGCCGTGCGCGCGGGTGCGTCCGCCCCGACGTCGGCGGGGGTGCTGGGCGGGTTCTCGGTCGTCATGGCGCGCTCAGTGTCTCACCCACGACCGCGCGGGTCAGCCCGCGGCCCGGGCGAGCGGGCCGAGTGTGAGGTAGACGAGCGGGAGCGTGACGATGATCGAGTCGATGCGGTCGAGGAGCCCGCCGTGACCGGGCAGCAGGTTCGACATGTCCTTGACCCCGAGGTCGCGCTTGAGCAGGGACTCGGCGAGGTCCCCGGTCGTGGCGGTACCCACCGCCACGAGCCCCAGCCCGACGGCGAGCCACACGGGGTGGCCGAGGACCACGGAGACGAGTAGGTAGGACATGAGGACGCAGGCGACGACGGACCCGGCGACCCCCTCCCACGACTTCTTGGGCGAGATGGTGGGCGCCACCGGGTGCCTGCCGAACAGGATTCCCGCGATGTACCCGCCGGTGTCGTTCGCGGCGGCCAGCAGCGCGACGGTGAGCACGAGCAGGACGCCGTCCTCCATGCGCACGAGCAGCACCGCGAACGAGACGAGGAACGGGACGTAGGTGAGGACGAAGACGTCGGCCGCGGCGTCCCGGACACCGTTGGTGCCGCGGCGCGCGAGGACGGCGACGGTGACGACGAGGGCCACCGAGCCGGCGTACGCCGCCAGGAGCCCCTCCTCCCCCGCGAACCAGGTGGCGACCACCATGGCGGCACCGCCGACCGAGACCGGGCCCCGCGCGATGTCGATGTGCCGCTGCGCCGCGGCCTCGGTCAGCTCGAACGTGCCCAGGACGCCGACGACCGCGACGAGCGCGACGAACGGCTCGGGGCGGAACGCGAGGGAGGCGACGAGCAGGAGGATGAGCCCGACGCCGACGGGGATGGCCCGGCTGAGCTCGCGCCCGGCCCGCGGCCCGGGCTTGACCGGCGGCCCGGCGGCGGGCGGCGGCGCCGTCGTCGGAACGTCCATGCTGGTGAGACCCTCGCAGTCAGACCTCGAGGAGGTCCTTCTCCTTGGCCTCGACGATCTGGTCGATCGTCTCGACGTGGCGCTTCGTCAGGGCGTCGAGCTCCTTCTCGGCGCGTACGCCCTCGTCCTCGCCGACCTCGCCGTCCTTGACGAGGCGGTCGAGCTCCTCCTTGGCCTTGCGGCGGACGGCGCGCACCGAGATGCGGGCGTCCTCGGCCTCGTTGCGGGCGAGCCGGACGTAGTCGCGACGGCGGTCCTCGGTCAGCGACGGCAGAAGGACGCGCAGCACGTTGCCGTCGTCGGTCGGGTTGACGCCGAGGTCGGAGGCCCGCAGCGCCTTGTCGATCGCCGCGGAGGCGCCGCGGTCGTACGGGGAGATGAGGACGGTGCGCGCCTCGGGGATCTGCAGCGACGCGAGCTGCTGCAGCGGCGTCGGGGCGCCGTAGTAGTCCACGAGGATCGCGTTGAACATCGCGGCGTTCGCGCGGCCGGTGCGGATGTTGCCCATCCGGTCGCGGGCCACCTCGACGGCCTTGTCCATCTTGTCCTCGGCCTCGAGCAGGGTCTCGTCGATCACGTGGTCACTCCTTGCTTGTCTCGCCGGCGGTCACCAGCGTGCCGATCTTCTCACCCAGCAGGGCGCGGGTGACGTTACCGGCCTCGGTCATGCCGAACACGCGCATGGCCAGCCCGTTGTCCATGCACAGGGCGAACGCCGCCGCGTCGACGACCTTGAGGCCGCGCGCGAGCGCGTCGGCGTAGGTGAGGTGGTCGAGCCTGACGGCGCCGGGGTCCGTGCGCGGGTCGGCCGTGTAGACGCCGTCGACACCGTTCTTGCCGACGAGCACCTCGTCGCAGTGCGTCTCCAGGGCGCGCTGCGCGGTGACGGTGTCCGTCGAGAAGTAGGGCATGCCGGCACCCGCGCCGAACACGACGACGCGGCCCTTCTCCATGTGCCGGATCGCGCGGAGCGGGATGTAGGGCTCCGCGACCTGCCCCATCGTGATGGCGGTCTGGACGCGGGTGCGCACCCCCGACTGCTCGAGGAAGTCCTGGAGCGCGAGGGCGTTCATCACGGTGCCGAGCATGCCCATGTAGTCGGCGCGCGAGCGGTCGAGCCCGCGGGCGCTCAGCTCGGCGCCGCGGAAGAAGTTGCCGCCGCCGACGACGATGGCGATCTCGACGCCGCGGCGGTGGGCGTCGGCGATCTCGCGGGCCACGCGCAGCACGACGTCGGGGTCGAGCCCGACCTCCCCGCCGCCGAAGACCTCGCCGGACAGCTTGAGCATCACGCGCCGCGGCCGCGGCTCACCGCCGGGTCCGCCGGCAGGCGGTACGGGGCTCGCGTGGGGGTCGGGGGTCACGGTCATCGTGGCTGGGCTCCTTCGTACGCGCGGGTCGGTGGACGGGGCTCGGATAGGCGGGTGGCCCCGGACCATGCGGTCCGGGGCCACCTCTCACACCTGGTCAGGCTCCGACGCGGAAGCGGGCGTAGCCCGTCACCGTGCCGCCCGAGGCGCCGACGACCTGGGCGACCGTCTGCTTCGGGTCCTTGGCGAACGCCTGGTCCAGCAGCACGTTCTCCTTGTAGAAGCCGTTCATCCGGCCCTCGACGATCTTCGGCAGAGCCTGCTCCGGCTTGCCCTCGGCGCGGGAGGTCTCCTCCGCGAGGCGTCGCTCGTTCTCGACGGTCTCGGCGGGGACGTCCTCGCGGCTGAGGTAGGTCGGCGAGTATGCGGCGACGTGCAGGGCGACGTCGTGCGCGGCCTCGGCGCCCGCGGCGTCCGTGGCGACCATGACGCCGACCTGCGGCGGGAGGTCCTTGGCCGTGCGGTGCAGGTAGGACGCGACCTTGGCGCCCTCCAGCCGCTCGACCCGGCGGACCTCGATCTTCTCGCCGATGGTGGCGGCGAGGTTCTCCACGGCGTCCTTGACGGTGCCGTCGCCCGAGGGGGCGGCCAGCAGCGTCTCGACGTCCGTGGCGCCGGAGGCCACCGCGGCGGCGAGCACGGCGTCCGCCAGCGCGACGAACTTCTCGTTCTTCGACACGAAGTCCGTCTCGCAGTTGACCTCGACCATCGTGCCGATCTCGCCCGCGCCGCCGGCGCTGACGTCGATGGCGACGAGCCCGTCGGAGGCCGCACGGCTCTCGCGCTTGGCGATGCCCTTCAGCCCCTTGACGCGGATGATCTCGGTGGCCTTCTCCTTGTCACCGTCCGCCTCGACGAGAGCGTTCTTGACGTCGAGCATGCCGGCGCCCGTCGACTCGCGCAGGGCCTTGATGTCGGCCGCGGTGTAGTTGGCCATGGGTTCCTCTCTGTGCAGGTGGACGTCAGTTGGCGGTGGTGTCGGTGGAGCCCTCGGAGGCGGGCTCCTCGGTGGCTCCCGTCGCCCCGGGGGTCGGCGCCGCACCGGCGGCGGGCGCGACCTCCTCGGCCGGGGCTGCGGCCTCGGCCGGGGCCGGCTGGGCGGTCGGCTCCTCGGTGGCTACGGCCTCGGTCGGTGCCGAGCCCTGCTCGACCGGCGCCGCCGGGGTGGCGGGCGCGTCGGTGGCGACGGCCGCGGTCGGGGCCTGGGCGGCGGTGGCGTCGGCCGCCGGCGCCTCGGTGGCGGGGGCCGCGGTGGCCGGCGCCTCGGTGGCGGGGGCCGCCGTGGCCGGAGCTGCGGCGTCGGACTCGTGAGCGGCGAGGAGCTCGCGCTCCCACTCGGCGAGCGGCTCCGCGCCGTCGGCCTCGGCACCCTTGGCGCCACCGTGACGAACGACGAGGCCGTCGGCCGCAGCGTCCGCGATCACGCGGGTGAGCAGCGCGACGGAACGGATCGCGTCGTCGTTGCCCGGGATGCGGTAGTCGACCTCGTCCGGGTCGCAGTTGGTGTCGAGGATCGCGACGACCGGGATGTTGAGCTTGCGCGCCTCGGAGACCGCGAGGTGCTCCTTCTTGGTGTCGACGATCCACACCGCCGACGGGATCTTGCCCATGTCGCGGATACCGCCGAGGGTGCGCTCGAGCTTGTCCTTCTCGCGGCGCATCATGAGCAGCTCCTTCTTCGTGTGGTGGGAACCCGCCACATCGTCGAAGTCGAGCTGCTCGAGCTCCTTGAGCCGCTGCAGGCGCTGGTGCACCGTGGAGAAGTTGGTCAGCATGCCGCCGAGCCAGCGGTGGTTGACGAAGGGCATGCCCACGCGGCGGGCCTGCTCCTCGATCGCCTGCTGCGCCTGCTTCTTGGTGCCGATGAACAGGATGGTCCCGCCGTGCGAGACGGTCTCCTTGACGAACTCGTAGGTCCGGTCGATCTCGGCGAGCGACTGCTGAAGGTCGATGATGTAGATGCCGTTGCGCTCCGTGAGGATGAAGCGCTTCATCTTGGGGTTCCAGCGGCGCGTCTGGTGACCGAAGTGGACACCGGACTCGAGCAGCTGACGCATGGACACGACGGCCATGGCTCTTCCTTTCGGCGCGGGATCGCCCGCGCGCGTTCGGCCCCGACGCTCGGCGGCGGGGCCCTCTCCGTGGTTGTCGGTCGAGACCGGGTGGTCACGACCCCTGGTGCCCGCGACGTCGGCGCCCGCCAGGCGGGACCGCTGCCGATCGCCCCGTCGACCGAGGCCGTCCGCGCGAGGCGGGGGCTGGTGCGACGGTGTGCAGGCACGCGAAGTCGACCGGCCAGAGACCGGTCGCCCACTCATCGTAGCGGAGCGCGGCACCGCGCCGCTCGCCACCTGGTGCGTCGTGCGACTCACCCGGGAGTCTCCGCAGGGCGCCGACAGACCCACACCCCCTGTCGCCGCAGGCCTGTCCACCGCCCGTCGTACGGCTGCGGACGCACTCGGCCCTCGCGTGCTCATCTTTCTGGCATGACCGCGCACCGACCACCCCGCCCCGGCCGCGACGACGCACGTCGCGCCGTTCTCGTTCTCGCCCTCGCGCTGTGCCTGAGCCTGCTCGGGGCACGCGCGCCCACGGCGTCGGGAACGCTCGGCACGGAACCTTTCCCCGACGTCGGGCCGGCTGCCGGCCGCTCCCTCCCGCTGGGGCCTTCGCTCGCACTCGAGGTCGCCGCGCGCTATGCGGCCTCCGACGACACCGGAGCCCCAGGACGTGCCGGTGCCGTCGGGAGTGCGGGGGCCTTCGGTGGTGGCGCCGCCGTCGGCAGTGCCGGTGCTGGTAGCGCGCCGTCCAGCGAGGCCTCGAGCTCATTGGTGAACTACGACTGGCCGACCGGTGGTCCCGTCCGCGTGGTCGCCCCCTTCGAGGGGTCGGCGACGCCGTACGGCCCCGGACATCGTGGCGTGGACCTGGATGTCCGGCCGGGGACGGTCATCCTCGCGGCAGCCGACGGGATCGTCGCATTCAGGGGCTCCGTCGCCGACCGGCCGGTGATCTCCATCGATCATGCCGACGGGATCCGGACGACCTATGAGCCCGTCAGCAGCTCCCTGTCCACGGGGGACGCGGTCGCAGGTGGTGACCCGATCGGCACCCTTACGGCCGGCCACTGCCCGCAACCCGGTTGCCTGCACTGGGGTGCTCGGCACGGGAGCCACGACTACGTCGACCCGATGTCGCTGATCGGGGACGCGCCGCAACCGGTCCGACTGCTGCCGTTCGGCGGGTGACACCGGTCGGCGCACCGATTGCGCGGTCGTCGTAGCGCCCACCCTGCAACGTGCGGTGACTTGCGTGCGGTCGGGAGTTCGCCGACGTCCGGCCACTCATTCACCGTGGGCCCGCTCGCGGGTGGTGGTTGTCGTGGGCACGGTTTTTCCCCAGGTCAGGGTGGGTGGTGGATGTGGCGTAGTTGTCCACAGATTCGGGCATTTCGCTTCTCCTCGAATATGTGTTCGAGTAGAATTGGGGTAGTCGGTTCGAGTGGCACGAGGAGGTGCGGGGGCAGTGGCTGAGGACGTGAGCGTGGACCAGGAGTGGTCGGCTCTGGAGGAGCTGCTCTCCGCGCAGATCGAGGCCTGGCTCGCCACGAAGGCAACCCAGAACGACGCCGCCTCTGAGACCGACCCTGATTCCGATATCGCCGGGGCCGGGGAGGTCAGCGACGCCGTCGGGTGCGATGCCGATGCGGGCGCCGACGCCGACGATGCCGATGCGGACGCCGAGGACGTCGCCGGTACCGATGCCGCAGTCGAGGACGTCAACGACGAGACCCGTGGCTGCGCGGTCACTGACAGAGACGACGGGGCAGACCTCGACGAGGACGGGGCAGACCTCGACGAGGAGGAGCACGACCTGCCCGCGGCGCCCACGCTCATCCACGCTGACGCCGTCGAGCGGGGCGTCGTCGGGCACGTTCGTGAGCCTGTGTCGTCGGTGGGTGTGGTCGGTGGGGTGCGGGAGATCGTGGCTCAGCTCGACGAGCTCAGCCAGGCTCGCGTGGGGGACCTGTCCGGGCAGGAAGCGATCGAGGTGTTGGAGAGCATCGAGGCCGCCGAACGACGACTGACCGCGCTCCGGGCCGCCGCCACCGCGAAGGTCGAGGCCGATGGTGTGTGGGCGTTGGAGGGGCAGCGGTCGTTCCGGACCTGGTTGCGGGACCGGACCGGGACCAGCGTGGCAGTGGCGGGTCGGCAGGCCCGGCAGGCCCGCGCGCTGCGCGACGATCTGCCCCTGGCGCATGGGGCGCTGTCCGCGGGGCGGATCAGTGTCGAGCATGTGCAGGTCCTGGTCCGCGAGACCCTGTCCACCAGCCGGCTGCGCACCCAGCTCGCGGACTCGGTGATGGGTGAGGGGTTCCTGGTCGGGCAGGCCCAGGTCATGCACGCCCAGGACTTCGCCCGACTGGTCGCGGCGTGGAAGGTTCGGGCCGACCCGGTCGGAGCTGACAAGGCCTGGCGGCA
>NZ_JBUZNK010000007.1:0-218167 GCF_055326445.1 Georgenia sp. Z2081
GCAGCGCGCGGGCCTGCCGGGCCTGCCGACCCGCCACCGCCACGCTGGTCCCGGTCCGGTCCCGCAACCAGGTCCGGAACGACCGCTGCCCCTCCAACGCCCACACACCATCGGCCTCGACCTTCGCAGTCACCGCGGCGCGCGCGCCGGCGAGGCCTCGCTCGATGCGCTCGAGCAGGTCCAGCCCCTGCTGCGCCTCGCTACCGGTCAGGTCCTGCCACCGCTCCCCCGTCAGTCCCTCGACCAGAGCCGCCACAGCCTCCAGTCCCGCCAACGACCCCACCGGAATCGTTCGAGCCGCGGGAGCGTCAGCAGCGGGCGGGTCGTGCTCTGCCTGGCCGAGGTCGGTTACATCGACGTAACTGTCAGTAGCCGTCCCGGCGCGGTCATCGGCGCCGTGGGGGCTGTCGAGCTCACGATCGTCGCCGACGTCCGCGACGCCCGCATCGGCATCGCACCCGACGGCGTCGCTGACCTCCCCGGCCCCGGCGACATCGGAATCAGGGTCGGTCTCAGAGGCGGCGTCGTTCTGGGTTGCCTTCGTGGCGAGCCAGGCCTCGATCTGCGCGGAGAGCAGCTCCTCCAGAGCCGACCACTCCTGGTCCACGCTCACGTCCTCAGCCACTGCCCCCGCACCTCCTCGTGCCACTCGAACCGACTACCCCAATTCTACTCGAACACATATTCGAGGACAAGCGAAATGCCCGAATCTGTGGACAACTACGCCACATCCACCACCCACCCTGACCTGGGGAATAACCGTGCCCCCGACAACCCCGGCTTGCCGGCGACCGAACAGCGAACAGCTAGCGGCGAGCGAGTGGCACGACCGGCACGACCGGCACGAGGATGACCAAACGCCGTGCACCGACCGCCCGTACGGACCGGCGACCATCTCCCACGCACCGGCGGTCGCGCCGTCGCCGCGCGCACGCCCTCATGCACGCACGCCAACACACCCGCCGCCCGCACGTCCGTGCCCGCCTGTCGCGCTGTGACCATCCGCGCACGCCGGAGGGTCCGCGAGGCCCCCCGGTCGTGGACGTGCCACTCTTGTGCCCATGCAGCACTGGCCAGGCCACCCTTACCCCCTCGGCGCGACGTTCGACGGCGCCGGCACGAACTTCGCGCTCTTCTCCACGGTCGCGGACCGGGTGGAGCTGTGCCTGGTCGACGACGACAACGGCGAGGTCCGCGTCGACCTCACGGAGGTCGACGCCCACGTCTGGCACGGCTACTTCCCCGGGGTCAGGCCGGGCCAGCGCTACGGCTTCCGCGTCCACGGCCCGTGGGATCCCTCTCGGGGGCTGCGCTGCGACCCGACGAAGCTCCTGCTCGACCCCTACGCCAAGGCCGTCGACGGTCAGATCGACGGGCACCAGTCCCTGTTCTCCTACGACTTCGACGACCCGAGCCGCTTCGCGCCGCAGGACTCGCTCGGCCACACGATGGTCTCCGTCGTCGTCAACCCGTTCTTCGACTGGGGCAACGACCGTCCGCCGGGCCACGAGTACCACGACTCCGTCATCTACGAGGCCCACGTCGCCGGCCTCACGCGCCTCCACCCGGATGTCCCCGAGGAGCAGCGCGGCACCTACGCGGGCCTGGCCCACCCGTCGATCATCGAGCACCTCACGTCGCTGGGCGTGACCGCCGTCGAGCTCATGCCGGTCCACCAGTTCGCGCAGGACCCCCACCTCGTGGAGAAGGGGCTGTCCAACTACTGGGGCTACAACACGATCGGCTTCTTCGCCCCGCACAACGCCTACTCCTCCCAGGGCAGCCGGGGCGAGCAGGTCGACGAGTTCCGGACCCTGGTCAAGGCGATGCACGAGGCCGGCATCGAGGTCATCCTCGACGTCGTCTACAACCACACCGCCGAGGGCAACCACATGGGTCCCACCCTCAGCTTCAGGGGCATCGACAACCCCCAGTACTACCGGCTCGTCCACGGCGACGAGGCGCACTACTTCGACACGACGGGCACGGGCAACTCGCTCTACATGCGTAGCCCCCACACGCTGCAGCTGATCATGGACTCGCTGCGCTACTGGGTGCAGGAGATGCACGTGGACGGCTTCCGGTTCGACCTCGCCTCCACGCTCGCGCGCGAGCTCCACGAGGTGGACAAGCTCTCGTCGTTCTTCGACATCATCCAGCAGGACCCGATCATCTCCCAGGCCAAGCTCATCGCCGAGCCGTGGGACGTGGGTGAGGGCGGCTACCAGGTCGGTGGGTTCCCGCCGCTGTGGACCGAGTGGAACGGCAAGTATCGCGACACGGTCCGGGACTACTGGCGTGGTGAGCCCGGCATGCTGGGCGACCTGGCCTACCGGCTCTCCGGCTCCTCGGACCTCTACGAGCACTCGGGTCGCCGCCCGGTGGCGTCGATCAACTTCGTCACCGCCCACGACGGCTTCACGATGCGCGACCTCGTCAGCTACCACGAGAAGCGCAACGAGGCGAACGGCGAGGACAATCGCGACGGCGAGTCGCACAACCGGTCCTGGAACTGCGGCGTCGAGGGCCCCTCGGACGACCCGGCCATCAACGCGCTCCGCGCCCGCCAGCAGCGGAACATGCTCACCACCCTGCTGCTGTCCCAGGGCGTGCCGATGATCTCGCACGGCGACGAGATCGCCCGCACCCAGGGCGGCAACAACAACGTCTACTGCCAGGACAACGAGATCTCCTGGGTGGACTGGGACCTCGACGAGGACGCGCAGCACCTGCTCGGGTTCACGCGTGAGCTCGTCGAGTTCCGCCTCGAGCACCCCGTCCTGCGGCGCCGCCGGTTCCTCACCGGCGAGCCGCTCGCCGAGTCGCCGGACGGACTGCCCGACCTCGCCTGGTTCGCCCCCGACGGCGCCCCGATGGCCGACCACGACTGGGGCGGCGACGCCAAGACCATCGTCTGTTTCTTCAACGGCGAGGCCATCGCCGAGCCCGACGCGCGCGGCGAGCGGATCCTCGACGACTCGCTGCTCATCATCCTCAACGCCTCCCACGAGGACGTCCTCGTCACGCTGCCGCTCGCCGAGTGGGGGCCGACCTGGTCCGTCGTCCTGGACTCCGCCGGGGAGCGGACGCAGTCCGGCGATCTCGCGGCGGGTTCGCAGGTCACGGTGGTGGCCCGGTCGACGGTCGTCCTCCTGAGCCCGCAGGGCTCCCGTGAGGCGGCCCCCGCCGACGCCGTCGGTCGGACCGTCACGGGACGCATCCCCACCTCACCGGCGTGGGGCGGAGGCCGCCGCCAGACGGCGGTCACCGCCGACGAGCCCGACGACAGCCCCTCCCCCGACGACGACGGGAACCCCGAGTCCGACGCCGCCGCCGACACACCCGAGTAGGACCGGTCGGCCGCCCCCTGCCCGCTCCCGGAGCCGGCGGGCACGGACCTCCGCGACCGGGCAGACTGGACCCGGACGAGTCGACGACCCCGGAGGATGCACGTGACCACGCACCACGAGGCCAACGACACGTCGGCCACCGACCACCCGGCCACCGATCGCTCGGCCGTCGAGGCCACCACGAGGGCCGCGGCCGCCGCGCACCTGCCCGGTCCCGGCAGGCGTACCCCGGTGAGTACGTACCGTCTGCAGCTCGGTCCGGACCTCACGTTCGACGACGTCGGCAGACAGCTCGACCACCTGTCGAACCTCGGCGTCACGGACGTCTACCTCTCCCCCGTGCTCACCGCGGCGCCGGGCTCGACGCACGGGTACGACGTCGTCGACCACACGACGATCTCCGCCACGCTCGGGGGCCGTGACGGCCTCGAGCGGCTGGCCCGCGCCGCGCACGAGCTGGACATGGGCGTCGTCGTCGACCTCGTGCCCAACCACATGGCCGTGCCGACACCCGCCTGGCACAACCGCGCCCTGTGGTCGGTCCTCGCGCTCGGCCCCGACTCGCCCTACGCCTCGTGGTTCGACGTCGACCTGTCCGAGGGAGGTGGCGGCGTGCTCATGCCGGTCCTCGGCCGCCGCATCGGCGCCGCGCTCGCGGACGGCGAGATCGAGCTGACCACTGCCGTGGTGCCCGGCGAGGAGGACGCCGGCGAGCAGCACGTCCTCACCTACTACGACCACGTCCTGCCGGTGCGGGCCGGGACCGAGCAGCTCCCGCTCGCGGACCTGCTCGACCGCCAGTTCTACCGCCTGGCCTACTGGAAGGTCGCCGACGAGGAGCTCAACTACCGGCGGTTCTTCGACGTCGGCTCCCTCGCGGCGATCCGGGTGGAGGACGAGGCCGTCTTCGACGCCACGCACGGCCTGCTGCTCACGCTCCTCCACGACGGCGTCATCGACGCGCTCCGGGTCGACCACCCCGACGGCCTGGCCGACCCGCGCGGATACTTCCGGCGCCTCCACGAGGCCACCGGGGGCGCCTGGGTGGTCGCCGAGAAGATCCTCGAGGACGACGAGGACCTGCCCGGTGACTGGCAGGTCGCCGGCACCACGGGCTACGACGCCGCCTGGCGGCTGCACGGCATCCAGGTGGACCCGGCCGGTCTGCCGACCACCGGTGCGCTCATGCAGCAGATCGCCGGCGACGCGCCCGGCGACTACGAGTCGGTCCGGGACGCGGCCAAGCGGCAGATCGTCGAGGGCTCCCTCTACGCCGAGGTGCACCGCCTCGCCACCCTGCTGTCCGACGTGTGCGACGACGACGTCCGGCTCCGCGACCACTCGTTCCGGCCGCTGCTGGAGTGCGTGCGCGAGCTCGTGATCGCGGTGCACCGCTACCGTGCCTACGTCGTGCCGGGCGAGCCCGCGCCGCCGGAGTCGGAGGCGTTCGTCGAGGATGCCGCCGCCACCGCCCGGACCCGGCTGGACGCCGACCGGCACGAGACCCTCGACGTCGTCGTCGACCT
Source organism: Georgenia sp. Z2081 (assembly GCF_055326445.1). Taxonomy (NCBI): domain Bacteria; kingdom Bacillati; phylum Actinomycetota; class Actinomycetes; order Allobogoriellales; family Allobogoriellaceae; genus Georgenia; species Georgenia sp. Z2081. The sequence continues at coordinate 4,877 of NZ_JBUZNK010000007.1, forward strand.
GGTGCTGGGCCGCGAGGTGGGCTCCGCGGGGCGGACCCGCGAGGCCCGCCGGGACGAGATCATCGTGCGGTTCCAGCAGGTCTGCGGTGCCGTGACCGCCAAGGGCGTCGAGGACACGACCTTCTACCGGTGGACCCACCTGCTCTCGCTCAACGAGGTGGGCGGCGCACCCCAGCGCGGCTCGCTCTCGGTCGACGAGCTGCACGCCTGGGCCGGGCGCACACAGACGTTCTGGCCGGCGACGATGACCAACGGATCGACGCACGACACCAAGCGCAGCGAGGACGTCCGGGCACGCATCGGAGTGATCTCCGAGCACGCCGCGGCGTGGCGCTCCCTGGTCGCCGACCTGCGCGAGCTCACGGCCGAACGCCGCCCCGCCGACCTCGATGGGCGCACCGAGAACCTCGTCTGGCAGACGCTGGCCGGGACCTGGGGCCCCGACGGCCCGATCGAGGCCGTCCGCCTGACCGACTACCTGCTCAAGGCGGTCCGCGAGCAGAAGACCTGGACCACCTGGACCGACCAGGACGCCGCGGGCGAGGAGGAGCTCACGGCCTGGGTCGCCGCCATGACGGCCGAGCCGGCCGTGCGCGAACGGTTCGCCGGCTGGGTCGCGGACACCGCGCACTCGCTGCGCACCTCGGTGCTCGGGACCAAGGCGCTCCAGCTCACGCTCGTCGGGGTGGCCGACGTCTACCAGGGCACCGAGCTCCTCACCGACTCGCTGGTCGATCCCGACAACCGTCGCCCCGTCGACCACGGCGCGATCGCGGCCACCCTCGCCGAGCTCGACGCCGGCCGCACCCCGGGCGACCTGGGCGAGGAGAAGCTCGCCCTGACGGCCGCCGTGCTGCGCCTGCGCAGGCGCGTGCCGAACGCGTTCGTCGGCGAACGGTCCGGGTACGCGCCGCTGCCCACGACGACCCAGCACGCCGTGGCCCTCACCCGCACGATGGACGGCGAGCCCCGGGCCGTCACCGTCGCCACGCGCCTGGCCGAGGGGCTGCGTGCGCTCGGGGGGTTCCACGAGCACACCGTCGTCCTCCCGCCCGGCACCTGGACCGACGTCCTCACCGGCACCCGCCACGAGGGAGGCGCGACCCTGCTCGCCGAGCTCCTCGCCCACCGTCCCGTCGCCGTCCTGGAGGCCTCCGCATGATCCCCGACCCGCAGGACGCCCGGCCGCGGCACCCTCGCCCGCCGCTCGGCGACCGCGACGCGGAGACCGACGCCCTCGTGCGCCACCCGCTCGTCCCGGCCGTGTGGTCGCCCGACGCGAGCAGCATCGACGCCGTCGTCACCGCGGTCGGACCGGCCGACGGGGAGCAGCAGGCCGCGGCCCCCGCGGTCGGCCGCCACCGACTGGTCCGGCGGTCGGGCGGCTGGTGGACGGCCGACGCCCCCTGGCCCTCCGGCACGGAGTACCTCTTCTCCCGCGACGGCGGCGACCCGGTGCCGGACCCCCGCTCCGCCCACCAGCCCGACGGCGTCCACGGGCCCTCGCGGCTCCACGACCCCTCCACCTTCGACTGGACGGACATGGGCTTCGCCGGGGTCGCGCTCCCGGGATCGGTGATCTACGAGCTGCACGTCGGCACGTTCACCGCCGAGGGCACGCTCGACGCCGCGATCACCCACCTCGGAGGGCTGGCAGAGCTGGGGGTGACGATGATCGAGCTCATGCCGCTCGCCGCCTTCCCCGGCGTCCGGGGCTGGGGGTACGACGGCGTGGGCCTCTACGCGGTCCAGGACTCCTACGGCGGGCCGGCGGCGCTGCAGCGCTTCGTCGACGCGGCGCACTCCCACGGCCTGGGGGTGTGCCTCGACGTCGTCTACAACCACCTCGGTCCCGACGGCAACTACCTCGGCGTCTTCGCCGACTACGTCACCGAACGCCACCAGACCCCGTGGGGGTCGGGTCCGGACCTCGACGGCGAAAGGTCCGCCGAGGTGCGCGCGTTCTTCCTGGAGAACGCCCTGCGCTGGCTGTCGGACTTCCACGTCGACGCCCTGCGGCTCGACGCGGTGCACGCGATCGAGGACACCTCCGAGCCGCACCTGTTGGCCGAGCTCGCCGACCGGGTGCACGCGCTCGGCGAGAGCCTGGGGCTGCCGCGCACGCTGGTCGCGGAGTCGGACCTCAACGACCACGCGATGGTCACCCCGACGGCCGAGGGCGGCCTCGGTATGGACGCCCAGTGGGTCGACGACGTCCACCACGCCCTGCACGCGTGGCTCACCGGTGAGGGGGAGGGCTACTACGTCGACTTCGGCGCCGGGAGCACGCTCGCGCACGCGCTCACGCGCGTGTTCGTGCACGACGGCGGATGGTCCACCTTCCGCGGGCAGGACTGGGGACGGCCGGTCGACGACGACGTGGACGGCCACCGGTTCGTCGTCTTCGGCCAGAACCACGACCAGGTCGGCAACCGCGCCGTCGGGGACCGCCCGAGCGTCGTGCTCGACGACGCGCAGCTCGCGGTCTCCGCCGCGATCGTCCTGCTGTCCCCCTACACGCCGATGCTGTTCATGGGCGAGGAGTGGGGCGCACGCACGCCCTTCCAGTTCTTCACCGACCACATCGACCCCGACCTCGGCCGCGCCGTCACCGAGGGCCGTCGCGCGGAGTTCGCCCGCCACGGCTGGGGCGCGGACGGCGAGCAGCCCGAGGTCCCGGACCCCCAGGACCCCGCCACGCGCGAAGCCTCGGTCCTCGACCGGGACGAGGCGACGACGGAGCGCGGCCACCGCATCCGGGCGTTCTACGCCGCCGCGCTCGCGCTGCGGCGCGCGGAGCCGGACCTCGCGAGCGGGGACCGCTCGGCGACGGCGGTCGCGGTCGACGACGAGGCCGGCTGGCTGCGCATGTCGCGCGGCGGCATCGACGTCGTCGCCGTGACACGTGCGACGCCGGACGCGCCGACGACCGTTCCCCTCGCCGGCGCCGACGCGATCGGCGACCGGCCCGGCGCGGCCCCGTCCGAGCCCGGCGCGACCGTGGACGGCCCCGAGGTGCTGCTCGCCTGGGACCCGGCCACGACCAGCACCACCGCCGGGGCGGTCACGCTCGACGGGCCGGGCGTCGTCGTCGTGCGACGAACGGGCGCCTAGTAGTAGACCGCGAGGCGTCCGTCGGGGCCGTCGATGACGCGCACCGGGGTGTCGAACACCCGCGTGAGCACCTCGTCGGTCATGATCTCCTCCGACGTGCCGAAGTCGCAGACCATGCCGTCCTTCATCGCGCAGATGTGGTCGGCGTACTTGCCGGCGAAGTTGATGTCGTGCAGCACGATGACGACGGTCCGGCCCAGCTCGGTCGCGGCCCGGCGCAGGTGCTTCATCATCTGGACCGAGTGCTTCATGTCGAGGTTGTTGAGCGGCTCGTCCAGCAGCACGTACTCGGTGTCCTGCGCGAGCACCATGGCCACGTAGGCGCGCTGTCGCTGGCCGCCGGAGAGCTGGTCGAGGTAGCGGCCCTCGAGCTCGGAGAGGTGGAGGAAGTCGATCGCCTGGCTGATCAGCTCCTCGTCCCGCCTGGTCAGTCGCCCCTGCGAGTAGGGGAACCGTCCGAAGCCCACGAGCTGGCGCACCGTGAGCCGGGTGATGAAGTGGTTCTCCTGGCGCAGGACGGACACGATCTTCGCGAGGTCGCGGGACTTCGTGCTGGAGACGTCGTAGCCGGCGATCTCGATCGCGCCCGAGTCCATGCCGAGGAGCCGGCCCACCATCGTCAGCGTGGTCGACTTGCCGGCACCGTTGGGGCCGACGAGGGCCGTCACACCGCAGGCAGGGATCTCGATGGTGACGGGACCGATCGTCACCTCTGAGCTGTAGTCCTTGCGGACGGCGTCGAGCGTGATCACAGGCGCCCCTTCCTGAGGATGACGACGAGAAAGACGATGCCGCCGACGAACTCGATGAGGATCGAGACCACGCCGGCCGCCGAGAAGATGTTCCGCATGACGAAGTAGGCGCCGGACAGGACGACGAAGCCGGTGAGGCCGGCCATCGGCAGGGTGTACCGGTGGTCGTGCGTGCCGGAGAACTGGTAGGCGAGCGTCGCCACGAGGAAGCCGAGGAACGTCATCCGGCCGATCATCGCGGTGGAGACGGCCATGAGGATCGAGACGAGGAACAGCACCTTGATGATCTCGGCCCGGTGGTTGACCCCGAGTCCCATGCTGATGTCCCGGCCGAGGGCGACCACGTTGAGCCGACGGGCGCGCAGCAGGATGGCGCCCGTGGCGAGGACGCACAGCGGGATCGCGAGCGGGAGGTAGTCGGCGTCGGCGTTGGACACGGAGCCGAACAGGCGTGCGGTGAGGACGTCGAACTCGCTCGGCGTGAGCAGGCGCTGCATGAAGGTCGACACCGAGCCGAGCCCGGCGCCGATGATGATGCCGACGAGCAGCATGACCTGAAGGTTCGCGTACCTCCCGGACAGCAGCCATCCGTAGAGGAACAGCGCGAAGACCACCATGAGGGCGACCTGCAGCGCGAACTGGGGCACGCCCTGGACCGCGACGACCCCGGCGACGCCGAGGAAGTAGACCGCGGAGGTCTGGACCGCGACGTAGAGGGACTCGAAGCCCATGATCGACGGCGTGATGATCCGGTTGTTCGTCACCGTCTGGAAGGCGACGGTCGCGATCGCCTGGCACGTGGCCACCAGCGCCATGACGACGACGTCGGTGGCACGCATCCGCGCGATGATCCAGAACCGGTCGTCGGAGATCGGGACGGGGTTGTCGTAGGCGAGCAAACCGAAGCCGAAGCCGACCGACAGCAGGATCATGAGCGACAGCACGAGCCAGTAGCGCACCTGCTGGCGTCGCGTCTGGAAGGAGCCGGAGGTGCGCCGGGCGCTGCGGGGGCGCATCGGCGCCGTGATCTCGGGCGGGCCCGTCACGTCGTCCTCACCGGTGGTCGGCCCGGGGTCGTGGGCCGTCGTCGGGCTAGCCACGACGACGCTGCCGCAGGAGGAGGGCGATGAAGACGATCGAGCCGACGACCCCGAGCACCAGCGAGACCGGCACCTCGAACGGGGAGATGATCGTGCGACCGATGAGGTCGCAGACGGTGACGACGGCGATGCCGAGCAGGCACACCCACGGCAGGTTGCTGCGCAGGTCGTCGCCCCGGACCATCGAGACGATGTTGGGGACGATGAGCCCGAGGAAGGGCAGGTTCCCGACGACGACCGTCACCACCCCGGTGGCGATCGCGACGAGCGTGGTGCCCAGCAGGATGATCCGGTTGTAGTTGAGCCCGACGCTCGTCGAGATCTCCTCGCCGAGCCCGGCGACCGTGAACCGGTCGGCCACGAGGAACACGGCGACGCCGACGAGCGCGACGAGCCACAGCAGCTCGTACTGCCCACGCAGCACGGAGGTGAAGCTGCCGGCGAACCAGACACCGAGGTTCTGCAGCATGTCGGTCGTCAGCGCGACGAACGTGGAGACGGCGCCGATGACCGCGCCGAGCATGATGCCGACGATCGGGACGATGAGGGAGGTCTTGAGCGACACCCGGCGCAGGAACAGGAAGAAGATCATCGTGCCGACGAACGCGAAGATCACGGCCCCGGTCATCCGGCCGAGGATGCTCGCGCCCGGGAACAGGATCATCACCGTGAGGAGGCCCAGACCAGCCCACTCGGTGGTGCCCGTGGTCGTCGGCTCGACGAACCGGTTCTGCGTGAGGAGCTGCATGATGAGCCCGCACATGGCCATCGCGGCGCCGGCCAGCACGAGCGCGACCGTGCGCGGCACCCGGGTGATGGCGAACATGTCGACGTCCGTGGGGTTGTCGCCGAAGATGTCGTACTCGCCGGTCAGCAGGGACGCGACCAGCAGGAGCGCCACGACGGCGATGCCGACCGCGAGCCTGCGGTCGGCGAGCTTCCCCCTCGTGCGCGCTCGCGGCGCAGTGTCGGTCGTCGTCATGGTGTCTTTCGTCGAGGACGTCGTGGCTCGTGCCCCGCGCGGCCCGCGGGGCGAGGAGCGGCGGTGGGCCGGGTGGACGGGCCGGCCCACCGCCGCTGGTTCATCGCGGGATCAGGCAGCGCCCTCGAGGGCGTCCGCGAAGTCGTTGAGGAACTCCGTGTAGGTCTGGATGCCCTCGTTCGTGTAGGTGTCCTCGGGCATGTAGACGATCTGGTCCTCCTGGACGGCCGTGACGCCGGACAGCGCCTCGGAGCCGGTGAGGAGCTCCTGGGCCGGCGTGTAGCCCTCCTCGTCCGCCCCGACGGCAGCGTCGCGGTCCATGACGAGGATCCAGTCGGGGTTGGAGTCGGCGATGGCCTCGACCGAGATGTCGTCGCCCTGGTGGTCGTCGGACGCGTCGTCGATCTCGAGCGCCGGGGTCAGGCCGGCGATGTCGAAGACCGGGCCGAGCGTGCGGCCGACGGTCGGCGCGAGGTAGCCGATGTTGCCGCCAGAGGTGTTGACGGCCATGACCGTCTGCTCGGGGTCGTACGCGGCGGTGACCCGCTCGACGGCGGCCTCGAGCTCCTCGACCAGCGTCGCGGCCTCGTCCTGGTGGCCGAAGATCTCGCCGAGCTGGGTGACCTGCCGGGCGAGCTCGGCGTCGAACGGCTCGCCCTCGCGGGGGTCGAGGTCGGTGACGACGGCGTTCGGCGCGAGCTCGGCGAAGTCCTCGGCGTACTGGGTGAAGCGCTGGCCGTTGACGATGATGTCCGGGTCGGCGACGACCACGGCCTCCAGGTCCGGCTCGCGGTGGTTGCCGAGGTCGACGATCTCGTCCTGGTTGGGGAAGGTCACCGTCTCGGGCATGAGCGAGACGGCGGCGGCGGTGGGCTCGATGCCCCAGTCGGCCAGGGTCTCGAAGCTGCGGTTGTCGGTGACGACGATCGACTCCGGCGCGGAGTCGAGCGTGTGCGTACCGTTGTTGTCCTCGAACTCGACGGCGCCACCGGCGGCCGGGTCGTCGGAGCCTGCCTCGTCCGAGCCCGCCTCGTCGGAGCCGGTCTCCGACCCGTCGGAGCCGGCCTCGGGCTCCGTGTCGACGCCGCCCTCCTCCTCGGGGGCCTCCTCGCTCGTGCCGTCGTCCTCGGGCACCTCGCTCGACTCGTCGTCGGCGGACGAGCAGGCGGCGGTCGCGAGCAGTGCGAACGCGGCGGACCCGCCGATCAGGGTGCAGCGCAGGGTGTTCATGAGCTCTCCATCGGTCTAAGTGGTACGGGCCTCGCGCAGTGAGGTAAGGCGACCCTAACCGATATATAGCCAACGCGGAGGTGCCGAAAATCAGAAACAGGTGGAGAGATTGGTGAGTTGACTCTCACCCGACGAGTGTCGTCCACAGGGTCGACGGGACCGACCCAGAGGATCAGGCGTCAGCGGCGGCGTCTGCGTCGGACGTCGATCGGTGGAGCGCCGAGCGCACCGACGCCAGCGCGGCGACGGCGCGCCGCTTTCCGGCCAGTGCGGCCACGAGCGCCCGGTAGAGGGCGGGCCGCAGCGGGACGTCCCACGCTCCCGGCACCTCGGTGACGTCGTCGGAGAACTTGGTCTTGAAGTCCCGCACGCCGGTGAGGCGCGGTGCGCGCGGGGAGTCGATGCCCATGAGGTCGAAGGTGCGCACCCCCTCGGCCTGCAGGGTGGCCGCCATGTGCCAGACGAGCAGGTCGGGCGCGCCCGCCCGGCGGCCCGCGTGGCTCGATGCCGCGTAGTAGTACGTGGCCAGCCCCTCGCCGACCGTGACGATCCCCCAGCACAGGGGCTGCCCCTCGCGGTCGCGCACGACGAACAGCCGGGCGTGCTCCGGGCCGAGCGAGTCGAGCATGGTCGTGTACTGGCTCGAGACCGCGATGCCGAAGCCGTCGCGCTCGGCGGTCTCCTCCAGGAGCGCGTAGAGCTCGGCGAACCCGGCGGCGTCGATCCCGGTCTCCTCGCCGGGGACCAGGTCCTCGTTGCGGCCGGCCTTGCGCACGTCGCGCCGGCCCCGCTTCTTCATGCCGGCCAGGAGCGTCTCGGCGTCGCCGGTGCCCGCGAGGTCGAGGACGACGGTCCGGTCGTAGGTCACGGACTGCAGCAGCTCGAACAGGTCGTCCGCCGGGTGGCGGGCGTGCAGCCGGACGAACGCCGCCCGCGGCTCGGCGGCGCGGAGCGACCGGGTGAGCGCCCGGCGCAGCGCGTGCTCCGCCTCGGGGGTGTCGGCGGTGAGCCAGACGGGTCCGTGCCGGGCCCACAGGTAGGTGAAGCCGCGCCCACGCAGACGGGACAGCGCGAGGACGGCCTGCGGTTCGCCGTCGAGCAGCCAGGCCAGCCGGCCGGCGGGCTCACGCCCCGGCATCGCCGCGTCGTACGCGTCCCACGCCTCGGACTGCTCGACGGGGAGCTCGCGGCCGGCCGCGGCGACCGCCTCCTCCAGCGCGCCGGGGGTCAGCGGGACGATCTGCGAGCGGGGCACGGCACCTCCGGGTGCGTCGGGGAGCGGTGGGCGGCTCACGGGCGCCGGACACCGCACACCATACGCGTCGGCGATAGCCTGGCCCTGCCCGACGACCCGCGGGCGCCCATCCACCGGAGGTCACGTGACGCTTCAGCTCCGCCCCTGCGACGACGTCGAGTACCGGCGGCTCACCGCCGACGCCGCGATGCCCGTGGAGCAGACCATCGAGTGGGACGACTACGACGCCACCGTGGCCGGCCGCACCCCGTGGGGCCGGCTCGCGGCCTGGGAGGGGCGCGAGGCCGTCGCCGTCGTCTCGTTGTCGAAGGTCTCGGTCGGCGCCGGCGTCTCGTGGCTGTGGGCGAAGTTCGGGCCCGTCTGGCTCGACGAGCCGACCCCCGAGCGGGAGCGAGCGCTGCGCGACCAGCTGGCGGCGTCGCTCAGGCGCGTGGACCCGGGGGTGGCGTTCGTCCGGCTGCACGCCCGCTACGACGACGTCGACCTGGTCCCCGTCATGCAGGGCATCACGTTCGACTCGACGGTCGTCGTCGACCTCACCGGGACGGCCGAGGACGTTCTGGCGCGGATGAAGAAGCGCGGCCGGCGCGACGTGCGCAGGGCGGAGCGCGAGGAGGGCCTTACCGTCACGGAGGACACCGGGCTGGACCGGGCGGCGTTCGACGAGCTGTACGCGCTGTTCGAGGAGACCGGCGAGCGCGCGGCGTTCGGCGTGCACCCCGCCGACCGGTACCACGAGATGATGCGCCTCGTCGGGCCGGAGATCATGCGGCTGTTCGTCGTGCGCGACGCCGGCCGACCCGTCGCGTGGGCACAGGTCAACGTCATCGGAGCGCACGCGACGTACTCGATCGGCGCGTCGGGCGAGTCGGCCCGGCACTCCGGCGCGCCCGACCTGCTCCAGTGGGAGATCATGCAGCGGCTCCAGGCCGAGGGGGTGCGCACCTACGACCTCGGCGGCGTCGGCTCGGCGGAGTTCGACTCGCTCGCCGGGCTCACCATGTTCAAGACGAAGTTCCACCCCGACGTCGTCCCGGCCGCCGCCGCACGCGACCTCCCGGTGCGTCCCGGCGTGTACCGCACGCTCGTCGCCGGCCGGCACCTCAAGCAGGCGGCCCGACGGCGGCTGGCCGGGCTGCGCCGCCGCTGACCCCCGTCCCCGCGAATGAGCGGACTTCTGCCCGCCGCACGTGCGCAGCCGGCCTAGAACCCCGTGGCCGTGGGCCGCGGGTAGTGGGCCGCGAGCGCGCGGAGCTGGTTGAGGCCCGCCTGGCGGGCGTAGAGCGACCGGCGCAGGTTGCGGTCCCTGCGGTAGAGCAGCGGGTTGACCGCCCGGCGCCTCGCGAGCACACCCAGCACCTCGCGCAGGAGCCGCCGGTCGCGCACGTAGCGCGGCAGCACGACGGTCGGCACGAACGCCATGACGCCGCGGCGGGACGCCACGCGCTCCGGCAGCGCACGGCCCTCGACCCGGTCGGCCACGAGGGCCTCCATGAGGTTGAGCCCGCCCACGTTGACGTAGTAGCCGCCCCGTCCGGCACGCGGGTTGACGTCGAGCAGCACCCGCCGGCCGTCCCGCGGGTCGATCTTCACGTCGATGCTGAACAGGCCCGTCAGGCCGAGGGCACCGATCACCCGGCGGGCGTCCTCGAGCAGGTCGGGGTGCTCCCGGACGTAGATGATCCCCGCGTTGCCGATGAAGCCCGGCTGGTGGAGCCCCAGCAGGACCTGCCCGGTGGCGGCCATCGTCATCCGCCCCGAGGAGTCGACGTAGCCGTTGACGACCCACGTCGTCGTGTCGTCCCCGGGGACCAGCTCCTGGGCGAGGAACGTGCCGGTGAACCCGGCGCCCCGCACGAGGCGCAGGACGTCCATCGCCTCTGCCCGGTCGGCCACCGGGTAGGCCTTCTTCCGGCCCTCGAAGAACAGGTTGGCGTACGTGGTCCCGCCGTCGGCGGGCTTGAGGATCGCCGGCAGCGGGACCTCCTTCAGCGCGGCCGCCCAGGCGTCCTCGTCGTCGGTGAGCGACACCTCCGTACCCCGGGGCGTCGGGACGCCGACCGACCGCGCGACCTGCTCGAGGTTCGCCTTGTCCGACGCAGCGCGCACGAGCTCGGCGGGCGCGAGCCCCACGAGGTAGTTCTTCTCGAGGCGCTCGCGGTGGGTGAGCATCATGTCGACGTCCTGGTCCATCGTCGGCATGAGGAGGTGGCGTCGGTCGGGGTGGGCGGCGGCGTGCTCCTCGAGGCGGTCGAGGACGAGCCCGGTGTCGAGCGTCCCTCCCCTGCCCAGGTAGAGCTGGTCGAGGATCGCGCTGTGGTCCACGGGTCCGCGCGGCTGGTTGAGCACGATCGTCGAGCGGACCGAGAAGGCCTCGTGGAAGGCGCGGGCGACCGAGTAGGTGCCGAGGTCGGATCCGAGGACGACGGGGCGCAGGTCCGGGTGGCTCACCGAAGGAACTGTGCCACGCCCGGCGCGCCGCCGACCACGTCCGCGGCGCGCGCCTAGCCTGTCGGGGTGAGCAGCACGGGCCGGGACATCCCCGCGGACTTCGAGCGTGCGCTGCTCTCGCTGCGCGAGCCCCGGCTGCGGCGGGAGGTGCACCTCGAGGAGGTGCCCCCGCCCGCCCGCCTGGCGCCCTTCACCGCCGCGCTCACCGCGGAGATCACCCACTCCCCCGGCGACCTCGACCCCGACGCCTTCCTCGGGCACGGACGGTTCGTCGTCCTGCACGACCCGGACGGGCAGGACGCCTGGGGCGGGACGTTCCGAGTGGTCGTCCTCGCCCGCGCCCGGCTCGAGGAGGAGATGGGGGCCGACGCGCTGCTCGGCGAGGTCGCCTGGTCCTGGCTGTGCGAGTCCCTCGTCACCCAGGGCGCCGGGTTCCGCCACCTGTCCGGCAGCGTCACCCGCGTCCTTTCGGAGTCCTTCGGCGGCCTGGAGCTCGCGGGAGGCGACGTCGAGATCGAGGTCCGGGCGTCGTGGACGCCCAACACTCCCGAGCTCGGTCCGCACCTGGCGGCCTGGGCCGACCTCGCGTGCACCGTGGCCGGTCTGGAGCCGGTGCCGTCGACGGTCACCTCTCTGGCGAGGCGCCGATGACCGCCGACGAGCAGGCCGCCGCACCGGAGCAGGTCGACGCCGAACAGGACGGCGCGTCCGCGCCCGAGCCGCTCACCGAGCCCTCCGGCGGCACTCCCCCGGTGGTCGACACGCCCGAGGCCCTGGCGGCCGCCGTCGAGGAGGTCTCCCGTACGGGCGGCGTCCTCGCCGTCGACGCCGAACGGGCGTCCGGCTTCCGGTACGGCCAGCGGGCGTTCCTCGTCCAGCTGCGGCGCTCCGACGGCGAGATCCACCTCGTCGACCCCGTCGCGCTTCCCGACCTCGCCACGCTCGCCGAGGTGGTCAACCCGCTGGAGTGGGTCCTGCACGCCGCCGACCAGGACCTCCCCTGCCTGCGCGAGCTCGGGCTCACGCCCGCCTCGCTCTTCGACACGGAGATCGCCGCCCGGCTCCTCGGTCGCGCCCGGGTCGGCCTGGCCGCCGTCGTCGCCGACGAGCTCGGCTACGCGCTCGCCAAGGAGCACTCGGCGGCCGACTGGTCGACCCGTCCGGTCCCCGAGGACTGGCGGCGCTACGCGGCCCTCGACGTCGAGCTCCTCGCTGCGGTGCGGGAGGCCCAGCTGGTCGCACTGGCCCGCACGGGCAGGCTCGCCTGGGCCCTGCAGGAGTTCGAGCACGAGCGGCTCGCCCCTCCCCCGGCGCCCAAGGTGGACCCGTGGCGCCGGACCTCGGGCCTGCAGGAGGTCCGGCGCCCGCGCGGGCTGGCCGTGGCGCGCGCGGTGTGGGAGGCCCGCGAGCGGCTCGCGAAGGACATCGACCGCGCTCCCGGGCGGGTCCTGCCCGCCGCGGCGATCGTCGCCGCCGCCCGTGAGCTGCCGGAGAGCCGACACGCGCTCACGTCGCTGCCGGAGTTCTCCGGCAAGGGGACGAGGCGCCGCGCGGACTACTGGTGGGCCGCCGTCGAGGAGGGTCTCGCCGCGCCCGAGGACGCGCTGCCGGGCCGGCGCCCGCCGCGGGACCCGGACGCCCTGCCGCAGCCGCGCTCCTGGGGGGACGCCCGGCCGGACGCCGCCGTCCGGCTCGACGCCGTGCGCACCGCGCTGCGGGCCCGCGCCGACGAGATCGGCATCCCCCAGGAGAACCTGCTCGCGCCGGCGATCCAGCGTCGCGTCTCGTGGGACGGGGTCGAGCCCGCCGAGCTGGACGACGCCCTGCGCGCGCACGGCGCACGGCCGTGGCAGATCGAGCAGGCCGGCGCGGTCCTGGCGAGCGCCCTCGCCGACGCCGCGCGCTGAGCGCAGGCGGCCCGCCGAGCGCAGGCGGCCCGCCGAGCGCAGCGCGCCGGTCCGACGGGTGTCACGTCCGAGCAGGAACCCGGTACCGTGAGTCTCACCTACCTACCCCCGCGGAGGCTCCACGTGCAGCACACCGAGTCGGCCGAGCGCGCGCTCGCCGTCACCCGTTCCGACCGAACCCACGAGCTCGGCACCGTTGCCGTCCTCACGATCGCCGCCCCCGACCCGGCGCGCCCGACGACGATCGGCGACCTGGGTCTCGCGCGGCTCACCGAGGCGGTCCGGGAGGTCGACGCCGACGGGCGGGCGGGCGCGGTCGACGCCGTCGTGCTCACCGGGACCGACCGGAGCTTCATCGCGGGCGCGGACCTCGACCTGCTCGAGTCCGCCGACACGCCCGAGCAGCTCGCACCGATCGCCACGGCCGGGCACACCCTGGCCACCGCGATCCGGGAGCTGTCGGTGCCCTCGCTCGCGCACCTCACCGGAGTCACCCTCGGCGGTGGGTACGAGGTCGCGCTCGCGTGCGGGTACCGCGTCGCCGCGTGCTCCGTGCGTGCGATCGGCCTGCCCGAGACCTCGCTCGGCATCGTCCCCGGGTGGGGCGGGTGCACCCTCCTGCCCCGGCTCGTGGGGCCGGAGACGGCGCTGCGCGTCATCCTCGACCTGCCCGCGAAGGACGCCACGCTGGACGCGGCCGCGGCCCTCGAGCACGGGCTCGTCGACGCCGTCGTCGAGCCGGCGGGAGACCTCGGCCTGGCCGCCGCGATCGACCTCCTGGCCGCCGAGGTCGCCGCGGGCCGCGTGAGCGCGGCCCCCGGCGGTGGGCGGTCCGACGCCGACCTCAGCCGGACCACGGAGGCGCTGGGGCGTCGTCGCTCGGCGGTCGCGCGTGCGGCCTCCACCGGGAACCCCGCGCCGCAGCGCGCCTGGGAGCTCGTCGGCGGGGCCGCCACCCTCGACGTCGCGACGTCCTTCGCCGCCGAGGACGACGCCCTCGTCGAGCTCGCCACGGGTGAGGCCGGCCGGTCGTCGATGTACGCGGCCCGGCTCCTGCGCAAGGCTCGCTCGACGGCACGCGCGGAGGCGCGGGCGGCCCGCTCCGGGCGGGGCGGCTCGCGGCCCGTCACCCGCGCCGGCCTGGCCGGTGCGGGCCTCATGGCGGCCCAGCTCGCGCTGCTGCTCGCCTCCCGGCTGCAGGTGCCGGTCGTCATGCGGGACCTCGACGAGGCCCGGTGCGCCGCGGGACTCGCCGCCGTCGACGCCGCGCTCGCCAAGGAGGTCGACGCCGGGCGCACGACCGCCGAGGCGGCCGCCGACGTGCGCTCGCTCGTCTCGGCGACGACCGATCTCGACGACCTCGCCGGGTGCGACCTCGTGATCGAGGCGGTGACGGAGCGGCTCGACGTCAAGCGGGCGGTCCTCGCCGAGCTCGAGGGGGTCCTCGCCGACGACACGATCCTCGCCACGAACACCTCCGCGCTGTCCGTCACCGCGATGGGCGAGGCGCTCGCCCGCCCGGACCGGCTCGTCGGCCTGCACTTCTTCAACCCGGTCGGCCGGATGCCGCTCGTCGAGGTCGTGCGCACGCCGGCCACCGACGACACGACGCACGCGACGGCCCGAGCGGTGGCGGCCGCCGCGGGGAAGATCGCCGTCGACGTCCGGGACGCCCCGGGGTTCGTCGTCAACCGGCTCCTGCTGCGCCTGCTCGCGGAGCTCCTCGGGGCCGTCGAGGACGGCACGCCGCCGGCCGTCGCCGACCGTGCGCTGGATCCGATGGGCCTGCCGATGCGGCCGTTCGCGCTGCTCGACCTCGTCGGTGCCGCCGTCGCCGAGCACGCCATCGAGGCGCTGCGCGCGGGCCTCGGCGACCGGTACCCCGCCTCGGCCGGCCTGCGCTCCCTGGTCGTCGACGGCGCCCGCGCCATGACGCCCGACGGGCGCCTGGCCGAGGACCTCGCGGCCCGGTTCGGGCACGGCAGCGCCGCCGACCCGGGTGCCGACGCGGACGGCGACCCCGCGGCGGTCACCGAGTCCGGGGTGCTCGACCGCGTGGTCGCCGCGCTCGGCGAGGAGACCCGGCTGCTGCTGGCCGAGGGCGTCGTCGCCTCCGAGGACGACGTCAACCTCGCGATGATCCTCGGCGCCGGCTTCCCGCGGCACCGCGGGGGTCTGACGCCCTACCTGCGCGGCGCCGGCGAGCTGCGGTAGGCCGAGCCGCGGTAGGTCGAGCCGCGGCGGGCCGCCACGTGCTCGGCGACCGATCGCGCGACGTCCTGGGCCCGTAGGCCGGCGGACTCGACGATCTGCGTGCGGGAGGCGTGCTCGAGGAACTCGGTCGGCAGCCCGTGGCTGCGCACCGGCACCTCGACCTCCGCGCGTGCCAGGGCGTCCCGCACGGCGGAGCCCACACCGCCGTCGGCGAGCCCGTCCTCGATCGTCACCACGAGCTCTGCCGACGCGGCCGCGCGCACGAGGGCGGGCGGCACGGGCAGCACCCACCGGGGGTCGACGACCCGCGCACCGATCCCCTGCGCGTCCAGCGCGCGGGCGACCTCGACGGCGACGCCCGCCATCGAGCCGACGCCGACGACGAGCACCTGGGTCTTCTCCCCCAGCTCGGCCAGCACGTCGAGCCCGTCCTCGACCCGGACCGCGTTGAGGGGGTCGGCGACGCTCCCCTTGGGGTAGCGCACCACCGTCGGCGCGTCGTCGACGTCGACCGCCTCACGCAGGGCGCGACGCAGCGTCGCCTCGTCGCGCGGGGCCGCCAGGCGCAGGCGCGGGACCGTGCTCAGCAGGGCGAGGTCCCACATCCCGTTGTGCGAGGCGCCGTCGTCGCCGGTGATTCCGGCGCGGTCGAGCATGATCGTCACGCCCGCCCGGTGCAGCGCCGCGTCCATGAGCAGCTGGTCGTACGCGCGGCCCAGGAACGTCGCGTAGACCGCGACGACGGGATGCAGGCCGGCGTAGGCCATGCCCGCCGCCGACGTCAGCGCGTGCTGCTCGGCGATGCCGACGTCGACCACCCGCTCCGGCATCCGCTCCGCGAGCGGAGCGAGACCCACCGGTGCGAGCATCGCCGCCGTGAGGGCCACGACGTCCGCACGCTCTCGGGCCACCTTGACGATCTCGTCCGCGAACACGGCCGTGTAGCCGAAGCGCGACGGCGCGACGGGCAGCCCCGTCTCGGGGTGGATCTTGCCCACCGCGTGGAAGCGGTCGGCGATGTCCGACTCGGCGGGCTCGTAGCCCCGACCCTTCTCCGTCTGCACGTGCACGACGACGGGGCCGCCGAACTCCTTGGCGCGCGCGAGCGCAGCCTCGACCTCGTCGAGGTCGTGGCCGTCGACCGGGCCGAGGTACTTCAGGCCGAGCGCCCCGAACACGCCGGCGCTCGGTGCGACGACGTCCTTGACCCCAGCCTTCATCGCGTGCAGCGCGTCGTACGTCATGCGCCCCGGGACGCCCGCGCGCTGCAGGCTGCGGCGGCCCCACCCCAGGACCTTCTCGTAACCGGGCGCGGTGCGCAGCCCGTCCAGATGGCGGGCCATGCCGCCGATCGTGGGTGCGTAGGAACGGCCGTTGTCGTTGAGGACGACGACCAGGGGCCGGTCGGGACCGTCGGCGATGTTGTTGAGCGCCTCCCAGGCCATGCCGCCCGTCAGGGCGCCGTCGCCGATGACCGCGACCACCGGGGAGTCGTCGCCCGCCAGCAGGCGCCCCCGCGAGATCCCCTCCGCCCAGGACAGGGAGGTCGAGGCGTGCGAGTTCTCGACGACGTCGTGCGGGGACTCCGCGCGGGAGGGGTAGCCCGACAGGCCGTCGCTCGTGCGCAGCGCACGGAAGTCCTGGCGGCCCGTGAGCATCTTGTGCACGTACGACTGGTGCCCGGTGTCGAACACGATGGTCTCGCGGGGCGAGTCGAAGACCCGGTGCAGGGCGATCGTCAGCTCGACCACGCCGAGGTTGGGCCCGAGGTGCCCGCCCGTGCGGGAGACGTTGTCCACGAGGAACTCGCGGATCTCCTTGGCGAGCACGCCGAGCTCGGCGCGGTCGAGGCGCCTGAGGTCCGCGGGCTCGCGGATCGACTCCAGCAGACTCATCGCGCTCCTTGACGTATCGGTCGGGACCTTCGGGCCCGACCAACTCTAGGCGCGTCGCCGACACAGGTCGCGGTGATGCACCGCACCAGGCGCGTAGCCTGGGCCGATGAGCGCCGACGAGGTCGTCCCGCACGTCCGTCCCCACGGGACCTGGCCGTGGCCGGTCCCGGTCCACCGGCTCGCCGGCGGCACGCGGGTGGGCGAGCCCCGCCTCGACGACCGGGGCGCCTGGTGGACGGAGCAGCGACCCGCCGACGGCGGACGGACGACCCTCGTCCACCGCGGCCTCGACGGTGAGGTCTCCTCCCGCGCCGTCATCCGGCCCGACGGGACCACGCCCGACGTCGCCTCCGACGTCCACGGCTACGGCGGGCTCGCCTACGCGGTCGGCGGCGGCGTCGTCGTCGTGTCGGACCGGGGCGACTCCCGGCTGCACGGCGTCGTCGACGGGCACGTGCTCGAGCCCCTGACCCCCGACGACGGTTCCGCGTGGGGCGACCTCGAGCTCGACCTCGCGCGCGAGCGGGTGATCGCCGTCCGGTCGGCACCCGGCGAGGACGGCGGACGGCACCGGGCGCAGATCGTCGGCGTCCCGATCGACGGCTCGGCGAGCGACGACGCGGACCTGCTCGAGGTCCTGCTCGACGGCCGCGACTTCGTCACCTCGCCGCGCCTGTCCCCCGCCGGCGACGCCCTCGCCTACGTCGCCTGGGACCACCCGGAGATGCCGTGGACCGGCGGCGAGGTGTGGGTCGCCACGCTCGACGACGACGGCCGGCCCGGCGCGGCCGCGCGGGTCGCGGGCGGCGACGGTGTCGCGGCCTCGCAGCCGGTGTGGACGTCTTCCGGCGACCTGGTCCACGCCGACGACTCCTCGGGCTGGCAGAACCTCTACCGGACCGAGGCGCCCACGTCGCAGGAACGCCGCCTGCGGGACCTGCACCCCGTGGACTCCGAGTTCGCACCGCCCCAGTGGGGCCTGGGCCCCCGCACGATCACCGAGCTCGACGACGAGCACGTGCTGTGCACGTGGGTCACCGACGACCGCTGGCACCTGGGCACCGTGCGGCTCGCCAACGGGGAGGCCGAGGAGTGGGTGACGGGGCTGGAGGCCGTGGGGCCCGTCGCGGCCGGGTTCGGCCGGGTCCTCGCCGTCCTCGCGGGCGCCGACCGACCACCCGCGCTCTACGAGCTCACGCCCGGTACGGGCCGCTGGGAGCTCCTCGCCGGGGAGGCGACGGGCCCGCTCGCGCCGGGGGACGTCGCGCACGCCCGCTCGGTGGCCTGGACCGGGGACGACGGCGAGGAGGTCCACGGCTTCTACTACCCGCCGACCTCCGAGCGGTACGCCGGTCCGGCCGGCGAGCTGCCGCCTCTCGTCGTCGTCAACCACGGCGGCCCGACGGCGTCGACGACGGCGACCTGGTCGGGGTCGATCCAGTCCCTGACGACCCGGGGGTTCGCGGTCCTCGACGTCATCCACCGCGGGTCCACCGGGCGCGGACGGGCCTACGCGGACCGGCTGGACGGCCAGTGGGGCGTCGTCGACGTCGCCGACGTCGCCTCCGGGGCCCGGCACCTCGCCCAGAGCGGCCTCGTCGACGGCGAGCGGATGGCGGTGCGCGGTGCGTCTGCCGGCGGCTACACGACCCTGGCCGCGCTGGCGTTCACGGACGTGTTCAGCGCCGGCATCTCGCGCTACGGGATCGGTGACCTGCGCACGCTGGCCGAGGGCACCCACGACTTCGAGTCGCGCTACCTCGACCGCCTCGTCGGACCGCTGCCGGAGGCGGACGCCACGTACGAGGAGCGCTCCCCGGTCCGGCACGTCGACCGCATCACGGCGGCCGTGCTGCTCCTGCAGGGCTCCGAGGACCGGGTGGTGCCGCTCGACCAGGCGACCGGGGTCGCCGACGCGATGCGGGCCGCGGGCGGGGACGTCGAGCTCGTCGTGCTCGACGGCGAGGGGCACGGCTTCCGCTCCACCGAGGCGATCGTGCGCGCCGCGGAGGCCGAGGCCGCGTTCCTCGACCGCGTGTGGGGGCTGTCCGCGCGGGCCTAGGCCCCGCCGCGCGGGTCGCCGATGACTCCGTGCAGGAGGACCCAGCCGTCCTGGTCGACGATGCGCAGCGCGTAGGGCCGGTCGACGGTCATCTCCACCCGCTCCGGCGGCGGCTGGGCGGACCCGGTACCGCCCACCTCGGTGACGGCGGCCGCGACCACACCCTCCTCGCCGACCTGGAGGCGGGCCTGCTGCACGGCCTGGTCCACCACGAGATCCTGCTCGAGGATGCCGCCGAGGTCCGGCGAGCCGCCGACGAGCTCGGCGGCCCCGAGGGTGCCGAGCAGGGGCACGAGGTCGAGGCTGGTCTCCACGTCGGCGCGCGGCAGGGCGAGCTCGACGATCGGCTGCTCGCCCTCGGCGAGCGCGTCGGACACGCTCGACCACTGCTCGGCGGTGACCTCCGCCGGGGCGGTCCCCTCGGCGGGCAGGACGACCTCGAGGTCGAGACCGTCGAGCAGGTCGAGGGCGACAACCTGGTGGCCGTCGACCTCGGCATACGCCTGAGGTCGTTCCGCGTGCATCGTCGGCACCCGGACGACGTCGCCGCCCGGCAGCGTGAAGTCCTCCTCCGACGTCGAGGACTCCGAGAAGTTCGTCAGCCACGCGGAGGCCACGAGCAGCGCGTCCTGGACGACGAGCTGCGTGTCCTGGTCGGCGTCGATGCCCGACTCCTCGACGAGTCCCGCGGTGTGGAGGTTCACCCAGTCGTCGAGGACCTGCTGGAGCTCGTCCTCGCCCGCGGTGACGACCTCCGTCCCGAGGCGCCCGGTCACGGTGTCGCTCCACGCCTGGTGGGGCTCGGTCCCCTCGGCGAGCACGACCTGGTTCGCGAGGTGGAGGATCGCGTGGTCGGGCAGCGGGTCGAGCTCGATAATGGCCGGGTCCTGGTCGAGGTCGGAGCGGGCGGCGCGCAGCGCCTGGATCGCCTCGAGCGTGGCGTCGACGTCGGCGCCGAGCAGGTCCTCGATCTCGCCGCGTGTGGCTCCGCCGGCACCGGCGCCGAGCATCGCGAGGGTCGTCGCCAGGCCCGCGGGTGAGACGACGAGCGTGTCGTGACCCGCCTCGGCCACGAGATCGGCGCCGAGGTCGGAGACGGCCCGCAGGTGGTCCTCGACGGCGCCCGCCAGGCCGAGCTCGACCGGCTCCGGCACCTCCGTGCCCTGGTCCTGCTCGCCACCGGGCGTGGTGGCCTCCTCTCCGGACGTGCAGGCGACGAGCACGAGGAGCGGGGCGAGGCCGAGCACGCCGAGCGTGCGGGGCAGGCGGGCGGGGCCGGGGCGTCGGGACATGTCCGCACCCTAGGGATCGCGGCCGTGCCGGCCGGACCGCTGACCCGGGTCGTCCTGACCGGGGAGGTCTGCCCCGCTCGGCCCCGCCCGGCGCGGTCCCGTCCGCCCTGGCCTACTCCTCGCCGCGGGGGTCGCCGATCGAGGCATGGAAGAGCACCCAGCCGGTCCCGCCGTCGACGATCCGCACCGCGTAGGGGCGGTCGACGACGAGCTCGACCTCCTCCTCGGGCGGCAGCTGGGCCGACTCGGCGACGGCGATCTCCGTGACGGCGGCGGCCACGACGCCCTCCTCACCGATCTGGAGCCGCGCCTGCTGGACGGCCTGGTCGACCACGTAGCCGTCGCCGGGCAGCATGCGACCGAGCTCGGGGGCCGGACCGAACAGCTCGACCACGCCGACCGGGTCGAGCACGGGGGCGAGGGCGACGCTCGTCTCGAGATCGGCCCTGGGCAGCGCGAGGTCGACCAGCGCGGGGGCACCCGAGTCCAGGGCGTCGGCCAGCGCGGCCCAGTCCTCTGCGGTGAGCTCGCCGGGCGCTGTGCCGTCGGCCGGCAGGACGACCTCGAGCACGAGACCGTCGAGGAGGGCGAGCTCGACCGCGCGGTGGCCGTCGACCTCGGCGTACGGCATCGGGCGCTGCCCGTGCATCGTCGGCACCTGGACGATGTCGCCGCCCGGCAGCGTGTAGTCCTCCTCGGTCGTGGCTGACTCGGAGAAGCCGTCGAGCCATGCCGAGGCGACGAGCACTGCGTCCTGGACGACGAGGACGGTCTCGGGTCTCGCCTCGATGCCCGACTCGTCGACGAGGCCGGCGGTGTGCAGGTCCACCCAGTCGTCGAGGACCTGCTGCATCGCCTCGAACGGTGTGGCGACGACGCCGGCACCGAGCCGGTGGGAGACGGCGTCGAGCCAGGTCTGCTCGGGCGTCACGTCGGAGCGGAGGACCACCTGGTTGGCCATGTGGACGATCGCGCGGTCCGGGAGGGGGTCGAGCTCGATCGTCGCGGGGTCCTGGTCGAGGTCCGCCAGCTCGGACCGCAGCGACTGGATCGCCTCGAGCACGTCGCTGTCGGCCCCGCCCAGGACCTCCTCGAGCTCCGCGCGGGTCACTCCCTCGGCGCCGGCGGCCATCATGGCCAGGGCGGTGGCCAGGCTCGACGGCGAGACGACGATCGTGTCGGTCTCCGGGTCGTTCAGCGCCTGGGTCACCGCGTCCGCGCCGAGGGCGGCCGTGGCGGCGAGGTGGTCCTCGAGCGCCGAGGCGTCCTCGAGGGCGACCGGGGCCGGCTGGTCGTCCGAGCCGTCGCCGGTGAGCTCGACCGCACCGCCGCCCGGGTCGGGCCTGCCACCCGGGTCGGACGCGTCGCCGGGATCAGGATCGCTCACGTCGCCGGTCGGAGTCTCGCTCCCCGTATCGGACGCGGTGCCGCTCCCCCCGCCGCACGCGGCGAGCCCGAGCAGCACGAGGGCCGCGCCGAGTGCACAGGGGGCGGACCGCCGGGTCATGGCCGTGAGCCTAGCCCCGGGACCGGTCCTCGGCCTCCGGTGCCGGCCCGCGCCCTGCCTTCCGACCGCTGCAGGCTCCGGGGGGCGGGCTCCCGACCGCCCCCACGCACAGCCGCGGCCCCGGTCGACAGGACCGGGGCCGCGGGTGAGCCGTGTGCTCGCGGTCAGGCCGCGACGAGCGAGCGGAGCACGTACTGCAGGATGCCGCCGTGGCGGTAGTAGTCGGCCTCGCCGGGGGTGTCGATCCGCACGACCGCGTCGAACTCGACGCTCTCGCCGTCCTCCTTCGTGGCGGTCACGTGGACCGTCTCGGGCGTCGAGCCGTCGTTGAGGGCGGTGACGCCTGAGATGTCGAACGTCTCCGTCCCGTCCAGCCCCAGCGACTCGGCGCTCTCGCCCGACGGGTACTGCAGCGGGAGCACGCCCATGCCGATGAGGTTCGAGCGGTGGATGCGCTCGAACGACTCGGTGATGACCGCGCGGACACCGAGCAGCGCCGTGCCCTTGGCCGCCCAGTCGCGCGACGAGCCCGAGCCGTACTCCTTGCCCCCGAGCACGACGAGCGGGATGTCCTTCGCCTGGTAGGCCTGCGCGGCGTCGAAGATCGTCTCCTGCTCACCGGTGAGGAGGTTCTTCGTGAACCCGCCCTCGACGTCGTCGAGCAGCTGGTTGCGCAGCCGGATGTTGGCGAAGGTCCCGCGGATCATCACCTCGTGGTTTCCGCGGCGCGAGCCGTAGGAGTTGAAGTCGCGGCGCTCGATG
This sequence comes from Georgenia sp. Z2081, assembly GCF_055326445.1. Classification (NCBI taxonomy): domain Bacteria; kingdom Bacillati; phylum Actinomycetota; class Actinomycetes; order Allobogoriellales; family Allobogoriellaceae; genus Georgenia; species Georgenia sp. Z2081. The sequence goes on from NZ_JBUZNK010000007.1 coordinate 27,400, forward strand.
CCGTGCTCGGCGAGGTACCTGCCCGCCGGGGAGTCGGCCTTGATGGCGCCGGCCGGCGAGATGTGGTCGGTGGTGACGGAGTCGCCGAGCTTGGCCAGCACGCGGGCGCCCGAGATGTCCGTGACGGGCTCCGGCTCGGCGGGCATACCGTCGAAGTACGGGGGCTTGCGCACGTAGGTGGAGTCGGCGTCCCACTCGAAGGTCGAGCCGTCCGGCGTCTCCAGGCTCCGCCAGCGCTCGTCGCCGGTGAAGACGTCCGCGTAGTCCTCGGTGAACATGTCCGAGCTCACCGACTCGGTGATCGTGCGCTCGACGTCCTCCGGGGAGGGCCAGATGTCGGCGAGGAACACGTCGTTGCCGTCCTTGTCCTGCCCGAGCGCGTCGTTCTCGAAGTCGAAGTCCATCGAGCCGGCGAGGCCGTAGGCGATGACCAGCGGCGGGGAGGCGAGGTAGTTCATCTTGACGTCGGGGTTGATCCGGCCCTCGAAGTTGCGGTTGCCCGAGAGCACCGACGCCACGGCCAGGTCGTGCTCGGCCACGGCCGACGAGACCTCCTCCGGCAGCGGGCCGGAGTTGCCGATGCAGGTGGTGCAGCCGTAGCCGACGAGGTGGTAGCCCAGCTCCTCGAGGTAGGGCCACATGCCGGCCTTGTCGTAGTAGCCGGTGACGACCTTCGAGCCGGGCGCCATGGAGGTCTTCACCCAGGGCTTGACGGACAGTCCCTTCTCGACCGCGTTCTTCGCGAGCATGCCCGCGGCCATCATCACCGACGGGTTGGAGGTGTTGGTGCACGAGGTGATCGAGGAGATGACGACCGCACCGTGGTCCAGCTCGGTCTGCGTGCCGTCCGCCAGTGTGACGGGGACGTTGGCGTGCGGGCGGCGGTAGCCGGTGGGCGCGGCGCCCGAGTGGTGCGGTCGGCCGAGGTCCGAGGAGGAGTCGTGCGCGTCGTGCGACGGCGCGTCGGACGCCGGGAACGTCCCGATGAGCTCCTCGTCCTGCGGGCTCTTCTCGATGCCGTGCCCGTTGACGACGTAGTTCTTCAGGTCGTTGACGAACTGGTCCTTGGACTCGCTCAGCGCGATCCGGTCCTGCGGGCGCTTCGGCCCCGCGATCGAGGGGACGACGCTCGACAGGTCGAGCTCGAGGTACTCCGAGTACTGTGCCTCGCGCGAGGGGTCGTGCCACATCCCCTGCTCCTTGGCGTAGGACTCGGCCAGCGCCACCTGGTGCTCGTCGCGGCCGGTGAGGCGCATGTAGTCGAGCGTGACGTCGTCGATCGGGAAGATCGCGGCGGTCGAGCCGAACTCAGGAGACATGTTGCCGATGGTGGCGCGGTTGGCGAGCGGCACCTGGGCGACGCCCTCGCCGTAGAACTCGACGAACTTGCCGACCACCCCGTGCTCGCGGAGCATCTCGGTGATCGTCAGCACGACGTCGGTGGCCGTGGCGCCGGAGGGGATCGAGCCCGAGAGCTTGAAGCCGACGACGCGCGGGATGAGCATCGAGACCGGCTGCCCGAGCATCGCGGCCTCGGCCTCGATGCCGCCGACGCCCCAGCCCAGCACGCCGAGCCCGTTGACCATCGTGGTGTGGGAGTCGGTGCCGACGCAGGTGTCGGGGTAGGCGCGAAGGACGCCGTCGACCTCGCGCGGCATGACGACGCGGGCGAGGTACTCGATGTTGACCTGGTGCACGATGCCGGTGCCCGGCGGGACCACCTTGAAGTCGTCGAAGGCCGTCTGGCCCCAGCGCAGGAACTGGTAGCGCTCACCGTTGCGCTCGTACTCGATCTCGACGTTGCGCTCGAAGGCGTCGGCGCGGCCGAACACGTCGATGACGACGGAGTGGTCGATGACGAGCTCGGCGGGAGCGAGCGGGTTGATCTTGTCGGGGTCGGAACCGAGCTCCGCGACGGCCTCGCGCATGGTGGCGAGGTCGACGACGCAGGGCACCCCGGTGAAGTCCTGCATGAGCACGCGGGCGGGCGTGAACTGGATCTCCACGTGAGGCTCCGCGTCCGCGTCCCACGAGGCCAGCGCCCGGACCTGGTCCGCGGTGATGTTCTTGCCGTCCTCGGTACGCAGCAGGTTCTCGGCGAGAACCTTGAGGCTGTAGGGAAGCTTCGCCAGTCCCTCGACGGCGGAGAGACGGAAGATCTCGTACTCCGTGCCGTCGACGTCAAGCTGTCCGCGGGATCCAAAGCTGTCCAGGCTCATGTCCACTCCTTCGTCGTTCGCCGCCGACGCCCTGCGCCGGCCGGCCCGGCCCCATCGTGTCATGCCACACACCCGGCGGCCCGAGGGGCAATTATCTCGACATCAAGATACTTGCTGTCGGCGCGTCATGTCCAACCGCCGCGCCGGCGGCGTCGTCAGGCGCGGACGAGCGAGACGACCGCCTCGAGGTGGTGGGTGTGCGGGAACAGGTCGAGGGCGACGACCCGTTCCGCCACGTAGCCGGCCGCGCGGGCGGCGGCGAGGTCCCGGGCGAGCGCCGCGGGGTCGCAGGCGACGTGCACGATCCGCGCCGGGTGGAGGGCGGCGACCGCGGCCATGACCTCGCTCCGGGCCCCGGTCCGGGGCGGGTCGAGCACGACGGTGCCCCCGGTCGACCACTCCGGCTCCCGGCCGAGCGCCGCGACCGCGGACGCGTCGACCGCTCCCGTCAGCGGCCGTGCCCACGGCGTGGGCGCGAGGGTGGCGCGCGCGTCGTCGACGGCGCGGGCGGCGCCCTCGAGCGTGACGAGCCGGCCGTCGGTCCCTACCGCCCGGGCGAGCGCGGCGCTAAGCAGCCCGGCACCCGAGTAGAGCTCGAGGACGCGGGCGCCGTCGAGTGCCGCGCGCACGCGGTCGGCGCGGGCCCTGGCGTCCGCACCGGCCTCGGTGGGCGGGTCCGCACCTGTTTCGCCGGCAGCGCCGGAGCCGTCCTCTGCGCGCGGCGCAGGATCGACCACGCCGGCCGGGGCGCCGGCCTGGTCCGCCTCCTGCCACGCCGCCGGGTCGGGCAGGCGTGGCTCGAGCCCGGCGGCCAGCGCGAGCACCACCTCGACGAGCACGGCCGGTGCGGCGTGGTGCACCTGCCAGAACCCGTCCGCGGCGACCGTGTAGTCGATGGTGCCGAGCAGCGTGGGGACCGACTCCGCGACCGACCCGGTCCCGGACAGCGGCGAACCGTCGACGAGCACGCGAGGCTCGGCGTCCGGCCCGGACCCGGACCCGACGACGGCCCGCACCCGCGCGCCGGGATCGACGCGCAGGGAACCCAGGAGCGAGCCGACGTCGAGGCGGGGGTCGGCGAGCGGGAGCGTCTCCAGCGCGAGGACGTCCTGCCCCCGGTGGCGGTGCATGCCGAGGCGGCCCTCCGCGGTGCCGGTGAGCTCGACCCGCGTGCGGGTGCCGGGCAGGGCCGGGTCGGCCACCGGGTGCACCGTCGTCGAGCCCGCCGCGGCCACGTCCCCGGCCACCTGCTCACCGCCGATCCTGCGCAGGGAGTCCGCGAGGACCGCGCTCTTCCACTCCAGCTGTGCGGCGGGCGAGACGTGTCCGAGCTCTCCCCCGCCCACGCCGCCAGGGCCGGCCTCGGGCCACACGTGCGCGACCCGCTCCCGGGAGCGCTCGACGACCTCGACCGCGTCCGCGAACCACACGCGCGACCGGCGGGAGGTCACCGCCACCCGGACCACCTCGCCGGGGATCGCGTGCCGGACGAGGGTGACGACCGAGCCGGCCCGCCCGACGACGAACCCCCCGTGCGCGGGGGACCCGACCGCGATCGGGTCGTCCAGCATCTCGGCGACCTCGGCGGGCCCCGGCCCGGTCCTGCCGCGGCGGGCGGCCCCACCGCGGCCACGCCGTCCCCGGCCGGTGCGCCCGCTCCCCCGACCGGATCCGGCGCGTCCGCGCGTGCGCCCGCGGCGCCGGTCGGGCCCTGGGCCCCCGGTCCGCCGGGCTCCGGGGCCCGCGTCGTCCTCGTCAGTCACGTGCGACCTCCTGACCGCCGACCTCGTCGGCGCGAGCGAGCTGGAAGGGGACGGTGGCGACGACGACGCCGGGCACGAGCCGTAGGCGGTCCAGCAGCCGCCGGGCGGAACCGTTGTGCAGCAAGCGGTACCACACGCGGGCCGCCACGTACTCGGGGATGTAGACGACGACGATCTCCCGCGGCGAGGCCCGACGCACCGCGCGGACGTGCTCGAGGACCGGCTCGGTGACGTCCCGGAACGGTGCGTCGAGGACGGTGAGCGGGACGGGTACGCGCACCTCGTCCCACCGGCGTCGGAGCTCGTCGGTGGAGTCCTCGTCGAGGAGGACCGTCACGGCCTCGAGGCTCGACGGGCGCGTGGCGCGGGCGTAGGCGAGGGCGCGGGCGGTGGGCTGGTTGAGCGTGGAGACCAGGACGATCGCGTGCACCCGCGCAGGCAGGGACCGCGCCTCCGCGTCGGCGGGCACGGCCGTCCGGCGGGCCACGTCGTCGTAGTGCCTGCGCACCGCCCCCATGAGGAGGAACACCACGGCGACGAGCAGCACCGTGATCCAGGCACCGCGGGTGAGCTTGGTGACCAGCACGACCACGAGCACCACGGCCGTGAGCACCGCGCCGACCAGGTTGATCGCGCGGGACCTGCGGGCGGCCGACCGCAGCGCCGGGTCGTGCTCCCTGCGCAGGACGCCGCGCCAGTGCCGCACCATCCCGGTCTGCGTCAGCGTGAAGGAGACGAACACGCCGACGATGTAGAGCTGGATGAGCCGGGTGACGTCGGCCTGGAGGACGACGACGAGGACGGCGGCCCCCGCGGCGAGGGCGAGGATCCCGTTGGAGTACGTGAGCCGGTCGCCGCGCGTGTGCAGGCGGCGCGGCAGCAGCCCGTCGCGGGCGAGGACCGACGCGAGGACCGGGAAGCCGGTGAACGCCGTGTTCGCGGCGAGGAGGAGGATCGCGCCGGCGACGACGGCGACGAGCGCGACGACCGGTGCCCACCCCCACAGGACGGAGTCCGCGATCTGCACGATGGCGGGGTCCTGGTGGTAGCCCGCGCCGACCGGGACGCCGTCGCGCAGGAGCTGCTCGGCGGGACGTTCGACCACGCGGACGTCGATGGCCGTGGCGAGCCAGATCACCGACATGAGCATGGCCGCGGAGATGCCGCCGAGGAGCAGCAGCGTCGTCGCGGCGTTCCCGGACCTGGGCCTGCGGAAGGTCGGCACGCCGTTGGCCACGGCCTCGACGCCGGTGAGGGCGGCGCACCCGGAGGTGAAGGCCCGCAGGACGAGGAACGCCCCGCCGAGGGTGGTCAGGGCCTGGTCGTGCGCCGGGTCGGGCACCACGGTCAGGCTCGCCGTCGCCGCGTCGGGCAGTCCGCCGCCCAGCAGCTCGCGCCCGGCCCCGACGAGCGCGAGCACGCCCACCGAGGCCATGAACAGGTAGAACGGCACGCCGATCACCCGGCCCGACTCCCGCGTGCCGCGCAGGTTGAGCAGGGCCAGGGCGGCGACGAGCAGGGCGGCGATCGGGACGCGGTAGGGCTGGAGGGGCGGCACCGCCGAGGCGAGGTACTGGACCCCGGAGGAGACCGACACGGCGACGGTGAGCAGGTAGTCCACGAGGAGGGCGGACCCGACCCCTCGGCCCGCGCGGCGGCCGAGGTTCGTCGTCACGACCTCGTACCCGCCGCCGCCGGAGGGGTAGGCGCGCACCGTCTGCCGGTAGGACAGGACGACGACCACCATGACGACGACCACGGCGAGCCCGACGGCGGGCGACAGCGCGGTGGCCGCGACGCCCGCGAGCGCGAGGGTCAGGAGGATCTCGTCGGGCGCGTACGCGACGGAGGACAGAGCGTCGGAGGCGAACACCGGCAGCGCGAGACGCTTGGGCAGCAGGGTGCCGCCGAGGCGTTCGGTGCGCACCGGGCGACCCACGACCAGCCGCTTGAGCGCCGAGGCGAGGTCGGGCACGCGGTCGATGCTAGACCGCGGTACCGTCACCGCGTGCACGTGGTGATCATGGGCTGCGGCCGGGTCGGGGCCTCGCTCGCCGAGCAGCTCGACTCCGCCGGGCACTCCGTCGCGGTCGTCGACCAGGACCCCGACGCGTTCCGTCGGCTCGGGGACGACTTCTCCGGCCGTCAGGTCAAGGGCGTCGGGTTCGACCGCGACACCCTGCAGCAGGCCGGGATCGAGGACGCCTACGCGTTCGCCGCGGTCTCCTCGGGCGACAACTCCAACATCATCGCCGCGCGGGTCGCCCGGGAGACGTTCGCCGTGTCCCGCGTCGTCGCCCGCATCTACGACCCCCAGCGGGCCGAGGTCTACCAGCGGCTCGGGATCCCCACGGTGGCCACGGTGCGGTGGACCGCGGAGCAGGTCCTCGCCCACGTCCTGCCCTCGCCCACCCCCGCCGAGCTCGTCGACGCCTCCGGCCTCGTCTCGATCGTCCGGGTCGAGCCGAACGAGGCCTGGGCGGGCCGCACGGTCGTCGACGTCCAGGACGCCACCGGCGCGCGGGTCGCGTTCCTCACCCGCAGGGGCGCGGGCACCGTCCCGCACGCGACGTCGGTGCTCCAGCAGGGGGACCTCGTCCACGCCGCGGTGACGACCGACCGGGTGGGCGCGGTGCGCCGCGCGCTCCACGACCCGCCGGAGCGCCGGCGATGAGGGTGCTCATCGCCGGTGCGGGATCGGTCGGGCGGTCCATCGCGCTCGAGCTCCTCGCGCACGGTCACACGGTCACCCTCGTCGACCACGAGCCCGGGGCCATGCGCGTGGCGTCGGTCGCGCAGGCGGAGTGGCTGCTCGCCGACGCGTGCTCCCCGCGGGCGCTCACCGAGGCCGGGGCGGGCGAGAGCGACGTCGTCGTGGCGGCCACGGGCGACGACAAGGCGAACCTCGTCGTCTCCCTGCTCGCCAAGTCCGAGTTCGCGGTGCCCCGGGTGGTCGCGCGCATCAACAACCCGAGGAACGAGTGGATGTTCACCGAGACGTGGGGGGTGGACGTGCCCGTCTCCACGCCGCGCATCATGACCTCGCTCGTGGAGGAGGCGGTCTCGGTCGGCGACCTCGTGCCGCTGTTCCGCTTCCACCGCTCGGGCGCCTCGATCCACGAGCTCACGCTGCCGGACGGCTCGCCCGTCGTCGGGCACCGGGTGGGCGCCGTCGACCTCGGGCCGCACGCGGTGCTCGCCGCCGTCATGCGCTCGGGCACCGCGTACGGGGTCGAGCCGGACCTCACCCTCGAGGCCGGCGACGAGCTGCTGCTCGTGCTCTCGGCGCAGGGCCAGGACGACCTCGATCAGCTCCAGGAGCAGCTCGCGCCCCGTGCTCAGGACTGAGCGGGTGCCGCGCTCAGGACTGAGCGGGCGCCGTCCCCGGCCGCTCGCGGACGAGGGCCCACGTGAACCAGGCGGCCAGCGCGAACAGCGGGATACCCATGACGAGTCGCGCCACCCCGAGCGCCGCGACCTCGCCCGCGAGGTAGAGCGGCACCTGGACCGCGAGCCGGGCGGCGAAGACACCGACCCACAGCCAGGAGGCCGCGACGTAGCGTCGACGCAGCGGGGCCGCCTCGGGATCGGTCCGCCACTGCATCCCGCGCCCCTTGAGCAGCTCGACGAGCACCCCGATCGGCGCCCAGCGCACGAGGATCGCGATCACCAGACCGAGGGCGTAGGCGGCGTTGACGTACAGGCCCCAGGCGAAGAAGTCCTCCGCCTGGCCCGAGCGCCACGCCCACACCACGCCGATGCCCACACCCAGGAGCCCGGACAGCGCCTGCGTGAGCGGGGTGCGCTGCACGAGCCGGATCGCGCACAGCACGACCGCGACGGCGAGGGAGGCCACGAGCGGGATCGTCAGCTCCCGCCAGATGACGAACGCGACGACGAAGACCGCGCCGGGCGCGACCGCCTCGATGACCCCGCGCACGCCGCCGATCGAGTCGGCCAGGGAGAAGTCCTCGGCGGCGACCTGCCCCAGGCCGGACCGGCGACCGGCGAGCGCGGCGCCGGCCGCAGCGGCCGGGTCACCAGCGGCGTCATGGTCCTTAGCGTCGCCGCGCCCCTCCTCGGCCGGCGCGTCCGGCGCGCTCATCGGTGCCTGCCGTCGGCGTCGTCGATCTCCTCGAGCTCGGCCAGGGAGGGCCGCAGCTCGTAGGCGGGATCGACGAGGGTGGGGCCGCCGTCGTCGAGCACGACGCCCTCGGCGACCAGGCGTCGGCCCGGGACCACGCCGGGCACCCGGCGCCGCCCGCGCAGCACGAGCGCGAGCTCGCCGGTGCCGTCGAACAGGTGGGCCCGCAGGTCCGGGGCCGCATCGACCGGCGGGTAGGTGACCGACCGCAGGACACCCGTGACGCGGACCCGCTCGCGGGGCCGGACGGACCCGATCGGACGGCAGCCGTCCACCCGGGAGGACTCGCGCTCGTCGCGGGCGTCGAGCTCGGCGACGCTCGGGAGGAGCCCGCGCCGTGACGTCACCGGGTCTCCGTGGTCTCGGGGCCGCGCTGCAGGTCGCGGAGCGTGAGCGTGCGGCGTTCCGGCGCACCGCCCGTGTCGACCTCCGACCCGGCCTCGGCCGTGCCGGGCGCGGTGAGCGTGACGACCTCGCGCGGGGCGCGGGCCTCCGGACCCCGGTCGACGACGACGTCCGCGAGCACGTCCCGCAGCGGCTCGGCCGCGGCGTCGTCCGTGGCCGCGAGGCCGGAGAGCATGCCGCGCAGGAACCAGCGCGGCCCGTCGACACCGATGAACCGCAGCACGTTCATCGCGCTCGTACCGTCCGAGCGCGTGACCGGGAGGTGGACGACGAGCTCGTCGCCCCAGCGTCCGGTCGTCTCCTCGACCATGCCCTTCTGCTTCTCGACCGAGGCGGCGAGCTCCGCGCGGACCTCGTCCCACAGGCCGGCCGAGCGTGGGGCGGCGAACAGCTGCATCTGCAGGGCGGAGCCCTCGAGCGCGACCGACGTGCCGATGACCGTGCGGCGCTTCTTCTCCAGCTCGAGCCGCACCTTCATCCCCGACGCCCGGGGGATGCGCAGCGCGCCGAGGTCGAGGCGACCGTCGAGGTCGGGCCGGTCGGCCACGTCGAACGGGCCGGCCGCCTCGTCGGCGCTCTCCGCGTCGTCGGTCCCGGTGGTGGCGTCGTCCGGCTCCGGCTCCGGCGTCTCGGCCGCCTTGTGCCGGCCGCGTGAAAACAGTCCCATGCGTTCCTCTCCTGCCCGCCGTCGCCGCGGCCGCGGCGCGCCCGGCGGACACCGCGTGCGAGCCTACCCGCGAGGCCCGGCCCGCTGCGGCCGGTGGTGCGTCACGGTCGTCCGGCGGTGGTCGGAGCCCGCCCGCGGTGGCAGGCTGGGGCCGTGACCACCACCTCGTCCCCGCTCTTCCGCGAGCGGCTCGTCCCCGGCCTCGTGCCGATGGTCCTGGCGGCCTTCCTGGGCCTGTCGCTCGCGCTGGCGGCGATGCCGTTCGGCGTCGTCCCGGCGGTCGTGGTCGGCGTCGTCTCGGCCGTGGCGGCGGGGGCCGGGCTCGTGCTCACGTCCCCGGTCGTCGAGGTCGTGGCGGAGGGGCCCGGTGAGCAGGGCGACGTCGGCGAGGAGGGACCGACGCTGCGGGCCGGAGGCGCCGCGATCGCTCTCGCCAGGCTCGGGGACGCCCACCCGCTCGACCGCGAGGGGATGCGGGCGATCATGGGGCCGCGCGCCGATGCGCGGTCGTTTCTCGTCCATCGTTCGTGGGTCCGTCGCGGCGTCGCGGTCGTCGTCGAGGACGATCGGGACCCGACCCCGATGTGGGTCGTCTCGACGCGGCGGCCGGACGAGCTGGCCGCCGCGCTGAGATCAGGTCAGGCCGCGCACTCGGTGCAGACGAGCTGACCGTTCTCCTCGTACGCGAGCTGGCTGCGGTGGTGGACGAGGAAGCAGCGCGAGCACGTGAACTCGTCCGCCTGGCGCGGGAGCACGCGGACGCTCAGCTCCTCGCCGGACAGGTCGGCGCCGGGGAGCTCGAAGCCCTCGGCCGCCTCGGTCTCGTCCTCGTCCACCGAGCTCGACGACTGCTCGGCGCGACGCGCCTTGAGCTCCTCGATCGAGTCCTCGCCCAGCTCCTCTTCGTTCTTGCGGGGTGCGTCGTAGTCAGTCGCCATGCTGGCGTCACGCTCCGGGTTCTACTCGTGGTTCGCGGGGTGGGATACGCCCCTGGATCGCGGTCAACGCATACCTGCGGAGATTGTTCCCGACCTTGGTCGGACGGATTGTGCACCACAAATCCTCCGGCGGCCACCCGGATCCACGGGTCGGCGCCCGGGGCGCGGCCGGCCGCGGATCCTCGCGCCCGTCTCCGCCGGTGCGCCGCCCCGCACCCGCGGCCGCACGCGGCGCACTGTGAGGCGTTCCACTGCCACCGGCGCCGGTGCCGGCCCCGGGGCCGCCGCGACCTCCCGCGCCCCCGGCTCGCTGGCACCTATCCTGTTGGCGCCCGGGCCCACGGGTTGTCGCCGAGGAGGACCCCATGGTCGATCTGACCGTCACCGGAACGTCCGAGTCCGGCGAGCACCTGCTCGTCGGCGGACCGGACGGCGCCGAGTACCGCCTGCGGATCGACGAGGACCTCCGCACCGCGCTGCGCCGCGCGTCGGCCACCAGCCGGCGCACCGCCGAGCCGAGGCACCTCTCGCCCCGGGACATCCAGACGCTCCTGCGCGCCGGCCAGGACGTCGACGAGATCGCCGAGGAGCACGGGCTGCCCCGGGAACGGGTCGCGCCGTTCGAGCCCCCGGTGACGGCCGAGCGCGCCTTCGTCACGGAGCAGGCCCGCAAGCAGCGGGTCGGGCACGACTCCGACTCCCCCACGCTCGGCGACCTCGTCGTCGACCGGCTGGCGGCCCGCGGTGTCGAGGTCGAGCACCTGGCGTGGGACGCCCGGCGGCGCGCGGGCGAGTCGTGGCAGGTCGGCGTCACCTTCGTCGCGGCCCGCAAGGAGCGGACCGCGATGTGGACGATCGACCTGCAGGCGCGGACCCTGGTCGCCGTCGACGACGAGGCCAGGTGGCTCTCGGAGACCGACGTCAGCGCGGGCCGGCGTCCCGCGCGCAGCGACGGCCCGCTCGGCGAGGTCCGCTCCCGACCGGGTGCCGAGCCGCCGTGGGCCCGCGAGGACCGACCTGCCGGCGCCGCGGAACGGGCCGTCACCGACCGCGACGGCTCCGGCGTGGACGCGTCCGCCGCGGGCGGCACCCCTCGGTCCGCGGTGGGCGGCGCGACGGAGGACCCCGTGACCTCGCCCGCCGACCTGCCGGACGACGACGCCACGGAGGCGCTGCTGGACGACCTGGCCGCCCACCGCGGGACCCGGCAGGACATCGACGACCTGCAGGACGAGCTGGACCTGGACTCGCTCGACGAGGACGACGACGCGGACGAGATCCCGGCCGCGCACCCCCCGGCCTCCCGGCCCGACCAGGCGCGCGACGCCCAGGTGCTGTCGCTCGACGCCCATCGGCGCGCGCGGCCCGGCATCGGGCCGGACCCCGACGAGGTCGCGCTCGACCCGCGCGGCACACACCCCTCGGGGCGGGGCAGGCCGGCCCCGAGCGCGGACGAGGACGCGCGCGCGACGACGACGGCCCGCACGGCGGACGCCCGTGGGGAGGGCACCCGCACCGGTGGTCCGGCCGCGGGCGAGGCGACGGACGCACCCGACACGCACGCGTCGGACCCCGACGCGGACCCGCCGACCGACCACGGGGACGGTGACCCCGAGCACGACTCACCCGCCGCGGCCTCCCCCGACGCCGACGGCTCCGCCACGGAGGAGGACGCTCCCGCCCCGGCGAGGACGGCACGATCCCCACGTTCGTCCGGGCGCAAGCAGCGGCGGTCGGTGCCGTCGTGGGACGAGATCGTGTTCGGGTCGCGCTCGGATCCCACCGACTGACGACCCACCGCGTCAGGGCGGCGACCCACCGCACCAGGGCGCGGCCGACCGTCGACGCCCCGCCGCTCCGGCGCGTCAGTCGCCCGCGAGGTCCAGCGTCGGTGGGCTCAGCTCGCCCACCCGGGCGCGCGCGGCCGTCAGCCCGCGCATGTGGTGGCTGCGGCACAGCACCTCGTACGCGACCTCCGCCGCGGGGGCTCCCGTCGGGTCGGCGGTGTCGCCGACGACGACCTGCTCGCCCTCGGTGACCATGACGCCGCCGACCGTGCGCGCGTTGTGCGTCGCCCGGGCACCGCACCAGCACAGCGCCTCGACCTGGAGGCGCTCGACCCGGTCGGCGAGCTCGACGAGCCTGGCCGCCCCGGGGAACAGCCGCGTGCGGAAGTCCGTCGTGATGCCGAACGCGAAGACGTCGACGTCCATCTCGTCGGCCACCCGGGCGAGCTGCTCGACCTGCCCGGGCGTGTAGAACTGCGCCTCGTCGCAGACGAGGTAGTCGACCCGTCCACCCGCGGTGCGGCGCCGGACGACCTCCGCCCAGAAGTCGGTCTCGTCGCTGACCTCGACGGCCGGCGCTCGCAGCCCCAGCCGGGAGGAGAGGACGCCCGTGCCGCCCCGGTCGCTACGGCTGAAGCGCAGCCCGTCCAGACCGCGCGCGGCGTGGTTGTGGTCGACCTGGAGCGCGAGCGTGGACTTCCCGGAGTCCATGGTCCCGGAGAAGAAGACGAGCCGACCCATCAGGCGTCGGCCACCAGGAGCGGTACCTGCTGCTCGTCCGGCGTCGACGAACCGTGCACGCCGATCAGGGCGGTGGACCCGATCGATGCGGAGCCCTCCTCGAGGACCACGGTGGCACCGCCGAGGAGCGCGACGACCTCGCCGACGGCCCCGCGCCGGTCCTCGGGCACGTCGACGCCCAGCGCCCCGGAGGCGAGCAGCTCCTCGCGGGTGAGAACCGCGGAGTCGGGCCCGAGCACGTCCCGCCAGCGCCGTGCGACGTCGTCGGGGTGGGCGTCGTCGGTGAGGAACAGGTGGCACGCCCGCGGCTCGCCGGCCACCTGGGCGACTCCTCGGCACAGCTCCGGGTGCGCCGCGAGGTCGATGCGCTCGGCGACGTCGACCATGCCGTGGTCGGCCGTGACGACGACGAGCGTGCCGCGGGGCAGCTCCCGGGTGAGCCGGCGCAGCTCGGCGTCGGCCGCCATGAGCTCCTCGCCCCACTCCCACGACCCCCAGCCGTGCACGTGACCGACGTGGTCGACCTCCCCCCAGTAGAGGTAGGCCAGGTTCGCGTCGCCCCGCAGTGCGCCGACCGCGACGTCGACCCGGTCGGCGAGGGACTCCCCCGTGACGCCGCGGCCGCCGCGCAGGGCCGACCGCGTGAGGCCCGAGCCGACGAACCGTGCCGGCCCGATCGTCACGGCGCCGCGCGCGTCGCCGGTGCGGGCCGCCGCCTGCTCGAACAGGGTCGGGACGCGCTGCCACCGCTCGGCGGTCATCGGCGCGTCCTGCCAGGTGACGAGGTTGACGAGCTCGCCGCTGGGCGGATGACGCAGCGTGTAGCCGAGCATGCCCGTCAGGCCCGGGAGCTCGCCGGTGCCGAAGGTCGTCAGCGCGGCGGCCGTGGTCGAGGGCAGGCACGTGTCCAGCGTGACGGCGTCGGGCAGCAGCGAGCGCAGGAACGGCGCGTGCCCCCCGCGCTCGGTCAGCTGGGCGAGGCCGAGACCGTCCACGAGGACGACGCACACCTTGGTCGCCGTCGGCAGCCCCAGGTCGGCGCGGTCGAGCGCGGAGTCCCGGCCGGCCGAGGCGGTGGCCACACCGACGGAGTCGAACGCCGCCGGCAGGACCGCCCGCAGGTGGCGGCCGAGGTCGGGTGCGCCGGGTGCCCGTGCCCGCATCCGGTCCGGCCTCAGGACTGGCCGGCGGTCGCGCCGGACAGCTCGCGGGCGAACCGCAGCGCGCGGTCGAGCGCGTCCTGCCCGTCGGCCTGCGCCGCGACCCGGATGACGACGTCCTCGGGCGAGAGCGTGCCGGTCATCCCGTGGTCCGCCTCGCAGTCCGGGTCGCCGCACGACTGCCGCTCGAGGTCGACCCGGTGGATCGCCCCCCAGCCGACCGACAGGGTGAGCTCGGACGTGCTCCCGCGGCCGGCGGGGTCGAGGACGCCGTGCGTGAGTGCGACGGTGCGGATCTCGTGCAGGGCGACGGTCTCGGACGTGGCGAGCGCGCCCGGGCCGGACTCCTCGTCCGCGACGTCGTCGACGTGGACGACGACGAACCTGCTGCGGGTCAGCGCGAGCACCGTGAGGTGGCGGCGCAGCTCGTGGTCGAAGGTCGTCTCGGGGTGCACGAGGTGCGCCGTGACGGCCTCCCCGGCGAGCGCGACGTCGAGCACGTCCGCGACGAGCTGCGGGTAGAAGCCCGCGTCGTCGAGGTCTTGGCGCAGTGAGCTGGTCCGAGGCACCGTCTCATCCTGCCACCCCGGCCGGACCCGCATGGGCGGGCGTGGCCCCCGGCGCTCCTCGCGTCGGATCCTCACCCCTCGTCGTCCGGCGTGGACGGCCGGGGCAGCGCCCGTCGGCCGGCGTCCATCCGGCTGGGCGCCCGCAGCGCCACCCGCGCACCCGCCACGGACAGGGAACGGCGCCCGACGATGACCGGGTTGAGCTCGATCTCCGCGATCGAGGGCAGGTCGTCGACGAGGGCGGCGACGCGACCGAGGACGTCGGCCAGCGCGCGGGTGTCCACCGCGTGCAGGCCTCGGTCGCCGGTGAGTCGGGCGGCCGCGCGCAGGTCGGTGATCATCGTCGCCACGTCCCTGGCGGTGACCGGCGCGACCCGGTAGGTGACGTCCCCGAGGATCTCCGAGGCGTCGCCGGCCACGCCGAGCGAGATCACCGGACCGTACACGGGGTCCTCCCCGCCGCGGACGACGACGGCGACGCCCGGGGCGGCCATCGCCTGCACCTCCAGGGCGGACTCCCGGCCCAGCACGTCGCGCGAGCGCGAACGTATCTGGCGGACTGCGGCGCGCACGTCGTCGTCGTCGAGCAGGTCCAGGCGGACGCCGCCCAGGTCCGTGCGGTGCCGCAGCACGTCGTCGGACGCCTTGACCGCCACCGGGTACCCCACCTCCCGGGCGACCGTCACCGCGTCGGCGGCGATGTCGTCGTCGGTCGTGGCCGGCCCGGACCCGACCGGGTGAGCGAGCAGAAGGTCGATGCCGTAGGTGCCCAGGAGCGCCGCGACGCGGTCGGGCGTCAGGACGACCGTCTCGCCGCTGGTCGCGGTGGGCAGCACGTCGAGGACCGCGGCGCGCGCGGCGAGCGGGTCGGTGCCGTCCGGCTCGAGCAGGGCCCCGACGTCCGCGTCGCGCCGCGCCTGGGCGGCGGCGCGCAGCGCGACGGACCGGGCGGCCACCTCGAGCGAGCCGACGGCGGGCAGCGCGTGCTCGCCGGAGCGGAGCCGCTCGTCGAGTCCGTGCAGCCCGGAGACCCAGGCGACCCAGGGGCGGTCCGCGTCGGCGGCTGCGGCCGCTGCGACGACGGCGAGCAGCTCGTCGTCGACCCCGCCGAGCACGTCCGCGACGGCGACGACGACGGCGTCGACGTCCTCGTCGAGGACGACCCCCTGCAGCCGCTCGCGGGCGGCGACCGGGCCGGCGTCGAGGACGGCGACCGGGCCGACGGGCGAGAGTCCGGCCGCCCGGGCGGTCGCCGACAGGGTGGCCGCGAGCGAGTGGGACGTGGCCGCCAGCGCGACCCGCACGCCCGCGGGTGCCGGCTGGGTGAGGGCCACGGCGGCCAGGTCCAGCGCCTCGCGCACGGAGCGGGCGGGCAGGGCGCCGGCCTGGGCCAGCACGGAGTCGATGACGGACGGCGGGAGCGCGGAGGTGGCGACCGCGTGCCCGGGCAGCGTGGCGACCGCCGTGGTCGCGGACGTGAGCACGACCAGGGCGCGCTCGGCGGACAACCGCCTGGCGACGCGCGTGAACTTCCGGGCGTTGCCGAGCGTCTGCAGGTGGACGATGCCGACCCCGACCCGGTCGTCCGCGGACCAGCCCTGCATCGTGTCGTTGCCGGAGACGTCGATGCGGTTGCCGGCGGCCACGACCGCGACCTCGGGCAGCCGGCGGTTGGCGGCGCCCTGCCGGAGCGCGAGGGCCGCCTCCCGGGTCTGGGCGAAGATCCCGAGGCCCCGGCCACCGACCTCCGGAGCGGGCCCGTCGGGGCCCAGGCCGAGGCCCGGGTCGGCGAGGGTGAGGTCGTAGGCGCCCGCGTCGCCCCTGCCCAGGACCCCGTAGGAGGCGGGACCGAGCACGCGCAGTCCGGCGAGGCGCGTCGCGCGCAGCAGGTCGAGCTGGTGCTCCCGGCCCGGACCGAGAGCGAACCCGCCCGTGAGCACCACGAGCGAGCGCACGCCGAGGGCGCGCAGCCCGGGGACGCAGGCGACGACCCGGGCCGGCTCGCCGGCGACGACGGCGAGGTCGAGGTGCTCGGGCAGGTCGACCTCTCCAGAGGAAAGGGCGTCGAGGTCGCTCACGTGCTCCGCGCCGCCCGGGTCCAGGGGGCCGACGGCCACGAGCGGGATCGTCCCCTGCGCCCCGGCCGCGGCACGCGCCCGCGCGAGGATCCTCGAGGCCATCGGCCGGCCCGCCTCGTCGAGGGCGACGACGACGGCGCCCCGCGCGGCGGTCAGGGTGTGCATGGACAGCGCCTCCGCGCGCCGCTCCCGCTCGGCGAGGACCTCCCAGGAGCGGCCCGTGCTGCGCAGCGGGATCTCGAGGCTGACCACCCCGTCGTCGTAGCGGGAGCGGACCTCGTAGCCGGCGTCGGAGAAGACCCGGATCATCTGGGTGTTCTCCGGCAGGACGTCGGCGACGAACGTGTGGACGCCACGCTCCCGCGCCGCCGCCACGACGTGCTCGAGAAGGATCGAGCCCAGTCCGCGGCCCTGCTCTGCGTCGGAGACGGCGAACGCCACCTCGGCCGTGCCGGGCTCGACGACGTCGTACCGACCCACGCCCCGGATCACCGGCCCCTCGGTGAGGACGAGCGCGACCCGCCCGACATGGTCGACGTTGGTGAACCGGTGGGCGTCCTGGGGCGAGAGCCGCGGCATGGGGGCGAAGAAGCGGAAGTACTGCGAGCGCTCGGACTGCGCGGCGTGGAAGTCGGACAGCGCGTCGGCGTCCGCCGGCGAGATCGGCCGGATGTGCATCGTGGCCCCGTCGCGCAGGACCACGTCCGCCTCCCAGCCCGCGGGCGCCCCCCGGTCGGTCCCGGCGTCCCGGTCCTCGGTGGCCTCAGGCGTTCCCATGGGTCCAACCTAGTGCGCGACGTGACGCGCCCCACGCGGCGGCAGGGCCGGGGGCGCGTCCGGCGGCGTGCCGTACGCCGCCCACCGCCCGCCGTGGTGCGACGATCGTCGGCATGCCGCGCACCGCACCGCCCGTCGTGGACGAGCACATCGTCGACATCGACGTCGCCGCCGAGATGGAGGGCTCGTTCCTCGAGTACGCCTACTCGGTGATCTACGCCCGTGCCCTCCCCGACGCCCGCGACGGGCTCAAGCCCGTCCAGCGCCGGATCCTTTACCAGATGGACCAGATGGGGCTCCGGCCCGACCGGGCGCACGTGAAGTCCTCCCGGGTGGTCGGTGACGTCATGGGCAAGCTCCACCCGCACGGCGACACGGCGATCTACGACGCCATGGTGCGGCTCGCCCAGGACTTCGCCATGCGGCTGCCCGTCGTGGACGGGCACGGCAACTTCGGCTCGCTCGACGACGGCCCCGCCGCCCCCCGGTACACGGAGGTGCGCCAGGCGCCCGCCGCCGTCGCGATGGTCGCCGACCTCGGCGAGGACGTCGTGGACCTCGTGCCGAACTACGACGGCTCGACGACGCAGCCCGAGGTGCTGCCGGCGGCGTGGCCGAACCTGCTCGTCAACGGCGCCTCGGGGATCGCCGTCGGGATGGCGACCAACATGGCGCCCCACAACCTCGTCGAGGTGGTCGCCGCGGCGCGGCACCTCGTGGCCCACCCGGACGCGAGCCTGGAGGCCCTGCAGCGGTTCGTCCCCGGCCCCGACCTGCCCGGCGGCGGACGGATCGTCGGCCTCGAGGGCGTGCGCGAGGCGCAGGCCGGTGGCCGCGGGTCGTTCCGCACCCGGGCGACCGTCCGGGTCGAGCAGGTCACACCACGCAAGAAGGGCATCGTCGTCACCGAGCTGCCCTACATGGTGGGGACCGAGCGCGTGATCGGGAAGATCAAGGACGGGGTCGACGCGCGGCGGATCGAGGGCATCACCGGCGTCGTCGACCTCACCGACCGGCACCAGGGGCTGCGGCTCGTCATCGAGCTCAAGACCGGGTTCAACCCGGACGCCGTCCTCGAGCAGCTCTACCGGTACACCCCGCTCGAGGAGTCCTTCAGCATCAACAACGTGGCCCTCGTCGAGGGTCGGCCACGGACCCTCGGGCTGAAGGAGATGCTCGAGGTCTACGTCGACCACCGGCTCACCGTCACGCGGCGTCGTTCCGAGCATCGCCTGCGCAGGGCTCGCGAGCGCTCCCACCTGCTCGAGGGCCTGCTCGCCGCGGTGCTCAACATCGACGAGGTCGTCCAGCTCATCCGGTCGGCCGAGAGCGCCGAGGCGGCCCGGACCGGACTCATGACCGTCTTCGACCTCACCGCCGAGCAGGCGACGTACATCCTCGACCTCCAGCTGCGCCGGCTCACGCGCTACTCGGTCCTGGAGATCGAGGGCGAGCACGAGGAGCTGCTGCGCCGTGCCGCCGAGCTCGAGGAGATCCTCGGCTCGGACCAGGCGCTGCGCTCGCTCGTCTCCGCGGAGCTCGCCGAGGTGGCCAAGGCCCACGGGACACCGCGGCGCACCGTGCTGCTCGAGTCCGCCGGGGGCGCGCCGAGGTCCGGCGCCGAGGCGGCCGCGGTGCCCGCCCGCGGCCGGAGGGGGGCCACCGCGGCGCCCCTGGAGGAGCCCGACGACCCGTGCTGGGTCCTGCTCGGGGGCACCGGGCGGATCGCCCGGACGCCGGGCGAGGACGCCCCGCCGCGCACGGGCGACCGGGTCGCGCACGACGCCGTCACCCACGCGGTCGCGACGACCGCACGCTCCGACGTCGGGATCGTCACCTCCGCGGGCCGGGTCGTCCGGCTCGAGGCGCTCCACGCCCCCGCCCTGCCCGGGACCACCACCGCGCCCGGGTTGTCCGGCGGGACCGCCGTCGAGGAGCTCGTCGCGCTGGAGCGGGAGGAGACGGTCGTGGGGCTCGTCGGCCTCGGCGACGACGCGCCGACCGTGGCCCTCGCGACCGCGTCCGGCGTGGTCAAACGGGTCTCCCCCGCCGACCGCCCGGCCAGCCGTGAGTCCTGGGACGTCATCGCCCTCGCGGACGGCGACTCCCTGGTCGCCGCCCGCCACGCCGGCGACGACGACCAGCTCGTGCTCGTGTCATCCGACGCCCAGCTGCTCCGGTTCGACGCCTCGCTCGTGCGGCCCACCGGACGCTCGGGCAAGGGCGTGGCGGGGATCCGTCTCGCCGCGGGCGCACGGCTCGTCCACATGGGCGTCGCCCCGACGTCGGACCTCGGCTCACGGGCCGTGGTGACGATCGCGGGGCCCGGGGGCGCGCTGCCCGGGACCACGCCCGGGAGCGCCAAGGTCACCCCGCTGGACCGCTACCCCGCCAAGGGCCGCGCCACCGGCGGCGTGCGGGCGCACCGGTTCCTGCGCGGCGAGGACGAGCTCCAGCTCGCCTGGGTCGGTCCGATGCCGGTGCGCGCCGTCGGGGCCGGCGGGCAGGCGGTCGACCTGCCCGAGGTCGACGAGCGGCGCGACGGCTCCGGTCGCGCGCTGCCGGTGCCGGTCGCGGCCATCGGCTGACGGCCGGGAGGCCCGCCGGCCGGGGAACGGGGACGGCTCGTACGCGGGCCGCCCACCCACGTCGTCCCTGCTCAGCAGGCCGTTGGTCCCGTGACTCGCGGCCCGTGCCGTGCTGTGCTGGTCCCACGCGGACCGGACAGGTGCCGCGCTCGAACAACCAGGGAGGACCAGATGTCAGTCATCGACATGTTCAGCCTCGACGGGAAGGTCGCCTACGTCACCGGCGCCGCACGGGGCATCGGGGCAGCCCTCGCGGAGGCGCTGGCCGAGGCGGGTGCAGACGTCGCGATCGTCGACATCGACGAGGACGCGGCCCGCGCGACCGCGGACCGGCTGGCGGAGGCGACGGGCCGGCGAACGGCGGCCTACCGCATCGACGTCACCGACCCCGCACAGGCACAGGTGCTTGTCGACTCCGTCGTGGCGGACCTCGGCTCGCTCGACATCGCCTTCCACAACGCGGGGATGGCGCACAACGAGCCGGTCGAGGAGCTGACGGTCGAGGACTGGCAGCGGATGATGAACCTCAACCTCAACGCCGTCTTCTACGGCACCCAGGCGGCCGGCCGGCACATGCTGGCCAACGGCGGGGGCGCGATCGTCAACACCGCGTCGATGTCCGGCCACATCGTCAACGTCCCCCAGCCGCAGGCCCACTACAACACGTCCAAGGCGGGCGTCATCCACCTGTCGAGGTCGGCGGCGACCGAGTGGGCCCAGCGGGGCGTACGGGTCAACACGATCAGCCCCGGGTACATCGGGACCGAGCTTCTGCAGGCTCCCGCGCTCAAGCCTCTCCTCGAGGAGTGGGCGAGCCTGACGCCGCAGCGCCGCGTCGGCACCCCGGAAGAGCTCAAGGGCATCGCCGTCTACCTCGCGAGCGACGCGGCGAGCTACACGACGGGTACCGACGTCGTCGTCGACGGCGGGTACACGCTCGTCTGATCCCCACCTCCGGGCCTCGGCTTCGACCCACCCGCGCGGCTCCGCCCCCCTCCGGGAGCGGGGCCGCCTCGCATCGCGCGCAGCCGTCGAACCAGCACCCCGATCCCGAGGAGAGTGCGGCCCCGACACTCTGAGATCCCTCTCGCTCGTGGAGCAGAGCCGCGCTCACTCGTCCGGCAGACTGCCGCTCACTCGCCGGGAAGAACCGCCCTCACCCACCGAGCACAACTCCCCTCACTCGCCACCGAGTGGGCAGGCGACCGTGGCGAACGACCCGCGCGACACGCCGGGGGTTGTGTCGTCACCGCTGCGCACCTACTCTGCGGAAAGCGCTTTCGCGCTTGCACGTTCCGAACAAGGAGGCTCGGATGTCGACGAAGATCTTCAGGCTCGCCGCGGTGACCGCCGGCGCAGCCCTCGTGCTCGCCGCGTGCGGCGGATCGGACGACGAGGGAGGCGGCGAGGACACCGACGACCCCATTGTCATCGGCGTCTCGCTCCCCCTGACCGGCGACTTCGCCGAGCCGGGTCTCGGCGTCCAGCGCGGCTACGAGGTGTGGGCCGAGGTCGTCAACGACAACGGCGGCCTGCTGGGGCGTCAGGTGGAGCTGCGGATCCTCGACGACGCCTCGGACGCGGCCCGCGTGGTGTCGGACTACGAGTCGCTCATCGCGCAGGACGAGGTCGACCTCGTCTTCGGCCCCTTCTCCACCCGCCTCGTGGTGCCCGCCTCGCGCGTCGCCTCCGAGTACGGGATGCTGTTCGTCGAGCCGGCCGCCGCGGCCGCCGAGGTCTTCGAACAGGGCTTCGAGAACATCTTCTACGCGGCGCCCGCCATCGCCCCCGACCACTACAACAACCTGGTCGAGTACATCGGCCAGATGCCGGAGGACGAGCGGCCGGAGACCGTCGCCGTCGCCGCGATGGACGACCCGTTCGCCCAGGGCACCGCGTACGGCCTGCGGGACGGTCTCGAGGAGCTCGGGCTCGAGATCGTCGTCGACGAGGTCTACCCGCCCAACGCCACCGACTTCTCGGGCATCGCGGCCCAGATCGCCTCGGCCGACCCCGACGTCGTCATCGGCGGCACGCAGTACCAGGACGCGGTCAACCTCATCCTGGCCCTGCAGCAGCTCAACTACCAGCCACGGCTGGCGGCCTTCTCCACCGCGCCGACGAACCCCGAGTTCGTCGAGGCGATCGGCGGCAACGTCGAGGGCATCATCGCCCCGACCGGATACACCCCCGAGGCCGAGTTCCCCACCAACGCCGAGTTCGTCGAGGCCTACACCGAGATCCACGGGCACGCGCCCGGCGAGGACGAGGCCAACGCCTACACCACCGGTCAGGTCGTCGCCGCCGCCGTCGAGGCCGTCGGCTGCGCCGAGCAGGGTGACTGCCAGCAGGACCTCATCGACTGGCTCCATGAGAACTCGGTCGACACGATCGTCGGCACCCTGTCCTGGGACGAGGCCGGCCGCCCCGACGGTGCCCACCTGATCCAGCAGTACGTCGACGGTGAGATCGCCATCGTCCTGCCCGACGAGACCGCCACGACCGAGCTCGTCTACCCCAAGCCGGAGTGGTGAGCGGATGGTCTCCGGAACGCTGCTGTTCCAGTCCCTGATCCTGGGGATCCTCCTCGGCGGCCTCTACGCCCTGCTCGCCGCCGGGCTCACGCTGTACTTCGGCATCATGCGCGTGGTCATGCTCGCGCACGCCGCGTTCATCGTGCTCTCCGCCTACATCGCCTGGCGCTGGCACATCGTCACCGGCTGGGACCCGCTGCTCTCGCTGGTCGTGACGATCCCGCTGTTCTTCCTCCTCGGGTTCGTCATCCAGCGGTTCCTGCTCAGCCGGCTCCGTCCGGCGACGATGACGATGATGTCGGTGCTGCTCACCTTCGCGATCGCCCTGGCGATCGAGGGCGGGCTCGGCATGGCCTACACCGGCACGCAGCGCCGCATCAACCTCTCCTACGGGTCGGAGAGCCTCGAGCTCCTCGGCGCCCGGATCCCGGTCGTCCAGATCATCTCGTTCGGGCTGGCCGTCGTCGCCCTGCTCGTCCTGTGGTTCATCCTGCAGAGGACCCGCACGGGTCGGGCGCTGCGGGCCACGATCCAGCACCCCCAGGCGGCCAAGCTCGTCGGCATCGACACCGACCGGGTCGCCGGCCTGGGCTTCGGGCTCGGACTGGCCACCGCGGCCGTTGGCGGTGCCGCGCTCTCGCTCCAGGCGACCATCTTTCCGTCGCTGCACTGGCACTGGGTGGGACCGCTCATGGCGATCATCGTCGTCGGCGGGCTCGGGTCGATCCCCGGGGCGGCCGTCGCCGCCCTCGTCCTCGGCGTCATGCGGCTCATGCTCGAGATCCCCGTCGGCTCCACGTGGGCCCAGACGATCTTCTACCTCGCGCTCTTCCTCACCCTGATGTTCCGTCCGCAGGGACTGTTCGGAGGCCGTCTTGCCCAGCGATTCTGAGACCATCACGGCGCCCGCCACCGTGCGTCGCGCCACGCGCCCGAACGAGCGCTCCTCCGGGGTCCGGCGGGCGCGCAGCCTCGGTGCGATCGCCGTCGTCGTCGCCCTGCTCGCGCTCTGGCCGCTCCTGGCGCCCAACGCCTACATGCTCTCCGCCGGCGTCATCGTGCTCAACTACGCGGTGCTCGCCACCGGCTGGAACATCATGGGCGGGTTCACCGGGTACATCTCGCTCGGGCACATCGCGTTCTTCGGCCTCGGCGCCTACGGGACCGCGCTGCTCGTGCGCGACACCGGGATGGACAGCTTCGTCGCCATGGGCGTGGCCGCCGTCATCGTCCTGCTCGTCTCGATCCCGGTCGGCTACGCCGCGCTGCGGGTGCGCGGGGCGTCCTTCGTCATCGTGACGATCGCGCTCGTCCTCGTGCTGCAGCTCGTGTTCCAGTCCTGGCGCTCCTTCACCGGCGGCTCCGAGGGCCTGCCCGTGCCCCGGCCGTTCGAGGGCATGCTGCGGCCCGAGATGCACCAGACGTTCTACTTCCTCTTCCTCGGTCTGCTCGCGCTCGCTCTGGTGGTCTGGGCGCTGATCGACCTCTCGCAGTTCGGCTCCGGGCTCAAGGCGGTCCGCGAGGACGAGGACAAGGCCGAGTCGCTCGGCGTCCCCACCGCGGGACTCAAGCTCGTGGCGTTCACGATCTCCGCGTTCGTCGTCGGGCTCGCCGGCGGCCTGTACGGACTGTGGTTCGGCGACCTCGACCCGATCTTCCAGTTCGACGTCGTGCTCAGCTCCCAGGTGGTGCTCATGGCGCTCCTGGGCGGGACCCGGTTCCTCTTCGGCCCGCTGATCGGCGCGATCGTCGTCGGCTCCGCGCTGGAGTACCTCGTGCTCGAGTTCGGGCAGAGCCAGTTCCACCTCGTCGCCACCGGCCTCCTGCTCGCGATCGTCGTCCTCTTCGTGCCCGACGGCGTGCTCACCGAGCTGCAGAGCCTGTGGCGCCGGGTCCGCCACACCGGCGAGACGTCGATCCGCGAGATGACCGCCGAGGAGCTGCGCGACGCGCAGACCCCGACCACGGGCACGACGACGGGTGCGTCACCCGCACCCGAGGCGGGGCCCGACGACGCGACGGACGACAGCGCCGACGAAGGGAGCGGGCGATGACCGCGACGAGGACCGAGGAACGCACGACCGCCGGCGCGGCGGTCCTGCGCACCGAGAACCTGTCGAAGTCCTTCGGCGGCGTGCACGCCGTGGCCGAGGCGTCGGTGACGTTCCTCGACGGGAAGATCAACGGGCTCATCGGCCCCAACGGATCAGGAAAGACCACGTTCTTCAACTGCGTGACCGGCATGATCCGACCCGACTCGGGCCGCGTGACCATGCGCGAGCAGGACATCACCGGCTGGGCGCCGCACAGGATCGCCCGCGCCGGCCTCGGGCGCAGCTTCCAGCTGTGCCGGGTCTTCCCGCGCATGACCGTGCTGGAGAACATGCTCGTCGCCGTCCAGCCCCGCTCGCTCGGCCAGTACCTGAGCGGCAGCACGTCGCCCGCCACGGTCGAGCGGGCGCGCGCCATGCTCGCCCGGGTCGGGATCGACCACCTCGAGCGCTCCGAGGCCAGGGACATCTCCTACGGCCAGCAGAAGCTCCTCGAGCTGGGGTCGACCCTCATGTCCGACCCGCCGTTCGTCATGCTCGACGAGCCGGCAGGAGGGGTGAACCCCTCGCTGATCGAGCGCATCGCCGTGCTCGTGCGCGAGCTGAACGACGAGGGCACGACCTTCCTCGTCGTCGAGCACAACATGGACCTCATCATGCGGCTGTGCGACCACATCGTCGTGTTCGACCGGGGTGCCCCGATCGCCGAGGGACCACCGTCCGTCGTCCAGTCCGACCCGCGAGTGCTGGAGGCCTACCTTGGTGTCTGAGTCCGACGTCATCCTCGACCTCGACCGCATCGAGGCCGGCTACGGCAGGGCCGCGCTCGTGCTGCGCGGGCTGTCGATCACCGTCCGCCGCGGCACCGTGGTGTGCCTCGTGGGACCCAACGGCGCGGGCAAGTCGACCGTGCTCAAGGTGGCCAGCGGTCTGCTGCGCCCTCGGTCCGGGACGATCACGCTCAACGGCGAGGACGTCACGGGCAAGGGACCGCAGCCGCTGCTGCGCCGCGGGCTCAGCCATGTCCTCCAGGGCCACTCCGTCTTCAAGGAGATGACGGTGGAGGAGAACGTCATGCTCGGCGGCTACTCGGTCAAGGACCAGTCCTCGCTCGCCGACCGGGTGGAGTTCGTCCGCGGAGTGTTCCCGATCGTGGCCGAGAAGTGGGGGGCGGCGGCCGGGCTCCTCTCGGGCGGCCAGCAGAAGCAGGTCGAGTTCGCCCGGGCGCTCATGGTCCGGCCCGACGTCGTGCTCCTCGACGAGCCGTCCATGGGCCTGGACCCCAAGCGCACGACCGTCGTCTTCGAGGAGGTCGCGCGCATGCGTGACGCGGGGGTCGCCGTGCTCCTCGTGGAGCAGAACGCGCGGCGGGCGCTCGAGATGGCCGACATCGGGTGCGTCCTCGACCTGGGACGGATCTTCACCACGGGACCCGCGCCCGAGCTGCTGGCCGACCCGAAGCTCAGCGAGCTCTACCTCGGGGGCCGGCCGGCCGCCTGATCCCGACGCGGGGCGGTCGTGAGCCGCGGGGACGCGGGCGGCCGCCCCGGGAGCCGTCGTGAGCCCCGCGGGCGCGGTCGGGCCGAGTGGGCTAGCGTCACGCCGACCGGTGCCCGCCGGCTCGGCAGGTGCCGCGTCCGAGTTCGAGGAGGCTCGATGAGCGAGGAGGAACCCCCGCGTCCGACGTCGGCGCGCGCGGGGCACGGCCGGGTCACGCTCTCCCAGGTCGCCGAGGCGGCGGGCGTGTCCCTCGCGACCGCCTCGCGCGCCATCAACGGCAGCTCGGAGCGCACCGTGCGCGCCGAGCTCCGGGAGCGTGTGCTGGCCGCGGCGGCGCGCCTGGACTACTCCCCCGACGCCAACGCCCAGGCGATGGCGCGCGGCCGCACCGACACGGTCGGGCTCATCGTCCAGGACATCGCCGACCCCTACTTCTCGGCCATCGCCGCCGGCGTCATCGCCGCCGCGGACACGGCGGGCTGCGTCGTCACGCTCGCCACCACCCACCGCGACCCCGCCCGAGAGCTCGACTTCATCGCCACGCTGCAGAACCAGCGCGCGCGGGCGATCGTCATCGCCGGCGGTCGCATCGACGACGCGGACGTCAACGAGCGCCTGCACCGCGTCCTGCACGCCTACCAGGACCGCGGGGCCGGGGTCGCTCTCGTGGGGCAGCCGCTGCCCGGGCTGAGCACGGTCGTGCCCGACAACGTCGCGGGCAGCACGGACCTCGCCCGGGCCCTGCACGCGATCGGCTACCGGGAGATCGGCATCCTCGCCGGACCCACCTGGCACGTGACGGCCCGCGACCGCGTGGCCGCCTTCCGGAGTGCGCTCGGGGAGCTCGGGGTCGAGATCCCCGCGACCTGGGTCGTGCCCGGCGACTTCACCCGCGACGGCGGACACGCCGCGATGACGACCCTGCTCGCCGGGAGCAGCAGGCCGCGCCTGGTGTTCGCCGTCAACGACGTCATGGCCGTCGGCGCGATGTCGGCCGCGCGCGAGGCCGGCCTCGACGTCCCCGACGACGTCGCGATCGCCGGGTTCGACGACATCACCACGCTGCGCGACGTCGCCCCCGGCCTCACGACCGTCGCCCTGCCGATGGAGCGCATGGGTCGGCTGGCCGTCCCGCTCGCGCTCGAGCCCGACGACGGCCCGCGCGAGATCCTCGTCGGCGCGGACGTCGTCCTGCGCGAGTCCACGCCGGACCTGCGCTGACCCGACGCGTCGGCGTGCCGGGCGAGCCCGGACACGGGTCGCCCGAGCCCGGCGCGCAGTGCCCGAGCCCGGCACGCGTTCTCAGCCACGCCCCGGACACGCGTCGGCCCCGCGTTGACACCCGGGTAGCCTGGACATAATCTGGAAAGCGCATTCCGCCTCGTACTCGATGGAGAGACCATGACCACTCGCACGCTCCGCATCGCCATGAACGGCATCACCGGTCGCATGGGCTACCGCCAGCACCTCGTGCGCTCGATCCTTCCGCTGCGGGACGCCGGGGGCGTGGTGCTCCCGGGCGGCGACCGCGTCCAGGTCGAGCCGATACTCCTGGGCCGCAACGCCGAGAAGGTGGCCGAGCTCGCGCGTCGGCACGGGGTCGAGCAGTGGTCCACCGACGTCGAGGCCGTCCTGGCGGACCCCACGGTCGATGTCTACTTCGACGCGCAGGTCACGTCGCGGCGGGTACCGGCGATCACGACCGCGCTCGCCCACGGCAAGCACGTCTACACGGAGAAGCCGACCGCGGAGACGCTGACCGAGGCCGTCGAGCTCGCACGCCGGGGCGCCGACGCCGGCGTGACCGTCGGGGTCGTCCACGACAAGCTCTACCTGCCGGGCCTGGTCAAGCTGCGCCGCCTCGTCGACGAGGGATTCTTCGGCCGCATCCTGTCGATGCGCGGCGAGTTCGGCTACTGGGTGTTCGAGGGCGACGTGCAGCCCGGTCAGCGCCCGTCGTGGAACTACCGCAGCGAGGACGGCGGCGGTATCACGACCGACATGTTCTGCCACTGGAACTACGTGCTCGAGGGCATCGTCGGGACCGTCGACACCGTGACGGCCCGGACCGTCACGCACATTCCCGCCCGGGTCGACGAGCTGGGCGCGCGGTACCCGGCCACCGCCGACGACGCGGCCTACGGGATCTTCGACGTCACCACGCCGGGCGGAGACCCCGTGGTGGTGCAGATCAACTCCTCGTGGGCCACCCGGGTGCATCGCGACGAGCTCGTGGAGTTCCAGGTCGACGGCACCCACGGGTCCGCCGTCGCGGGCCTGCACTCCTGCGTGGCGCAGCAGCGAGCACACACCCCGGCCGCGGTGTGGAACCCCGACCTGCCGGTGACCGAGTCCTACCGCGACCAGTGGCTCGACGTGCCCGCGAACGCCGAGCTGGACAACGGGTTCAAGGCGCAGTGGGAGGAGTTCCTCGCCGACGTCGTGGCGGGCCGCCCCCATCGCTACGACCTGCTCTCCGCCGCGCGCGGCGTGCAGCTCGCCGAGCTCGGCCTGCGGTCGTCGGCCGAGGGGCGCCGCCTCGAGGTCCCCGTCGTCTCGCTCGACGACACCGCCGTGGGAGCGCCCCGATGAGCGCGGCACCCTCCTCCACGCCCGCCGTCGCGCTGCCTGCGGCCGACGGGACCGTCACCGAGCACCGCCTCGCCGCGGCGCGCGACTGGGGCCGCCCCTCGGCGCCGTTCACATCCCGGGTCGCCTACGCGGCGGCCCACGTCGTGCCGGCCGTGGGCGCCGACAGCACCCCCGGATCGCCCGCCGTCCTGGACTGGGACGCCACGCTGGGGTTCCGCCACCACCTGTGGTCGCACGGGCTGGGGGTCGCCGAGGCCATGGACACCGCCCAGCGCGGCATGGGCCTGGACTGGCCCGCCGCCGCGGAGCTCATCCGCCGCTCGACCGCCGAGGCGCGCTCGGTGGGGGCCGTCATCGCCTGCGGCGCGGGCACCGACGAGGTCTCTCCCGCGAGCCTCGCCGACGCCGACCACGACTCGGCGCTGCGCACCGTGACCGACGCCTACCGCGGCCAGCTCGCCGTCGTCGGCGAGGCCGGGGCCCGCCCCATCCTCATGGCCTCGCGCGCGCTCGCCGCCACCGCCCGCGACGCCGACGACTACCGCTCGGTGTACTCGACGCTGCTCACGGAGAGCTCGACCCCGGTGATCCTCCACTGGCTCGGCGAGGCCTTCGACCCGCAGCTCGCCGGCTACTGGGGCCACGACGACCCGTACGCCGCCGCCGAGGTCGTGCTCACCCTCGTCGCCGAGCACGCCTCTCGGGTCGACGGCATCAAGATCTCCCTGCTCGACGCCGATCTGGAGGTCCGGGTCCGGGAGCGCCTGCCCGCGGGCGTGCGCATGTACACCGGCGACGACTACAACTACCCCGACCTCGTGGTCGGCGACGAGCGGGGACACTCCGACGCCCTGCTCGGCGTGTTCGCCGCCATCGCGCCGGCGGCGTCCCACGCACTGTCCGCGCTCGACGCCGGCGACCCCTCCCGCGCGCACGAGACGCTGGCCGCCACGCAGGCGCTGGGCCGGCACCTCTTCGCCGCACCGACCTACTACTACAAGACCGGCGTCGCGTTCCTCGCGTGGCTCGGCGGGCACCAGCCCGGTTTCCAGATGGTCGGCGGGCTGCAGTCGGGACGTTCCGCACCCCACCTCGTCGAGCTCTTCCGGCTCGCCGACACCGCCGGCCTGCTCACCGACCCGGACCTCGCCGCCCACCGCATGGGCCGGTTCCTCGAGGTCACCGGCCTCACCCCGGCGGGTGCACGATGAGCGCGCCGGACCTCAGCCGGTTCTCGCTCAACACCGCCACCACGAAGGCATGGACGCTCGAGCAGGCCGTCGAGGGAGCCCTCGCCGCCGGGATCCCCGCCCTCGGCCTGTGGCGGGACCGCGTGGCCGAGGTCGGGCTCGAGGACGCCGCGCGGCTCGTGCGCGAGGCCGGGCTGCGGGTCTCCTCCCTGTGCCGCGGCGGGTTCCTCACGGCCCCGGACGAGGACGGGCGGCGCGCCGCGCTGGCCGACAACGCGGCCGCGATCGTCGAGGCCGCCACCCTGGGGACGCACGAGCTCATCATCGTCGCCGGCGGGCTGCCCGCGGCCACCGGGCCCAACCGGCCACCCGCCCCGGGCGGCGACCGGGACCTCGTCGCCGCCCGCGCTCGCGTGGCCGACCGGATCGCGGAGCTCGTGGACGTGGCCGCCGAGCACGACGTCCGCCTCGTCCTCGAACCGCTGCACCCGATCTTCGCCGGGGACCGGGCGGTGCTGTCCACGCTGCGCCAGTGCCTCGACCTCGCGGCGCCGTTCCCGGCAAGCACCGTCGGCGTCGTCGTGGACACCTACCACGTGTGGTGGGACCCCGACCTGCGCGAGCAGATCGCGCGTGCCGGCGCCGAGGGCCGCCTCGCGGCCTACCAGGTGTGCGACTGGAACCAGCCGATCGCCGCCGACCCGCTGCTCTCCCGAGGCTTCCCCGGCGACGGCTTCGTCGACTTCCGGTCCGTCTCGACCTGGGTCGCCGAGGCCGGCTACAGCGGTGACGTCGAGGTCGAGATCTTCAACCAGCAGATCTGGGACGCCCCGGGAGAGGTCACGCTCGCCACCGCGAGCGCGCGGTACGCCGAGCTCGTCGAGCCGTACCTGCGCGCCGGAGGTTCCTAGGGGGCCCCGAGCTCGAGGACGTGCAGCGCCGACCGGCTCGTGGGCACGTAGTCCAGGCTCGTGTACAGCGCCATCATCGAGTGCGGCTCGGGGTGGTCGACGTCGAGGGCGAAGTCCACGTCGACGTCGAGGCCGGCGTACTCCATGCCGTCCGCGGCGTACGCGCGCATGGCGGCGCTGAGCAGGGCGCTGCCCACGTGCTTGCCGCGCCACTCGGACAGCACGCCCAGGACCTCGGTGTAGCCCTCGGTCCAGCCGAGCGCCTCCCAGTCCTGCTCGTACCGGCTGGAGACGATGTAGCCCGCGATCTTCGCCCGGTCCGAGGAGCGGTCGAGCGCGACGAAGCTCCAGCGTGGCTCGAACGCGGTCGCCTCCGGTCCCCACAGGTCCGACCCGCGCTCCATGGCTCCCTCGGGCTGGTCCGCGAAGGCGCGGCCGTGCGCGCGGCGCACCTGCTCGGCCAGGTCGGCCGTCCACGGCTCGACCGAGACGTACTGCGGCAGCGCGATGCCCGGGATGTCCAGGGCGAGGCTCCGGCGCATCTGGACGTACCAGCGGCGCGGCCGGAAGCCGTGCTCCTCGAGGAGCGCCCTGAGGTCGGTCTCGGTCTCGTCGACGTGCACGACGACGACGCCCTGCTCCGCTCCCGAGGACGCCAGCAACGCACGGGAGGTCGACACCTGCCAGTCGACCAGCGCGAAGCCGGCGCCCTTGAGGCGCAGGGCGTCGTCGACACCGCCCGAGCACGTGAACGACTGCATGCCCTCGACCTGGCCCTTCGGGCGGACCAGTCCGAACGCTCGCATGACGCCGTCGCCGTCGTCACCGGCGACGGCACGGAAGCCCTCCCGCTCGGCGAAGTAGCTCTCCACCTCCTCGGCGGAGGTACGCACCGGTGTACCGTCGGCGGTCTCGATGCGTGAGACGAGCGCGGCGAGCTCCGCGGCTCGGGGGGCGTCGAGCACGGACCACACCAGGCCCTCGACCTGCCGCGGCAGGAGGTGGTCGTCGAAGGAGCTGACATCGCCCTCGTCGCCGAGCAGGGGCATCGCCCGGGTGTCGCCCGTGGGGTGCCGGGTGGAGGTGCGCAGGCCGGTGAGGGCGGCACGCAGACCGCGTCCCGCAGGCTGGTTCACAGCGTCACCGCGAACGTCGTGCCGGGTCCCGAGGGCTCCGGGGCGAAACCGGCGGCGGCGTAGA
Organism: Georgenia sp. Z2081; assembly: GCF_055326445.1. Lineage (NCBI taxonomy): Bacteria > Bacillati > Actinomycetota > Actinomycetes > Allobogoriellales > Allobogoriellaceae > Georgenia > Georgenia sp. Z2081. The sequence continues at coordinate 59,214 of NZ_JBUZNK010000007.1, forward strand.
GCCGACGACGGTCACCCTGGTGCAGCCCGACGTCGATGACGATGCGTGCCGGTCCCGCCGGGGCGCTCGCGGCGAGCAGCTGCCGGGCGCGGTCGTCCTGCCACCCCAGGAGTGCCTTGCCGATCCCTCGTCCGCGGGTACCCGGGTCGACGGTGGCACGCAGTCGCACCTCGGCGGTGTCCGCCCGGCTGGTGAGCACGAGCGCGGCAGCAGCCCGCAGGATGCCCTCGGGGTCGAAACCGCCGAGCGTGTCGCCGGAGCGCGCGGCGGCGCGCAGGGTCTCGTCCAGCTCCCCGCGCGTCGTGCTGTCACCGTGGACGTCGACCGCGTCCGAGCGGTCCCACAGAGCATGGACGTCCGCGCCGTCGCCCGGGTCCAGGGTGCGCCAGGTCAGGCCCAGGTGCGGGCCCGGCAGGGCTGCGGAGGCCGGTGCGTCGAAGCGGCGCGCGGAGTGCGCGCCGGGCCTCGCCGAGGACACGATCATGGCTCCGAGTCTACGTCGGCGCACCGCGGAGGCGGCCCGGCCGCGACCCTCAGGCGTCGATCCGCTCGCGGTCGACCTCGGCCGCGCCGGCGACGATGAAGTCCCGGCGGGGCGCCACCTCGCTGCCCATGAGCAGCTCGAACACGGACTCGGCGCGCGCGACGGCCGCCTCGTCGGCCCCGGTGATCCGCCGCAGGGTGCGCCGGGCGGGATCCATCGTCGTCTCCGCCAGCTGGTCAGCGTCCATCTCACCGAGCCCCTTGTAGCGCTGGGGCGTGTCCTTGAGGCGCTTCCCGGCGCGCTCGAGCTTCCGCACGAGCGCGGCGAGCTCGGCGTCGGAGTAGGTGTAGTGCACCTCCCCCTTCTTCCCTCCGGACCCGGCGACCTCCACGCGGTGCAGCGGCGGCACCGCCGCGAAGACGCGGCCGGCCTCCACCAGCGGCCGGCAGTACCGGAAGAACAGCGTGAGCAGGAGGGTGCGGATGTGCGCGCCGTCGACGTCGGCGTCCGTCATGAGCACGACCTTTCCGTAGCGCGCGAGGTCCAGGTCGAACGTGCGCCCCGACCCGGCGCCGAGCACCTGGAAGATCGTCGCCACCTCGACGTTGTTGAGGATGTCGGCGGTCGAGGCCTTCTGGACGTTGAGGATCTTGCCGCGGATCGGCAGCAGCGCCTGGAACTCCGAGCTGCGCGCGCGCCGGGCCGTGCCCAGGGCCGAGTCGCCCTCGACGATGAACAGCTCGGAGCGCTCGACGTCCTTCGTCCGGCAGTCGACGAGCTTGGTCGGCAGCGAGGAGTTCTCCAGCGCGTTCTTGCGCCGCGAGATGTCCTTCTGGGTGCGGGCGGCCACCCGGGCGCGCATCTCGCCGACCATCTTCTCCAGCAGCGCGTTCGACTGCGACCGGACCGCCGCCCTGCTCGACGTGAGGATGTCGGTCAGCTCGGACTCGACGACCTTGGCGACGACCTGGCGGACCTGGGCGGTGCCGAGGACCTCCTTCGTCTGCCCCTCGAACTGCGGCTCGGGCAGCCGCACGGACACCACCGCGGTGAGGCCCGCCAGGACGTCGTCCTTCTCGATGCGCGGATCCTTGGCCGTGACCTTCAGGCGCCTCGCGTTCGCCTCGATCTGCTTGCGCGCGACCTTCAGCACGGCCTGCTCGAAGCCGGCCATGTGGGTGCCGCCCTTGGGGGTGGCGATGATGTTGACGAAGCTGCGCGCCGTCGTCTCGAAGCCCGTGCCCCACCGCACCGCGACGTCGACGAGGCACGTGCGCTCGACGTCGACGGGGCGCAGGTGCCCCTGGCGGTCGAGCTGCTGGACCGACTCTGTGAACGTGCCCTGCCCCGTGAGCCGCCAGACCTGGGTGACCGCCGGGTCCGGGCCGAGGTGCTCGACGAAGTCCGACGTCCCGCCGTCGTGCCGGAACTCCTCGCTCGTGTGCTCGGCCGGGTCGGCGGCGCGATGGTCCGAGACGACGATCGTCAGGCCCGGGACGAGGAACGACGTCTGCCGCGCGCGGCCGAGCACCTCCTCGAGGCTGAACTCCGCGGTGGCCGGGAAGATCTGCGGGTCCGCCCAGTAGCGCACCCGGGTGCCGGTGACGCCGCGCCGGACCTTGCCGACGACCTCGAGCGTCGAGCCCTTGTCGAACGGCTGGAACGGGGAGTCGGCCGCGGGCCCGCCGTGCGGGTCGTCGAAGGTGCCGGGCTCACCGCGTCGGAAGGTCATGCGGTGCGTCTTCCCGCCCCGGTCCACCTCGACGTCCAGGCGGGCCGACAGTGCGTTGACCACGGAGGCCCCGACGCCGTGCAGACCCCCCGAGGCGGCGTAGGAGCCGGAGTCGAACTTCCCGCCCGCGTGCAGCTTGGTGTAGACGACCTCGACGCCGGACAGCCCGACGCCGGGGACCTCGTCGACCGGGATGCCGCGCCCGTCGTCGCGCACCTCGACCGAACCGTCCGGGTGCAGGACGATCTCGATGCGGCCCGCGTGGCCGCCGAGCCCCTCGTCGACCGAGTTGTCGACGATCTCCCACAGGCAGTGCATGAGGCCGCGCCCGTCGGTGGACCCGATGTACATCCCGGGGCGCTTGCGCACGGCGGCGAGGCCCTCGAGGACCGAGAGGTGCCGTGCCGAGTACTCGGCGGCTGAGGTGGGGTTCACCGAAGGATCGTACGGCCGGCCCGGCCGGCAGGCCCGGAGGCGTGGCCGTGGTGACCCGGGCGACACGCGGGTACGCCGGGGGCGAACTCCCCCGCCACCTGGGCACGGATCGCCCACGTGGATGGTTACATGCTGGCGTGACCACTACAGCCACCGCACCCCAGCTCACCGCCGCCGACCGCTGCGACGCCTGCGGCGCACAGGCCTACGTCCGCGTGACCCTGCGCTCCGGCTCGCTGCTCTTCTGCGCGCACCACGCGCGCCGCCACGCCGAGAAGCTCGGCGAGGTCGCGACCGAGATCCACGACGAGAGCGACCGCCTGCACGACGCGAACGCCTGATCCCCCCGACGCCGCACGGCCGTCGTCCCCTCGCGGGGCGGCGGCCGTTCGCCGTGCGGCCCCCGGTGCCGGATGCTTCGATGACCCCATGAGCAACGGATCGACCAGGGCTCGGGTGGACGGGGTCGCGCGGGACGCCCAGGCCTCCGCCCGCGGTGGACGGCTCCACCGTCTGGGGCAGGTGGGCTTCGCGGCCCAGGGCGTGGTGTGGCTCGCCGTCGGCTGGATGGCGATGCGTCTCGCGCGCGGCTCCGGCTCGTCCGAGGAGGCCACGACCTCCGGGGCGATCGAGGAGATCGGCAGCACGCCGCTCGGGCTGGCCCTCCTCGTCGTCATGGTCCTCGGCCTGCTGTGCTACGTCGCCTGGCAGGGCGTGCTCGCCGTCGGCGGCCACCCGGGCGAGAAGGGCCTCAAGGGCGTCGCGCGCCGGATCGGCTCGGCCGCCAAGGCGGTCGTCGCCCTCGCGCTCGCGGTCACCGGCGTCGTCGTGCTCCTGCGCGGCAGCTCGGGCTCGGGCCGCACCGAGGAGGAGGGGGCGAGCACGCTCATGTCCCAGCCCGGCGGCCAGGTGCTGCTGGGTGCCGTCGGGGTCGGTGTCGTCGTGCTCGGCGCGTGGTGGGTGTGGAGCGGGATGACGGCGCGGTTCGCGAGCAAGCTCTCCCCCGGCGTGTCCCGGGCGGTGATCAACGCGGGCCGGATCGGCCACGCGTCCCGCGGCGCCGCGTTCATGGTCCTCGGGGTGCTCGTCGCCCTGGCGGCCCTGCGCGCCGACCCCGACCAGGCGGGCGGCACGGACACCGCGCTCGCCACGATCCTGGGCTGGCCGGGCGGGACCGTCCTCGTCGGTGCCGTGGCGGTGGGGCTCATGCTCTTCGGCGTCTTCCAGGTGCTCGCCGCCCGGCACGTCGTCAAGGACTGACCCGGGGCCCTCGGGGCACGTCGCCGGCGCCTGGTTCGAGGGCGCTTCGGGCGGGCCACCGGCGCCCTACGCTGGGCACGTGAACCGACCCCGGCGACGCCTCCTCGGCGCGCTCGCCTCTCTGCCCGCCCTCGCGCTCCTCGCCGGCCTCGCCACCTCACCGCCCGAGGCCGCGGCCTCGGGCGAGGTCGGTGGATCCGGCACGGAGTTCTTCCTCGACGACGAGCTGGACGGGGTCGCGGACCGGCACCTGGTGTACGGCCGTACGGACGACGACGTCCTGGTCGGCGACTGGGACGGGAACCGCACCGACACCCTGGCCGTCCGGCGCGGGCAGGTCTATCACCTGCGCAACTCGCTGACCTCGGGCCCGGCGGACCGGCAGGTCGCCTACGGGCGCGCGACCGACGTCGTGCACGTGGGCGACTGGGACGGGGACGGGACCGACACCCTCGCCGTGCGCCGCGGCAACCGGTACTTCCTGTCCAACTCGCTCACCTCGGGCGACGCGGAGATCGAGCTCGACTACGGCCGCGCCGGCGACACCGTCCTCGTGGGCGACTGGGACGGCGACGGGACCGACACCCTCGCCGTGCGCCGCGGCACCGTGCTGCACGTGAGCAACACCCTGGCCGGCGGCGACGCCGAGACGTCGGTGTCGTTCGGCCGCACGACGGACGCCGCGTTCGCGGGCGACTGGGACGGCGACGGCGCGGACACGTTCGGTCTGCGCCGTCCGCCCGCCGCGCCGACGCCGCCGCCCGAGCCGCCGACGAACGGCGGTCTGGTCGGTGCCCCGCCGTGGTCCGGCTCGGGGACCTTCGCGGTCGTCCCCGGCCATGTGCCCGCGCCCGGCGACGCCGCCCGGACCGTGCGCGTGCGCGTGGAGACCGAGCGCGGCATCTCGGTGGACCGCCCGGAGTTCGGCGGCCTCGTGATGACCACCCTCAACGCCTCCCGAGGCTGGGGCCGCCACGGTGCGGTGACCTTCGCGCGGACGGACGGACCCGCCGACGTCGTGCTCCGGCTGACCACCCCTGCGACCGTCGACCGGCTCTGCCACCCGCTCAACACCAACGGATACACCTCGTGCCGGGTCGGCTCCACCGTGGTCATCAACGCCCACCGGTGGGCCTACGGCGCGGCGCCGTTCACGAACGCGGGCGGCTCGCTGACGTCCTACCGCGACTACGTGGTCAACCACGAGGTCGGGCACTTCCTCGGGCACGGGCACGTCGGCTGCCCCGCTCCGGGCCGGCTCGCCCCGGTGATGCAGCAGCAGACTCTCGGCATGCAGGGTTGCGTGCCCAACGGGTGGCCCTACCCCTGAGCCCGGTCGGCGCGCGGCCAGCCGGGTGCCGGGCGCCCCGGGGCGCCGGTGCTGCCGGCGACGTCCGCGCCGATGCTGCCCGGACCGGTGCCGAGCGGCCGTCTGTGCCACGCTGAGGCACGCACGACGACGCGAGACGAGGAGCCCGAGATGGAACAGCGCGAACCAGGCTGGCACGCGGACCCCTGGCAGGAGGGCCTCGAGAGGCGTTGGGACGGACAGCGGTGGACCGCGGACGTCCGCGACCCGGGCGCTGGGCCCGAGGAGAGCGGCTCGCCCGGTGCGTACGGGGCGTCGGCCACCCCGGTGCCGGCCGCCGACCGGCCCGCGACCGACCCCTACGGTGCGTCCGACGTGTACGGCGCCACCGATCCCGGCGGCGCGTCCGCACCCTCCGGGTCGCCGGACGAGCAGGCCGAGCCCCGACCGTCGCGCATCAGCGACGCGGAGCGCGCCGCGGCAGCCCACGAGGGGCGCGCACCGGGGGATCCCACGTTCGCGGGCATGCCCTGGGGACGCTACGACGACGACCCACGGTCGCGCCGGACCACGGCGCTGCTCATCCGCGCGCTGTGGGGCATCGCCATCGCCTTCGGCGTCCTGCTCATCATCTGGCTGATCATCTGAGCAGGGCGATCGTCCGGCCCGGCTACGGCACCGCGGGCCGGCCGATCGTCGCGACCGATCAGTCCAGGTAGTCGCGAAGCACCTGCGAGCGGCTCGGGTGGCGGAGCTTCGACATCGTCTTGCTCTCTATCTGCCTGATGCGCTCGCGCGTGACCCCGTAGACCTTGCCGATCTCGTCGAGCGTCTTGGGCTGACCGTCCTGCAGGCCGAACCGCATGGAGACCACGCCGGCCTCCCGCTCGGAGAGCGTGTCGAGGACCGCGTTGAGCTGCTCCTGCAGCAGGGTGAAGCTCACCGCCTCGGCCGGCACGACCGCCTCGGAGTCCTCGATGAGATCACCGAACTCGGAGTCGCCGTCCTCGCCGAGCGGGGTGTGCAGGGAGATGGGCTCGCGGCCGTACTTCTGGACCTCGACGACCTTCTCCGGTGTCATGTCGAGCTCCTTGGCGAGCTCCTCGGGCGTGGGCTCGCGGCCCAGGTCCTGGAGCATCTGCCGCTGGACGCGGGCGAGCTTGTTGATGACCTCGACCATGTGCACCGGGATCCGGATGGTCCGGGCCTGGTCGGCCATGGCGCGCGTGATGGCCTGACGGATCCACCAGGTCGCGTACGTGGAGAACTTGTAGCCCTTGGTGTAGTCGAACTTCTCCACCGCGCGGATGAGCCCGAGGTTGCCCTCCTGGATGAGGTCGAGGAAGAGCATCCCGCGGCCCGTGTAGCGCTTGGCGAGGGAGACCACGAGGCGCAGGTTGGCCTCCAGGAGGTGGTTCTTCGCCAGGCGGCCGTCGTTCGCGATCCACTGCAGCTCCCGGGAGAGCTTGCGCTCCATGTCCGGGTCCTGGGCCAGGCGCTCCTCGGCGAACAGACCGGCCTCGATGCGCTTGGCGAGCTCGACCTCCTGCTCGGCGTTGAGCAGCGCCACCTTGCCGATCTGCTTGAGGTAGTCCTTGACCGGGTCCGCGGTCGCACCGGCGGTGACGACCTGCTGGACGGGCTGGTCGTCGTCGTCGGAGTCCGAGACCACGAACCCGCTCGAGGTCGTCTCCTCCTTGCGGCCGCCGGTCTCCCCGCTCGGTACCGCGTCCGGGACGACCGCCAGCTTGGCGCGGCGGGAGGCGCGTCCGGAGGCCTGGACGGGCGCCGCGTCCTTCTCGTCGTCCTCGTCCTCGGGCTCGTCGACCTCGTCGGCGCTGTCCGCCGCCTCGATCGCGTCGTCGGCCTGGTCGTCCGTCTCCAGGGCTGCGTCGTCGACGTCCTCGGGGGTGGCCGTCGTCTCCTCGTCCTCGTCCACCTCGACGGGGGGCGTCGCGGTGGACGCCTTCGCCCGGCCCTTCGCCGGGTTCGCGGTCGTCCTCTTCGCAGCAGGCTTCTTCGTGGCCGCCTTCTTGGCAGCGGGCTTCTTGGCAGCGGGCTTCTTGGCAGCAGGCTTCCGTGCGGCGGTGGTCGCGGGTGCTGCCGTCTCGGTCGTGGCGTCGGCGGCGGTGTCCGTCGCGGGCGTCGTCGTGGGGGTGCTCATGCAGGGGGCCTTTCGCCGGGGTTCGGGGCGTCGAGGTGTCAACGCGCCGGTCGCGCCGGGTGTTCCTACCGACCCGCGGGACCGGGCCGGGGCGGCGCGCGCCGTCCCTACAATTATAGCCGACACGGACATTACACCATCACGCGTGCGACGTCACCCCCGACCGCCTACCCCTGCGCGAACGCCTCCGGCGGAGGGCACGAGCACACGAGGTTCCGGTCCCCGTAGGCGCCGTCGATCCGGGCCACGGGCGGCCAGTACTTGCCCTCCTCGCCGGCCGGGAACGCGGCCTCGGCCCGGGTGTAGGGGTGGTGCCACTCCCCCGCCAGGCGTGCGGCCGGGTGCGGGGCGCCAACGAGCGGGTTGTCGTCGGCCGGCCACCGGCCCTCGGCCACCGCGGTGGCCTCGGCGTGGATCGCGAGCATGGCGTCGACGAAGCGGTCGATCTCGCCGAGGTCCTCGGACTCGGTCGGCTCGACCATGAACGTGCCGGGCACGGGGAAGCTCATGGTCGGCGCGTGGAACCCGTGGTCGATGAGCCGCTTGGCGACGTCGTCGACCGTGATCCCGGTGGCCGCGCGCATGGGCCGCAGGTCGAGGATGCACTCGTGCGCGACCGCGTCGCCGGGCCCGCGGTAGAGCACCGGGAACGTGTCGCCGAGCCGTGCGGCGACGTAGTTGGCGGCGAGGACGGCGTCCTCCGTCGCGCGGCGCAGCCCGTCGGCGCCCATGAGCCGGATGTAGGCCCAGGTGATCGGCAGGATCGACGGCGACCCGTACGGCGCGGCGGAGACGGCCCCGTCGGAGCGCATCTCGCCCTGCGCGAGCGGGTGGCCCGGCAGGAACGGGGCCAGGTGCGCCTTCGCGGCCACCGGCCCCACCCCCGGACCTCCCCCGCCGTGCGGGATGCAGAACGTCTTGTGCAGGTTGAGGTGGCTGACGTCGCCGCCGAGCTCACCCGGCCGGGCGTGCCCCAGCAGGGCGTTGAGGTTCGCACCGTCGAGGTAGACCTGACCGCCGTGCTCGTGCACCACGTCGCAGACCTGGCGCACGTGCTCCTCGTACACGCCGTGCGTGGACGGGTAGGTGAGCATGATCGCTGCGAGGTCGGCAGCGTGCTCCTGAGCGAGCGTCGTGAGCGCGTCGAGGTCGATCGAGCCGTCGTCCGCCGACGGGACGACGACGACCGACATGCCGGCGAGGACCGCGGACGCGGCGTTGGTGCCGTGCGCGGAGGCGGGCACGAGGCACACGGTGCGCCCGTCGTCGCCCCGCGAGCGGTGGTATCCGCGGATCGCGAGAAGTCCGGCGAGCTCGCCCTGGGAGCCCGCGTTCGGTTGCAGCGACACGGCCGCGTAGCCCGTGAGCTCGGCGAGCCAGCCCTCGAGGTCCGCCACCAGCCGCAGGTACCCGGTCACGTCCTCGGCCGGGGCGAACGGGTGGATCGCCGCGAAGCCCGGCCAGCTGATCGACTCCATCTCGATCGCCGCGTTGAGCTTCATCGTGCACGAGCCCAGCGGGATCATCCCGCGGTCGAGCGCGTAGTCCTTGTCCGCCAGCCGCTTGAGGTAGCGCAGCATCTGGGTCTCGGAGCGGTGGGTCGCGAACACCGGGTGAGTGAGGAAGTCCGTGGTGCGACGCATCGACGCCGGGATGCCGGTGGCGTCCTCGGGTGCGTCCTCCGCGCGGACCGCGGCGCGGTCCGCACCGCCGGCGTCGGCCGCGTCGGCGGAGTCGGTCGCGTCGGCGGCACTCGGGTCGTTCCCGTCCCGGCCCGCGACGGCGCGCACCACCGCGGCGAGGTCGGCCGGCGTCGTCGTCTCGTCGGTGGAGATCCGCAGCGTGTCCGCGTCCTGCTCCCACAGCAGCACACCGAGGTCGCGTGCGGCCGCGGCCACCGTCGCCGCGCGCCCGGGCAGGCGGACCTCGACGGTGTCGAACCGTCCCGCGGTGGTGACCTCGCCGCCGACGGAGCGCAGCCGGCGCGCGAGGTCGTCCGCCGTGCGCGCCGCGTGCGTGGCGATCGCCGTCAGGCCGTCCGGCCCGTGGTACACGGCGAAGGACGAGGCCATGACCGCCAGGAGCACCTGGGCGGTGCAGATGTTGCTCGTCGCCTTCTGCCGCCGGATGTGCTGCTCGCGCGTCTGGAGCGCGAGCCGGTAGGCCTGCCGGCCGTCGGCGTCGACCGAGACGCCCACGAGACGTCCGGGCAGCTGACGCTCCAGGCCCGCCCGGACGGCGAGGAAGCCGGCGTGCGGCCCGCCGAGGCCCATCGGCACGCCGAGCCGCTGGGAGGAGCCCACCGCGACGTCGAACCCGAGGTCGCCGGGCGCGGTCATCAGCGTGCAGGCGAGCAGGTCGGTCGCGGCGACGGCGAGCGCTCCGGCGGCATGGGCGGCGTCGACGACGCCGCGCAGCACGTCGGCCTCCGGGATGCGTCCCGAGGCGCCCGGCACCTGGACGATCACACCGGCGACCCCGTCGAGGTCCGGTAGCTCACCACCGAGCAGGTCCGCGGGGACGAGCTCGATCCCGACCGGCTCCGCGCGGGTCTCGAGCACGGCTGCGGTCTGGGTGAACAGGTCGGTGTCGACGACGACCCTGGGCCCCGCGCCCTTGGCGGCGCGACGCGCCAGGAGCATGCCCTCGGCCACGGCGGTCGCCTCGTCGAGCATGGACGAGCCGGAGACCGCGAGCCCGGTGAGGTCCGAGACGAGGGTCTGGAAGTTGAGGAGCGCCTCGAGCCGGCCCTGGGAGATCTCCGGCTGGTAGGGCGTGTAGGCCGTGTACCAGGACGGGTTCTCCAGGACGGTGCGCCGGACGACTGCCGGGGTGTGGGTCCCGTAGTAGCCCTGGCCGATCATGGACCGCCGCACGACGTTGGCGGCGGCCAGCTCCCGCAGCTCGGCCTGGACCTCGGGCTCGCTCGCCGCCGTCGGGACCGACAGCTCGGCGACCAGCGCGTCCGCGTCCTCCCGGATGCTCGGCGGCAGCGCCCTCGACATCAGCTCGCGGGTCGAGCGTGCCCCGACGGCGGAGAGCATCACCTCGCGCGCGTCCGCGCTGACGCCGAGGTGGCGGTCGACGAACCGGGTCACGCGCCGGCCCCGTCGGCGAGCGCGGCGTACGCCGGGGCGTCGAGCAGGTTCGCGGGGACGTCCGAGACGGCGACCTCGTAGAGCCATCCCTCGCCGTGCGGGTCGCCGGTGACGATCGCCGGGTCGGCGTCCGCGGCCTCGTTGACGGCCGTCACCTCGCCGGAGACCGGGGCGATGAGGTCGGAGACCGACTTCGTCGACTCGATCTCCCCGCAGGCCTGGCCGGCCACGACGGAGTCCCCGACCGCGGGCAGGTCGACGTAGACGGCCTCGCCGAGCGCGTCGGCCGCGTAGCGGGTCAGGCCGACCCGTCCGGTGGGGCCCTCGACCGAGATCCACTCGTGCTCGTCGGTGTACTTCCGGTCCTCGGGATAGGTGCTCACGACTCTCTCTCCTCGCGGTGTGACGGTGCGACGCGGTAGGACGTGCTGTGGCGGTGCGACGGTCCGGCAGATCAGCCGGCTCGTCGGTAGAAGGGGCTCTCGACGACGGTCATGGGTTGGCGCCTCCCACGGACGTCGGCCTCGACTGTGGTGCCGGGCTCGAGCGCCCGGTCGACGAGGGCGAGCGCGATCGGGTGGCCGAGCGTCGGCGAGAGCGCCCCGGAGGTCACCTCGCCGATCCGGTCCTCGCCGAGCAGCACCGAGGACCCCGCGCGGGCGGCACGGCGTCCCTCGCCGGTCAGGGCCACGAGCGCCCGGCCCGTGGGCCGCTGGCGCGCGGCCTCCACCGCGGCCCGTCCGACGAACGCATGACCGTCGGCGAGGTCGACGAGGCGGGCGAGGCCGACCTCGTCCGGTCCTGTCCTGCGCGTGAGCTCGTTGCCGTACAGCGGCATACCCGCCTCGAGGCGCAGCGAGTCGCGCGCGGCGAGGCCCGCCTGAACCAGTCCGTGGGCCGCCCCCGCCTCGAGCAGGGCCTCCCACAGCCTGGGCGCGTGCGCGGCACCGAGCATGAGCTCGTAGCCGGTCTCGCCGGTGTACCCGGTGCGGGCGAGCAGGAGCTCCACCCCGGCGACCGTGGCCGGACGTGCGCGGAAGTACCGGAGCGTCGTGAGGTCGTCGTTCGTGAGCGCGGCGAGCACCTCCGGCGCTGCGGGTCCCTGGACGGCCACGAGCGCGCGCGCCGTGGTGCGGTCGTCGACCGAGACGCCGTCGACGCCTTCGGCGCGGCGTGTGAGCTCGTCGACGACGACCAGGCGGTTCGCTGCGTTGGCCACGACGAGGTACTCGTGTCCGGCGGTCCGGTAGACGACCAGGTCGTCGACGATGCCTCCGTCGGGCGCCAGCAGCACCGAGTAGCGGGCGCGCCCCACCTCCGCGGTCGAGGGCCTGGTGACGAGCGCGCGGTCCAGCGCCTCGGGCGCGCCCGGCCCGGAGACCACGACCTGGGCCATGTGGGACAGGTCGAACAGGCCGGCCGCGCTGCGGACGGCGCGGTGCTCCTCGAGCTCGGCGGTGTAGCGCAGGGGCATGTCCCAGCCCGCGAAGGGGGTCATCGACGCTCCGGCGCGCACGTGCGCGGCGTGCAGCGGGGTGTGCAGGACGTCCTGCTCGGTCACGGCGATCCTCCGTCGGACGGTGCGGGTGCTGCTGCCAGCCTACGGCGGTGACGGCGTCCCGGAGCGGGTTCAGGGATGGACGAGGAGGGGTTCAGGGATGGACGACGAGGACGGGGCAGGGCGACTCGAGCAGGACGTGCTGGGCGCCGGAGCCCACGCTGAGGGTGCCGGTCGCCGGCCGCCGCGCGAGCCCGAGGACCACGAGGCGCGCACCGGTCTCCTGGGCGGCCCGGACGATCTCGTGGCCGGCGTCCTGACCGAGACCGACGTATCGCATCTCGTACGCGACGTCCGCGTCGTCGAGCCGGTCGCGTGCCGTGTCGGCGTCGACCTCGACGACGGTCTGGTTGTCGTCCTCGGTCCTCGTGCGGGTGAGGACGACGACCACGCGTTCGTCGGTCTCGGTCACCGCGGACAGGGCGTGGGTGAGTGCGGCCTCGCCCTCGGGCGTGGCCAGGTACGCGACGACGACGTGCATCGGGTCCTCCTCGGTGCGCCGCCGGTGCGACGCGCGCACGGGCGACGCTACCCGGACCGCCCGTGCGGTGCCCGGGAGCAGGGCCGCCCGCCCACCGTCGCCCGCCCCCGCTCAGCCGCGTACTTTCCCGGTCAGCCGCGTCCGTCCTCGCGGGGCAGCTCCGCCTCGTCGAGCAGCGGCTCGTCCAGCAGGTCCTCGTCGAGCAGGTCGTCGCCGAGCAGCCGCTCGTCCAGCAGGTCCTCGTCGATCAGGTCGCCGTCGAGGAACCGCTCGCCCGGGAGGTCGTCGTCGAAGGCGGTGAGGTCGGACCAGCCCAGGCCGTCCTCGGGCCCGTCGTCGCAGAGCCACTCGTCGACGTCCCGCGGGGGCACCGTGCCGGACGCCTGGAGGTCCGCCACGAGACGTGCCAGGGAGTAGCCCGGGCGATCGGCGAGCGCGAGGTCGGCGAGCACCGCCGCCCGGGGGCCCTCCCCGCGTCGCCAGGCGAGCATGGCGAGCATGGCGAGCGCCGGGGCGGCGGCACCGTCCGGGGCGTACCGGGCGAGGACCTCCAGGGGCAGCCGCCGGTCGGCGGTCTCGATCGGTCCGCCCATCCACAGCGGGCCGACGATCTCCGGCTCGGCCAGGAGCTCGGTGGGCAGACCTTCTCCCACGAGCACCCGGGTGAGCACGGCGTCGCGCACCTCGAGGCGCTCGAGCCCGACGAGTAGGCGGGCGAGCAGCTCACGTTCCTTCATCGGGAGCGCTCCGCTCGCGGTCGTGCGGCGCCGCGCGAGCAGCTCGTCGTACGCCCGGACGGAGAGGCCGATGCCCGGGGCCCTGCGTCGCATCCTGGCGGCGACGGCGTCCAGGAGCAGGCGTCCGTTCGGCGAGCCCGGCTCCCGCACGACCCCGAGGTCGGCCCGGACGCCGAGCGGTGCGGACCCGGTGAGGACGAGCTCGGCCACGGCGCGCGCCTCGACGAGGTCGTCCAGGGACCGTCGACCGGGCCGGTCGTCGAACGGCGCGTGCCCCGGCAGGCGCTGCCACCCGTCGGCGGCGACGACCCACGCGCCCACGCGGTCGTCGTCGAGCGCCCGGACCCGCCGCACTGCGGTGAGGACGGTCGGGGACTCCCGGGCGTCCCGGAGCGGTGCGTCGGTGTGCACGACCGCCGCGTAGATGCCGAGTCGCTCACGGGCGAGCCGGCGAACGACCCCGGCGACGAAGGGCTCGCCGTCCGTCGCTCCCGCGTCGGCGAGGTCGAGGCGGGCGGCCGGTCCGACGGCGCGGCCACCGGCCACCTTGGGGGTCGTCAGTAGCGTGAGCGAGTCCTCGGGCCGGAACCCCAGGAGGTGCGGGACGGCGCCGACGAGGTCGGCGTCGCAGGAGAGTCTGAGCGTCATGGGTGTCATGCGGCCACGCTGGCAGCCGGGGCCCACGCCGCGTCCGGCACCTGTGCACGGACACCGGGTCGACCCGCCTGTGGACCCGCGGCGGTCGGTACCGCCCGCCCGCCCACGTACCCTCGTGCCATGGCCCCAGCCCCTCTTCCCGAGCCCCTCGAGGACGTGCGCGCCGCCGTCGACGACGCGACCCGGACGGGGTTCGAGTCCGCGATCGAGCAGCTGGACGGCCTCGCCGATCGGCTGGACGACCTCGCCTCCCCCGGGCGCGCACTGCTCGCCGGCGGCAAGCGGTCGCGGGCGCTGCTCGCCTACGCAGGGCACCGCGCCGCCGGGGGTGCGCGCGACGTCGCCGCCCCGGACCCGATCGTGCAGGCGGGCGCGGCGCTCGAGCTGTTCCAGCTGGCGGCCCTCGTCCACGACGACGTGATGGACGACGCCGACGTGCGCCGTGGCCGGCCCGCCGCGCACGTGGCCATCAGGGCCACCCACCGAGCCCAGGGGCTCGACGGCGACCCGGAGTCGTTCGGCGTGGCCGGCGCCATCCTCCTCGGCGACCTCCTGCTCGCCGCCTCGTCGAAAGTGATGGACGGCGCGCGCGCGTCGGTGGCGACCGATGCCGGCGCGGCCGCGAGGCACGTGTACGACCACATGTGCGCGGAGGTCGCCGCCGGCCAGTACCTGGACGTGCGGGCGGCCGCGACACCGCTGCGCACGGACCCGGACGGGGCCCTGGACCGCTCGCTCACGGTGCTGCGGCACAAGTCCGCCCGCTACTCGGTCGAGCACCCACTCGTGGTGGGCGCGTCGCTCGCGGGCGCCGGGAGCGAGACGGTCGCGGGCCTGCGCGCCGTCGGGGAGCCGCTCGGCGAGGCGTTCCAGCTCCGGGACGACGAGCTCGGGGTCTTCGGCGACCCGCTGGTCACCGGCAAGCCCGCGGGCGACGACCTGCGCGAGGGCAAGCGCACGGCCCTGCTGGCGCTGACGTGGAGCGCCGCCGGGCCCACCGACCAGGCCGTCCTCGAGGAACTCGTCGGGGACCCGGCGCTCGATGCCGCGGGGGTCGACCGGCTCAGGGAGATCATCACCGCCACGGGGGCGCGCGACGCCCACGAGCGCCTCATCGACGAGCGGGAGCGGGCCACGCGGGCCGCTCTCGGCCGGCTCCAGCTCGACGACGAGCCGCGCCGCCTGCTCGACGCGCTCGCCGACGCGCTGGTCACGCGCGCGGCGTAAGGCGTAGCGCGACCGCTCGGCGCGCGCCGCGTAGCGCTACCGCTCAGAAGGCCTGGGCGAGGGCCACCCGGCGCACCGCGTGCACGTGGCCGGCCCGCAGGGCGTCGATGGGCGCCTCGCCGAGCTCGTCGTCGTGCTCGAAGAGCCACGCGACGACCCCGGCCTCCGACATCCCGCCGTCGGAGAGCAGCGTGAGGGTGCCGGGCAGACCGTCGACCACGGCGGGCGGGTCGGCCGCCAGGTCGAGCATCTCGCGTGCCACGCCGGCAGCGCCGGTGCTGGAGCGGACGGTGACGAGCCGTCCGTCCCGGACGAGCTGGCGCACGTCTCGGTCGCGGACCCCGAGCGCGTCGGCGGCGTCGGGGACGGAGATCCAGGTCGGTCCGGGCATGCCGGTCAGCGTAGTCGCGCGCGGTCGACGGCCACGGACGCCGTCCGCCGCTCACGGCTCACCGCCCGCGGTTCGCAGTTCACCGCTCGAGCGGGCCGGAACGACGGACCCCGGGTTAGACGTGAGCCCCATCAACCACTAGTGTCCCAATCCTTACACGAGTAACACAGGTCCATCTGTTCACACCCGTCACCTGGGGGGGCATCTCGCAGGGGTCGGTCGCGTACCACTTCCCGGAGGACACATGCCCGCCGTCGCACATGCGCACCGCCGCAGCACCCGACGTCCGCTCACCCTTGCCACCCTCGCCACGACGGCGATGGGCGTGCCGACGCTCCTGGCCGTCCCGGCCGTGGCCGACGCACCGGCCCCGATGGCCCCGCAGACGGCGATGCCGTACGCGGCGTCCGTCCGCTCAGAGGCAGCCGCGGTCCAGACCGTGCGCACCGCCCCGGCCGCCGCGACCACGCCGACCCGGGCCGCCACCCTCACGCCGGTGCGCCTCTCGCCCGAGGAGTCGAGCTACACGGTGCGCCGGGGAGACACCCTCATCGGCATCTCCCGGCAGCTCGGGACGACCGTCCGTGCCCTGCAGCAGGCCAACTCGCTCACGGGCTCGCTCATCATCGACGGACAGGTCCTCACCGTCCCCGGCGCCGCGGCTGCGGCGCGGACGGAGCCCTCGGCCTCGTCCGGCTCGCACCAGGTCGTGGCGGGCGACACCCTCATCGGCATCGCCCGCGCCCACGGCACCACCGTGCGCGAGCTCCAGCAGGCCAACGGCCTGACGGGCACCGTCATCCGGACGGGACAGACTCTCACCCTCCCCGGTGCGGGCGCGTCGGCGTCCTCCGAGAACGCGGCGTCCGAGTCGTCGTCCACGGGCGGCAGCTACACGGTGCGCCCGGGCGACACGCTCACGCGCATCGCCCGGGCCAACGACACGTCGGTCCGCGAGATCGCCGAGGCGAACTCGATCGGCTCCGACGGTCGGATCTACGTGGGTCAGCGGCTCACCCTCCCGGGTGCGGCCGCGGCCTCCGGCCCGGCCACGTCCGACCCCGGCAACGACTCGGCCGGCATCGGGTCGACGTTCGCCGGACGCACGTACCCCGAGGCCGTCGTGGGTGCGGCCAACGCGAACCGCACCGCGCTCCTCGAGGCCGGGGTCCCGTCCCGGGCGTCGATGCAGGAGCTCGTCCGCAGCACGGCGGTCTCGATGGGCGTCGACCCACGCCTGGCGCTCGCGCACGCGTTCGTCGAGTCCGGCTTCAACCACGCGTCGGTCTCCCCCGCGAACGCGGTCGGCACCATGCAGGTGATCCCGTCCTCCGGCGAGTGGGCCTCCCAGCTCGTCGGTCGCCCGCTCAACATCATGAGCCCGCAGGACAACGTGGTGGCCGGCGTCGCGATCATCCGCGCGCTCCAGTCCTCCGCCGAGGACTCCGACCAGGGCATCGCCGCGTACTACCAGGGCCTGGGCGGCGTCCGGGCCCACGGCATGTACCCGGACACCGAGCGCTACGTCGAGACGGTGCGCGCCGCGATGAACCGGTTCTGACCAGGCACCACATCCGTTCCGCGCCGGGCCGGCGCCCCGCCCTCGTCGGCGGGATGTCCGGCCCGGCGCGGGTCCACCCCGGGATCACCCGGCCCGGATAGCATCCGCCCGTGGACACCCGCGCCGACCCGCTGGCCGGCCACCTCGTCGACGAGCGCTACCGGATCATCGAGCGCATCGCCCGGGGTGGCATGGCCAGCGTCTACCGTGCGCAGGACCTGCGGCTCGAGCGGGTCGTCGCCGTGAAGATCATGCACCCGCACCTCGCGGAGTCCCCCGACTTCGTCCGTCGCTTCCGGCGGGAGGCCCGGGCGGCCGCTCGGCTGTCCCACCCCGGCGTCGTCGCCGTCCACGACCAGGGCGTCGCCGGCGAGTCCTCCTACCTCGCGATGGAGCTCGTCGACGGCCCCAACCTGCGCGACGAGCTCCGGGCCCGCGGATCGCTCACGCTCGGGCAGACGCTCGACGTGCTCGACCAGGTGCTCGACGCCCTCGCCGCGGCCCACCGCGCCGGCCTCGTCCACCGGGACATCAAGCCCGAGAACATCCTCGTCACCGCGGACGGCCGCGTGAAGGTCGCCGACTTCGGGCTCGCCCGGGCGATCAGCGAGACGACCGCCGCCACGTCCGGGACCGTGCTCGGGACGGTGGCCTACATCGCGCCCGAGACGGTGCTCGACGGGGTCGCCGACCCGCCGGCGGACGTCTACGGCGTCGGCGTCGTCGCCTACGAGCTCCTCACCGGTGCCCAGCCCTTCTCCGGCTCCACCCCGGCCCAGGTCGCGTTCCAGCACGTCAACAGCACGGTCCCCGGCCCGGGCGCCGAGCTGACCTGGATCCCGCGCGAGGTCGACGACCTCGTCGCCGCCCTCACCGCGCAGGACCCGGACGACCGGCCCGCCGACGCCGGCGAGGCGCTCGCCCTGCTGCGCCGCACCCGCACCGTGCTGCCGGCCGAGGTCCTCGACCGGCGTTCCGACGTCGAGCCGCGCCCGCCGGCCACCTTCGACGACCAGGGCGACCACGACACCACCGGCCCCGGCTCTAGCTCGGCACCGCCCGCACCACCGTCCGCGCCCACCCCGCCGGCCACGCGCGACGAGGCCGATCCCGCCGGTCGGTCCGTGGCCATCCCGATCGGGGCGATCCGACCCGACGGCCGTCCCGCGCCACGCCGCAGCAAGGCGCCGGCGGCCGGTTCCCGGCCCGCAGCGCCCCGGTCGGCGAGCTCCGCGGCCCCCCTGTCCGCGGCGTCCGCGTCCGCCGCCGCACCGGCGGAGCCTGCAGCTCCGCCGTCGCAGGCCGCGGGGGGCGTCCCCGTCCGGGACGACACCCCCGTCCATCCGGTCACCCGCCCGGAGCGGGCCACCACGGCCGACACCAGCGACACCCGGCCCATCCCCGTGCGCCGCGACGGGGACGACGGCCGGTCACGGCCAGGCTCCGCCCAGTCACGCGCACAGCGGGGTCGACGACGGCGCACCGGCCTCGTCGCACTCCTGCTCGTGGTCCTGGCGGCGACCCTGGCCGGCGCGTGGTGGCTCCTCACCGCGGGGCCGCTCGCCGGCACCCCGGTCCCCGACGTCACCGGCAGGCCGAGCACGGCGGCCGTCGCCGCGCTCGAGGAGGCCGGCCTGGACCCGGTGCTCGAGGAGGCCTACTCC
The DNA here is from genome assembly GCF_055326445.1 of Georgenia sp. Z2081. Classification (NCBI taxonomy): domain Bacteria; kingdom Bacillati; phylum Actinomycetota; class Actinomycetes; order Allobogoriellales; family Allobogoriellaceae; genus Georgenia; species Georgenia sp. Z2081. The sequence goes on from NZ_JBUZNK010000007.1 coordinate 77,972, forward strand.
GACGACGTCGCCGAGGGCAACGTCGTCTCCACGTCGCCCGACGGCGGGGAGAGGACGCGGGACGACGCCGTCACGGTCGTGGTCTCGATCGGCGTGGAGACCCTCGCCGTCCCCGACGTCGTCGGCCAGACGCAGGAGGAGGCGGAGTCGGTCCTGTCCACCGCGCGGCTGACGGTCGGCGAGGTCACCCGCGAGTACGACGACTCGGTCCCCGCCGGCGAGGTGATCGCCACCGACCCCGAGGCGGGCGAGGTCGTCCCCCACGACGAACCGGTGGCGCTCGTCGTCTCCGACGGCCGCGAGCCGACCACCGTCCCCGACGTCACGGGCCTGGGCCGGGCGTCGGCGGTCGACGAGCTCGAGGAGGCGGGGCTCGGCGCCGACGTGCTCGAGGAGTACTCCGACACCGTCGACGAGGGCTCGGTCATCTCGCAGGACCCCGCCGAGGGCGACGCGTTCGTCGGCGACGACGTCGAGCTCGTCGTCTCGCTGGGACCCGAGCTCGTCGAGGTCCCCGACCTGCTCAACATGCAGGTGGAGGACGCCGTCGACGAGCTCGAGGCGCTCGACCTCGTCGCGGAGCGGGAGGACGTGCTCGGCGCCTTCTACGGGACCGTGCGCGACCAGACTCCCGAGGCCGGCTCGATGGTCGAGCGCGGCACGACCGTCACGCTGCGCGTGGTCTGACCGGCCGCCACCGCCGTCACCCGGCGCATGGACCTACGGGTCGACCCGGGCGCCCGCGCGCCCCGGTGCGTCAGCTCCGGAGCATCTCCGCGACCTCGAACGCCATCTGCAGGGACTGCTGATGGTTGAGCCGCGGGTCCACGAGGGTCTCGTAGCGCCGGGCGAGCCCGGCGTCGTCGATGGGGTCGGCACCGCCCATGATCTCCGTGACGTCGTCGCCCGTGAGCTCGACGTGGAGACCGCCCGGCACCGTGCCCAGCTGCTGGTGCACCTCGAAGAAGCCACGCACCTCGTCGAGGATCGTGTGCATCTCGCGCGTCTTGTAGCCCGACGGCGAGGTGATCGTGTTGCCGTGCATCGGGTCGCACACCCAGGTCACGGGGCGGCCGTCGGCCACGACCGTCTCCACGATGCCCGGCAGGGCGTCCCTGACGTTGCCCGCACCCATCCTGGAGATGAAGGTCAGCCGCCCGGCGAGACCGTCGGGGTTGAGCCGGTCGATGAGCGCCCGGACCTCGTCGGCGGTGACCGACGGGCCCAGCTTGACGCCGATCGGGTTCCGCACCCGGGAGAGCAGGTCGACGTGCGCGCCGTCCGGCTGCCGGGTCCGCTCCCCGATCCAGAGGAAGTGCGCGGAGGTGTCGTACGGCTGCCCGGTGCGGTGGTCGATGCGGGTGAGGGCGGCCTCGTAGTCGAGCAGCAGCGCCTCGTGCGAGGAGTACATGTCGACTGTTCGCAGGGCGTCGAAGTCCACGCCGGCGGCCGCCATGAACCGCAGCGCCCGCCCGATCTCGCCGGCGAGCGACTCGTAGCGGCCGTGGGCGGGGTTCTCGATGAACCCGCGGTTCCACTCGTGGACGAGCCTGAGGTCCGCGAAGCCGCCTCCGGTGAAGGCTCGGATGAGGTTGAGGGTCGTCGCGGAGCGGTGGTACATCCCCAGCAGCCGCTGCGGGTCCGGCACGCGGTCGGCCTCGGTGAAGCCGTGCGCGTTGACGGCGTCGCCCCGGTAGGACGGCAGGGTCACGCCGTCGCGGGTCTCGAGGTCGCTCGAGCGCGGCTTGGCGTACTGGCCGGCCATGCGGCCCATCTTGACGATGGGCAGGCTGGCGCCGTAGGTGAGGACGACGGCCATCTGCAGGACCGTGCGGATCTTGTTGCGAATCCGGTCCGCCGTGGACTCCGCGAACGTCTCGGCGCAGTCGCCGCCCTGCAGGAGGAACGCCTCGCCGCGGCCGGCCGCCGCCATGAGACCGGTCAGCCGGTCGGCCTCGCCCGCGAAGATGAGCGGCGGGCTGGCCTCCAGCTCGGCCACGACGGTCTCGAGCGCGGCGGGGTCGGGATAGCTCGGCTGCTGGGCGGCGGGCACGCTCCGCCACTGCTGCAGTCCGGCCAGGGTCTCCGCGGTGGGCTCGACGTTCACCGCGCCATCGTAGGCGGCGGGCCGCCGGCCCAGGACGCCGTGGCCGGCACACGGACGTGACGTGTGCCGCGCCACGGCGGCCGGGCCGGTGTCAGTGCTCCGCGGGGGCGGCGGGACGGACCGGCTGACCGATGCCGGCCATGAGGTCGGTGAACCACTCCTGGGCGATGTCGAACGCCTTGCCGCCGCCGACCCGGTCGTGCTCGATCGCGCGCAGGAGCCCGTCGCGCTCCTCGTCGTGGCCGATGAGTCCGGAGCCGCCCTCGAGCGCCACCTGGACGGCGAGGTCGGTCATCGACTTGATGAGGCGCAGGTCGTCGGGGTCGGCCGCGGCGGACCGCGAGAAGTAGCCCGACTTCTGGACCATGACCTTCTCGGCGCCGAGCTTCTCGGCGAACTGCTTCGCGAACCAGTCGCCCGGGTTGATCGTGTCGAGCTTGACGTGGCCGAACGGGTCGCGCTCGACCTCCTCGCCACGGGCCTCGAGCTCCGCCACGATCTCCGGCACGCCGGCGCCCTCGGAGAGGAAGATGTTGACGTTGCCCTGATCGTCCATGATCGCTCGCAGGCGGTCGGCCTCGGCGTCGATGTCGAGGTGCACCTCGGGCAGGAAGACGGCGTGGACGTCCCACCGCTCGCGGGTGAGCCCGAGCGCGGGCGCCCACTCCTGCGTGTCGAGCCACGTCCGGTAGCGGCGCGCCGCCGCCGCCGTGAGGTAGCCGCAGTGCCGGCCCATGACCTCGTGGACGATGAGCATCCGCGGGTTCGAGCGGTGCTCACCGATGATGTTCGATGCGAACCGCGCCGCCTCGCCCGCCGCAGTCCAGGCCCCGAGGGACTGCCGCACGGGCACGATGTCGTTGTCGATCGTCTTCGGCAGGCCGACCACCGTCATGTGGTGGCCGTTCGCCTCGAGGTAGGCGGCGAGGTCGGCAGCGGTCGTGTTCGTGTCGTCGCCGCCGATCGTGTGGAGCACGTCGACGCCGTCCGCGACCAGCTGGTCGGCGGCGACCTTGAGCGGGTCCGCCCCCTCGGGCACGAGCCCGCGCTCGACGAGGTTCGCCACGTTCGTCAGCTTGACGCGGGAGTTGCCGATCGGGCTGCCGCCGAAGCGGTGCAGGATCGGAGCCTGCGACCGGGCCTCGGGCGTGATCGTCACCGACGTGCCGGTGAGCAGCCCGTGGTACCCGTGCTGGTAGGCGATGATCTCGACCTCGGGGGCGATCTCCGTGTACCGCTCGATGAGACCGCCGACGGCGGAGGACAGGCACGGGGCGAAGCCGCCCGCGGTGAGCAGGGCGACGCGGCGGACTGACATGAGTGACCTTTCGACGGCGCGGACCACACGTAACTCCCCCATCCTAGGAGCGCCGCCGGTGGCCCCGTGGCCCCGGTGGGCGGGTCCGGGTCTACCGTGGAGGCGTGACCATCCGCCCTCCGGACCCCGGTGACGACGACCCGACGCCGTCGCACGACCCGGGTCGGTCGCGCCGGCCGCTCGACGACGCCGAGGTCGACCGGCGCTTCGCCTCGATCCTCGACCAGCTCGGCGTCGGCCCGGGCGACGCCGGACCCGACGACGCCGGTCCGGCAGGTGCCGGGCGCACCACCGGCCCCACCGACCCCGGGGCCGACGGCGACGCACCCGTCGGCACCGACCGTCTCGGCGCCCGGCCGGCCGTGGGCCGCGGGCTGGGACCGCGCGACCACGTGGTCGAGGAGCACCCCGAGGACCCCGAGTGGGGCATCGACGGCTTCGTCGAGCCGGACCCGCCGGGGCCCGACCTGTCCGACCCGGGCGCGATCCTGGGCTGGACGTGCGCGATCGCGCCGATCGTCCTCGGCATCGTCCTGGGGGTGCTCGGCCGTCCCCCGTCGGTCGCCCTCATGCTGCTCGGTCTGGCCGTGACGGTCGCAGGCATCGTGCTGCTCGTGCGCCGGCTGCCCGGGGAGCGGGGACACGGCTCGGACGGTGCGGTCGTCTGAGGCCACCCCGGCGCCTACTCTTGTCCCACCAGTACGGCAGGGCGGCCGCGGTCATGGTCGCCCGCCAGGACCAGCGCCGACGGAGGCCCCCATGTCCAGCGAGACCACCCCCCGCCCGACCGCCTCGTTCCCCCGCGCGGTCGAGGTGCCCGCCGACTCCTCGATCACCACCCTCCTCGTCGACCACGCCCGTGAGGCGCCCGGCCGGGTGCTCTTCCGGGAGAAGGTCGCCGGCGAGTGGGTCGACCGCGACGCGGCCTGGAGCCTCGCGCGCGTCGAGGCGCTGGCCAAGGGCCTCATGGCTTCCGGGGTCGCCGCGGGCGACTCGGTGGCCATCATGTGCCGCACGCGCCTGGAGTGGACCCTGCTCGACCTCGCCGCCTGGTACGTCGGGGCCGTGCCCGTACCGATCTACGAGTCGTCCGCCGCCGACCAGGCCCAGTGGATCGTCAGCGACGCCGAGGTCACGGTGGCCTTCGCGGAGACCGAGGCCAACGCCGAGGTCCTGCGCGAGGCGGGCGGTCTCGAGGGTGGCACCCCGACCCTGCGCGAGGTCCTCGTCATCGACTCCGGCGCGCTGGAGACGCTCGCGGAGCGCGGCGCCGAGGTCTCCGACGACGAGGTGCGTGAGCGCCAGCGGGCCGTCCACCTCGACGACCTCGCGACCATCATCTACACGTCGGGCACGACCGGCCGGCCCAAGGGCGCCGAGCTCACGCACGAGAACTTTGCCGTCCTCGCCGTCGAGGCCGTCCACACCCTGCGCGAGGTCGTCTCCCAGCCGGGCTCGTGCACGCTGCTGTTCATCCCCCTGGCGCACGTGTTCGCCCGCTTCGTCGAGGTGCTCATCCTCGCCGCCGGCGTCCCGCTCGGGCACTCCCCCGAACCGAAGGAGGCCGTGGCCGACCTCGCCGTCTTCCGGCCCACCCTCCTGCTGTCGGTGCCGCGCATCTGGGAGAAGGTGTTCAACTCCGCCGAGCAGAAGGCGGGCAGCGGCATCAAGCTCCGCCTCTTCCGGGCGGCGGCGAAGGCCGCCGAGGACTACTCCCGCGCCCTCGACACCTCGAGCGGCCCGTCGGCGCTCCTCAAGGCCCGCTACCGCGTCCTCGACCGCCTCGTGCTCGCCAAGCTCCGCGCGGTCATGGGCGGACGCCTGCGGTACGCCGTCTCGGGCGGCGCGCCGCTGGGCGAACGGCTAGGCCACTTCTACCGGGGCGTGGGCCTGGTCGTGCTCGAGGGCTACGGGCTCACCGAGACGACGGCGCCGATCGCCGTGGGACGCCCGGACTCCCTGCGGATCGGCACGGTGGGGCTGCCGATGCCGGGCACCGAGATACGCATCGCCGAGGACTCCGAGATCGAGGTGCGCGGCCTGCCCGTCTTCCGCGGCTACCGCGGCGGGGTGGGCGCGGACGCCATGACCGAGGACGGGTTCTTCCGCACCGGGGACCTCGGCTCGCTCGACGACGGGCACCTGCGCATCACCGGGCGCAAGAAGGAGATCATCGTGACGGCGGCCGGCAAGAACGTCGCCCCCGCCCTGCTCGAGGACCCGCTGCGCGGTCACCCGCTCATCTCCCAGTGCCTCGCGGTCGGGGACCAGCAGCCGTTCATCGCGGCGCTGATCACGCTCGACGAGGAGATGCTGCCGGGCTGGCTCGACAACCACGGTCGCGAGCCGATGACCGCCGACCAGGCCCGCACCGACCCGTTCGTGCGCGAGCGGCTCCAGCAGGCGATCGACCGGATCAATACCAAGTTCTCGCGCGCCGAGCAGATCAAGGAGTTCGTCATCCTGCCCGAGGACCTCACGGTGGAGAACGGGTACCTCACGCCGTCGCTCAAGGTGAAGCGCGCGGCCGTCCTCGCCGACCACGCCGAGCTCGTCGACTCGCTGTACTCCGACGCCCGGGCCCGCCGGGCGGCGGCCACCGGCGCGGACGCCTGACCGGCCCCGGGCGGCCCGGCGTCCACGGCACCTCGTCCCCGGTGCGCCGCGCCGACACCGTGGTCGCCGACCACGGTGTCGGCGTCCGTCCGTAGCCTGTCCGCGTGTCCTCGTTGCTCGCCCCGCCTCCCGGCCGCCGGCTGGTCGACGACGGCGACGCTCGAGGCGGCAGCGACGCGCAGGGCCACGGCCGCCCGTACCAGGTGGGGCTCGACGAGCTCGGCACGCCACTGAGCGAGGTGACGTTCGTCGTCGTCGACCTGGAGACCACCGGCGGGGCCGCCAGGTCGGACCGGATCACCGAGATCGGCGCGGTCAAGGTGCGCGGGGGCGAGGTGCTCGCCGAGCTCGGCACGCTGGTCAACCCCGGCATCCCGGTCCCCCCGCAGATCACCGTCCTGACCGGCATCACCACGGCGATGGTCGCGCCCGCCCCGCCGATCGAGGAGGTGCTCCCGACCTTCCTGGAGATGGCGGGGTTCGACCGCGGCTCCGTGCTCGTGGCGCACAACGCCCGGTTCGACGTCGGGTTCCTCAAGGAGGCGATGCGCCGGCACGGCCGCGAGTGGCCCGCGCCGATGGTCGTCGACACCGTGCAGCTGGCCCGGCGCGTCGTGACCAACGACGAGGTCCCCAACCGCAGGCTCGGAACGCTCGCCGCATACTTCGGGGCGACCACCACGCCCGACCACCGGGCGCTGTCCGACGCCCGGGCCACCGTCGACGTCCTGCACGCCCTCATCGGGCGTCTCACCCCGCTCGGCATCACCCATCGCGAGGACCTGCCCACTCTCGCCGAGAAGGTCCCCGCGCACCGCCGCCGCAAGGCGAGCATCGCGGACGGGCTCTCCCGCGGCCCGGGCGTCTACCGGTTCGTGGGGCCCGGCGGGCAGGTCCTGTACGTGGGGCGGGCGACCAACCTGCGCCAGCGCGTGCGCTCGTACTTCACGAGCGCCGAGCGCCGGGCCCGCATCGGCGAGATGGTCGACCTCGCGGCGAGCGTCGAGGAGATCCCGTGCGCCACCGTGCTCGAGGCGCGGGTGCGCGAGCTGCGCCTCATCGCCGAGCTCGACCCGCCCTACAACCGACGCTCGAAGCGACCGAGCAGGTTGCCGTGGGTCCGGCTGACCGACGAGCCCCACCCGCGCCTGACGATCGTGCGTTCCCTCGACGCCGCCAGGCTGGGCACGGCGCTGGGCCCGTTCGGCTCGCAGCGGGCGGCGCGGCTCGCGGTCGAGGCGCTGCAGTCGGTGGTGCCGGTGCGCCGCTGCACCGCCCGCCTGCCCGCCGTGCCCCGGGCGGACGCCCGTGCGTGCGCGCTCGCCGAGCTGGGCCAGTGCTCGGCGCCGTGCGCGGCAGGGCCCGCGCTGCTGCAGATCCGGCCCCGCACCCTGGCGACCGGGACCGAGGAGCCCGTGGACCACGACCAGGCCGTCGCCGGCCTGCGCCGCGCGCTCGCCGGTGACCTCACGGCCGTGCGGACGGCCCTGCTGAGCAGGATCGGTGACCTGGCGGCCCGGCAGCGCTACGAGGAGGCGGCCACCGAGCGCGACCGGCTGCGGGCGCTGCTCGTGGCAGCCAGGCGCACCGAGCTGCTGCGGCCGCTCGTCGCCACCGCCGAGATCGTGGCCGCGCGGGCGAGGCCGGCCGGCGGCTGGGAGATCGTCGTGGTGCGGCACGGCCGGCTCGCCGGCACCGCGATCTCTGCGCCGGGCGTCGACCCGATGGCCACCGTGGCGGACCTGGTCGCGACCGCCGAGCACGTCCCCGTGCCGACGTCGACGTGGGGAGCCGCGTCCGCGGAGGAGACCGAGATCCTCGCCGAGTGGCTGTGGCGCGGCGGCACGCGGATCGTCGACCGCACGGGGGACGTCCCGCTCGGCTCCCCGGTCGGCGGCGCCGGCTCGCTGCCCCTGCCGCCGGGACCCGACTCGCTCATCGGGGATGATGGGGGTCGGCGCCGCTGACGCCGTCCCAGCCCCGGCCCGCCCATCGGCCGCCCGACAGCCAGGAGGAGACATGCTCACCGCCATCGTCATGATCGAGGCCGACGTCGCCCGCATCCCCGAGGTCGCCCAGCGCGTCGCCGACCTCGACGGCATCTCCGAGGTCTACTCCGTCACCGGTGACTTCGACCTCATCGCCATCGCCCGGGTGGAGCAGCACGAGGACCTCGCGGACGTCGTGTCCGACCGTCTCGGCAAGATCGAGGGCGTCACGGGCACGACCACGTACCTCGCCTTCCAGGCGTACTCGCGCAACGATCTCGAGCAGGCGTTCCACATCGGGCTCGACTGAGCCCGCCAGAGATCAAGGAGTGAGCCTGGATACTATAGTATCCAGGCTCACTCCTTGATGACCGGGTGGCGTCGTCGCGCGTCAGCCGGCCGTCAGCTCGATCCAGCGGTCGAGGCGGGTGCGCGCCGCGCCGGAGTCGACGGACTCCCGGGCGTGGTCCAGCGCGATGCTCAGGCGGTCGACGAGGCCCGGGTGCTCCGCACGGTCCAGACCGGGCAGCGTGCCGTCCGCGACGAGCGCGGCCGCCGCGTTGAGCAGCACCGCCTCCCGCACCGACCCCGCCTCGCCCGCGAGGAGACGCGTGGCCACGGCGGCGTTGTAGGCGGCGTCCTGCCCACGCAGGTCCTCGACCGTGCTCGGCGCGAGCCCGAGCTCGGTCACCGCGTCGATCTCGTGGGCGACCACCTCACCGTCCGCGACCTCCCACACCTGGTTGACGGTCGTGGTGGACAGCTCGTCCAGTCCGTTGTCGCGCCCGCGGAACACGAGCGCGGACGTCCCGCGTGCAGCCAGCACGCCGGCCACCAGCGGGGCGCTGCGCACCGGTGAGACACCGATCGCCCCCGCGCGGGGCCGCGCCGGGTTCGTCAGGGGCCCGAGGAGGTTGAATGCCGTGCCGATGCCGAGCGCGCGCCGGGTGGGCGCGGCGTGCCGCATCGAGGGGTGGAACATGTTCGCGAAGCAGAAGGTCAGCCCGTTCTCGTGGAAGACCCGCTCCACGGTGGGCACGTCGAGGTCGAGGTCGACACCCAGGCTCTCGAGCACGTCGGCCGAGCCGGACGCGGACGAGGAGGCCCGGTTCCCGTGCTTGACCACGCGCACCCCCGCGCCGGCGATGACGAGCGAGGCCATCGTCGAGATGTTGACCGTGCGCAGGCGGTCACCCCCGGTGCCGACGATGTCGACGACGTCGGAGGGGACGTCGACCGGCAGCGCGTGCGCGAGCATCTCGTCCGCGAGGCCGCGCAGCTCGTCGACGGACTCGCCCTTCGTGCTCAGCGCCGCGAGGAAGCCGCCGAGGACCACCGGGTCCGTCGCCCCCGTCATCACCTCGTTCATCGCCCACGCGGTCTCCGGCGCGGACAGGTCCTCGCCCGCGACGACCCGTGCGAGCAGGTCGGGCCAGCGGACCGCGCGGCCCGACCTCACGAGAGCCGCTCGCGCAGCAGGCCCGAGAGCGCCTCCTGGAGCGCGCGGGGGTCCACGGGGTAGGTCGCGACCGCGTCCGCCTCCGACCACGTGGCGAGCCACCGGTCCTCGGGCCGCGCGATCATCAGCAGCACCGGCGGGCAGCGGTAGACGCTCGTCTTCAGCCGGCGGGACAACGACATGCCGCCCTCCTTCGGCGACTCTGCGTCGAGCACGAGCGCGTCCACGCCGCCGGCCTCCACGCGCGAGACGACCGCGTCGGCGGTCGCGGTCTCGACCAGGTCCACGAGCGGGAGGTCCCGTGCCGGACGGCGCCCCACCGAGGAGACGATCTGACTGCGTGTGGCGGAGTCGTCGGAGAAGACGAGGACGGTCATCCGCGCCTCGCCGACCTCCCCGGTCGACTCGGCGCCCTGGTCGGTCCTGGTCACGGTCATGTCCTGCTCCTCACGCGTCCGATGCTCGGCACGGCGGCCCGGCCGCACGCCCACCACATCGTAGGCCCGGCGCGGATGTGACCGTCCTGACCGGCAGGCGCGCCGACGGGAGAGGTCCGCACCACCCCTGACGTGGGCCATAATGACCAGGTGTCGTCTACCTCTGCACCCGCGCACGCACCGGGAACGGTGAACCGGCCGAACCCGCTGTCGGTCGGCGTCATCGTCTGGCTCGCCTCGGAGCTGATGTTCTTCGCCGGCCTGTTCGCGATGTACTTCACGCACCGGTCGGTCGCCGGCCCCGAGGCCTGGGCGGACGAGGCGTCCGTCCTCAACTTCCCCTGGGCCCTGAGCATCACCATCATCCTCGTGGCCAGCTCGTTCACCTGCCAGATGGGTGTGTGGGCCGCGGAGCGGTTCCAGCAGCGCCGCACCGGCGGCCTGCTCGACGTCCGCCGGTGGGGCATGAACGAGTGGTACTTCCTCACCTACGTGCTCGGCGCGATCTTCGTCGCCGGGCAGACCACCGAGTACATCGAGCTCATGCACCACGGCGTGACGATCCAGGCCAGCTCGTACTCCTCGGTCTTCTTCATCACCACCGGCTTCCACGCCCTGCACGTGCTCGGCGGGCTCATCGCCTTCCTCTACGTCCTCGGCCGGTCCTACCAGGCCAAGACGTTCGGCCACCTCGAGGCCGGATCGGCCGTCGCCGTGTCGTACTACTGGCACTTCGTCGACGTCGTCTGGATCGGCCTGTTCATCATCATCTACATCATCAGATAGCGTCGCCGGGGCGCGGCACGGAACGGTCCGGACCTGCCCCGACATCCCACGGCCCCCACCACCGAAATCACCACCGAGAGGTCGAGAATCGTGAAGGCACTCGCCGCACGCAGGAGGAGCCGGTACGCACCGGTGATCCTGCTCCTGCTCGCGCTGATCATGACGGGCGGCGTCCTCGCCCTCGTCGACGCGGGCACCGCCGACGCCACCTCAGCCGAGAGCGCCTCGGAGGACGCGGAGGCCGGCGAGCGCTTGTTCCAGGCCAACTGCGCCACCTGCCACGGCCTCGACGCGACCGGCACGGACATCGGCCCCTCGCTCGTGGGCGTGGGCGCGGCCAGCGTGGACTTCCAGATGGCGACCGGCCGCATGCCGATGCGCATGAACGGCCCCCAGGCGGCGGAGGGCAACCCGAGCTTCACGCCCGAGCAGATCAACCAGGTCGCGGCCTTCGTCGCGGGCCTCGGCCCCGGCCCCGCGATCCCCAGCGCGGAGCAGGTCGACCCGGAGCTGGGCAACGCCGCCAACGGCATGGAGCTGTTCCGCACGAACTGCGCGATGTGCCACAACGCCGTCGGCGCCGGCGGCGCCCTCTCGGAGGGCCGCTACGCGCCCGACCTGTCCGGCTCGACGCCGACGGAGATCTACGAGGCGATGCAGACCGGCCCGCAGGCGATGCCGGTGTTCAACGACGCGAACATCACTCCCGAGGGCAAGCGCGACGTCATTTCCTACCTCGTCGCCCAGCGCGACGTGTCGGTCGGCGGACTGTCGCTGGGCTCGGTCGGCCCCGTCACCGAGGGCGTGTGGGTGTGGATCGTCGGCATGGGCGTCCTCGTGGCCGCCTCGGTCTGGATCGGAGCGAGGTCCTCGTGAGCACCACCCCGCCCAACGACAACGGCAACCACGACGTGGCGCGCGCGGAGCACCGCTCGGGGGACGTCGCGGTAGACGACCGGTTCGAGAATCCCGGTCTCGAGCCGCACCGGCACCGCCTCGGCGACTCCGACCCGGCCGCCGCGAAGCGGTCCGAGGCCATCGTCGTCATCCTGCTGGTCCTGTCCGTCATCGCCTCGATCGCCGGCGTCGTCCTGTACGTCGTGCTGCCGCTGAACGCCGAGATGATGAGCGTCCGGACCTCCAACCTCGCCCTCGGTCTCGGCCTGGGCATCGGTGCGCTCGGGATCGGCCTCGCGGCCGTCCACTGGGCCAAGTCGCTGATGAACGACGAGGAGCAGGTCGAGGAGCGCCACATGCAGGCCTCCGACGCGGCGGGCCGCGCCGAGGCCCAGGAGATCCTCCGCCGTGGCGCCGCCGACTCCAACATCGCTCGTCGCCCGCTGCTCAAGGGTGCGCTCGCCGGGGCGCTGGCCCTCGCGCCGCTGCCGTTCGTGGTCCCGCTGGTCGGCAACCTCGGCCGCGACTGGGACGTCGACAAGTTCCGCCACACGATCTGGGGCGACACGCCCGAGGAGGCCGACCCCTCCTTCTTCGGCGAGACCGCCGACGGACGCGTCGGGCGCCGCCTCGCGATCGACCCGACCGGCGACCCGCTGCCGGCCGCCTCCGTCACGCGCGGATCGGTCTTCCACATCGTCCCCCACGGCATGGAGGCCGAGGAGCACTACTACGAGGAGAAGGCCAAGGCCGTCGTCATCCTCGTCCGGATGGATCCCGAGCTCCTCGTCGAGACGCCCGAGCGGCAGGACTGGAGCTACGACGGGATCGTCGCCTACTCCAAGATCTGCACGCACGTCGGCTGCCCGGTCGCGCTCTACGAGCAGACCACCCACGAGCTGCTGTGCCCCTGCCACCAGTCGACCTTCGACATGACCGACGGCGCCAAGGTCGTCTTCGGCCCGGCGAAGCGGGCGCTCCCGCAGCTGCCGATCGCCGTCGACACCGAGGGCTACCTCATCGCGACCGCCGACTTCGACGAGCCCATCGGGGCGAGCTACTGGGAGCGTCTCAAGTGACCACGACCGCCACCCCCGACGCACGGCGCGCGCCCGCGCCGACGACCCTGGCCGGCAAGACCGGCGTGGTCCTCGACGAGCGGATCGGCGCCGCGAAGCTCGTCAAGGAGTTCGCGCGGAAGATCTTCCCCGACCACTGGTCGTTCCTCCTGGGCGAGATCGCGCTCTACAGCTTCATCACGCTCATCATCTCGGGCATCTTCCTCACGATGTTCTTCGTCCCCTCGATGGGGCACACGACCTACCCCCTGGACGCCCTGCCGGTGTCCCACCAGGGTCTGGAGATGTCCGAGGCGTACGCCTCGACCGTCTACACCTCGTTCGAGGTCAAGGGTGGTCTGCTCATGCGGCAGATCCACCACTGGGCCGCCCTGCTGTTCATGGCCGCGATCGTCACGCACATGTTCCGCATCTTCTTCACGGGCGCGTTCCGCAAGCCTCGCGAGATCAACTGGGTCGTGGGCTTCAGCCTGATGATCCTGGGCCTGCTCGCCGGCTTCTCCGGCTACTCCCTGCCCGACGACGTCCTGTCCGGCAACGGCCTGCGGATCGCCGACGGCGTCGCGAAGTCGATCCCCATCATCGGCTCCTACGCGAGCTACGGGCTGTTCGGCGGCGAGTTCCCCGGCACCGACATCATCCCGCGCCTGTTCACCGTGCACATCCTGCTCATCCCGGGCCTGATCCTCGCGCTCGTCGCGGTGCACCTCATGCTCGTGGTGGTGCACAAGCACACCCAGTACCCCGGCCCGGGCCGCACCGACAACAACGTCGTCGGCTACCCCCTCTTCCCGGTGTACATGGCCAAGGCCGGCGGGTTCTTCTTCATCGTGTTCGGCGTGCTCGCGCTCATGGGCTCGCTCATGTCGATCAACAACGTGTGGAACTACGGGCCGTACGACCCCTCCCCCGTGGGCGCCGGCGCCCAGCCCGACTGGTACATGCTCTTCCTCGAGGGCTCCCTGCGCCTCATGCCGGGCGAGACCGAGGTGGTCATCGGCGGCTTCACGATCCCGTTCAACGTGCTCGTGCCCGGTGTGATCATCCCGGGGCTGATGTTCGGGATCCTCGCGCTGTGGCCGTTCATCGAGCAGCTGGCCACGAAGGACACGCGCGAGCACCACGTGCTCGACCGGCCGCGCAACGTGCCGGTGCGGACCGCGGTCGGCGTGATTATCATCGCCGAGTTCTTCCTGCTCAACGCGGCCGGCTCGAACGACATCATCGCGACGCACTTCGACCTGTCCATCAACCAGATCACCTGGGCGTTCCGGATCGGCTTCATCGTGCTGCCGTTCATCCTGTTCCCGCTGGTGAAGCGGATCTGTCTCTCGCTGCAGCGCCGCGACCGCGAGCTCGTGCTCGAGGGGCACAACACCGGTCGGCTCGTGCAGCTCCCGGACGGCTCGATGCACAGCTGGCACCGGCCGCTCGACGAGCACGAGCGCTGGACGCTGGTCGGCTACGAGGCCGGCCGCCCGCTCGTGGCGGAGCCCGAGGTCGACGAGAACGGCGTGGACCGTCCCGCGGGTCAGAAGGGCCCCGGCAGGATGCGGATCGCCCTGTCCCGGTGGTTCTACGAGGACCGTGTCGAGCCCGTCACCCCGGCCGAGCTGGCCGAGGCCGAGCAGCACCGCCACGGGCTCGTCGAGGGCACCGACCCCGCCGAGGAGCACTACGAGGAGCCCCCGCGCTCGGAGTCCAGCGCGCGGCTCATCCGCGACTGAGCCGGCCACAACCCGACGACGAACGGCGTCACCCCGAGCGGGTGGCGCCGTTCGTCGTCGGGCCCTGACACGCGCGTGCGCCGGATCACGGAACGGGGAACAATAGGGAGCACGTGCTGTTGCACCCAGTGAGCGGGCCGGCGGCCCGTGAGCACGACAACCCCGGCGAACGGCCGGAGAGACGATGGAGGACACGCATGACGTACACGCTTCCCGAGCTGCCCTACGACTACGCGGCGCTCGAGCCCCACATCAGCGGCAAGATCATGGAGCTCCACCACTCCAAGCACCACAACACGTACGTGACGGGTGCCAACACCGCGCTCGAGAAGCTCGCCGAGGCCCGGGAGTCCGGTGACCTCGCCGCGGCGCCGAAGCTCGAGAAGGACCTCGCGTTCAACCTCGGCGGACACATCAACCACTCGATCTTCTGGAAGAACCTCTCCCCCGAGGGCGGCGGGCAGCCCGAGGGCGAGCTCGCCGAGGCGATCAAGGACTCGTTCGGCTCGTTCGAGAAGTTCCAGGCGCACTTCACCGCCGCGGCGACCTCGATCCAGGGCTCCGGCTGGGCCGTGCTCGCGTACGACTCGGTCTCGGGCCGCCTCGTGGTCTTCCAGATGTTCGACCAGCAGAACAACGTGCCCGTCGGCACGCTGCCGCTGCTGATGCTCGACATGTGGGAGCACGCGTTCTACCTCGACTACCTCAACGTCAAGGCGGACTACGTCAAGGCGTTCTGGAACATCGCCAACTGGCAGGACGCCTCGGAGCGCCTCGCGAAGGCCACGGCCAACGCGAGCGGCCTCGTCGTCGCCTGACGGCCCTAGAACGACACCACGACGGGCCCGCACCCCTGGCTGGGGGTGCGGGCCCGTCGGTCGTTCCTGGGGCTCCCGGGGGCCCGGAGACGGCTCGGGCCCGTGCCCCTCGACGGAGCACGGGCCCGGTCCGGCGGTCGCCCCGCGGTGTCAGTGCGCGTGGATGCCGCGGTTGAACTCGTACATCTGACCGGCCACGCCCACCAGCGCCACGACGAGCCCGAGCCCGGCGATCCACCATCCCGCGGCGATCCCGAGGAAACCCAGGGTCGCGGCGACACCCAGCACCAGCGGCCACCACGACTGCGGCGCGAACTGGCCGATGTCCCCGGCACGGTCGGCGATCTCGGCGTGCGGGTCGTCCTCCCACCGCGCGGCGGCGTCGGTCGTACGGGCGGTGAGCCACAGGTAGAAGGCGATGAAGCCGTTCATCCCACCGAGCAGCAGGAACCCGACGGTGCCGACCGACTCGAAGTCCGCGACCGCCGCGTAGACCACACCGCAGAGCGTGAAGAACACCGTGAGCGCGGCGAACATGACGATCTCGACCCGCATGGGCCGGATCCTCGTCTGCTGCTCCTCGACACCGATCGGATGCGTGTCGCTGCCGTCGGGCATCTGTGCGGTCATCGCCGCTCCTCCAGTCGGGTGGTGGACGGCCCGCCCCTGCCGGCGGCCGCCAGCACGGCCTCGTCGGGAGCGGTGTGCTCCATCGCCGTGACCTCGGGGTGGTGGAGGTCGAACGCCGGCCGCTCGGAGCGGATACGGGGCAGGGACGTGAAGTTGTGCCGCGGCACGGGCGAGCCGGTGGCCCACTCGAGGGAGTTGCCGAAGCCCCACGGGTCGTCGACGAAGACGGTGCGCGGCCCGCGCATCGTCACGTACACGTTGATGAAGAAGAAGATCGTCGAGCTGGCGAGGATGAACGCGCCCACGGTCGAGATCTGGTTGTAGAGCTGGTAGCCGTCCTCGACCATGTAGTCCGCGTAGCGCCGCGGCATGCCCTGGGCGCCCAGCCAGTGCTGCACGAGGAACGTCGTGTGGAAGCCGATGAACGTCAACCAGAACGTGATCTTGCCGAGCGTCTCGTTGAGCATCTTGCCGGTCCACTTGGGGAACCAGAAGTGGATGCCCGCGTACATCGAGAACACGACCGTGCCGAACACGGTGTAGTGGAAGTGCGCGACCACGAAGTACGTGTCGTGGAGGATGAAGTCCAGCGCCGGGGAGGCGAGGATGACGCCGGTGACGCCGCCGAAGACGAAGGTCGTCATGAACCCGAGCGCCCACAGCATCGGCGTCTCGAAGGTGAGCTTCCCGCGCCACATCGTGCCGATCCAGTTGACGAACTTCACGCCCGTGGGCACGGCGATGAGCATCGTCATCAGCGAGAAGAAGTCGAGCATGACGCCGCCGGTGGTGAACATGTGGTGCGCCCACACGGTCATCGACAGGGCGGCGATCGCGATCGTCGCGTAGACGAGGGTTTGGTACCCGAACACCGGCTTGCGGGAGAAGACGGGGATGACCTCGGAGATGATGCCGAAGAACGGCAGCGCGATGACGTAGACCTCGGGGTGGCCGAAGAACCAGAACAGGTGCTGCCACAGGAGCGCGCCGCCCGCCTCCGGGTTGAAGATCTGGCCGCCGAGCACGCGGTCGAAGCCGAGGCCGAACAGTGCCGAGGCGAGCACCGGGAACGCCATGAGCACGAGCAGCGAGGTCACCAGCGTCGTCCACGTGAAGATCGGGACGCGCATCATCGTCATGCCCGGCGCGCGGTAGCAGATGATCGTCGCGATGAAGTTGACCGAGCCGAAGATCGTGCCGAAACCGGTCAGCGCGATTCCGACGACCCACAGGTCCCCGCCCAGGCCGGGCGAGAAGGCCTCGGTGGACAGCGGCGTGTAGGCGGTCCAGCCGAAGCTCGCGGCGCCCTGCGGGGTGAGGAAGCCGCCGATCGCGAGGAGCCCACCGAACAGGAAGAGCCAGTACGCGAACATGTTGAGCTTGGGGAACGCGACGTCCGCGGCGCCGATCTGCAGCGGCACCATGATGTTGCCGAACGCCGTGAACAACGGCGTCGCGAACAGGAACAGCATGATCGTGCCGTGCATGGTGAAGAACTGGTTGTACTGCTCGGCCGACTGCAGCATGAGGCCCGGCGAGAACAGCTCGAGCCGCATGACCAGTGCCAGCAGGCCGCCGATCGCGAAGAACGCGAACGCCGTGACGAGGTACATGTAGCCGATGACCTTGTGGTCGGTCGACGTGATCCAGGAGACGAAGAGCTTCCCCATCGACTGCTTCCGCGGCCTCAGACCGGGGACGCCCTCACCCTCGCCGGCGTGGGCCGGCTGCTCGATCGTCGTTGCCATCAGTTGCCCTCGCTCGCGCTCTCGACCGGGTACCGGGGCAGGTCGTAGTTACGGCCCAGCTCCGGGGGCAGGTCGCCCTCCCACCCGTTGTCCCGGTACTCCTGCATCATCGCGTCGTACTCCTCCTGGGGCACGACCGCGACGTTGAACAGCATCTCGCTGTGGAACTCGCCGCACAGCTCGGCGCACTTGCCCGAGTACACGCCCTCACGGGTGGGGGTGACCTCGAAGCTCGCGGTACGGCCAGGGATCATGTCGACCTTGTAGAGGAAGGCCGGGATCCAGATCGAGTGCGCGACGTCGCGGGAGTGGACGATGATCTCGGCCGTCTGGCCCTCGGGCAGGTACAGGGTCGGGAGCGTCTCCTCGACACCCTCCTCGCCCGTCAGGCTCATCCGGTCGCCGGAGAAGTAGACGCCGTCCGTCGTGTAGACGAAGTCCCAGCTCCACTGCTTGCCGTAGATGTTGACGACGAGGTCCTCCTCGGCGTCGGTGTCCTGCATCGTCGCCGTCGACGCCTGCGAGAAGTAGAAGAGCGTCCCGACCAGGAACACCGGGATGACGGTGAACATCATCTCGAGCGGCACGTGGTAGCGGGTCTGCACCGGGAGGCGGTCGTCGTTCTTGCGCTTGCGGTACACGACGATGCAGACGAGCGTCATGATCCAGACGGCGGCACCGACGGCGAGCGCGGCCAACCACGTCCCGTTCCAGAGGCTGATGAGCTGGTCGGTCTTGTCCGTCATGTCCCGCGTGGACGGCAGGAAGCCGACGTCGAGACCCATCCCCTCCTCCGAGGGCCCGCGGTCGCCGGCGCAGCCGGCGAGCAGCACGCTCACGAGCACGGCCGCGGCGAGGAGCGGCGTGCGCCGCTTGTGGGACTGAGTACTGCGCACGGTGGACCTTTCCCGACGTCTTGACAGCTGGGCCGGTCGTCCACGCACAGGTGGGCTGGTCAGCCCTTCGGCACGTGGAACCTCGGCCCGTAGCGGCCACCTTACCCCGCCGTCACGACGGTGCGTCGCCATCGTCCGAATGGTCCGCTCCCGCGTGTTGCACCCGGTGGGACGGGCCGTGCGACTCCGCGTCGCTCGGGTCAGGAGGCGCTCTCGGTGGGGCTCTCGCCGGACCCCGACTCCGAGCCGGACTCCGAACCGGACTCGCCGGGCATCCCCTCGATCGGGGGCCCCTCGACGGCGCCGACGACGTCGAAGACGAAGGCCGAGGCCGGGACGCCCTGCTCGGCAAGCGCCGGGGCGAGGACGACGACGCGCGAGCCGACCGGGACGCCGGTGAGCTGGTCGGCCACGCTGCCCGCGCCGACGGCCTGGGACATGACGGAGCCGAGCTCCCAGGTGGACTCGGTGGTGGTGCCGTCCCAGGAGGCGGCCGCGTACTGCATGATCACCGTGCTGCCCGGCGTCTCCGGGACGGGCTCCCCCGAGCCCTCGGCGATGACGTGCGCGGTCATCTCGGTGGGCTCCTCGGCGCCCTCCTCGACCGTGATCGTGGCCGGACCGCCGAGCTCGCCGTCGATCGTCACCGGCAGCTCGGGCGCGGGCTCCACCGGCGTCGCGTCGGGCTGTGCCTGCGCGTCGGGGGCGAACGTGTCGACGACGTCGACGACGAAGAGCAGCGTGTCGTCACCCTCGATGCCCGCGCCGGGCTGTCCCTGCTCGCCGTAGCCGTCCTCGGGCGGGAGCGAGAGGACCACCCGGTCGCCGACGTGGGTGCCGGTCAGGCCCTCCTTCCAGCCGGGCACGACCTGGTTGAGGGAGAACGCGCTGGGCGCGCCCCGCTCGTAGGAGGAGTCGAACACCTCGCCGTCCCAGATCTGACCCTGGTAGTGCGCGACGACGACGTCGTCCGGACCGACCTCGGCGCCGTCGCCCTCGACGATCACCTCGGACTGGAGGGTCGCGGGCGCGCCGCTGCCCGGGAACTCCACGACCGGGGTCTCGCCGATCTCGGTGCTCACGGTCGGCAGGTCCTCGCCGGGCGGGGTCGCCGACTCGCCCTCGCTCGCCTGCTCCGACCCGGACTCGTCGGAGCCCTCGTCGGAGCCGGTGCAGCCGGCGAGCACGAGGGACGCCCCGAGCAGGGCTGCGGTCACGAGTCGGGTGGGTCGGCGCACAAGGTCTCCGTCAGGTTCGGTGGCGTGGGGTCGTCCGGGCAGCACGACGGCGCGCCGACGTGTGCGTCGGCGCGCCGTGGCAGGTGTCAGTGGAAGGAGTCGCCGCAGGCGCACGAACCGCCCGCGTTGGGGTTGTCGATGGTGAAGCCCTGGCGCTCGATGCTGTCGGCGAAGTCGATCGACGCGCCGTCGAGGTAGGGGGACGACATCTTGTCGACGACGACCTCGACGCCGTCGAAGTCGCGGAGCAGGTCCCCGTCGAGGACGCGCTCGTCGAAGTGCAGCTGGTAGATCAGTCCGGAGCAGCCGCCCGGCTGCACCGCCACGCGCAGGCGCAGGTCGTCACGCCCCTCCTGGTCGAGCAGGCTCTTGACCTTGGCGGCGGCGCCGTCGGTCAGGATGACCCCGTGGGTGGCGTCGATCGTCGTGTCCGTCATGGCACGTCCTTCCTCAGGTTCTCGTCCCGGGCCCACCGGGGCGTGGCAGGGTCAACGCGGATCGGTCCCGCGCTGTTCCCGCGGTCCCAGGGTACGTCCACGCCTGCCTCCTCCGGGAGAGGCGGATCCGTCACGTCGCGCGCGGCAGCCCCCGCGCGCCGCGGGCCTCAGGGCCGCGACCACGTCCGAGCAAGGCGGGTGCCCCGGTCGACGAGCGCCGACCGCAGGGCCGCCGGGTCGTCCGCGGCGGGCGGCTCGTCCGGGTGCCGGCCCGGGACCAGGGCGGCGCTCGCGGACACGCCGGCAGGCGCGAGCTCCCGACGCGAGGACGTGACGGTGCGCCCGACGGCCACGACCGGGAGCGCCCGGGTCGCGGCGGCGCGTCCGACGGTGGCCATGACCGACCGCCGAGCCTCGTCGGGGCCGACCTCGCCGGCCGAGGTCACCACGAGACCGACGCCCGCCAGCCGGTCGAGCGCCACGCCGAGGCCGAGCTCGCTCGCCACGACGTCGGCGCCGTCGAACGCCCGCGCACCGAGAGCGAGGAGCGCGAGCGCGGTGCCCCCGCCCGCGCCGCCTCCGTCTGTGCGCGTGGTCAGCCGGCTCGCGGGCGCCCCCTCCCCCGTGGTCCCGTGGCCCGCGTGGCCGCCGCCCGCGTGTTCGTGGCCCGCATGGCCGTGCCCGAGCAGCGGCAGGGCGGTGCGCCCGCGACGATCACCGGCGGACCGGAGGATGCGGTCGGCCGTGCGACCGGTGCGTCCGTCGAGCTCCTGCGCCCGGGCGGGATCGATGCCGTGCCGCTCGGCCAGCTGCGCTCCTGTGCCGTGCAGTCCGGTCAGGGGCTCGTCCACGGCGAGGGCGAGGACGACGTCGAGCCCCTCGAGCCGCTCGGCCGCCCGCGGCACGTCGTCAGGGCCGCCGCCGAGCTCGGTGAGCAGCCCGGCACCGGCGTCGTGCACCCCGGCCACGCCGAGCCCGACGACGACCCGGCCCGCTCCCGAGTGTGCGGCGTGCGCGAGCAGTGCCCCGAGCCCCGCGCTCGTCCCCTCCTCCAGGCACTCCGCGACCCGGCCGGGGGCGAGGCGGGCGCCGAGGACGTCGTCGGCGTCGATCCAGACGGTCCGCCCGGCACGGACCAGGCTCGCGGGGACGGGCTCGCCGAGGGGGCCCGGAACCACGACGATCTCCCGCCCACCCGGCGGCAGCACGTCCAGGACACCGGCGGAGCCGTCGGACAGGGCCAGCTCCTCGAGCTCGTCGTCCGGGCGCTCCGCCGCCCAGCCCTGCGTCAGCGCGGCCGCCACCTGCACGGCCGGCAGCGCCCCGACCCGGTCGACGGCGAGCAGCACCCGCACGGCTAGACGACCCCGCCGAGCCGCGCGAGCAGGAGCGCCTCGGCGAGGACCGCCCGCGCGTGCTCGCCCACGTGCAGCGACTCGTCCTCCGAGTGGGCGCGGGACTGCGGGTCCTCCACGCCGGTGACGAGGATCTGCGCCTGCGGGAAGACCTCCTTGAGGTCGGCGATGAAGGGGATCGACCCACCCATGCCCTGGTGGACGGGACGGGTACCCCAGGCGCGGGCGAGCGCCCACTCGGCGGCCTGCAGCGCCGGGCCGTCGCCCGCGCCGTCGAACCCGGGTCCCGCCTCCACCACGGTCGTCGTCACCTGAGCGCCGAGCGTGGCGTGGGACTGCAGGTGGTCGGTGAGGGCGCGGGCCGCCTCGGCGGGGGCCTGACCGGGTGCCACCCGCAACGAGATCGCGGCGCGCGCCGCCGGGATGAGGGTGTTCGACGACGTCGCGACGGGCGTGGCGTCGAGGCCGATGACGGCGATCGCCGGCATGTTCCACAGCCGGCCGGCGAGCGGTCCTGAGCCGGCGAGCCGCACCTCGTCGAGCATGCCGGACGAGGCCCGGAAGTCCGCCTCCGGGTAGTCGACGAGCTCCGCGTCCGAGGTCTGCAGCCCGGTGACGGCGACGTTGCCGTCGTCGTCGTGGAGCGTGGCGATCAGGCGGGCCAGGGAGGTGACGGCGTCGAGCGACGGTCCGCCGAAGAGACCGGAGTGGACCGCGTGGTGCGCCACGCGGACCTCGACCTCGACCTGGACGACGCCGCGCAGGCTGGTCGTCAGCGCCGGTGTACCGATCGCCCAGTTCGACGAGTCGGCCACGGCGATGACGTCGGCGGCGAGCGCGTCGCGGTGCTGCTCGAGGAAGTCACGGAAGGTCGGGGAGCCGATCTCCTCCTCGCCCTCGACGAACACGGTGACGTTGACCGGCAGGTCGTCGCCGAGGATCCGCAGCGCCCCGACGTGGGCCATGATCCCTGCCTTGTCGTCGGCCGCGCCCCGGCCGTAGAGGCGGTCGCCGCGGACCTCGGGGACGAACGGGTCCTCCGTCGACCAGGCGGCCGCGTCGCCGGGGGGCTGCACGTCGTGGTGCGCGTACAGCAGCACGGTCGGTGCCCCGGGGACGCCCACCTTGTGCCCGAGGACGGCGGGGCGGGAGACCGCGCCACCGGGCGTGGTCGCCTCGGCGATCCGCACGTCCTGCATCCCGGCACCGCGCAGCAGGCCCGCCACCGCCTCGGCGCTCACGCGCACGGCCGACTGGTCGAACGCGGGGTTGGAGACCGAAGGGATGGTCACGAGCTCCTGTAGCTCGGCGAGCACCCGGGGGTAGTCCTGCTCGGCGCGGGCGATGAGGTCGTCGATGTTCACCCCTCGAGGTTAGCGACCCAGCGCCGGTCCCCCACGCGCCGTGCCTCGAGCAGAGACGTACCCTCCCCGCTCGATCCGTCCCTCGAGCTGCGACCTGCCCTCCCCGCTCGATCCGTTCCTCGAGCTGCGACCTGCCCTCCCCGCTCGATCCGTCCCTCCCGCCCCGAGCTGTGCCTCGGGCCACCGGGCCGCCCGGCCCGGCGCCGGCGGGCGTCCACTATCCTGCTGGGGTGAGAGTCCGCCGCACCGACGCGTCCCCCGAGGCACCCGAGCACAGCGAGGGCGCCGACGACCTGGCCGCGGACGAGCGGTCGGCGCCGGGCGCCACGCCACGCAAGGGCCGCCCCACCCCGACGAAGGCCGAGGCCGCCGCGCGCAACCGCCAGCCGCTGGTCGTCAACGACCGCAAGGCGGCCCGCAAGCGCGCCAAGGAGCAGCGCAACAAGAACTTCGCGCTCCAGCAGCAGGCGATGCGCACCGGCGACGAGCGCTACCTGCCCGCCCGTGACCGCGGCCCCGTGCGCCGCGCCGCGCGCGACTGGATCGACTCCCGCTTCCTGCCCTCGCAGATCTTCCTGCCCGGCGCGTTCGTCATCATGCTCGCGATGCTCGTCGTCGGGCAGTTCCTGCCCGGGTACGAGGCCGCCATCGTCATGGCGATGTACCTCCTGCTCGTCCTGTCGATCATCACGTCCGTCATCGCGGTGCTCATCCTCAAGCGGCGGCTCGTCGCCGAGCACGGCGACCGGTACGTCAAGGGCACGGTCTGGTACGCCTTCATCCGCTCGATGTACCCGCGCTTCCTGCGCCAGCCCAAGCCGCAGGTGCGCATCGGCGGCGGGCCGGTGCAGCCCAGGCAGTAGCGGGCGGGCTCAGCCCAGGATCGCGGCGATCCCGACGATCGCCGGGAACGAGAGCAGGGTCGTCACGACGATCCCGTCGCGCGCGAGGTCCTCGCCGCGGCCGTACTCGCCGGCGATGACGAAGACGTTCTGCGCCGAGGGCAGAGCACTGACGACCGCGACGGCGAGCGTGGCCGAGCGGTCCAGACCGAGGGCGAGAGCGACCCCGACCGCCACCGCGGGCATGGCCACGAGCTTGACGACCGTGATCCAGGCCACCTCGCGCCAGCGGCCAGCACCGATCGACGGGCCGAGCCGCAGCGAGACGCCGAACCCGATGAGGATCGCCGGGATCGTCATCGACCCGATCATCTCGAGCGGGGTGGCCAGGACCGTGGGCAGGTCCCAGCCGGTGGCGGACAGCACCACCCCGAGGGCCGTCCCCAGCAGGAGCGGCTGGACGAGGGTGCGCGCCGCCGCACGCACCGGACCTCCCCCGGTCCCCGGCCGGGACCGCTCGAGGACGGCGATCATCAACGGCTGCACGAACAGCAGCTGGATCAGCACCATCGGCACGATCGCGGACGCGTCACCGAGCGCGAGGATCGCGAGCGGGAGCCCGAGGTTGAGGGCGTTGACGAACCCCACGAGCGAGGAGGCCACGGTGGTGCCCACGAGGCCGTGACCCCACACGAGCCGTGCAGGAACCGCCACGAGGGCCATGCCGATGACGACGGCCAGCAGCTGCGCGAGCGCGCCGACCGAGACGATGTCGGCAAGGTCCGAGTCCCCGACGACCCCCACGAGCAGTGCAGGGGCCGCCACCCAGAACACGACCTTGCCCAGCGCACGCTGGACGGAGACGTCGACGATCCGCAGGTGCGCGAGCAGGAAGCCCGCGCCGATGATGACGCCGATCGTGCCGAAGGCGTTGAGGACCCCGGTCATACGAGTCGGGAGAGCCGTCCCGGCAGCAGCGGTCCCTGCTCGACGAACGCGGAGTAGACCTGGATGAGGTCCGCCCCGGCGCCGAGCATCGCGCGGGCGTCGTCGACCGAGCCGATGCCGCCCGTGCCGATGATCGTGGGCCCCGGTCCCAGGCGGTCGCGCAGCCGCGCGACGACCGCGCGCGACCGGAGCGTGAGCGGCGCTCCCGACAGCCCGCCGGGGCCGAGGTCGTGGTCGATGGTGGTGTTCGTGGCCGAGACGCCCGCGAGGTCGAGGTCCCCGGCGAGGTCGGCGACGGCGTCGACGTCCTGGTCCGCGAGGTCGGGGGCGATCTTCACCAGGAGCGGCACCCGCCGGTCCGCCGCGTCGTCGGCCACCGCCCGGACGCCGCGCAGGATCGGGCGCAGCTGCTCGACGGACTGCAGGCTCCGCAGGCCCGGCGTGTTCGGCGAGGACACGTTGACGACCAGGTAGTCGGCCCAGCGCGCGAGCACCCGGGCGGAGCGCTCGTAGTCGTGGGCCGCGTCGTCGACGGGCACCACCTTGGACTTGCCGATGTTCACCCCGACGACGACGCCACGCCCCCGGCGGGTCGACCGCAGCTCGCGCAGCCGGGCGGCGAGCGCGTCGGCCCCGAGGTTGTTGAAGCCCATGGCGTTGCGCAGCGCGTGCAGCTCGGGGTGGCGCCAGGCGCGGGGCCGCGGGTTGCCCGGCTGCGGGTGCGCGGTGACGGTGCCGACCTCGACGAAGCCGAAGCCGAGCGCGTCGAGGCCGAGCACCGCGCGACCGTCCTTGTCCATGCCGGCGGCCAGTCCCACGACGGAGGGGACCTGGCGCGCGAGCGGGCCGTGCGGTGCCGGGGCGACCGGGACCGCGGGCCGGCGCCCGAGCGTCGCAGCGAGCAGTCGTCGGGCGGGCTCGAGGCGACCGGCGAGTCCGATCGCCCGCACCGCGGCGACGTGGGCGTCCTCGGCGTCGATGCGGGAGATGAGGTGGCGGTAGGCCGCGGGGTACGGGTCGGGCAGGGGCACGCGCGCAGCGTAGGCGCCACGTCACCGGGGGCGCATCGGCGTCCTACCCTGGGGCGGTGACCACACTCGATCTCAGCCACAAGTCCGCGACCTCGATCACGGCCGACGTCGTCGTCGTCGGGGTCGGCACCACCGCCGACGGACCCGCCCTCGTCGGGGGCGACGCGCTCGGCAGGCACGCCGGGGCGCTGACCGGCCGGCTCGCCGCGCTCGGCGTGACCGGCCGAACCGACCAGGTCGTGCGCGTCGCCGCGCCCGACGCGTGGAAGGCGCCCGCGGTCGCCCTGACCGGCGTCGGTCCGGTCGACGACCTCGACGCCGAGGCGCTGCGCCGCGCGGCGGGTGCCGCCGCCCGCTCGCTGACCGGCGTCGCGCACGCCGTGCTCGCCCTGCCCGCCGACGAGCCGTCCCGCGCGGGCGCCGTCGCCGAGGGGGCGCTGCTGGGGGCGTTCGCCGTCGGTTCGTACCGCTCTGAGCCGGAGGCCCCGGTGGCCCGCCTGACGCTCGTCGCGGGCAAGGGCAAGGAGGTCGACGCCGCCGTGTCCCGCGCCGGCGTGGTCGCCGCCCACGTCAACGCCACCCGCGAGCTCGTCAACGCCTCGCCGGGCGAGCTGTTCCCGGCCTCGTTCGCGGACCGCGCCAAGGAGCTCGCGAGGAAGACCTCGATCAAGGTCCAGGTCCTCGACGAGGCCGCGCTCGAGGCGGGCGGCTACGGCGGCCTGGTCGGCGTCGGCAAGGGGTCGCCCCGCGGGCCGCGCCTCGTCACCCTCACGTACTCGCCGAGGCGTCCGAAGGGCCGCTACGCGCTGGTGGGCAAGGGCATCACCTTCGACTCCGGCGGTCTGTCGCTCAAGCCGCCGAAGTCGATGGAGACGATGAAGTCCGACATGGCCGGGGCGGCCGCGGTGCTGCACACGGTGCTGGCTGCCGCCGAGCTCGGGCTGCCCGTCGCCGTCACCGGCTACCTGCCGCTCGCCGAGAACATGCCGAGCGGTACCGCGCAGCGTCCCTCCGACGTGCTCACCCAGCGCGACGGGACGACGGTCGAGGTGACGAACACCGACGCCGAGGGCCGTCTCGTGCTGGCCGACGCCCTCGTTGACGCCGTGGCGGCCTCCCCGGACGCGGTGCTCGACATCGCCACGCTCACCGGCGCCCAGGTCGTCGCGCTCGGCGACCGCACCGCGGGGGTCATGGGGACCGACGCCGCGCGCGAGCAGGTCGTCGCCGCGGCCCGGGCGGCCGGCGAGGACGCCTGGGCGATGCCCCTGCCGCCGGAGCAGCTGGACGGGCTGAAGTCCCCGGTCGCCGACCTCAAGAACTCCGGCGAGCGCGCCGGGGGCATGCTCACCGCGGGCGTGTTCCTCCAGCAGTTCGTCGGCGAGACCCCGTGGGCGCACATCGACATCGCGGGCCCCAGCTACAACTCCGCCGCCGCGTACGGCTACACGCACGTGGGCGGTACGGGGTACGGGGTGCGCACGATGCTGTCCTACCTCGAGGCCCGCTCGGCCGCCTGACTCCGACGCAGCGGGCCCTCGCCGAGCGTCGGGGGCCCGCTCCGTGACACGATCGACCCGAAGGCGCCCCGAGGCCCGGCTCCCGCGTGCGAGGCGGGCCGCGCCGGGCGACTACGGTTGGACCTGTTGACATGGCGGTCCCGTCAGGTGGACCGCCGAGCCTGCGGCAAGGAGAGGCACGTGGCAGACCAGGAGTACGACATCGTCATCCTCGGAGCGGGCAGCGGCGGTTACGCCGCAGCCCTGCGCGGGGCGCAGCTGGGGCTGAGCGTCGCGCTCGTCGAGGCGGACAAGCTCGGGGGCACCTGCCTGCACCGCGGCTGCATCCCGACCAAGGCGCTGCTCCACGCGGCGGAGGTCGCGGACGAGATCCACGGCTCCGAGCACGTGGGCGTGAAGGCCTCCTTCGAGGGCATCGACATGCCCGGCGTCAACGGCTACCGGGACGGGGTCGTCGGGAAGCTCTACAAGGGCCTGCAGGGCCTGGTCTCGGCGTCGTCGATCGAGTACGTCACCGGCTGGGGCACGCTGGTCGCGCCCAACACCGTCGAGGTCGACGGGCGTCGCCTGGTCGGCCGCAACGTCATCCTCGCCTCGGGCTCGTACTCGAAGTCCCTCCCGGGCCTGGAGCTCGGCGGCCGCGTCATCACCTCCGAGCAGGCCCTCACGCTCGACCACGTGCCGAGCTCGGTGGTCGTCCTCGGCGGCGGCGTCATCGGCGTCGAGTTCGCGTCGGTCTGGAAGTCGTTCGGCGCGGACGTCACCATCATCGAGGGGCTGCCCAACCTCGTGCCCAACGAGGACCCCGCGGTCTCCAAGGCCCTCGAGCGCGCCTTCCGCAAGCGCAAGATCGCGTTCCACACCGGCGCCCGCTTCTCCGGCGTCACGCAGACCGACTCCGGCGTCACGGTGACCACCGAGGACGGGAAGTCGATCGAGGCCGACTACCTGCTCGTCGCCGTCGGCCGCGGCCCGGCCACCTCGAACCTCGGCTACGAGGAGCAGGGCGTGGAGATGGACCGTGGTTTCGTCCTCACGAACGAGCGCCTCGCCACGAACCTGCCGAACGTGTACGCCGTCGGCGACATCGTCCCCGGTCTGCAGCTGGCCCACCGCGGATTCCAGCAGGGCATCTTCGTGGCCGAGGAGATCGCCGGGCTCGACCCGGTCGTCATCGACGAGGCGGGCATCCCCAAGGTCACCTACTGCGAGCCGGAGGTCGCCTCCGTGGGGCTCACCCAGCCGCAGGCCGAGGAGACCTACGGCAAGGACAACGTCGAGATCGTCGAGTTCAACCTCGCGGGCAACGGCAAGTCACAGATCCTGCGCACCACCGGGTTCATCAAGCTGGTCCGCGAGAAGGACGGGCCGATCGTCGGCTACCACGCGGTCGGCACCCGGGTCGGTGAGCTCGTCGCCGAGGGCCAGCTCATGGTCAACTGGGAGGCCTACCCGGAGGACGTCGCCGCGCTCGTGCACGCCCACCCCACCCAGAACGAGGCGGTCGGCGAGGCAGCGCTCGCGCTGGCCGGCAAGCCGCTCCACTCGCACAACTGAGCCCGCGCCCTAGGAGAAAGCACACATCATGTCTGAAGCCGTGAAGATGCCCGCCCTGGGCGAGTCGGTCAGCGAGGGAACGGTCACCCAGTGGCTCAAGGCCGTCGGGGACACCGTCGAGGTCGACGAGCCGCTGCTCGAGGTCTCCACCGACAAGGTCGACACCGAGGTGCCCTCCCCCGTGGCCGGCACGATCGAGAAGATCCTCGTCGAGGAGGACGAGACCGTCGAGGTCGGGACCGACCTCGTGATGATCGGCGACGGCTCCGGCGGCGGGTCGGACGACGCACCCGCCGACGAGGCCCCCGCCGAGACCGACGAGGCCCCCGCCGAGGCTGAGGAGCCTGCCGAGCCGGAGTCCGAGGAGCCTGCCGAGGAGCCCGCTGAGGAGGCGCCCGCCGAGCAGGAGGCCGAGGAGGCCTCGGAGTCCGCTCCGGCGTCCGCGTCCACCGGTGGTGGTGGGGGCCAGGAGGTGACGATGCCCGCGCTGGGCGAGTCGGTCAGCGAGGGAACCGTCACCCAGTGGCTCAAGGCCGTCGGGGACGAGGTCGCCGTCGACGAGCCCCTGCTCGAGGTCTCCACCGACAAGGTCGACACCGAGGTCCCGTCCCCGTTCTCGGGCACGCTCACCGACATCAAGGTCGGCGAGGACGAGACGGTCGAGGTCGGGGCCGTGC
This sequence comes from Georgenia sp. Z2081, assembly GCF_055326445.1. Taxonomy (NCBI): domain Bacteria; kingdom Bacillati; phylum Actinomycetota; class Actinomycetes; order Allobogoriellales; family Allobogoriellaceae; genus Georgenia; species Georgenia sp. Z2081. The sequence continues at coordinate 107,447 of NZ_JBUZNK010000007.1, forward strand.
TCGCGATCATCGGAGGCGACGCCGACTCGTCCGCCGCCGCGCCGGCCGAGGAGGCCGCCCCGGCACCGTCGAAGCCGGCCGAGGACAAGCCCGCCGAGCAGCCGGAGGACGAGCCCGAGCCCCCGAAGGAGAAGGCCGCTCCGCCGGCCCCGCCGGAGGACAAGCCGGAGCCCCCGAAGGAGAAGGCCGCTCCCCCGGCCCCGCCGGAGGACAAGCCCGAGCCCCCGACGGAGAAGCCAGCCCCGCCCGCGGACGCCGCCGGCGCGACCTCCTACGTGACGCCGCTGGTGCGCAAGCTCGCCCGCGACCTCGGCGTCGACCTCGACACGGTCTCCGGGTCCGGCGTCGGCGGCCGCATCCGCAAGCAGGACGTCGAGGCCGCCGCCGAGGCGGCCAAGGCACCCGCGGCCGCGTCCGCCGCTCCGGCCGGTGCGCCCGCCGCCAAGGCCCCGACGACGGTCCCGCCGGCGTCGACCCTGCGCGGCACCACGGAGAAGATGTCCCGCACCCGCAAGGTCATCGCCAAGCGGATGATGGAGTCGATGCAGACGACCGCGCAGCTGACGACGGTCGTCGAGGTGGACCTCACCCGCATCGCCGACCTGCGCACGCGGGCGAAGTCGACGTTCCAGGCCAACGAGGGCGTCAAGCTCACGTACCTGCCGTTCCTCGTCAAGTCCGCGACGGAGGCGCTCAAGGCGCACCCGAAGCTCAACGCGCAGATCGACGGCGAGAACGTGATCTACCACGACGTGGAGAACGTCGGCATCGCGGTGGACACCGAGAAGGGCCTCATGGTCACGGTCGTCAAGGACGCCGGCGACCTCACGCTCGGCGGCATCGCCAAGCGCATCGCCGAGCAGGCCGACCGGGCCCGCACCGGCAAGGTCACACCGGACGACGTGAGCGGAGCGACCTTCACGGTCACCAACACCGGCTCCGGCGGCGCGCTGTTCGACACGCCGATCGTCAACCAGCCCGGCGTCGCCATCCTCGGCACGGGGACCATCACGCGCCGCCCCGTGGTCGTGAAGGACACCGACGGCAACGAGGCGATCGCCATCCGCTCGATGATGTACCTGGCGATCAGCTACGACCACCAGCTGGTCGACGGCGCCGACGCCGCCCGGTTCCTCCAGACCATGAAGGCACGCCTCGAGGAGGGCTCCTTCGAGGGCGACCTCGGTCTCTGACACCGGCAGCACCGGCGGGCCCCGTCACCCCTGCGCAGGGGGTGACGGGGCCCGCCGTCGTCCGCCCTGCGGCCACGGTCTGTCCAGGTGGACGCGGAGCTTCGCCGCACGGTTAGCATCGAGGGTATGGATCTGCGCAGGCTCGATCTCGGCACCACCCTGACCGACTACGGCACGGCGTGGGACCTGCAGCGCGAGGTGCACGCCCGGGTCGCAGCGGGCGAGTCCCGCGACACGCTGCTCCTGCTCGAGCACGCCCCCGTCTACACCGCCGGCCGGCGCACGGCTCGGTCGGACCGGCCCACCGACGGCACCCCGGTCGTCGACGTCGACCGCGGGGGCCGCATCACCTGGCACGGGCCCGGCCAGCTCGTCGTCTACCCGATCGTCCGCCTCGCCGAGCCCGTCGACGTCGTGGCCTACGTGCGGGCCCTCGAGGACGCCGTCGTCGAGGCGTGCGCCGAGCTCGGGCTGAGCACCACGCGCGTGCCGGGCCGCACCGGCGTGTGGGTGCCGGGCACGGACGGTGGCGTCGACGCGAAGATCTGTGCGATCGGCGTGCGCGTGGCCCGGGCCACGACGATGCACGGCATCGCCCTCAACGTCGCCCCCGATCTCACCTCCTACGACCGGATCGTCCCCTGCGGCATCCCGGACGCCGGCGTCACCTCGCTGAGCGAGGCCCTCGGCCGGTCGTTGACCCTCGCCGAGGTCGCCGACGTCGTGGAACGTGCGCTCGTCCGGCACCTGCTGCCGATGACGGCCGCCCACACCCTGCCCGACGTCGCGGCCGACGCCGTCACCGCCCCGCCCGCACCGGCCCCGGCCGCGTCCCGGTCCGGCGGGAACGGGGAGTACGTCAAGGTCGACCTCGGCCTGCAGGCCGTCGGCGCCACCGGGGGCCCGTGCGGCTCGGGTGGCGGCTCGTGCGGCTGCGGGGGCGGCGGGTCGTGCGGCTGCGGCGGGCACGGCGACGCGAAGGTCGACGCCCAGCCGGCCCCGGCCGCCTCGGCCCCGCCGGTGCGCCCGCGAAGGACCGCGCCGGGCGAGCGCAAGATGCTGCGCGTCGAGAAGCGCAACGCCGAGACGCCCATCGGTGCGAAGCCGGCGTGGATCAAGACGCGCGCGACGATGGGACCGGAGTACAACGAGCTCAAGGACCTCGTGCACGGCCAAGGACTCAACACGGTCTGCGAGGAGGCGGGCTGCCCCAACATCTACGAGTGCTGGGAGGACCGCGAGGCGACGTTCCTCATCGGCGGGTCCCAGTGCACGCGCCGCTGCGACTTCTGCCAGATCGACACCGGCAAGCCGGCCCTGTTCGACCGCGCGGAGCCGCTCAAGGTGGCGAGCTCGGTGCGCCGGATGGGCCTGAGGTACTCGACTATCACCGGCGTGGCCCGCGACGACCTCGACGACGGCGGCGCCTGGCTCTACGCCGAGACCGTGCGGCAGATCCACCGTCTCAACCCGGGCACCGGCGTCGAGCTGCTCATCCCCGACTTCGACGCGGACCCCGACCAGCTCGCCGAGGTCTTCTCCTCGCGCCCGGAGGTGCTCGCGCACAACGTCGAGACCGTGCCGCGCATCTTCCGGCGCATCCGTCCCGGCTTCCGCTACGACCGCTCGCTCTCGGTCCTGCGCGCCGCACGCGACGACGGCTTCGTCACCAAGTCCAACATCATGCTCGGCATGGGTGAGACGTTCGACGAGGTCGTCGAGGCCCTGCGCCTCATCCGCGAGGCAGGCACCGACCTCATCACCATCAACCAGTACATGCGGCCCTCCCTGCGGCACCACCCGGTCGACCGCTGGGTCAAGCCGCAGGAGTTCGTCGAGCTGTCCGACATCGCCACCGAGCTGGGCTACCTCGGCGTCATGGCCGGACCGCTGGTCCGCTCGAGCTACCGGGCCGGGCGCCTGTGGGGCCAGGCGATGACGAGCCGCGGCGAGGAGGTCCCCGAGCAGCTCCGCCACCTCACCGAGGAGGGCAGCTCCCGCCAGGAGGCATCCTCCCTGCTCGCGCGGCTGGGCTGACGTGACCACCCGCCGGGAGGACCAGGACGGCCGGCTCGCCGTCGTCGCCGGTTCGTCCGGGCTCGTGGGGAGCGCCCTCGTCGATGCGCTGGACCGGCGCGGCTGGCGGGTACGTCGGCTGCTGCGGCCGTCGTCGGGACGCGCCGGACGGGACGACGCCACGTGGGACCCGGCGAACGCCCTCCTGGATGTGGCGGCGCTGGACGGCGCGGACCTCGTCGTCAATCTCGCGGGGGCGGGGCTCGGCGACAAACGGTGGACCGAGGCCTACAAGGGCACGGCCCTGCTGTCCCGCACGTCGAGCACCTCGCTGCTGGCGACGACGCTCGCCCGCGCCCTCGAGGCCGGTCGGACGGCCCCGGGGGTGCGCTACCTGCAGGGCAGCGCGGTCGGCTGGTACGGGGACCGCGGTGAGGAGGTCCTCACGGAGGACTCCCCCGCCGGACGCGGGTTCACGGCCGACCTGTCGGCCGCCTGGGAGGCCGCGGCGGCGCCCGCCGTCAAGGCCGGGGTGCCGACCGCGTTCCTGCGCACCGGGATCGTGCTGGCCCCCCGCGGCGGCGCGCTCGGCCGGATGCTGCCCCTGCTCAGGGCCGGCCTGGGCGGGCCGCTCGGCGGCGGGCAGCAGTGGTGGCCGTGGATCACGCTGGAGGACCACGTCCGGGCCCAGCTCCATCTCGCAGGCTCCGCGCGGGTCGGCCCGATCAACCTCGCGGCGCCCGGCGAGGCGCGCCAGCGCGAGGTGCTCGCTGCCCTCGCGCACGAGCTCCGCCGGCCGTTCGGGCTCCCGGTGCCGGGCCTCGCGCTGCGCGCCGTGCTCGGCGAGTTCGCTGCCGACGTCCTCGCCTCCCAGCGCATGCGCCCCGAGACGCTCGTCGCTGACGGCTTCGAGTTCGCGCACCCGGACGTGGCCTCCGCCGCGCGGTGGCTGGTCGGTCCGGGCGGCTCGCGAACGAGCTGACCCCGGCGACCTACCGGCCCTCCGGCATGGACGCGTGCTCGCCGGCGTGGCGGCGCGGGGGCGGGACGAGGCTCGCGAGAACGGCGGAGACCAGGGCGCTGACCAGCCCGAGCACCAGGGCCGCACGGAAGCCGTCGATGCCGGGCGCCTCCACGCCGTCCACGCTGGTCGTGGACCGGGCCAGGACCGCCGCCACGACGGTGGCGGCCGAGGTGGTGCCGAGGCTGCGCATGAACTGGTTGAGGCCGTTGGCCGCGCCGGTCTCCGTCGACGGCACCGCGCTCATGACGAGCGAGGGCATCGCCGCGAAACCGAGGCCGATCCCGACACCGGCGAGCAGATTGACGAGCAGCACGAGGCCGACGTCCAGGGGCGCCACGACGGAGAGGCCGTAGCCGAGCGCGATGACGAGGGCCCCGGAGACCAGCAGCGGCTTGGGGCCGAAGCGGCCCATGAGGCGTCCTGCGACGGGTGACATGACGAGCATGGCCAGACCCAGGGGCATGAGGACCAGCCCCGACTGGATCAACGACAGCCCGAGTCCGCCGCGCTCCCGGGGCAGCTCGAGCAGCTGGGGGAAGACGACGTTGGCGGTGAACAGGGCGAACCCCATCGCGACGGACGCCAGGTTGGTCACGAGCACGGTCCCGCGGGCCGACACCCGAAGGTCGACGAGCGGGTTGGGGACCCGTAGCTCGAACACGCCCCAGGCAAGCAGGACGGCGACGCCACCGAGCGTGAGCCAGATCGTGAGCGGGGACGTCCAGCCCCAGTCGTTCCCGCGTGAGACAGCGAGCAGTACACCGGTCAGCCCGGCGGTGAGCCCGACGATGCCCACGACGTCGAGCCGGCCGCCCGTGCGCAGCGTGCTCGGCGGAACGACCCACGCCACCAGTACGAGCAGGACGAGACCGAGTGCGGAGGCTCCCCAGAACAGCACGTGCCAGTCGGCGTACTGGGTGACGGCCGCGCTGATCGGCAGGCCGAGCGCGGCACCGACGCCGAGGGTGGCGCTGACGAGGGCGATGGCCGACGGCAGACGGTCGGGGTGCAGGACGTCGCGGAGGACGGAGATGCCGAGGGGAATGACGCCGAGACCCGCCCCCTGGAGCGCGCGACCGACGATGAGGGGGACGACCGAGTAGGCCAGCGCGGCGACGACCGAGCCCGCCACGAGCGCACCCACGAGGAGCAGGAGGACGCGCCGCTTGCCGTACATGTCGCCGAGCCGTCCCGAGATCGGCGTGCAGATCGCCCCGGCGAGGAGCGTGCTCGTGATGGCCCAGGCGGTGTCGTCGCGGGTGGCGCCGAGCAGCTCCGGCAGCTCCGACTGGATGGGGATGAGCAGCGTCTGCATGAACGAGGCCGTCATGCCCGCCAGGGCGAGGACCGCGACGACACCTCCGCCGCTCGGCGGCGCCAGTCGTCCTCTCGTCACCGTGGCAGGCTATCCGCCCTGGTCGGCGGGGCCGCACCTGTCCGCATCGGCCACCGCCCAGCGGTCGTCGACCCGCTCGAGCGTGAGGAGCCGGCACGTCTCGGCAGAGGGATAGACGCGTTCCCCCGTGGCGTCCGAGGCGCGCCACTCCTCCTGACGCAGCGAGACCTCCGCCACGAACCTGTCGTCCGTCGCCCCGCCCTCGGTGAGGACGACGGACGTCACGTCGGTCGACAGGTCGGCGATCGTCGTCGTTCCCAGGGCACGGGTCAGAGCGGCGTCGGCGGCCCGCGCGGGCGAGCCGTCGACGGTGGCGTCGGCGAGGGCGGCCGCGTCCCCGGCGAGCAGCGCCCGCTCCCGGGCGTCGACGACCTCGGAGACGACGTCGAACGCGTCCGCCGCGGTGCCGCGCGCGCTCTCGGTCGTGACCTCCGGCGATGTCCCCGTCGTCGACCCCGAGGGCGCCGGGGCCTGCGACTGACCCGCGGAGGGCTCCTGCGTCGCTGCGGGTGTCCCTGCGCCCGTCGCGTCGGGCGCCTCGGCCTGGGAGAGGATCGTCCGCGTCGTGACGAACCCGCCCAGTACGAGGACGACGGCCGCGACGCCGAGCACGGCGACCTTCCCCCCAGCCGTCAGCGCGGGGAGCCGGCCCGCACCGCGTGCCCGCTGCTCGGGCCGCACGGACCGAGCTCGACGCCCGCCCCGGGCACCAGGTCCGCCTCGCGCCCGCCGGCCGGCCCGGCCTCCCGAGCCCGGACGGACCCGGGACCTGCCCGCCGGCACGTGCGCCGTGGCCTCGCGCAGCGCACCCTCGCGAAGGAGGGCGCCCGCCATGTCCGCACCCGCGGGCAGCCGCACGCCCGAGCGCCCGCCCAGCTCGGCGGCACGCGCCGCGAGCGCGCGGGCGGTGGGCCGCACGGCCGGCTCGTCGCTGCACGCCTGGGTGGTCAGCTCCTCGACCTCGAGGTCGCCGGGGGCCAGGCCGCGCACGAGCATGCCGAGGGCGTAGACGTCGGACGCCGTCGACGCCGGACCCCCGGCGATGCGCTCGGGCGCCACGTGCCCCGGCGTCCCCTCCTCGTGCCGCACATCCCCGACGAGGTCGACGAGGACGACGGTCCCCGTGGTGTCCACCACGACGTTGGCCGGAGAGACGTCGCCGTGCACGATGCCGGCGGCCGCCAGGTGGGCCAGCGCGGAGCCGATGTCGGTGAGGACCCCCGCCACCTCCGGCACCGAGAGCGCGCCGCGGGCCACCCGCACGGCCGCGAGGGACGCCCCCGGCACGACCTCGGTGACGAGCGCCGCCCGCCCGTCGGTCAGGTCGACGACGTCGAGCACCCGCGGCAGGTGAGGGTGCGGGGACGTGCGCAGGCCCGCCAGGCGCCGGCGCATCGCGTCGCCGGAGCGCCCCTCGGGCAGGTCGACGACCGAGACGATGACCGGCGAGCCGCGCTCGTCGGACGTCGCGCTGTACACCCGTCCCGATCCGCCGCCCAGCGACCGAGAGATCCGGTAGCCCGGCACCCGCACGCGTCCGTCGTCGTCTGCCCGCCCCATGGACCGAGCGAACCAGGTCCCCTCAGCCCGTCGCGGAGTTCTCCACAGGTGCGGCCACGGCGGTGGTCGCGGGGTCGGGCGTGGCCTCACCGCGCTCCTCGTCGTCGTCGGGGAACCGTCCGTGGCGCGGCCACCAGACGGTCTTCCCGATGTCGTGGACGAGCGCCGGCACGAGGAGGGTGCGGACGACGAGGGTGTCGATGAGTACGCCGAGCGCCACGATGATCGCGAGCTGGAGGAGGAACAGCAGCGGGACCACGCCGAGCGCGGCGAACGTCGCGGCCAGCACCACGCCGGCCGACGTGATGACCCCGCCGGTGACGGACAGGGCCCGGCGCACACCCCTCCGGGTCCCGATGCGCAGCGACTCCTCACGGGCGCGGGTCATGAGGAAGATCGTGTAGTCGATCCCCAGCGCCACGAGGAAGACGAAGCCGAACAGCGGAACGGTCGGATCGGCCCCGGGCAGGTCGAGGACGTGGTTGAACACCACCGCCACGATCCCCATCGCGGTGGCGAAGCTGAGCACGTTCGCGGCGAGCAGCAGCAGCGGTGCGAGGACCGAGCGCAGCAGCACGACGAGCGTGAGCAGGATGACGAGCAGGACGGCGGGGATGATGACCCGCAGGTCGCGCTCGGCCGTGTCCCGGGTGTCGAGCGTCTCGGCCGCGGCGCCGCCGACGAGCGCGGCCGGGTCCACCTCGTGCACCGCTGTCCTCAGGTCGGCGGCCGCGCGGACGGCCTCCTCGGTGTCCGCCGACGCCTCGGTGGTCGCCTCGACGTGGACACGGCCGTCGACCACGAGCGGCGGTGCGTCCTCGGCGGGCGGTCCCCCCGCACCGTTTCCGTCCTCGCTCCGGCCGCCGTCGCCCGGCCCGCCCTGCTGCGACCCGTCCTCGGCAGGCGGGCCACCCGGCTCCTGGCCCCCCTGCGCAGCCTCCGTGACCACGGTGGCGGACGCGATGCCGTCGGTCGCCTCCGCGGCGGCCACGACGTCCTCGGCCAGGTCGGCATCGGCCACGACGTCCAGCGGCTGGACCGCGCCCGCGGGGAAGTGCTGCGTGAGCACCTCCTCGCCGTCCACGGCGTCGGACTGCGCGAGGAAGACCTCGGAGTCGGAGGTGCCATCGGCGTCGAGGGTGGTGACGAGCCCGGCCGCGGCGAGCAGGGCGACAGACGTGATCACCCAGGTGCGCCGGTCCCGCCGTCCCACGAGCCGCGCGATCCGGCCCCAGATCCCGGACGCGTCCTCGGGCGCCCGCCGCACGTCCTCGGCCCCGCCGGCCTCCACCTCCTCGTCGGGCACGCGGGGGATGCGCGGCCAGAACACCGCCCGGGAGCGGCGGCCGCCGAGGAGCAGGAGCGCGGGCAGCAGGGTGAGCGCGGCGACGAATGCGGCGGCGATCCCGACCGCGGCGACCGGTCCGAGCGCGGCGTTGGACCCCAGGTCCGAGAGCAGGAGGCACAGCAGGCCGAGGGCCACGGTTCCGGCGGAGGCCGAGATGGGCGCGAGCGAGGCCCGCCACGCGATCCGCATCGCGTCGAACGGGTCGCGGTGGCGGCCGAGCTCCTCACGGTGCCGGGCGACCAGCAGCAGGCAGTAGTCGGTCGCTGCACCGATGACGAGGATCGACATGATGCCCTGCGTCTGGCCGCTCAGCTGGACGACGCCGGCGTCCGCGAGGAGGTAGACGACCAGGCCCGCCAGCGCCAGCGCGAGCACGGCGGTGAGCAGGACGGTCAGCGGCAGCAGCGGCGAGCGGTAGACGAGCAGCAGGATGACGAGGACCACGACGAGCGCGGTCGCCAGGAGGACCAGGTCGACGGACCCGAACGCCGAGCTGAGGTCGGCCGCGAACCCGCCGGGACCGGTCACCCAGCCCTGCAGCCCGGCCGCCTGGAGCCCGTCGCCGACGGCGGCCCGTACCTCGGTGACCACGGATCCGACGAGGTTCTCGCCGTCGGGCAGCAGTTCGTCGGTGAGCGAGGTGTCGATCCCCAGCACCACCATGGCGGCCTCGCCGTCCTCCGAGGGCACGACGGCGGTCGGGGCCGTGAGCACCTCCTCGACCGCGCGGCCGTCGCTCAGTGTGGCGGAGCCCGCGGACCGGGCGAGCTCGTCGGCCGCCTCGAGGTCCTCGGGGCTCATCGGTCCGCCGTCGGCGGGTCGCAGCACGAGCAGCACGGGAAGGGTCGAGGTGTCGGTGAACCCGGCGACGGCGTCGGACGCCCGGACGGACTCGGCCGAGGTCGGCAGGAACATCGACGCGTCGTTCTCCTGGACCTCGGAGAGTCGACCCAGGAACGGTCCGCCGATCCCACCGATGGCCACCCAGAGGAGAACGACCACGGCGGTCACGAGGCCGCGTCCCCGGTACGCCGTGCGACTGCCGTGCCCTGCCATGCGATACCCCGTCCTCGAGAAAGTACTCAGCATGCTGAGTAACTCGGTCAGTATGGGGGCTCGTCCTGCGAGCCGCAAGAAGGATCGTGGTGCTCTGCCACCATGAGGGGGTGTCCGAGGCCGAGGAGAACCACAGGGCCCTGAGCGGCGCGTCCGGGCAGGGCCCCGGAGTCGCCGAGGATCCCTCCAGGTGGCCGACGGGTCGGCTCCTCTCCTCGGTCGCCCGCCAGGCGGAGCGCGAGCTCGACGAACGGCTCGCCGTGTTCGACCTCAGCCACGCGACGATGCCGGTTCTCGCCGTCCTCGCACCGGGTCCGCGCAGCCAGCGGCAGACGGCGCAGCTCGTCGGGGTCACCGAGCAGACGCTCGCCCGGCACCTCGTCACGCTCGAGCGTCAGGGCCTGCTCGTCCGACGCGCGGACCCGCACGACGGCCGGCGCCGCGTCGTCGCGCTGACGCCGGAGGGCCTGGGCGCCATCGCGTCCGTCGTCGAGTCCCTGAGCGAGCCGACGCCGATCGAGGCCACTCTCGACGCCGAGGAGGAGGCCGCGCTGCGTCGACTGCTGCTGACGATGATCCGTCGCACGCGCGGCGGGACCTAGGCGGGCCACACCGGCCGGTACCCTGACCCCATCATGGCCCGCACCAAGAAGACCGCCGACGACGGCGCACCCACGACCCCGAAGCCCAAGAAGAAGCGCTGGTACCACAGCTTCGCCGAGGCGTACCGGATCACCGCCGAGCACCGTCCGGCGACGCCGGTCATCCTCCTCGGTGTGTTCGTCGCCGTGCTCGGCGTCATGGTCGGCATCGGCTTCGTCATCGGCCACCCGATCTACCTCGGGATCCTCGGGGTGCTCATCGGCATCATCGCCGTGCTCATCGTGCTCGGCAGGCTCACCCGAGTCGCCGCCTACGCGCGGGTCGAGGGCCAGCTGGGGGCCGCGTCCGCCGCACTCGGCCAGCTGGGACGCGGCTGGTACGTCGAGGAGGAGCCCGTCGCCTTCACGCCGAAGCACCAGGACCTCGTGTTCCGGTCGATCGGCAAGCCGGGCATCGTGCTCGTCTCCGAGGGACCACCGCACCGCGTGACGCGCCTGCTGGAGGAGGAGCGCAAGAAGGTCACCCGCGTGGCTCCCGGCGTCCAGGTCCACCTCGTCCAGGCCGGCCGTGCCGAGGGGCAGGTGCCCCTGCCCGACCTCGTCCCCACGATCAAGAAGCTGGGTGGCGCCAAGCTCACGTCGGCCGAGATCGCCGCCGTCACCAAGCGCCTCAACGCCCTGGGCGGCATCCGGCAGTCCGTACCGAAGGGCATCGACCCCAACAAGGCGCGCCCCGACCGCAAGGGCATGCGCGGCCGCTGACCACGCCACCGCCAGCCACCGCGCTCCGCACCTCGCTCCGAGGGCCCCGTCGTCGACGGGGCCCTCGTGCATGACGCCAGGGCCACGGCCCCGCCCACGGAACGACGACTATTCTGTTGGACGCATTTACGTTCTTCCGTATGATCGACGTATGAACGTCATCGACGAGCTCCGCGCCACGGTGGAGGCGCTCGAGGCCCGGGTGGTCGCCCTCGAGGCATCCGCTTCGACCGAGCCACCTGCCACCCCTGACGCCTCCGCCTCCACGAACCCCCAGGGACCGGACCCCGAGACCTTCTGGGCCCTCACCGGCCTGCGCGAGCGGCGCGCCGCGCATCCCGTGACCGAGTCCGGCGCCGTCATGCTCGTCGGGTCGCTCACGCTGCCGGACGGAGCCCCTGTCGAGTGGCAGCAGGCCGGGGCCACCGACGCCCTGCTGGAGTCGGACTGGTCCGAGGTTGCCGAGACGCTCGGTGCGCTCGGCCACCCGGTCCGCCTCGAGCTGCTCCGACTCATCCTCGGCGGCACCGCCACCACGGCCGAGCTCGCCGAGGCCGACGGGCTCGGCACCACCGGACAGCTCCACCACCACCTGCGCCAGCTCGTCTCGGCCGGGTGGGTGCGTCAGGCGGGCCGGGGCCGCTACACGGTCCCGGCCGCACGCGTGGTGCCGCTGCTCGCCACCGTGGTGGGGGCCGAGCGATGACCGCACTCCTGCGCGCCCTGTACCGCGTGCGCGTCCCGTTGTTCTACGCCGCCGTCCTCACGACCACCGGCACCGTCCTGCTGCGACGCCTGCTCCCCGAGGGGCCGGCCGATCCCGCGCTCGCCTGGATCATCCGTGCCGGCCTGGCGGTGATGGCGGTCTGGCTCCTCGTCGTCGTGCTCGGCGGACGCGTCCGCACCGAGCGCGGCCTGCGCGTCGTGCACTCCCCCGTGACCGGGCGCTGGCTGGCGATCAACAGCCCGGCGTCGAAGGTGCCGAGCCACGGGGTGCGCGGCTACGGGCAGGCGTACGCGATCGATCTCGTGGCCGAGCCGGAGGGGGCGCTCCGCCCGCAGTTCGGCGACGGACCCGGGATGCGCCCCAACGCCGACTACCCCGCCTTCGACGAGCCGGTCCGGGCGATGGTCGACGGCGTCGTCGTGGCCGCCACGGACCGGCGCCGAGACCACCTCTCGCGCTCGAGGGCGTGGGCGCTGTACTACATGCTGCTCGAGGGGATGGTCCGCGAGCTCGGCGGGCCGGGCAACGTCGTCGGCAACCACGTGACGATCAGGGCCGACGACGGGACGTATGCCCTCGTCGCCCACCTGAGGCAAGGCTCGGCCACCGTGCGGCGGGGCGACACCGTCCGCGCGGGCGACGTCGTCGGCCGGTGCGGGAACTCCGGCAACAGCTCCGAGCCGCACGTCCACGCCCAGCTCATGGACCGCCGCTCGCTGTGGACCGCCGCCGGAGTGCCCATGGCCTTCGCGCGCATCTCGATCGGCGACGCCGACTCCCCCGTCGACGCACTGCCGGGCAACGAGGAGCACATGACGGCGACCGAGCCGGTGACCTCCGCCTAGCAGCGGCAGGACGCGCGTCCTAGGCACGCACGAGCCTCGTGCGCGCCAGGTCGTCGTGCAGCGGCACGCCCTCGACCGTGCGCCAGAGCGCCGGCAGGACCAGGCACAGCAGGATCGTGCGCACGACGACTGCCACGAACGGGGCGCGGCCGCGGCTCACGTGGACGAGGCGCAGGCCGGTCAGGCGGTGGCCGATCGACGCGCCGGCCAGGCCTCCCACCAGGGCGCGCTCCGCGGCGAAGATCCCGAGGATCGCCATCGCGTCCCCGCCGGCGAACCCGTAGGCGATGGCCATCGCGATCGCCCAGTCGATGAGGAGCGCGCCGAGGCGCCGCCCGAACGGGGCGAGCTCCGAGGCCCGGACGGGACCGCCCGCCGAGCCCGGTCGCGCGGCACCAGGTCGCGTGGCACCGGGCCGTCCCCCCGATCGGGGTCCGCCCGCCCGCGCGGCCGCGGAGCTCGCGGGGGCGGGATCGACGTCGGGCACCGGTCCAGTCTAGGTGGCGTCGCATCCGGCGTAGCACTCGCCCCGTAACATGACCGACACGCCCGGGAGACGGCAGGGAAACTCCGCGGGTCTAGCGTCACACCCGTCCAGCCGGCACCGCCGGTGCACGCGAACGAGGAGCCACGGATGTTCTCAACCCCCGAAGAGGCGATCGCCTACACCCGCAACGAGGACGTCAAGTTCGTCGACGTCAGGTTCTGCGACCTGCCAGGGGTGATGCAGCACTTCAACATCCCGGTCGAGACGTTCGACGAGGACGCCTTCACCGACGGCCTCATGTTCGACGGCTCCTCTATCCGCGGGTTCACCGCCATCCACGAGTCCGACATGAAGCTCGTGCCGGACATCGGGTCGGCCTTCATCGACCCGTTCCGCGCGCAGAAGACGCTCGTGCTCAACTTCGCGATCGTCGACCCCTTCACCTCACAGGCCTACGACCGCGACCCGCGCACCGTCGCCTCGAAGGCCGAGGCCTATCTCCGCTCGACCGGCATCGCCGACACCGCCTTCTTCGGCGCCGAGGCGGAGTTCTACCTCTTCGACGACGTGCGGTTCCAGACCTCGGCCCAGTCGAGCTTCTACCACATCGACTCCGAGGAGGCCGCGTGGAACACCGGCCGCCGGGAGGAGGGCGGCAACCTGGGGTACAAGACCCGGTTCAAGGGCGGCTACTTCCCCGTCCCGCCGAACGACCACTTCGCCGACCTGCGCGACGAGATGGTGCGGGTGATGACCGACGTCGGCCTCAAGGTCGAGCGCGCCCACCACGAGGTCGGCACCGCCGGCCAGCAGGAGATCAACTACCGCTTCGACTCCCTGCGCGCCGCCGCCGACGACGTCATGAAGTTCAAGTACATCGTCAAGAACGTCGCGTGGGAGCACGGCCGGTCGGCGACCTTCATGCCCAAGCCGCTGTTCGGCGACAATGGCTCGGGCATGCACTGCCACCAGTCCCTGTGGAAGGACGGCGAGCCGCTGTTCTACGACGAGCAGGGCTACGGCGGGCTCTCGGACATCGCCCGGTGGTACATCGGTGGTCTCCTCCACCATGCGCCCTCGCTGCTGGCCTTCACCAACCCCTCGCTCAACTCGTACCACCGCCTCGTGCCCGGCTACGAGGCGCCGGTCAACCTCGTCTACTCGGCGCGCAACCGCTCGGCCTGCATCCGCATCCCCGTCACGGGATCCTCGCCGAAGGCCAAGCGCGTGGAGTTCCGCGTGCCGGACCCGAGCTCGAACCCCTACCTCGCCTTCTCGGCGATGCTCATGGCCGGCATCGACGGCGTGAAGAACCGCATCGAGCCGCCGGAGCCCATCGACAAGGACCTCTACGAGCTCCCGCCCGAGGAGCACGCGCAGATCGCCCAGGTCCCCGAGTCGCTCGGTGCGGCGCTGCGCGCGCTCGAGGAGGACAACGACTACCTCACCGAGGGCGACGTCTTCTCCCCCGAGCTCATCGAGACGTGGGTCGACTACAAGCGCACGCACGAGATCGACCCGATCCGCCTGCGCCCGCACCCGCACGAGTTCGAGCTGTACTACGACATCTGAGCCGATTCGCTCTCAAACGAAAGGCCCCTGACCTGCATGTCTGCAGGATCAGGGGCCTTTCGGCTGCCCGCGTCCCCCGCGAGAAGACACTGTTGGGAGGTCAGCTTCCTAGGGAGGCTCTTTTGGTCGTGGCAGGACGACCCACACATCAGTCCGTTCGAATGACGACCTCCCGGTTGGCGCCCACCCACTGATTCCCCACCTAACCTGGAGAGCGACGATCGGCTCGCGAACGATGGCGATCCTCTCGTGGCACTCGCTGGCTACCCCGTGGAGGCGGATGATGACCGTCCCGACGTGGGACCAGTACATGGCACCGTCCCTCCGTGTTCTCCTCGACGGCGGGACCCACCGGTCTCGGAACATCATCGCGGCCGCTGCTGACCTGCTAGGTCTCACCCAGGAGCAGCGCCAGGTCCTCATCCCTTCCGGTCAGGAGCAGTTCCGCAACCGTGGTGCCTGGGCGCTGTCCTACCTGGCGCGAGTAGGCGCGGTCGAACGCCCGAGCCGCGGCAACTATCGGATCACCGAAGTCGGACGCCGACTCCTGTCCGATCACCCGGAAGGTGTGACGGAGAGGCATCTCCGCGCTCTCTCGGGCAATCCTGACGCACCGCACACCTGGAAGGCGTTCCCGACACCCTCGTCACGAACAGCAACTGCCATCGAAGAGGTGTCAGCACTGGATCCCGAGGAGCAGATCGCAGCAGGCGTCGCGAGAATCAACGAGGATGTCGCCGACCAGCTCCTGACGTTAATTCTTGCCCGCGAACCGGTGTTCTTCGAACAAGCGGTGCTCGACCTGCTCATGGCGATGGGATATGGGGGTGCCGAAGGAAACGCGACTCGCACGCAGCTCTCCAGCGACGGAGGGATCGACGGCATCATCGACCAGGACGCCCTCGGCCTCTCCCGCATCTACGTGCAAGCCAAACGCTACGCGCGCGAGAATACTGTCGGCAGAGAGGCGATCCAAGCATTCGTCGGCGCGCTGGCAGGTAATCAGGCGAACCAGGGTGTCTTCATCACCACTAGCCAGTTTGCGCGTACAGCGACCGCGTACGCCGAGTCCGCGTCGCTACCCGCGTCATCCTCGTCGACGGTGAACGTCTGACCCGGCTGATGATCCAGTACGGAGTCGGTGTGCAGGTGAAAACGCGCGTCGAGGTAGTCGAGATCGACGAAGACTTCTTCGAGTAACTATCGGGCCAGCGACTGACTGACAGGGCACTGAGCCTTCCAAACGCGAAAGAGCACCTCGACGAGGACGATTCCGGCCACCGTGCGCTACCACGACCCCGGACTCGACTATCGGCCGTAGGCTTCACCTGCGCAGGCGCCACGCTCGGGCCCCTTGTGCCCCGCATCACCCGGTCATACGGTTAGCGCACGCTGTCCCGTCAACGTCGACGAAGGGTGATCGCCATGAAGGCAGTGCGCGTGCACGCGTACGAGGAGATGCCGAAGCTCGATGACGTCCCGGAACCCGAGATCACGGGCCCGTGGGACGTCATCGTCAAGATCGGGGCGGCCGGCCTGTGCCGCACCGACCTGCACATCATCGAGGGTCAGTGGGACCCGATCCAGAACCCCACGCTGCCGTACACGATCGGGCACGAGAACTCGGGCTGGGTGCACGCCGTCGGCTCGGCCGTGTCGAACGTGGCGGTGGGCGACACGGTGATCATGCACCCGCTCGTCACCTGCGGGCTGTGTACCGAGTGCCGGCGAGGCAACGACTCGCACTGCTCGAACGCCTCCTTCCCGGGCCTCAACGCCGAGGGCGGGATGGCCGAGTACATGAAGACGAACGCGCGGGCCGTCGTCAAGCTCGACCCCTCTCTCCAGCCCAGGGACATCGCCGCCCTCGCTGACGCGGGCCTCACCGCCTACCACGCGGTCCGCAAGGCGGCCCCGCGGCTGCACCCGGGCACGCACGTCGTCGTCATCGGCTCCGGCGGGCTGGGGCACATTGGCATCCAGTCCCTCGTGGCTCTCACCCCTGCGGAGATCACGGTCCTCGACCGCTCCGAGCAGGCCCTCGAGCTCGCGACGTCGATCGGCGCCCACCACACGGCCCTCGCCACCGACGACACCGACGCCGTCACCAAGCAGATCCACGACATCACCGGCGGAGGCGCGCACGTCGTGCTCGACTTCGTCGGCGAGCAGGGCATGGAGCTCCTCGGGCCCAACCTCATCCGCAACCAGGGCGACTACTACGTCATCGGCTACGGCGGCATGGTCCAGCTCGAGACCATCGGGATCATCTCCCGCGAGATCAACGTCATCGGCAACCTCGTGGGCACCTACGAGGACCTCGACCAGCTGATGATCCTCACCGCCCAGGGCAAGATCTCGCTGCACACGTCGGTCTACGACCTCGCCGACTACGCCACCGCGATCGACGACCTCGACAACGGCCGGCTGGTCGGTCGCGGGATCCTCGTCCCGTAGCGACCTCGCGCAGCGACGCACCACCGACGGCGGCGGGCACCCGGTCCGGGTGCCCGCCGTCGTCAGGTCTGGATCACCAGCGGTAGTTCGTGTCGTACGCGAAGTTCGTGTACATCCCGATGTGGGTGTAGAAGTTGATCGCACCGAACAGCAGGAGCGCCACGCCACCGAGCAGGAACGCCCAGGCCGACCACCTCAGCAGGCCGGGCCGGCCTGCCAGGTAGGAGATCGCGAAGAGCAGCGCGCCGAGGGCGATGACGCCCCAGAGCCCGCCGAGGAACAGTGCTTCGATCCAGGGAAGGTGGCCGAACCGACCGGTGATCGGCTCCTCCGGCGGGGCCGCACCGAGCTGGAAGCGGACGAACGTGATCGCCAGCACGCCCATCGCGAGGCCGACCGCACCGACGAAGATGCTCACCGGGCGGAAGGCGCGCAGCGCGGTCTCGCGGGCGATCTCCTGATCGCCGGCGAACAGGCTGCGGCTGCGCCACAGGTAGACGGCGGCGACCAGGAGCAGCGCGCCGAAGGCGGCGGCCGGCTGGCCGAACGCGATGTTGTAGTACTCGAACCCGGGCTCCTGGTAGGGCCAGGTCACGGTGAGGTGCAGGCCGAGCGCGAGCAGCAGGAGCCCGGTGACGCCGAAGAACGCGGCCCACCCCTCGCTGTCGACCGCCTTGCGGCGGAGGAGGACACCCAGGAACTGGGCAAACCCGATGAGACCGGCCCCCGCCGTGATGGCGATGAGCTCGTTGTAGACGACCATGCCGCCCACCCTTCTTCGTCAGCTGGTCCGGGCGCGGGCGGATACGGCGCGCGCACGCGGAGGGAGTGGCACGCGCTCCCTGCGTCACCAACGTCCTGGGCAGTGAGGTATTCCCGACGATGAACGAACGCAATCCGCCGCGGGTGGCTCATCGCACGCGGCGGAACTCCTCGGCGCTCGGGCTCAGCCCCGGGGCCCATCCCGTGGCCGCGATCCGGTCGAGAGCACTCATCTCGAACTCGTACGCCCCGGGCGTGAAACCGTCCGCCACCCGCGCTGCGGTGTCGGCCGTGACGCCGCCGGTGTAGACGACGGTGCGGCAGTCCTCGGTCTCGACGAGCACGCGCCATCCCGCGCTGTGCACCCGCTCTCCCTGCGCAGCGGACGCGCCGACCACCTCGCACCGCACACCGTGCACCCCCACGCGTCCGAGAACGGGCATCGACAGCAGCACGAGGACCACCACCGAGGTGGCGATGATCACGACGCGCCATGCCCGCGTGGACGTGGTCTCTCCCACTCCAGGGCGGCGCGTCCTCACTCCTGGGCGGCGCGTCCCGCCACGCCGAGCGCCTCCGGGTGGTTCGCGTCCGGGTACCCCGTCGGCCCGTCGTGCTCGACGTCGGACACCGACGGTCCGCCCAGCGCGTGGGACTCCCAGCGCACGAGCTGCCAGCCGTCGTCCGGGTTCCCCTCGATGATGACGACCCCGGTGTTCGAGATCGAGCGGCCGAGGAACTCGCGCGGCACCTCGACGGTCGTGGCGGCCCACGAGACGATGACGGCCCCGTGCGAGACGATGACCGCCGTCTCGTGGCCCGTCGCGGCGATCTCGGCCACGACCGCGTCGTAGCGGTCCTTGACCTCGCGGCCCGTCTCGCCTCCGGGGATGCGCGAGTCCGGGTCCGCTACCCAGCCCATGATGCCCGCGAGGTACGTGCGCACGGCCGCCTCGCTGGTGGCCATCTCGAGGTCGCCGGCGCGGATCTCGCGCAGCCCCTCGCGCTCGATCGGGGTGAGCCCCGTGGCCTGGGCGAGCGGCTCCGCGGTCTGGTGCGTGCGCACGAGGTTGGACACCCAGATGGACTCCACGTCCTCGTACGCGAGCTCGGGCACGAGGGCCTCCGCCTGCCGGCGGCCGAGCTCGGTGAGATCGGCGCCGGGCGCCTCGGTGTCGATCGCGTGGATGACGTTGGAGTCGGTCTGACCGTGCCGGACGAGAATGAGCCGCATATCGTCCAGTGTCCCAGGTGTGCCGTGCGGGCGCTGTGACGCGTCACGTACATTGCACGGATGCCGCCCGACGAGGACGTCCCGACGACGACCGACGAGCAGGACCCCAGCCCCAGGCCGCCGAGCCGCTGGCGGTTCGTCGTCACCCTCCTGGTCGCGGCGGTCGTCTTCGCCGTGGTCGTCTGGCTGGTCGACCTCGCCTTCGACTCCTGAGCATCTGCTCCCTGCGCCCGTGAGGGCCTACTCCCAGAAGAGCCGCTCGACGACCGCCCGGGAGCGCCGCGCCGCCCGCAGGTAGTCCTCCTCGAGCTCCTGGCGGTGTCCGGACGGGTAGCCGAGCATGCGCGCCACCGTCTCCAGCCGTTCGACCCCGTGGGGCAGGACGTCGGTCTTCGGCCCCGTCGTGCGCCCGGAGACCTGCACGACGGCGTCGCGCACCTGCCCGGCCAGCGTCCAGGCGTGCAGGAGGGTCGCCGCATCAGCGTCGCCGACCAGCCCCTCGGCGCGCAGCGCCTCGAGGGCCTCCTCGGTCGAGGTCACCCGCAGCGCGGGCACGTCGCCGGCGTGCCGCAGCTGCCACAGCTGGACGGTCCACTCCACGTCCGTCAGCGCGCCGGGGCCGAGCTTGAGGTGCCGGTTGGGTGGCACGCCGCGTGGCATGCGCTCCTGCTCGACCCGGCCCTTGACCCGGCGGATCTCCCGCTCGGCGGCCGCACCGATGCCGCCGGGCACGTACCGCACCGCGTCGACGAGCGCCATGAACCGCTCCCCGAGCGCACGCGAGCCCGCGGCGGGGCGGGCCCGCAGGAGCGCCTGCCGCTCCCACACCTCCACCCACCGCTCGTAGTACTCGGCGTAGGAGGCGAGGGTGCGTACGAGCGGGCCGGAGCGCCCCTCGGGCCGCAGGTCGGCGTCGACCGGGAGCGCGGGCTCGTCGCTCGTGGCGCCGAGCAGCTCCTGGACCGACGTCGCGACGTCGCGGGCCCAGTCCGCAGCCACCTTCTCGTCGACCCCCTCGGCGGGGTCGTGGACGAAGAGGACATCGGCGTCGGAGGAGTAGCCGACCTCGCGGCCGCCCAGGCGGCCCATGGCGACGACGAGGAACTCCCCCGGCGGCTCGTCGAGGCCGGCACGGGCCGTGGCGTCGCGGGCGGCTACCCTCACCGCCGCCTCGAGGGCGAGGTCCGCGACGTCGGCCAGCTCCCGGCGCCGCGACCGCGGGGCCTGCTCGAGCACGTGGGCGATCGCAGCGCGCGTGGTCTCGCGCCGACGCAGGTAGCGGGCCTGCCCGACGGCGTCGGTCGCGTCCTCGCGGCGACGCAGCATCGCGTCGATCTCGCCCTCGAGGTCCTCGCGGCGGCGCGGGGCCAGGCCCTGATCGCCGTCGAGCCACTTCACCGCCTCGGGCAGCTGGAGCAGCAGGTCGCCGACGTACCGCGACGTGGCGAGCACCGTGGCCAGCGCCTCGGCGGCAGCGGAGGAGTCGCGCAGGAGGGCCAGGTACCAGTGGGTCGTGCCGATCGTCTCCGACAGCCGCCGGAAGGCGAGCAGGCCGACGTCGGGCATGGGCGCGTCGGCGAACCAGCCGAGCATGACGGGCAGGAGCTGGCGCTGGATCGTCGCGCGCCGGGACACGCCTTCGGTGAGGGCCGCGATGTGACGCAGGGAGCCCTTCGGGTCGGCAAAGCCGATGACCTCCATCCGTGCCGCGGCCGCGTCGGGGGCCAGGGAGGCCTCGGCCGGCGACAGGCGCGCGGTCGCGGGCAGCAGCGGTCGGTAGTAGATCTCCTCGTGCAGCCGGCGGACCTCGCGGCTCACCGCGCGCCAGGCCTTCTCCAGGGCGTCACCGTCCGTGATGCCCTCCGCGCCGAAGGCACGGCCGAGGATCTCGAGGTCGCCCGCCGAGCTCGGCACCACCTGGATGCGGTGGAGGCGCCACAGCTGCATGCGGTGCTCGAGGACGCGCAGGAACCGGTAGTGGTGGTCCAGGGTCGCGGCGTCGGTGCGCGCGACGTACCCGCCCTCGGCGAGGGCCTCCAACGCCTCGAGGGTGGTCCGCGACCGTAGGGTCTCGTCGGTGCGGCCGTGGACGAGCTGGAGCAGCTGGACGGTGAACTCGACGTCCCGCAGCCCGCCCTTGCCGAGCTTGAGCTGCCGCTCCGCGTGGCGGGCCGGCACGTGCGCCTCCACGCGGCGGCGCATCTTCTGGGTCTCCTCGACGAAGTTCTCCCTCGAGGCCGCGCTCCAGACGAACGGCGCGACGGCGGCGCAGTACTCCTCACCGAGCGCGAGGTCCCCCGCGACCGGGCGCGCCTTGAGCAGGGCCTGGAACTCCCAGCCCTTGGCCCAGCTCTCGTAGTAGCTGACGTGGCTGGCGAGCGTGCGCACGAGCGGTCCGTCCTGCCCCTCCGGCCGCAGGTTCGCGTCCAGCGGCCACAGGGCCGGCTCGGGGCCGACGCCGCCGACCGCGTCCGCGAGCGTGCCGGCCAACCGGGTCGCCACCTCGATGGTCTCGTCCTCGTCGCGGACGGGGGCGCCGTCGGCGTCGAGCTCGGGATCGGCCACGTAGACGACGTCGACGTCGGAGATGTAGTTGATCTCCCGCCCGCCCGTCTTCCCCATCCCGATCACCGCGAGCCGCACACCCGCACCGTGGTCGGGCAGGCCGGCGCGGGCCACCGCGAGGGCGGCGTCGAGCGCACCGGCGACGATGTCGGCGATCGACGCAGCCACCAGCGGGAAGCTCTCCAGGGAGTCCTTACCCGTGAGGTCCGCGGCAGCGATCTCCAGGAGGCGGCGGCGGTAGGTGCGCCGCAGCGCCGCGATGCCCTCCTCGCCGGTGACCGTGGCGACGGGGTTGGTCTGCGCCGGGTCGGCGCCGACGGCCTCGAGCGCCTTGGCCCGCTCGTCGCGCGGCTCGAGGTGGAGCACCGGGACCTCGCCGTGCCGGTCGTGGAGATGGGCGACGTCCCCCGGCCGCGCGACCAGCGAGTCACCGAGCGGCCGGGAGGCTCCGACCACGGCGACGAGCCGACGCATCGCGACGTCGTCGCCGGTGAGGGCCGTGCGCAGGGCGGCGTCGTCCCCGCTCTCCTGCGCGCTCTCGGCGATCCGCACGAGGGTGAGCAGCGCGTGGTCGGGGTTCCCGGCCGAGGCGAGGTGGCCGAGCAGCCGCTCCGCCACGCCCTCGGCGGCCAGGTACGGGGCCAGGGCCGGGTCGTCGAGCAGCGCCTCGGCGCGGCGCGGCTCGTGGATGCCGACGCGCCGCAGCTGGGTGAGCCGGGAGACGACCCGTCCGCCGGCCATCAGTGCGAGGGGATGAACTGGGCCAGCTCAAAGTCCGTGACCTGGTCGCGGTAGGCCTCCCACTCCTCGTGCTTGTTGCGCACGACGAAGTCGAAGGTCTCCTCCCCCAGCGTCTCCGCAACCAGCTCGGAGCCCTCCATCGCGTCGATCGCGTCGGCCAGGGAGGCCGGCAGCGAGACGATGCCGAGCGCGCGGCGCTCGCCGCGGGACAGCGTCGAGACGTCGGTGTCCGCCGGGTCGGGCAGGTCGTAGCCCTCCTCGATGCCCTTGAGCCCGGCCCGCAGGATGATCGCGAACGCGAGGTAGGGGTTCGCGGCGGCGTCCAGCGCGCGGAACTCCACGCGGCTGGACTGCGGCTTGCCCGGCTTGTAGCCGGGGACCCGCACGAGCGCGGAGCGGTTGTTGTGGCCCCAGCTGACGTAGCTGGGCGCCTCGCCGCCGCCCCACAGGCGCTTGTAGGAGTTAACGTACTGGTTGGTGATGGCGGCGAACTCCCGGGCGTGCGTGAGGACGCCGGCGATGAACCTGCGTCCCGTCGTGGAGAGCTGGTACTCCCCCGCCGGGTCGTAGAACGCGTTGGAGTCGCCCTCGAACAGCGAGAAGTGGGTGTGCATCCCCGAGCCCGGGTGGCCGGGCATCGGCTTGGGCATGAAGGTCGCGGTCAGCCCCTGCCGCATGGCGACCTCCTTGACCACGGTGCGGAACGTCATCACGTTGTCCGCCATCGACAGGGCGTCGGCGAAGCGCAGGTCGATCTCGTTCTGCCCCGGGCCGCCCTCGTGGTGGGAGAACTCCACCGGGATGCCCATCTCCTCGAGGGTGGTGATGGCCTCGCGGCGGAAGTCGTGGCTGGACCCGCGGGCGACGTGGTCGAAGTAGCCCGCGCGGTCGGCCGGGACGAGCGGCTGCCGGGGGTCGTTGATCTCGTCGAACAGGTAGAACTCGATCTCGGGGTGCACGTAGGGCGTGAAGCCGGCCTTGGCCGCGTGCTCGACGGCGCGGGCCAGGACGTTGCGCGGGTCCGATCGGGCGGGCTCGCCTCCGGGGGTGAGGACGTCGCAGAACATGCGCGCCACGCCGTGGTGCTCGCTACGCCACGGCAGGACCTGGAAGGTCGTCGGGTCGGGCCGCACGAGCATGTCGGACTCGAACACGCGGGTGAGGCCCTCGATGGCGGAGCCGTCGAACCCGATGCCCTCCTCGAACGCGCTCTCGAGCTCGGCCGGCGCGATGGCGACCGACTTCAGCGTGCCGAGGACGTCGGTGAACCACAGCCGGATGAACCGGATGTCGCGTTCCTCGACGGTTCGCAGCACGAACTCCTGCTGGCGGTCCATCCCGCCTCCTCCCGGTCGGATCAGTGCTCCCACATTGTCACCCACGACGCCCGACTACCCTGACAGCATGCCGCTGCCGATCGCGATCGCCCAGGTGGACCCGTGCGCCGGGGACCTCGCCGGGAACTCCGCCCTCGTCCGTGACGCGGTGCGGGGAGCGGCCGGGAGCGGCGCGCGTCTCGTGCTCCTGCCGGAGATGACGCTGCCCGGCTACCCGGTGGAGGACCTCGCGCTGCGCGCCTCGTTCCGTAGCGCCACCGAGCGGTCGCTCGAGACGCTCGCCCGGGACCTCGCGGACGACGGCCTGGGCGACGTCGTCGTCGTGCTCGGCACGCTCGGCACCTCGGCCCAGGGCCGTCCGACGAACTGCGCCGCCGTGCTGGCCGGCGGCGAGGTGGGACCGACCTACGTCAAGCAGCACCTGCCGACCTACGGGGTGTTCGACGAGATCCGCATCTTCGAACCCGGCGCGGATCCGGTCGTCCTCGAGGTCGATGGCCGCCGGCTCGGGCTCGCGATCTGCGAGGACATCTGGGTCGACGGCGGGGCGGTCGACGCGTACACGGGCGCCGGCCTCGACGCGCTGCTCGTCCTCAACGGCTCGCCGTACGAGTACGGCAAGGGCGCGGTGCGGCTCGGGATCGTGCAGACGCTCGCGGGCCGGCTCGGCTGCCCCGTGCTCTACGCGAACCTCGTCGGCGCCCAGGACGACCTCGTGTTCGACGGGCACTCGTTCGTCGTCGACGCCGGCGGCGCCGTGGTGGCCCGCGCCCCGGGGTTCGAGCCCGGGACCGTGCAGGTGGAGCTCACGGGCGGGGCCGGCCAATCCGGCGTGGTCGCGTCCGGCGCACCCGCCGAGGAGGCCCCGGACGCCGCGCAGATGTACGCCGCGTGCGTCCTCGGGCTGCGCGACTACGCGCGGAAGAACGGCTTCCGGTCGGTCGTGCTCGGCCTGTCCGGCGGCATCGACTCGGCGCTGGTCGCCGCGATGGCGGCCGATGCCCTGGGCCCGAAGAACGTCGTGGGCGTCTCGATGCCGTCGAGCTATTCCTCGGAGCACTCCAAGGACGACGCCGCTGCCTCCGCCGACGCGATCGGGCTCGACTACCGGGTGCAGCCGATCGCGCCGATGGTCGAGACGTTCCTGACGAACGTCGAGCTCACCGGCGTAGCCGAGGAGAACCTGCAGGCGCGCGTGCGCGGGGTCATCCTCATGGGCCTGTCCAACATGGAGGGGCACCTCGTGCTCGCCACGGGCAACAAGTCCGAGCTCGCCGTGGGCTACTCGACGATCTACGGCGACGCCGTGGGCGGGTTCGCACCGATCAAGGACGTGCCGAAGACGAAGGTGTGGGAGCTGGCGCGGGCCCGCAACCAGGTCGCGCTCGACGCCGGCGAGCCGGTGCCGGTCCCGTGGAGCTCCATCGAGAAGCCCCCGTCGGCCGAGCTGCGGCCGGGTCAGCAGGACTCGGACTCGCTGCCGCCCTACGACGAGCTCGACCCGGTCATCCAGGACTACGTCGAGCGGAACCTCGGCCGGGCCGAGCTCCTGGTGGCGGGTCACGCGCCCGAGGTGGTCGACCGGGTCCTCGGTCTCGTCGACCGCGCCGAGTGGAAGCGTCGGCAGTACCCGTTGGGGCCCAAGGTGACGGCGCTGGCGTTCGGCCGCGACCGCCGCCTGCCGGTCACCTCGCGCTGGCGGGAGCAGGACGAGCGACAAGGAGACGAGCAGTGAACGACAGCCCGAGCCGACCGAAGCGGGTCCGCGTCCACCACCTCGCGCAGATGAAGGAGCGCGGCGAGCCGATCACGATGCTCACCGCGTACGACGCCATGACGGCCCGCGTCCTCGACGCCTCGGGGATCGACGTGCTGCTGGTGGGCGACTCGATCGGCGACAACATGTTGGGTCACCCGACGACTCTGCCGGTGACCGTGGACGAGATGGTCGTGGCGACCCGGGCGGTCGCGCGCTCCGTCACGCGCGCGCTCGTGGTGGCCGACCTGCCGTTCGGGAGCTACGAGTCCTCGCCCGAGCAGGCGCTGGCCACGGGCGTGCGGCTGATGAAGGAGGGCGGAGCGCACGCGGTGAAGCTCGAGGGTGGAGCCCACCGCGCCCCCCACGTCCACCTGCTCACGCAGGCGGGCATCCCCGTGGTGGGACACGTCGGCTTCACCCCCCAGGCGGAGCACCTGCTGGGCGGCAAGCGCATCCAGGGGCGCGGCGAGGGCGCGGCGGAGCGACTCGTCGCGGACGTCCGTGCGCTCGAGGAGGCGGGCGCCGTGGCCGTCGTCCTGGAGATGGTGCCCGGACCTGTCGCCGAGCAGGTCACCCGCTCGGTCGCGGTACCGACGATCGGCATCGGGGCCGGCTCCGGGACCGACGGGCAGGTGCTCGTGTGGATCGACATGGCCGGCATGTCCGACTGGTCGCCGAGCTTCGCCCGCCGCTTCGCCGAGCTCGGCGAGGCCCTCGGTCGCGCCACGGGCGAGTACGTGGCCGCCGTCAAGGACCGCACCTTCCCCGGCACGGAGCACACGTTCGACTCGTAGGCCGCCGCGCGCCCACGACTCCCTGGTGCGCTCGACGCCGACTCCCAGGAGGCTCGGCCGTGCGACGCCCCCGCCGGACTCCCCGACGCACCGTCCGTCAGCCGGCGTCGTCGCCCTCGCCCCAGGTGCGCCACTCCTCCTCCGCCTCGTCGACCTCCTCGTTGCGCTCCGCGGCGCTCTGCAGGGCGGCCGCGGCGGCCGCGGGCGTGTCGTAGGGGCCCATCCGGTCCGCGACGGGCGAGACCTGTCCCCTCTCGACCTGCTTGGTGCGCAGGTTGAACCAGTAGTCGCCGGTGCTCATGTCTGCTCCTCGGGGCTCGGACTCTCGTCCACGATCCGTAGACTGGGGCACCATGCTCGCCGATCGCGCCCCGCGGGGCACCCTGACCAAGGGCACCGTCTCCCCCGTCCGCGAGGTCCCCGCCTCGATCGAGCGCCCCGAGTACGTGGGGCGCACCGGACCCGAGCGCGTGACGGCGGGCGAGGTCAAGAGCCCGGAGACGATTCTGCGGATCCGCCGGGCCGCCAGGATCGCGGCGCAGGCGCTCGAGCTCACCGCCGAGGCCGTCCGACCGGGCGTCACCACCGAGGAGATCGACCGGATCGGCCACGAGTTCCTGATCTCGCAGGGTGCTTACCCGTCCTCGCTGCACTACCAGGGCTTCCCGAAGTCGCTGTGCACGTCGATCAACGAGACCATCTGCCACGGCATCCCGGACTCGACTGTCCTGACCGAGGGCGACATCGTCAACATCGACATCACCGCCTACATCGGCGGCGTGCACGGCGACGCGTCGGTGATGGCCCTGGTCGGCGAGGTCGACGAGGAGTCGCGCCTCCTGGTCGAGCGCACGAAGGAGGCCATGCTCCGGGGCATCAAGGCGGCGCGGCCGGGCCGCCAGGTCAACGTCATCGGCCGTGTCATCGAGTCCTACGCCAGGCGCTACGAGTACGGGGTCGTACGCGACTACACGGGGCACGGCGTCGGCGAGGCGTTCCACTCCGGGCTGATCATCCCGCACTACGACTCGGCGCCCCACTTCGACGACGAGATCGTGCCCGGCATGGTCTTCACCGTCGAGCCCATGCTCACCCTCGGCGAGCCCGACGGCGAGCAGTGGGACGACGGCTGGACCGTGGTGACGAAGGATCGCTCGCGCTCGGCCCAGTGGGAGCACACCATCCTCATCACGAGCGACGGCCCGGAGATCCTCACGGTCGTCTAGAGTCCTGCACGTCCCCCTTCTTTTCGACGACGAAGGAAGTCCATGCCCTCCACGAACACCCTCGCCTTCGGCATCGACATCGGCGGCTCCGGCATCAAGGGAGCCCCGGTCGACCTGACCACCGGTGAGCTGACGACAGACCGCGTGAAGATCCCGACCCCGCGGCCCTCCACGCCGGCCGCCGTCATCGAGGTGCTCGGGCGCCTGCTCGCGGAGTTCGACGAGGACGACGACGCCCCCGTAGGGCTCACGTTCCCCGCACCCGTGCTGCACGGCGGCTTCCCCTTCGTGGCGAACCTCGACCAGAGCTGGGTCGGCATGAACATCGAGGACGAGGTGCGCAGGGAGCTGGGTCGCGAGGTGGTCGCGATGAACGACGCCGACGCCGCCGGCGTCGCGGAGGCCCACTACGGCGCCGCGAAGGACGTGCCCGGAGTCGTCCTGCTCACCACGCTCGGGACCGGGATCGGCTCGGCTCTGCTCGTGGACGGGACGCTCGTGCCCAACACCGAGCTCGGCCACCTCGAGATCGACGGTCGCGACGCCGAGTCGCATGCCTCCTCCGCGGTCCGCGAGCGCGAGGACCTGTCCTACCCGAAGTGGGCCAAGCGGCTGCAGCGCTACTACGAGGTCGTCGAGAAGCTGTTCTCCCCGGACCTCATCGTGGTGGGCGGCGGCGTGAGCCGGAAGCACGAGAAGTTCCTGCCGCTCCTGACGACCCGGGCGCCCATGGTCCCCGCGAAGCTCCGGAACAACGCGGGGATCGTCGGGGCCGCCTACCGGGCCGCCGAGCTCACTCGCTGACGTCCCGTCGCCGGTGTCGGCATCAGGACAGGGCATCCGGGCCCGGCCGAAGCGTCACGCCGTGGTCAGGGGACCTGTCCCCGCCGGTTCCTGGCCCCTGCGCGCCCGTCACTTGTAACCTCGTGATCGGCCGGGCGCCCGCCCGGCCGTTCCAGGTTCCGCGCTCCGCACCGAGGCAGAGGAGGCGCCGTGCCGCGGTTCAACCCGCCCCCTGGCTGGCTCGTGCCTCCGGGCTTCGCGCCGCCGGTCGGCTGGCGCCCTGACCCACGCTGGCCCCCGGCTCCTCGGGACTGGCAGATGTGGATCGTGGACCCGGTGGAGCCCCTTGGCGCCGACGACGACCCCGAGGACACGACCCGACGCTCCGCCCGGCTCTATCAGGACGACCTCCGCGAGACCCACGCCTGGTCGCCGGACCAGGGACGCTCGTTCGTCGGCACGTCCTCCTCGGCCGCCTTCGGGATGCAGGCCGCGGCCGGCCACGCCACGGCCTCCCCGCCGCCCGCGCCGTCCGCGCCCTCCGGGCCACCGATGGCCTCCCCGCCGCACGCACCGTCCGCGCCCTTCTCGCCCTCCGCACCACACGCGGCGGCGCCGTACGGACCGTCTCCCCCTGCTCCGCCGGCTCACCCCGCCGCCCCCTACGAGCCATCGCCCTACGCGCCGTCGGGCCACTCCGCCACGCCGCCGACAGCCACGTCCTCACCTCCGCCCGCTCCCGAGCGCCGCGGACCCTGGTACACGCGGGCCGCACCCGCGGCGGTCGCGGCCTCCACCTGCGTGGCGCTCGTGGCGGTGGCGATCTGGGCGTTCGTCCTGCGCGAGCCCGCCGCGCGCGAGGAGGACGGTCCGGGGAAGTTCGACGTCGAGCCCCCGCCGGAGCCCGGAGGCGACCAGGCCGGGGGCGGCCACGCCGACGGGCAGCCGACGGACCCGTCCGACCTACCCGACGAGACAGGCACGGACGACGCCGGTGCACTGGCCGGGCTCCGGCCCGAGGACACATTCCCGCGCGGGCAGGACCAGAGCGCGCACACCGGTCCCGACGGCGTCCCCACCAACACCGAGCCACTCGCCATGCTCGGGGAGCTCGAGCTCGAGAACGCGACGCCGTTCGGCCGCTCCTCGGTCATGCCGTGGACGTTCGACGACACCGGTGAGCGGATCGACGCACAGCTCGTGGGCCCCACCGACTGGGACGCGACCGACGAGGTCATGGCCCACGAAGCCGGTAACCCCCCGCCCCCGGACGGGCACGTCTACGTCACCCAGCGCGTCCGCGTGACGGCGGAGACCGCGGACCCGTTCGTGCCGTTCGCCTCCCTGCTCGTCTACTGGACGACGAGATCCGGCGATGTGTACGGCGCCACCTCCGCGGTCGCCCCCGACGATCTATTCCACGCCGAGGCGATCAGCGGCGGCGAGTCGGTCGAGGGCAACCTCGTGCTGTGCCTGCCGGAACGGGTCGTGGAGGACGGCAACTGGATCATCGCGTTGAACCACTCGTCCAACGGGTACGTACTCACGCCCTGACCGCCCGGGCCGCAAGTCAGAGCTGGCGGGGCGGAAGAGTCGGCCTGTACGCCGGGTTCTGTCCCGACGGGTTGCCCCGCCGGTGGCGACCATCCATCTACGACGCACGTTGCCGTACGCCTCCAGCGACCTACCCGCAGGCATCGGACGGGCCGTCCTCGAACGCCTGCTGTCTGGTCTTGCTCCAGGTGGGGTTTGCCGAGCCGCCACGGTCACCCGTGGCGCTGGTGGGCTCTTACCCCACCGTTTCACCCTTGCCCCTTGCGGGGCGGTCTGTTCTCTGTGGCACTGTCCCGCGGGTCACCCCGGGTGGGCGTTACCCACCACCTTGCCCTTCGGAGCCCGGACGTTCCTCGGGGCGCGAGGGCCACGCGGCCGCCCGACCGACTCTTCCGCGACAGGTGAGTCTACCCGTCGGACCTCCGCGGGGACGACCATCGTGCCCGGTTAGGCTCCCGTGGTGCTTGTGCTGCTTCCCCCCTCCGAGGGCAAGACCGCCCCCGACGACGGACCCCCGCTCGACCTCGCCGCCCTCGCGTTGCCCGGGCTGACCCGTGCGCGCTCCACCGTGCTCGACGCCCTCGTCGCCGTCAGCAACCGGCCCGACGCGCTCGAGGTCCTTCGGGCACCGGCGTCGGCCGGCGAGGAGGTGGCGGCGCAACGGCGGATCCACGAGCTGCCGACGGCGCGTGCCGACCGTGTCTTCACGGGCGTGCTGTTCGACCGTGCCGGGATCGCCGACCTCGACGGGGCCGCACGCGAGCGGGCGGACCGCGACGTCCTCGTCATGTCGGCCGCGTTCGGCGCGCTCTCCCCGGCCGACCGGATCCCCGCCCACCGCCTCGGGGCAACCGCCACGCTCCCTGGTATCGGCGGGCTGGGCGCCTTCTGGCGCGGGCCGCTCGCGGCCGAGCTCGACGATCGGGCGGCCGGCGCGCTCGTCGTGGACTGCCGCTCGGGCGGCTACCGGGCGATGTGGAAGGTCCCGCCGACGGCGCAGCACGTCGAGGTGGGAGCGGTCACGGTGCGCGCGGGCCGCCGCTCGGTGGTCTCGCACGACGCGAAGTGGTTCCGCGGCCTGCTCGTCGGTCATCTCCTGCGCAGGGACGGCGCCGCCCCGGCCACATCGGACGAGCTCGCGGCCGCGGCGGGAGAGCTGGTCGGGACCGTGCGCGAGGCCGCCGCACCGCCCCGCAAGGGGGCGGAACGCACGACCTGGACGCTCACAGACGTCGAGCTGACGCCCCCGGAACGCTCGGGCCGACCGGCGGATCTGACGATGGTGCTCACCCAGCGGCCGTGAGCCGTCAAGCGACGCCCTCGCTCGGGGCGCCGACGTAGTTGACCTGTCCCTCGAACCGGCCGTCGGGGTCGGTGCCGCTCACGCCCAGCATCGTCACCGATCCCGGTCGCACGCGCACCCGCCCCCAGGCGTGGGGCTCGATGCCGGCGACGAGCGCGACGGCCGCGCGGACGACGACGGCGTGCGCGACGAGCACGACCGTGCGCCGCTCGGTGCCCGCCACCTCTTTGAGCACCCTCGCCACGCGGGCGCCGACCTGGCGGTGGGACTCCCCGTCCGGGGCCGTGACGTCGATGTCGGCCCGCCACCGCGCCCACTCGCCCGGCCAGCCGTCCTCGATCTCCGCGGTGGTCAGTCCGTGCCACCGGCCGAACTCGACCTCGCGGAGCCGGTCGTCGACGACGGCCTCGCCGAGGCCGGCCGCGGCCGCCACCTCCTGCGCCGTCTGCCGCGTGCGCACCATCGGGGAGACGCGGACCTCGGCCGAGGACAGGTCGGCGTCGTCGTCCGTCGCGAGTGCACGCAGGAGCACGCCCGCACGGCGGGCCTGCTGCCGGCCCAGGTCGAGCAGGTCCGGCCCGGGGGTGTCCGAGCCGGACTGCCGGCCGCCGACGGTCCACTCGGTGACGCCGTGCCGGACGAGGTACACGCGCGTGGCCCCGCCCGACCGGTCGACGCCGGCGGGGCGGGTCGCGGAAGCCGGCGCCGCGGCGGGCGCGGCACGTGTGCTGTCGGTAGGCGCCGGCTCGCTGATCTCGAAGAGTGCGGTCGCCGGTTCGTCAGACTCCGAGCCGAGCTCGGCCGTCGGGGTGAGGCTCGTGAGCCACTCGTCGGTGTCCGCGTCCTCGCGCGCGTCCATCGCCTTGTTCGCCAGGGCGTCGGCGGCGGAGTTCTGCGCGCGCGGGATCCACGTGTAGCGGACCCGGGGGGCCGGGAAGGCGTCGCGCGCCTCGAGGGCGAGCCTGCGCATGTCCTCGTGCTTGATCTTCCACCGGCCGGACATCTGCTCGACCACGAGCTTGGAGTCCGCCCGCACCTCGACCTCGGCGTCGGGGTCGATGCGTGCCGCGGCGCGCAGGCCCTCGACGACCGCGGTGTACTCGGCGACGTTGTTCGTCGTCTCCCCGAGCCAGCCGCTGCGGCTCGCGAGCCGCTCGCCCGTCCCGGCGTCGGTGAGCACGGCCCCGTAGCCGGCGGGCCCGGGGTTGCCGCGGGCGCCGCCGTCGGTGTGCAGGACGATCCGGCGGGTCACCGGCGGTCCCCCACCCGCACGAGGATGAAGCCGTGGTCCTCGCTGACGAGGATCTCGTCCTCGGCGGCCCGGTCGATCATCGACTGCTCGGCGAGGGTGAAGTCGACCGCGACCCCCTCCGCCCGGTGCCCGCGGACGGCCACGGCGCCGAGCCCCCCGGTCTGGCGGCGCGCCGCCTCGTACTCGTCGAGCAGCGGCCCGGGCAGCGTGCCGGCGAGCTCGTCGCGCTCGGCCCGCCGGGCGGTCACGTCGGCGTCGATCCGGGTGAACGCCGCGTCGCGCTCGGCGCCGAGCGACTCGAGGTCGGTCGCCACGGACGCGGACTGCTCCTTGAGCGCGGTGACCCGGGCGTCGGTCTCCTCCGCGGCCTCCATGGCCTCGAGCTCGGCCTCCTCGAGGGTGGCCTGTCGGCCGGCGAGGTGCTCGAGCTCCTCCTGGAGGGCGACGAGCTCGCGGGAGAGCCCCTGGCCGGAGTCGAGCCGCTCCTGGTTGCGCTTGGCCCGCGACCGGACCTGCTCGACGTCGGCCTCGGCCTTGGTCAGCGCACGGCGTGCGTCGCCGGCGGCGGAGGTGGCGAGCACGAGCTCGTCGTGCAGGTCGTCCGCGCGGCCGGTGAGCTCGGCGATCTGGGTGAGGACCGGGAGCGAGCGCCGCTCGTGGCCGAGCCGGGCGATCGTCGTGTCGAGGTCCTGCAGGTCGAGCAGCCTCAGCTGGTCGACGAGCGGTGCGGTGGGCATGTCAGCTCCCTTCGGTTCGGTCGGCCCCGTGGCGCGCCGCCCAGGGGTCAGTGACGAGGTCGGAGACCGTGACCTCGAGGCCGGTGTCCTCGCCCCCTGAGTCCACGAACGCTGCGTCCTCGCGCAGCAGGCGGGCGGCGACGTCGAGCCACGGACGTTCGGTCGCCCAGTGGGTCGCGGAGACGAGGTACGGCCGGCCGCCCGCCAGGTGCTCGGAGGCCGGGTGGTGGCGCAGGTCGGCGGTGAGGTAGACGTCGGCCCCGGACCGCCGGGCGTCAGCGAGGAACGCATCGCCCGAGCCGCCCGAGACGGCGACCGTGCTCACCTCGGCGGCCAGGTCACCACCGACGGTGAGGCCGGCAGGCGTACCGGGCAGCCGCTCGGCGGCGAGGTCGGCGAACTCGTCCAGCGTGAGAGGTGCGGGCAGTCGTCCGACGCGTCCGTGGCCGGTCGTCGGGGCGGGTGACGCCCCGTCGTGGCGGAACAGCGCGTAGGAAGGCTCCTCGTAGGGGTGCGCCTCGCGCAGCGCCCGCAGCACGTCGCCCTCGCGACCGGCGGGCACGAGGATCTCGAGGCGGTCCTCCTCGACCTCCTCCACGTCTCCGACGGCGCCGATCGTCGGGTGCGCACCCGGCAGCGGCCGGAAGGTCCCGGTGCCCCGGGAGGTGAACGCCGCCCGCTCGTAGTCGCCCTGCCGCCCCGCGCCGGCGCGGGCGAGCGCGTCGAGCAGGAGGCGCGTGTGCGTGGCCGGCACGTGGACGACGAGGGTCGCGGCCGGTCCGTCGGTCGGCACGAGGGGCCGCTGGTCGACGAGCCCGAGGAGGTCGGCGAGCGCGTGCGAGACGCCGGCGACGGCGATGTCCGCGTTCGTGTGCGAGGTGAGGAGCGCGCAGCCGCCGGTGATGAGCCGGTGCACGAGGCGACCCTTGTCGCTCGTGGTGGCCATCGTCGTCGTGCCCTTGAGGAACAGGGGGTGGTGGACCCACAGCAGGTCCGCGCCGAGGGCGAGTGCCTCGTCGACGACCTCCTCGGTCGGGTCGACGGCGAGGTGGACGCGACGCACCGGCGCGGCGGTGTCGCCGACGACGAGCCCGACGGCGTCCCACGCCTCCGCGGTCCCCGGCGGGTAGCGCCGATGGACGGCGTCGACGACGTCGGCGAGCGTGGAGGGCATGGGCCGAGACTACTCGGGACGGCCGGGTGGGCCGGGTCGGGTCAGGGCTCGTGGTGGCGCCGGCAGCGCGCCACGTAGGTCTCGGTCCCGCCGACGTGGGCCGGCGTGCCCTCGAGCGGATCCGCGCCCGTGCCGCCGCGGAGCCGTTGGTGGAAGACCGCGTCCGCGCCGCAGACCGCGCACACCGCCGTCAGACGGGTGACGTCCTCGGCGATGGCCATGAGCGTGGGCAGGGGCTCGAACGGGCGGCCGTCGAACGTCACGCTCAGGCCCGCGACGACCACGGTGGTCCCCCGGCGCACCAGGGTCTCGACGGCCGGGACGAGATCGGGGCCGAAGAACTGGGCCTCGTCGACGGCGAGCAGGTCGAGCTCACGGTCCCCGACGGCCGCGAGCAGGGCCGCTACGTCGGTAGCCGACGTCGACCCGAGCGAGAGTCCCGCGTGGGAGGTGACCTCGCCCGTGCCGTATCGCTCGTCCCAGGCGTGGTTGACCAGGGCGACCTCGAGACCGGCGAGCCGTGCACGCCGGACCCGGCGGAGCAGCTCCTCGGACTTGCCGGAGAACATGGGGCCGGCGACGACCTGGAGGCGGCCGTACC
This sequence comes from Georgenia sp. Z2081, assembly GCF_055326445.1. Classification (NCBI taxonomy): domain Bacteria; kingdom Bacillati; phylum Actinomycetota; class Actinomycetes; order Allobogoriellales; family Allobogoriellaceae; genus Georgenia; species Georgenia sp. Z2081. The sequence continues at coordinate 142,314 of NZ_JBUZNK010000007.1, forward strand.
CGTCGGTGCGCATGCCCGTGAGCCTAGGTCCGGTCAGCCGTCCGCCCAGCCGGGTCGAGGTACCGGACGAAGTCCGCGCGACGTGATCGCACCGTGAAGCCCTGTCGCCCCAGCGTGGCGCGCACGGGCGCGTTACCGACCGCGACGCTGGCCGTCGCCAGCGGCACCTCTGCCTGCGCCGTCGCGGACAGCATCGCGGAGGTCAGCGCCGCCCCGACTCCCCTGCGGCGGCCGGCCGGGACGACGCCGAGGTAGCCGAGGCACCAGTCAGTGTCGAAGCCCTCGAGCGCGGCCACGCCGTCGAGGCCGGATCCGGTGCTGTGGCCGAACCAGGGCACGGGGCGACGTCCGGAGGAGGCGAGCATGTCGCGGTACGCGAGGGCTGCCGCGACGGGGCCGAGCTCGGCGACCTGGACCCGGTCGTAGTCGTCGAGGCTGTCCGCCATGGCAGCGCCGAGCACCTCGAGCACAGCAGGGTCGGACGGGTCGACCTCCACGACCCCGGCCGGCAGGTCGCGCAGCACCGGGACTGCGGAGAGCTCGAGCCGGTCGCCGTCCGGCAGCCAGCCGGCCGCGGCAAGCGCGGTGCGTCGGGCGTCCGGCGCAGAGTCGTCGTCGGTGACGACCGCGTGCACGCGCACGGCCCCGGTGGCGGTTGCCCGCGCCGCGACGGCGTCGAGCAGGAGCCGGACGAGCTCGACGACGTCCGGGTGAGCGGCGTCCAGACGGACGGCCTGCATGACGCGCGTGCCGTCCTCGAGCGTCATGAGGAACGCCCGGCCGACGTCTGCCGCATCGTCCGTGACGACGAACAGATCGTCCGGCGTGACCCGGCCGGAGTCGATGACCCGCCGCACGCGGGCGAGATCCGCCTCCGGGTCAGGGCCAAGGCGGCTGAACCGGTGGGGTGACGCCGTCGTCACTCGAAGTGTCATGCGGCGAACCGTAGGGGCGCCACCCCGGCGCCACCACGACATTTCCTCACCCGGCGAGAGTGCCCTCGAGGGCGGCGCACTCCTCAACCAGCACGTGCGCGAGGTCGGCGACCCGCTCAGCCGGCATCCGGGTGCTCGGCCCCGAGATCGACAGGCCGAGCCGGCCGGCCGACCCATGGACGGCCACGGCGACCGAGGAGACCCCCTCCTCGACGTCGCCATGGTTCTCCGCCCAGCCGCGCGCACGTATGGCTGCAAGCATGGCGTCGAGCTCGCTGCGGGAGTAGTGGACACCGCTCGGGAGTGCCGGTGGCCCGGTGCCGGGGTACATCGCATCAAGATCGTCCGGGTCGAGCTCGGCGAGCATCGATCGCCCCATCGAGGTGCCGTGCGCCGGCTGCCTGATGCCGACGCGCGTGGTCACGCGGAGCACCGCAGGCGAGTCGATCGCGTCCGTGTAGAGGATGTCGGTGCCGATGAGAGACCCGACGTGCACGGTCTCCCCGCACCTCGCCGCGACTGCCGCCATCGCCGTCCGTACCGGTTCCGGGGTGTCTCGCCTCAGCACCGTTCCGCGCGCGAGCGCCGACAGCGCGGGGCCCTGCGCGTATCGGCGGTCGTCGAGATGGAGGGCATAGCCGTGGAAGACGAGCATCGCGAGCAGACGGTGCGCCGTCGACGCCCCGATCCCCAGGGCCTCCCTGAGCTCGGCGACCGAGACGCTCTCGGCGGCGGCGAGGACCTCGAGTGCGCCGAGCGTGCGCGACACGCCGGCTACGGGGTAGCCGGGGACGTGATGGCCCGGTTCATGAGTCACGGTCGGGGCTCACCTCCTTGAGATTCCTCTGAGGAGAATACGTCGGTTGGCCGTTGCCTGTCCCAGCCCTAGCGTCCTCATCACACATCGACGTGTGACCGATACGAGGGAGCGCCGTGACCAGGACCGACCCGAGCGAGAACGAGCTGCGTAGGCAGATCGTCCAGGCGAACCACATCCTCGTACGGCACTCCGTGCTGGATGCCTTCGGGCACGTCTCGGCCCGCCTGAGCGGGGACTCGTTCCTCCTGTCCCGCAACCTTGCGCCGGGGCAGGTCTCCACCGACGACCTTCAGGTCCATCACCTCGACGGCACCGTCGACGACGACCGTGCCCCGTACCTCGAGAGCCACATCCACACGGAGATCTACCGTGCCCGTCCCGACGTCGCCGCGGTCGTGCACTCGCACTCGGCCGCGATCCTGCCGTTCGGGCTCACGGACGTCCCGTTCGTGCCGGTCATGCACATGGCCGGTTTCCTCGGCTCTCGCGCTCCGGTCTACGACCAGCGCAACGAGGTGGCCGACGGAACCGATCTGCTCGTCACCGATGAGGACCGGGGGGCTGCCCTCGCGCACGTGCTCGGCGATCGGCCGCTCGTGCTCATGCGGGGGCACGGGTCGACGGCGGTCGGCGGCTCGGTCCCGGAGGTCACCTATCGGGCGATCTACGCCGAGGTCAACGCCTCCGTGCTGCTCGCCGCTCTGCCGCTCGGCTCGCCCGTCCACCTCACCCGCTCCGAGGCGGCCACCGCCACGACCTCGATCGGCGGCCAGATCCGCCGTGCCTGGGACGTCTGGTGCGCCCAGATCCAGAGCTGAATCCACTCTCCACACCGATCAAGGACATGACATGACCACTCCACGACGCGTCCGGGCCACCGGCATCGCCCTGGCCTGCCTGCTCGTCCTCTCCGCCTGCGGGAGCAACGATGAGTCCGATTCGCCCGACGGCCAGGACGGGCCGACACCGGTGACCATCTCGACGCAGCCGATCGTCGACTCCGCACCGCTCCACCTGGGCCTCGAGCAGGGCTTCTTCGAGGAGGAAGGCATCGACCTGACGATCGAGTCCGCCGCGGGCGGCGCCGCGGTCATCCCCTCGGTCGTCTCCGGCGAGCACGAGTTCGGCCGCGGCAATCTCCTGTCGTCGATGATCGCTCGCGAACAGGGCCTGGACATCCAGTGCATCGCCAACGCCAACACCGCGCAGGGCGACCCGGACTTCTCGGCGGTGCTCGTCATGCCGGACTCGGGCATCGAGTCGCCGGCCGACCTCGAGGGGCGGACCGTCTCCGTCAACACGCTGAACAACATCGGCGACACCATCATCCGCACCGCGATCCAGCGCGACGGCGGCGACGAGTCGACGGTGGAGTTCATCGAGGTCCCGTTCCCCGAGGCGCCCGCCGCGCTGGAGACCGGTCAGGTCGACGCGGTCTGGGCGGTCGAGCCGTTCGTCACCGAGGCGCTGGACATGGGCGCGACGGTGATCTCGTGGCCGTTCGCGGAGATGCACCCGGATCTCGACGTCAGCTGCGTGTTCACCTCCGGCGCCCTCATCGAGGACGACCCCGAGCTGGTCGACGCCTTCGCTCGAGCCGTCGACCGGTCGCTCGAGTTCTCCGAGGAGAACCCGGACGAGGTGCGGCGCATCACCGGCACCTACACCGAGATCGACGAGGATGTCCTCGAGCGGATGGTGCTGCCACGATTCGTTCCCGAGATGAGCCGCGAGGCCGCCGAGTTCCTCGCCGAGAAGGCGATCGAGTTCGGCACGATGTCCGAGCAGCCCGACCTCGACCTGCTGCTGCCGTGAGCCGGCTGCACCTGTCCTTCGCCGCCACGCGCTGCGACCGGTTCGCCGCGCTGCGCGACGAACGAGTCCGACCCGAGGGCATCGAGCTCACGATGCTGTCCATGCCGGTCGAGGAGGTCTTCTTCCGCCAGCTCGGGCACGCCGAGTTCGATGTGAGCGAGATGTCGCTGTCCTCCTACACCCTCGGGCGGGACGGGGGCGACGACCGGTTCGTCGCGCTGCCGGTCTACCCGTCGAGGTACTTCCGGCACCAGAACATCTACGTGCGCACGGGATCAGGGATCACTCGGCCGGAGCAGCTCGACGGCCGGCGGGTCGGGGTCCCCGAATATCAGATGACCGCACCCGTGTGGCAACGCGGGATCCTCGGCGAGCACCATGGGGTCGACCTCGACTCGATCACCTGGGTCACCGGTGGGGCCGAGAGCCCCGGCCGCACGGAGAAGATCGCGCTCGACCTCCCGGACCGGGTGCAGCTGGAGACGGCTCCGCCCGACCGTTCGCTGACCGACCTGCTCGCCACCGGGGAGCTCGACGGGCTGATCACGGCGCACTCCCCCGGGGCGCTCGCGGACGGCCTCGTCGAGCCGCTGTTCCCTGGCCACCGGGACGTCGAGGTCGCCTACTTCCGCGCCACCGGGATCTTCCCGATCATGCACGTGCTCGTCGTGCGCCGGGAGATCCTGGAGCGGAACCCGTGGGTGGCCACCTCGCTCGTCGACGCGTGCCTCGCTTCCCGCGACGCCGCGATGGACGACCTGCGCTACCGATCCGCCCTGCTCGTCGCGCTCCCCTGGCTCGCCGCCGAGCTCGACCGGACGGTCGCACTGCTCGGCGAGAACTACTGGAGCTACGGCGTCGAGGCGAACCGGCACGTGCTGGAGACCTTCCTGCGATACTCCAGCGAACAGGGACTGGTCAGCGGGAGACTCACGGTGGAGGACCTGTTCGACATGTCCACCGAGGCCCGTTACTCGATCTGAGCACGCACGCAGCCGCGGCACGGTTCGTCCGTGCCGCGGCGCGGGTAGCGTGTCCGGATGAGTCGCCGGACCGCCCGCTTCCTCACGGTGCTCCTCGCCGGAGCGGGGACGATGCACTTCGCGGTTCCCGGCACGTTCGACCAGATCGTTCCGCCCCGGCTGCCGGGCAGCCCCCGGGCCTACACCTATGCCTCCGGCGTGGCCGAGCTGGCCGTCGCCGGGCTGATCACGCTCCCCCGGACACGCCGGCTCGGCGGCGCCGCGGCCGCCGCCCTGTTCGTCGCGGTCTTTCCGGCGAACGTCCAGATGGCCGCGGACTGGCGGCGCCGGTCCCCGCCGTGGCGCGCCGTCGCCGACGGGCGCCTTCCGCTGCAGGCGGTCCTCGTCGCACAGGCCGTGCGCGTGGCTCGCGGCCCCAGATAGCGCACGGTCGCTCGGCTCCCCCTCGACCCGGATCCCCCTCGACCCGGAGCGGTGACCCGCGCGACCACGCCTGACGCGGCGCGCCCGTCGAGGCGTGCGCCTGGCCTGTACGACCATGTCCCACGTGTCGCACTCCCACTCCACTGTCACGTCGGAGCTGCCCGAGGGCCGCCGCAGGCGCGTACGCAGGCTGCTCGCCGCACTCGTCCTGCCCCTGCTGGTGGCAACGATCGTGGGGCTGGTCGCGCTGTGGCCGCGCGGCGAGAGCCCGATGGGTTCGCTCCCGTTGCTCCAGGACGGGACGCAGATCGTCTCGGCCGAGGTGATCGAGGCGCCCGACCCGGACGACCCCGCGAGCGAGATGCTCGCCCGGGTCACGGAGGGCGGACACGACGGGCACGAGACCGCCGTGGCCCCGCCGCACCCGTCGGTGGCCGCGCACATCGACGTCGGCGACCGGGTCCAGCTGCTCTACGTCCCGAGCAACATCGGGACGGGAACGCTGTACTCGTTCTGGGAGTTCGAGCGCACGGTCCCCGTGGCCTGGCTGACGGTGCTCTACCTCGCCGCGGTCCTCGCCGTGGCGCGCTGGAAGGGGCTCGCCGCCGTCGTCGGCCTGCTCGGCTCCCTCGCCGTCGTGGCGCTGTTCATCCTGCCCGCGCTCATGCTCGGGTCCTCGCCGGTCCTCACCGCGCTGGTGGGCTCCTCGGCGATGATGTTCCTCGCCGTCTACCTCGCGCACGGGGTATCGATCCGCACGACGACGGCGCTGCTCGGCACGTTCGTCGGGCTCGCCGTCACGGTGCTGCTCGCGATGTGGGGCACCGGGGCGGCGAACCTCACGGGGGCCGACGAGACGGGTCTCATGCTGTTCCAGCAGTTCCCCGGGATCTCCCTGGGCGACCTGCTCATGTGCGGCATCGTCATCGCGGGGCTCGGCGCGCTCAACGACGTGACGATCACGCAGGCGTCGGCCGCGTGGGAGATCGCGGCGGCCGACCCGGGGGTCTCCCGGCGTCGCCTGTTCGTCCGGACGATGCGCATCGGGCGGGACCACATCGCCTCGACGGTCTACACGCTCGCGTTCGCCTACGTGGGGACGGCGCTGCCGCTCATCATGCTCGCGTCGCTCGTCGAACGGCCCGTGGCCGACACCCTGTTGTCCGGCGAGATCGCCGAGGAGGTCGTCCGCACTCTCGTGTCCTCGATCGGGCTCGTCCTGGCCATCCCCGTGACTACGGCGATCGCCGCGCTGCTCGCGACGGCGGGAGCGACGGGCGACCGGGAGCCGGCAGCCCCACCTGAGGCAGCAGCTGATGACGAGGAGGCGACCGACCCGCTCGAGGTGCCGGCCACCGACCGTGGAACGGCAGCCCCGCCGGAGGGGACGCGCACGGAGTGACCGTCGGGCCCGGACGACCGGCGCCGGAGGCGAGGTCAGTCGTTCGTCGTCGCGGTGGCCGGTGCGTTCGTGCGGGTGAGCTCGTCGGCCAGCGCCTCGAGGACGAGCGCGACGCCGTGCTCGACGTTCGTCGCCGTCTCGTCGACGGCCACCTCCTTGACCTCGGGACGCGCGTTGCCCATGGCGATCGGGACGCCGATGCGGCCGAGCCACTCGACGTCGTTGCCGCCGTCGCCCATCCCGAGGCAGTGCTCCGGGTCGACGCCGTGGCGGGCGAGCATCTCCGTCAGCGCGTTCCACTTGGTGGCCGCGTCGTCGACGAACTCGAAGAAGGTGTCCATCGACCGGGTCGCGTCGGGGAAGCGGGAACGAATCGTATCCGCCGCGTCGTCAAGCTGCTCGCGTGTGCCGAACAGCATGACCTTCGTGACCTTCTCCGGGAGGTCCTGCGTGTCGCCGACCTCGACGAGGTCGCCGTTGAGCCGGCGCAGGAGGTCGGCGGCGGCGCCCTCGTGCTCGACGTAGATCGCCTCCGTCGTCCACCACGTGATGTCGAGGTCGAGCTCGGCGGCGAGCTCGACGAGGCTGCGGACGTGCTCGCGGGCCATCGGTCGCACGGCGACGTCCTCGCCGCGCACGGGGTCGAGCAGGACTGCGCCGTTGTCACTGGTGACGATGTTGGGGATCCTCAGGTCCCGCGCCAGGCCGAGGGTGTTGGCGCGCGCCCGCCCGGTGAGGAGGAAGACCGGCAGGCCGAGCTCGACGATGCGGGTGACGGCGGCCGCGGTGCGGGGCGCGACGGCGTGGTCGTCGCCGGAGATCGTGCCGTCGACGTCGAGACTGACGGCGCGGACGGTACGAAGGATCGCGGGCGCGACCATGGGGCCTCCTCGAAGATGGCGGGCGGCGTCAGTCTAGGCAGCGCCCCCGGTACCGGGACGCCCGGTTCCACGGATGGACAACCTCGTCGACGTCGCTCTTGACAGATCTTTTTGTCAAGCGCACGATCGCTCCCGTGCTCGACATCGACCTCATCGACGACGCGGCCACCGCCGCGGCCGCCCTGGACCCGGTGCGCTCCCGGGTCCTTGCCGCCCTGGTGGAGCCCGGATCGGCGACGACGCTCGCCGCCCACCTCGGCCTGCCGCGCCAGAAGGTCAACTACCACCTGCGCGTGCTCGAGGAGCGCGGCCTCGTCGAGCTCGTCGAGGAGCGCCGACGCGGCAACTTCACCGAGCGCGTCGTGCGCTCGCGGGCCGGGTCGTTCGTCATCTCGCCCGAGACGCTGGCCGAGGTGCAGCCCAACCCCGACCGGCACCCGGACCGGGTCTCGGCCGCGTGGCTGCTCGCGCTGGCCGCCCGGCTGGTCCGCGACGTCGGCGCGCTGGTCACCGGTGCGCGCCGGACGGGCACCCGGGTGGCGACCTGGGCCGTCGACGGCGAGGTCCGGTTCGCCTCGGCCACCGACCGGGCCGCGTTCTCCCGCGAGCTCGAGCACGCCGTCACCGACCTCGTGCGGCGCTACCACTGTCCCGACTCCGACGGGGCGCGCACCCACCGCCTCGTCGTCGCCGTCCACCCCCACGTCCCCACCACCTGAGGAGAACGTCATGTCCGACCGGTTCGAGATCCGCAAGGAGGTCGTCCTCCCGGCGACCCCGGCCCAGGTGTGGCACGCCGTCGCCACGCGCGAAGGGCAACGCTCCTGGTCCCCCGACCCCGACGCCATGGAGGCCGAGGGGATGCAGGTCGAGCGGCAGGAGAACGAGCGTCTCTTCGTCCGTACGCCCGACGGCCCCGACGGGGCGTTCCATGCCTACGAGTACCTCATCGAGGCGCGCGACGACGCGACGACGGTCCTCACGTTCGTGCACAGCGGCTTCCTCGGCGACGACTGGGGCGGCGAGTACGACTTCGAGACGATGACCGGGTACGGGTGGGACCTGTACATGGTCAACCTCGCCCAGTACCTCACCCACTTCGCCGGCCGGGACGGCACGTTCGTCACCGGGCAGGGCCCGCAGTCGCAGACCTCCCCCGCGGCCTGGGCGCCGGTCGCGGCCGCGCTCGGTGTCACCGGCACCCTCGCCGTCGGTGACGAGGTGACACTCACGCCCGCGGGTCTCGAGCCGATCGTGGGCGTCGTCGACTGGGTCGTCCCCACCGACGACTTCGTCGGCGTCCGCGCCGCGGACGGCCTCTACCGCTTCCACAACAACACGGTGATGGGCATGCCGGTCGCGTTCGGGCACTACCTCTTCACGGACGCCGACGCGGAGGCAGAGACGAAGAAGTGGGAGGACTGGCTCGCCGCCGTGTACGCCTGAACGGACGACTGATGGTGCGGATCCTGCTCACCGGGATGTCCGGCGCCGGGAAGTCGACTCACTTGGCCGAGATGTCGCGGCGAGGGCACCGCATGGTGGACACGACCCACGGTGGTTGTGAGGTGACCGCCAACACCTACCGCCAGTCGCCGAAGCACCGGGTCGAGATCTAGCGTTACGTCGACGAGGCGGATCCCCTGCTGACGCGCGGTGCAAGCGTCGAGCTCGACGGGTGCCTTCCGGCCACGGAAGTCGCCGACGCCGTAGGGAGCCCGTTGTCAGACGGGGATGTCAATGGTCCCGTCGTCGGCTATTGGAAAGAACGGGTTGTGCGCGACCTCCCAGAGGTGGCCGTCCGGGTCGGCGAAGTAGCCGGAGTATCCGCCCCACTCCGTGGGCTCGGGCACCTTGACGGGTCGTGCGCCGACGCCGACTGCATGGGCGAACGCCGCGGCCGCCTCGTCGACCGAGTCGACGTTGATCGCCAGCGTGATGCCGCGGTAGGTGGTCGGCGGATCCGCGGGGAGGCCGACGTCATCGGCCAGTGCGTCGTGGTCGAGCAGGCCGATCCACGTGCCCGACGTGCGGAACCAGGTGATGCCCGCGGACTTGTCGCCGCGCTGCTCCCAGCCGAGCGCCCTGTAGAAGTCGACACTCAGGTCGAGGTCGGCGACTCCGAGCGTGACGATTGCGAACTGGGCTGGAGTGGTCATGACGCCAGGGTCCAAGACCGGGCTCCGCGGGACAAGGCGCGCGTCGCCGGATAATGACGACACGCCGTGCCGAGACTGTTCTCACCCACTTCTTGGTGCCACCGGGGATCGACTGGCTGCGCACCGTGATCGTCGCCGCATCGCGCGATCTCGTGCCGCCCGCTGCGGGACGAGCGTGACCGAGGTTGCGGGTGCCCACACCCGCGCTCATCGCGGACGTGGGCACCCGGACCCGGTTCTCACTCGTTGAACAGCATTTCCGCCACGTCGACCGCACCGTTGGTGATGCCGAAGTCGTTGGCCAGGTCGGCCTGCCACTGCAGCTCCTCGATGACGAACTCGCCGCCGAACCGGGGTAGGTGCATCCGGTTGAGCACGTCCTCATCGATCTCCGTGTAGGTGCCAGTTATGCGTCGAACCTCGTCGGGGTTCTCGTCGGCGTAGGTCCGGGACTCGTCGAGCGCGGCGACGAACGCCTCGACGGTCTCGGGGTTGTCTGCCTGGTACTGCTCCGTGGTGAAGTAGCCCGCGACGAGGAAGTTCGGGTCGGTCTCGACCCAGTGCCATAGGACGACCTCGGCACCCTCGTCCTCGGCGAAGGTGACGAATGGCTCAACGACGACGCCTGCATCGACCTGCCCGTTCGCCACGGCTGCCGGCATCTCGGGCCACGGGATCTCGACCCACTCGATAAGGTCCGGATCGCCCCCGTCCTCCTCGACCGCGTGGCTGATCGTCATGACGAAGTTGTTCGCCAAAGTGTTGGTGGCGATCGTCAGGCCCTCCAGGTCGGCGGCACGTTCAATGTTGGCTTCGGGCAGGGCGACGACCCCGGCTGCGTCGTCGCCCTGCTCGCCCGTGGTGAAGACGCCCGGACTGACGGAGAGCAGCGGGAGATCCTGGCTGACGGCGTTCACCTGCGAGGTGAAGTTGGAGAATCCGAACTCGTTCTCGCCCGAGATCACTGCCGGGATGAGTGCCGCGCCTCCCTGCCCGGTGACGAGCTCGACGTCGAGCCCTTGCTCCTCGAAGAACCCCTGCTCGACCCCGAGGTAGATCGGGGCGACGTCGACGATCGGCAGGACGCCCACGGTGATCTCGGTGAGCTCCTCCGGGGCACTGTCGCCACCTTCGCTGCCACCTTCGCCCTCGCCGCCTTCCTCAGCGGCGTCAGTCGTGGCGTCGTCATCTCCTCCCCCGCAGGCCGCGAGCAGCAGGGCGGCGGCGGTCGCGACGGGGAGGATTCGCATATGCATTCGTGTATTCATGGAGTGACTTCCTTGTCAGCGGGAGACTGGCGGGAGAAAGAGTGCGTTGCGTTCAGTCGGTGGCCGCCTCGAGGACGGATCGGACGTCCATCGGGGTCCACCAGGGTGTGAGGCCGAGGTCCTCGGCGATGACGCGCGAGGCGATGTAGCCACCGCCTCCGGAGATGCCGCCACCGGGGTGGGTCGGTGACCCGGCCATGTAGAGGTTCTCAATGGGCGTGCGGTAGCCGAAGTGGTTCCACATGGACTGCTCGCCGGCGAAGGAGCCGACGAAGATGTCGCCGTTCACCATGTTCGTGAACTCGCGGTGGTAGTCGTTCGCGGTGTAGGTGTAAACGTGCAGGATGTTGTCAGGCGTCAGGTTTGGCGCGTACTTCCGCCATTCGTCGAGCACCTTCTGCGCGATGTCTGCCTTGACGGCCTCGATGTTGTTCGGGTCCCCGCCGGGAGCGAACGGCATCGGGTACCAGGCGTAGGCAGTGTGATTGCCGGGGGGTGCCTGGCTCGGGTCGAACTGGGTGATGTGCCCGGTTCCGAACGAGACCAGGTCTGGGATCTGGCCGGCGGCCACCTGACTGTGCAGGCCGAACAGGTCCTCCATCGTCTCGGCGCCCACGTTGTACTTCAGCGACTTGTTGATGTTGGGGTTGAAGTCTGCTCCGACGTACTGCGGAGCCTCCTTGAGCGCGAGGTGAACGCCGAACAAGGTCCAGGCGGTCTGCTTGAAATTGTCGACCTTGGTGCGGTACGCCTGCGGAAGCTGGTCCTGCCCGACGAGCTTCGTGAACGTCTGGGGGACGTCGATCGTGCTGGCCACGAACTGGCGGGCCTTGAAGGAGCGCCCGTCCGAGAGCTCGACGCCGGTCGCGCGTCCGCCATCGACCACGATGCGCGAGACCTCGGCGTGGTTGATGAACGTGCCGCCGGCCTGGAGGAATCGCTCGTGCAGGCCGCGCGCGAGGTTCCAGCTCCCGCCGACGCACACCTGGTAGCCGGCGCTGAGGTCGAACCCTCGGACAGCCGAGCCCATCGGGCTCTTCTCCGAGACGGCGTCGTAGAGCACGGTGCCGAACAGAGAGAGCTTGAACAGCATGAGGAGCTGGATCCGCTCGTTGTCGAACAGCTCCTTGACGAGGTCGAGCGGCTGGTGGTCGATGATCTCGAGGAAGTCCCGGCCGATCGCGGTGCGGGAGAGGAGCTCGTTGCGCTCCGCCTCGGCCAGCGGCTCGGAGTAGCGTTCAGCGAGGAACACCATGTTACTGATGGCGTCGGCGCGTCGGTTCCAGTCGCGGAAGGTCTCGGCGTCCTTCTTGGACATCTGGGCTAGGGACGCGATGGTCTCCTCGGCGTCGCGGGAGATGACGAGCGATGTGCCGTCGAGGTGGGGTTGGGCGAACTCGTAGCGCGGCGTCACGTAGCGGACCGTGTCCGCAAGTCCGAGGTCCGTGAACCAGGGGCTGTCCGTGATGTTGAAGTGGTTGATCGAGTGCGGATTCTGGTAGAAGCCCGGCGGCCCCGGCTCGACCGTGCTCAGGCCGCCGCCGAACATGTTGCGCCGCTCGAGCACAGCGACCTTGAGCCCGAGCCTGGCCATGTAGGTCCCTAAGATGAGGCCGTGCTGACCCGAGCCGATGATGAGTCCGTCGTACATGTCCGTCATGTCGGTCAGTTCTCCGTCCGGATGAAGATGTTCTTGGTCTGGGCGTAGGAGTAGAGCTCGCCGAGGTCCTCCTCGCGCCCCACGCCGCTGTTCTTGGCGCCCCCGAACGGCGCACCGGGGATGTGCTGCGAGCTCGCGTTCACCCACACGTAGCCGGCCTCGAGGTCGCGCACTGCCGCGGTCGCGATGTCCAGCGAGGACGTCCATACGCTGGCGGTCAGTCCGAGCGGGAGCGCGTTGGCGTGGGCGATCACGTCTTCGTAGGTGTCGAAGGGGACGACGGCGAGGACGGGGCCGAAGATCTCCGTGTCGAGGATGCGGGAGTCGTGGGCCGCATCCGGGAACGAGAGCACCGTGGGTCGGACGAACAGACCGGACTCCGGCAGTTCCCCGTCTCCGGCGATGACCCTGGCGGCGGGGTCCTCCCGCCCCTCCGAGATGAACCGGCTCACGCGCTCGTGGTGCGACCGACTGACAAGGGCACCCATCTGCGAGTTCGGGTCGAACGGGTCGCCGACTACGAAACTGTTGAGCGCCTCGCTGAGCCCCGCCTCGACCTGCTCCACCAGAGAGCGGTGGACGAACAGGCGGGAGGTCGAGCCGCAGGACTGGCCCTGCCAGGTGAAGTTCATGCCATTGATCGCGCCGCGGACGGCCTCGTGGACGTCGGCATCGGGGAAGACGATGAGCGGGTTCTTGCCGCCGAGTTCAAGGGTGACGACCTTGACGACCTCCGACGCCGCCTGCCGCTGGATCTGCAGGCCCGTCTCGACGCTGCCGGTGAAGGCCACACGCGGTACGCGCGGATGCGCGGTGAGGCGGGCACCGACGTCGGCGCCAAGACCGGTGACGACGTTGACCACGCCCGCGGGCAGGATCTCCGCGGCCAGCTCGCCGATCCGGAGCGCGGAAAGCGAGGTGTGCTCCGACGGCTTGAGCACGACGGTGTTGCCGGCTACGAGCGGGGCACCGACGCCGCTCGCCGCGAACATCAGCGGGTGGTTGAAGGGGACGAGTCGGGCGACGACGCCGTACGGCTCCATCCGGGTGAAGTCGATCCCGCCGTCGGCGGGGATGGACTCGCCACGCAGCTGGAGGGCGAGTCCCGCGTAGTAGCGCAGGCGCTGGACGGCGAGACCGACGTCCTTGCGTAGGAGGTGGAGCGGGGTGCCGTTCTCCAGGGCGTCGATCGCCGCGAGCTCCTCCCCCGCGGCCTCGACGGCGTCGGCCAGCCTGGAGACCAGCCGGCCGCGTTCGATCGCGGGCACCCTGCGCCACGCGGCGAAGGACGCGTGCGCAGACTCGACGGCGCGGTCGACGTCGATGCTCGTCCCGTGGGGGAACGTGGCGACGATCTCGCCGGTCGCCGGCGCGACGACGTCGAGCTCTCGCCCGGACTCCGACGGCGTCACACGCCCGTCGATCACCATCCCCCAACGGCGCCGCACCAGTGCCCGCGCTTCCTCCAGGGTCGTCATCGACCCACCTCCGGTTCATCGAACGCGATCTGTTCGGCTAGACCGAACCTTGTACCGCTTGAACGAACATGCGTTACCGTACGCATCGAGAACAGCGACGTCAACCACATCTGAGCGACGCCGCCACAGCACCGCTCAACGACGGGAGACATCATGACCGCGACGACGCACGACGCCGCTTCGGGCGGCGACGCTCGCACGGGCGCGCCACCGCCCTTGCCCCTCGAGGGGCAGGCAGCGATCGTCACCGGTGGCGGGCAGGGCATCGGCCGCGCGTTCGCCCATGCGCTCGCGAACGCCGGCTCAGCCGTGGCCGTGGCGGACGTCGACGAGCGGGCGGCGCGTTCCGTGGCCGCGGAGCTCGCCGGCCTCGGGAACGGCTCCCTCGCCATACAGGTCGACGTCACCGACGAGGAGGCCGTCGCGATCGCCCTTCGCCGGGTGCTCGATGAGTTCGGCCGGATCGACACCCTCATCAACAACGCCGCGGTGTTCTCGAGCCTGACGATGAAGCCGTTCGAGGAGATTGCCGCCGACGAGTGGCGTCGGGTGCTCGACGTCAACCTCACCGGAATGTTCCTCACGACCCGCGCGGTCGCACCGGTCATGCGCGCGCAGCGGCGCGGATCGATCATCAACGTGTCGTCCGGGACCGTGCTGAACGGACGGCCGCTCTACCTGCACTACGTGACGTCGAAGGCCGGCGTCATCGGCATGACCCGGTCGCTCGCCCGCGAGCTCGGGACCCACGGCGTGACGGTCAACTCGATCTTGCCGGGCTCGGTCGACACCGGGATCGAACGCGCCTCCGCCCCGCCGGGCCCGAACGAGGGGATCCTCGCCGCACAGTCGCTCAAGTGGCGGCTTGGACCGGACGACATCACCGGCACTGCGGTCTTCCTCGCGAGCGACGCGGCTCGCGCCATGACCGGCCAGAGCCTCGTCCTCGACGCAGGATCGAGCTTCGTGTGAGCGCCGTCGCCGGGCCGGTCGAGCTCACCCTGGCCATCAACGACTCCGACCAGATCCGCGACCTGGCGACCGGACGGGTGCGCGTCGAGGGCGTCTCGCTGCGCACGGTCCACCACCCCGTCGAGGAGATCTTCTTCCGGCACACCCGGCATCGGGAATGGGACGTCTCCGAGCTCTCGATGGGTAAGTTCGTCGCCCTACGCAGTCGCGGGGACGACTCGCTCGTCGGGCTGCCCGTGTTTCCGTCGCGCGCGTTCCGCCACTCGGGCATCTTCGTGGCAGCCGACGGCCCGGTGGACGCGCCCGAACGGCTTGCCGGCGCGAGGATCGGGTTCCCCGAGTGGACCGTCACCGCCACGATCTATCAGCGCGCGCTGCTCCAGCACGAGTTCGGCCTGGACCTCACGGTGATCGACTGGGTGCAGGGCGGGATCAACGCACCTGGACGGATCGAGACCCTTCCGGTCCAGGTGCCCGAGGGAATCCGCATCCGCCCGGAGCGGGAACGCACGCTCAACGACCTACTGATCGACGGCGAGCTCGACGCGATCATCGTGCCGCACCCGCCGGAGGGCGCCACCGACGGAAGTGGGAAGCTCGTGCAGCTGTTCAGCGACAGCGCGACCGTGGAGGCCGAGTACTTCACTCGCACAGGGATCTTCCCGATCATGCACGTGGCGGTCCTCGACGCCACCGTCCACGAGCGCTACCCATGGGTGGCGGGCAACCTCGTGTCGGCCTTCACGAGGGCGAAGAACAACAGCCTCGCTCGGCTGCTCGACCCGACCGCACCGCAGTTCCCGCTGCCGTGGGGCGCCGACAGGGCGAGACAGGCTGCCTCCGTCGTCGGGGATGACTTCTGGCCCTACGGCGTGGCAGCCAACCGCACCACTCTCGAGGCCTTCCTCTCATACACCCACGAGCAGCGGCTGACGGAACGGCGGCTCGCGGTGGAGGACCTGTTCCCGGCGTCGCTACTGGAAACGTTCCGGGTGTAGGTCAGCGTCCGGCGGGCAGCAACTCGCCGATGCGCCGGGCGGCTGTAGCGAGGACTGCGGCTCGAGTGGGCGCCATGTCCTCGCGGAGACGCGCGGGCGGCGCCGACAGGGCAAGGGCAGCGAGCGGAGCGCCAGCAGCGTCCAGCACCGGGACCGCCACGGACGCGACGTCCTCCTCCGTCTCTCCGAAGCTCGTCGCGTAACCACGGTCGCGAGCCTCGTCGAGCAGGTGCTCGATACGTGTGGCGTCGGTGATGGTCCGGCTCGTCACAGCCGTCCAACCGGATCGGGGCGGACGACGTCGATCGTCGTCGTCGGGAAGGAACGCAAGCGCGACGCGTCCGGCGGCCGTCGCGTAGGCCGGCAGGGTGCCGCCCGTGCGTATGCCGACTCGGAGGGTGCGCGAGCTCTCCACGGAGTGGACGAAGAGGATCTGCGTGCCCTGCAGCACCGAGAGGTGCACGGTCTCGCCCAGCTCTTGAGCGAGGTCGACCATGATCGGGGCTGCTACGGACCGCAGGTCGAGACCGTCCACGAGCGTGACGGCAAGACCGACAAGGGCGGGCCCCGGGCGGTATGCGCGTCCCTCGTCCTGGACGGCGAAGTCGTGTGCGCTGAGCACCTGAAGGAGCCGATGGGCGGTCGACCGCGCGACGCCGAGCTCGGCCGCGGCATCAGTCACCCGTACGACCTGCTGGCCCCGGAACATCTCGAGAAGGCGCAGCGCGCTACCGACCGAACCCGTCGAGGCACGCGAACCGCTGCGCACACCGTCCACCCCGTCGTTCGGCGTCATCTGTCTCCCTTGCGTATTCGGCACAGCGGGCCGCCGTGCTCTCGCCGAGCGTAATGGCGCTGATCGCGCAGCATCCGGTCGACGATGCTTCAGAAGCCAGACCCGTCGGAGGTCGAGCACTGTGCGAACCTTGCCTACGATCTCGACGCGCGAGCTCTCGGGGTTCTCTCGAACCTTCACCGGACCGACATCGCGGGCCTGACCTCCTGGAACGTGCTGCACGACTACGTCGCGCCCCCCTTCCGGAGGGCGTCGGCTCGACGACGTGCCGGCCGAGGTATCTCTGGCCACGCCGGCGCCGGGTGGAGGACACGCGCACTCCTGCTTTCCCGTCGTCTTGAACGGCACCTCAGGGGTGGATGTGGTCTCGTACAGGCCTAACCTTGACCATGAGCACTCTCACGACAGACCACCTGCTCGCCCTCGAGCATCGGGGCTGGGACGCCCTGTGCAGCTCGACCGGCGGGAGCTTCTACGGCGGGCTGATGACTGCCGAGGCCGTGATGATCCTCGTCAACGGCATGGTCCTCGACCGGGCGACCGTCGCCCGGACCCTCGACGAGTCACCTCCGTGGTCCTCCTACTCCCTCACGGGGGCGCGCGTCGTGCCGACGGGCGAGCGGGCGGCCGCCCTGGTCTACACGGCGACGGCGTCCCGTCAGGGCGACGAGACGCCCTTCGTCGCCCTCATGGCGAGCCACTACTGCGTGGTCGACGGTGAGACGCGGCTGGCGCTCTACCAGCAGACGACCGTCACGCACTGACCAGCGGCAGGTCCTCGGCGGCTCTCCCGCCGCAGCCCGTACTCGCAGTTTGGGCAGCGGAAGCGGCAAGGGGTTACGGCTCGAGCGTGCCCCAGCGCTCGATCGCGACCCTGAGGTCGTCGTTCTCCGCCGCCGCCTCGCGGACGTCCCGCCCCGCCACGGCGGCCTCGATCGCGGCGTGCATCGCCCGGACGCCGGCTTCGGCCCCGCCCGGGTGGCCCTGGATGGCACCGCCGACGCCGAGCACCACATCGGCGCCGACCTCGTCGACGTAGCGGCGGACCGTGCCGGGGTGCACGCCGCCGCCGATGATCGGCGTGGTGCGGCGCAGTCCCGGACGCTCGGACGTCAGCGCGGCGGCGGTGCGCCGGTAGGCCAGGGGTGAGATCGGGTAGCCGCCGTAGGGGGTGTTGACGAGCGAGAGGTCGGCCCCGGCCAGTCGCGGCAGCAGGCCGTTGGCGAGGTCCGAGGACATGCCCGTCGTCGGGTTCTCGTAGTACGGCGCCGACCCGGCGAAGTGGCCGAGGACCGGGACCTCGACGGCCTCGGCGAGTGCCTGCATCGAGCCGTACCCGGCGTTGGCGTAGGCCACCATGACGCCCTCGGCGCCGGCGTCGACGGCCCGCCGGGCGGTCTCGAGCATCCGGTCGGGTCGGTCGGTGACGTTGACGAAGTACAGCGCCCGGCGGCCGGTCTCGTCGGCGGCCCGGTCGATGGCCTCGGTGTAGGCACGGACCCGGTCGACCACCGGCGAGAACTCGGTGTTGCCGAGCAGCTCGTCGTCCTTGATGAGGTCGACGCCGCCGAGCGCGGTGCGGTGGACGATCTCCGCCCCGGCCTGCGGGGTCAGCCCGGTGCAGGGCTTGACCATGTTGAGCAGCAGCGGGCGGTCGTGGACGCTCACGCGGTCGCGCAGTCCGTCGATCCCGTGGCGCGGGCCGGCGAACCGCGCCACCTGCTCCGGCGGCAGGTCGAGGCCCACGAGCTTGGCCTGGACGGAGGTCGAGGCGTCGTTGCCGATGACCGTGGTGAGCAGCTGCGGGATCGAGTCACCGACGTTGACCGCCGGCACGGCGATCGTGGCGATGTACCAGCTCCCCGTCGCCTCCGTTCCGACGAGGTCGGCGGCAGGGACCGGCTGAAGGTCGAGCACTCGCGCCTCGTGGGCCGCGCGGAGCTCGTCGGTCAGGCCCGGCACCGGCAGCCAGGTCCCGGTGGACTGCCCGACGGCGAACCGGCGCACCACCTCGTACGGGTCGGTGCCGGCGTCGATCCACAGGACGTAGGACGCACGGAGGAAACTCATCGCGGGCTCCTCGCCGTGAGCTCGCCGCTCAGCTGGTCCGCGAGCGCCTCGAGCACGACGGCGACCCCGTCCTCGCTGTTGGCGGGGGCGACCGCGGACGCTACTGCCTTGACCTCGTCACGGGCGTTGCCCACGGCGACGGGGGTGCCGATGCGGGTGAGCCAGGGGACGTCGTTGCCGCCGTCGCCCATGCCGAGGACCGCCCCGGCCGCGATGCCGTACCGCCCGAGCAGGTCCTCGAGGGCGTGCCACTTGTTCGCGTCCTCGGCGACGAACTCGAAGAACTCGTCCATCGATCGTGTGCCGCGGGGGTTGCGGGCGAGGATCGCGGGGGTCGCGGCGTCGAGCTGTGCGGCGGTGCCGAAGAGCATCGTCTTGGTGACCACCGGCGGGACCGAGCTCGTGTCACCGACGACGACGCCGTCCTCCCCGAGCATCCGGAGCATGTCCGCGCAGTCGCCCTCGCGGCTGACGTAGATGTCCGTCGTCGTCCACCACGTGACCTCGAGGCCGAGCTCGGTGCCGAGGTCGAGCAGGTCGCGCACCTCGCCGCGGTCCATGAGGCGCAGCGCGACGTCGGCGTTGGTGACCGGGTCGAACGTGATGGAGCCGTTGTTGCTCGCTACGAGGTTGGTCAGGCCCAGCCGCGTGGCGAGCTCGAGGGTGTTGCGCCGCGCGCGACCGGTCAGCAGGAACACGGGCACGCCCAGCTCGGCGACCCGGGAGATCGCCGCCGCGGTCCGGGCCGAGACGGTGTGGTCGTCCCGCGAGATCGTGCCGTCGACGTCGAGCCCGACGGCGCGGACGCCGGCCAGGGTCTCTGGGGCGAGCATGTGAACCTCCTTGGTCACTCCCACGACGACAGGCTATGCCGCCGCCCATGCGCCTAGACAACCATAGACAGGCGTTGACATGCCAGGGTGGGCGCCCTACCTTGCGAGCGGACGCAACGAGGCGACCGCCATCGACAATGAGGTGAGAGAGCATGGCCAGGTACATTCTCGGGATCGACGAGGGCACCACCAGCGCACGGGCGTTCGTCATCGACGAAGAGACCAACGTCGTGGGGTTCGCGCAGGCGGAGATCACGCAGCAGTACCCACGACCGGGCTGGATCGAGCACAACCCCAAGGAGATCCTCAGTACGCAGTTCGAGTCGATCCGTGCGGCGCTCCGGGACGCGAACCTGCAGCCCTCCGACCTCAGCGCGGTCGGGCTGACCAACCAGCGCGAGACCGGCATCGTCTGGGACAAGGAGACCGGGGAGCCGATCTACAACGCCATCGTGTGGGCCTCCCGCCACTCGGTGGAGGTCGTGGAGAAGTGGGTCGCCGACGGCATCGGCGACCTCATCCAGCAGCGCACCGGCCTCATCCCGGACGCCTACTACACGGCGTCGAAGATCCGCTGGATCCTCGACCAGGTGCCCGGCGCCCAGGCGCGCGCCGAGGCGGGCGAGCTGCTCGCCGGAACGGTCGACACCTGGTTGATCTGGAACCTCACCGGCCGCAAGGAGTTCGTCACCGAGACGTCGAACGCGTCGCGGACCATGATGATGAACCTCGAGACGCTCGACTGGGACGACGAGCTCCTCGGCCACTACGGGATCCCCCGCCACATGCTCGCCCGCATCGCCTCCAGCGGCGAGGTCTTCGGCGACATCAGCGCCACCTTCGGCGCGCCGGTGCCGATCGGCTCCAACCTCGGCGACCAGCAGGCCGGACTGTTCGGTCAGGCCGCCTACCGCGAGGGCCTGTCGAAGATGACCTACGGGACGGCCGGCGTGCTCAACATCAACTCCGGTTCGAAGCCGCGCCCGATCGAGGGGCTCACCCCGTCCGTGGGCTGGACGATCGGCGGGGAGACGACCTACGAGATCGAGGGCGTCCTGTTCGCCATGGGCAAGACGATGCAGTGGCTGCGCGACGACCTGCAGCTCATCCACTCGGCGCCGGACTCGGAGTGGTACGCCGGCCAGGTGCAGAGCACCGAGGGCGTCTACCTGGTCCCGGCGTTCACGGGGCTCGCCGCCCCCAACTGGGACCCGCACGCCCGCGCCGCGATCATCGGCATGAGCAACGCAACCACGCGGCTGCACGTCATCCGCGCCGCCGTGGAGTCGATGGTCTTCCAGACCCGCGACGTGGTCGAGGCGGCCGCCAAGGGCGAGCTCGGGGTGAGCATCTCCGAGCTGCGCGTCGACGGCGGCGCGGTACGCAACAACCTGCTGTGCCAGATGCAGGCGAACATCCTCGGCATCCCGGTGGTGCGCCCGAAGAACGCCGAGGCGACGATCTTCGGCGCCATGCTCCTCGCCGGTCTCTCGACTGGCATCTACGCCGACCTCGAGGAGCTGGAGTCGAAGTGGGAGGTCGACCAGGTCTTCGAGCCGACCATGTCCCGCGACCAGGCCGACTCGCTCTACGAAGGCTGGCAGCGGGCGGTCGAGCTCACCAAGGGCTGGAACCGCCCCCGGTCCTGACCAGGAAGGCACTCAGCAGGAAGGCACTCAGATGCGCGCACTGGTCAAGTACGCGTCCGGCCCCGGGAACGTCGAGCTGCGCGACGTGCCGGCACCGACCCTCGCCACGGGCACGGTCCTGCTCGACGTCGACGCCGTCGCGGTCTGCGGCACCGACCGGGCGGCGATCGAGGGCGGTCACGACTTCCGTGTGCCGCGCATCCTCGGCCACGAGGTCGCCGGCACCGTCGCGGAGATCGGTGCCGGCGCGGACCGTCCGGACCTCGCGGTGGGCGACCGGGTGACGGTCGAGACCGACGCATACCTGTGCATGCGCTGCGCGTACTGCCGGGCCGAGCAGTACAACCGGTGCCCGCACCGGCTCGGTATCGGCACCACCACCGACGGCGGGCTCGCCGAGCAGCTCGTCATGCCGGCCCGGGCGCTGCATGCGCTGCCCGAGAACGTCTCGCAGGTCGTGGGGGCGCTCACCGAGCCGACGGCGGTCGCCGTGCACGGGGTCGTCGAGCAGAGCCCCTCCCTGGCCGGCGAGGTGGTGGTCGTCGTCGGCCCGGGGGCGGTCGGCATGCTCACCGCCCAGGTGGCCCGGGCGGTCGGCGCCACGGTCGTCCTCGTGGGCCGAGCGCGGCACACGGACAAGCTCGCCGCGGCGAGTCGGACGGGTATCCAGCACGCCGTCGACGCCGACACCACCGACCTCCCGGAGCTCGTCTCCCGGCTCACCGGCGGCTACGGCGCGCACAGCGTCTTCGAGTGCAGCGGCGGCGAGGGCGTGATCGAGTCGTTGCCGCCGCTGCTGCGCCGCGGGGGCCGGATCGTCCTGCTCGCCTTCTACCGGACCCCGCCGACGCTCGACATCGACCGGGCGACCAACCACGAGCTGGAGGTCGTGGGGTCCCGCGGCAAGCGCGCCTCGAGCTTCCGCACGGCGCTCCGCCTCATGGCCTCAGGCGCGGTCGACCCGGGTGCGGTCGTCGAGGAGGTGCTCCCGCTCGAGGAGTGGGAGCGCGGGATGGAGCTCGTCGGACGAGGAGCCAAGGTGGTGCTCCAGGTCCGCTGAGCGGACCGCCCGGCACACGGCAGCATGGCGAGGGGCCCGACCGGTCGGTCGGGCCCCTCGCCATGTCCACCCGTCACACCAGCATGGTCAGCGGATTCTCGAGGAGCTCGCGGAGCCGGGCGAACCAGGTGGCGGCCAACGCCCCGTCCACGGGCCGGTGGTCGACCGACAGGGTGAGTCCGACGACGGTCGCCGGCTCGAGCCCACCCTCGTCGGTGACGGCCGCGATCTTCCGCGCGGCGCCGACCGCGAGGATCCCCGCCTGGGGCGGGTTGATGATCGCGGAGAACTCGTCGACGCCGAACATCCCGAGGTTCGTCACGGTGAACGACCCGCCCTCGAGCTCGTCCTGCTTGAGTCGACCCTCGTTCGCCCGCTGCGCGAAGTCCTTGACCCGGGTGGAGACGGTCGTGAGCGGGAGCTGGTCGGCCCCGCGGATCACCGGGGTGACGAGGCCCTTGTCGCTCGCGATCGCGACGCCGACGTCGGAGCGCTCGTAGGACCGGACGTAGTCGTCCGCCCACGTGACGTTGACGTCCGGGACGTCCTGCAGCGCGCGGGCGACGGCCTTGACGAAGAAGTCGTTGACCGAGACCCGCACCGGTGCGCCCTCGTTGATCTCCGCGCGGAGCGCGAGCAGCCGGTCCACGCGCACGTCGCCGCGCAGGTAGAAGTGCGGGGCGACCTGCTTGCTCTCCTGCAGGCGGGCGGCCACGAACCGGCGCAGCCGGCTGTGCGGGACATCCGTGTACCCCTGCGCACCCGCCGCGGCGGGTCCCGCCGGTGCCGCTGCTGCCGACGGAGCTGCGGCGGCGGGTGCCTCCGCCTGCTGCCTCGCCTGCGACAGCGCGGCCTCGACGTCCTTGCGGACGATACGGCCGCCCGGACCGGTCCCGGTGAGCGCACGGATGTCCAGGTCGTTCTCCCGGGCGATCTTCCGGGCGATCGGGCTGGAGAAGATCCGCCCGTGCTCGTTGCCGCCGGTCCCCCGCCCAGTGGCCGGGGCCGTGGGAGCCGCCTCGGCCGGCGCCGGTTGCCCCGACGCGGCCTGCGCGTCCGCCGCCGCGGGCAGCGCGGCGGGCTCGGCCCCGTCGGCGTCGGTCTCGGGGGCGATCGCCTCGGCGGGCACCTCGACGTCCGTCGGGGCGGAACCGCTCGGGGCGGCCTCGTTCGCGGCCCCCGGGCTCGCGTCGTCGCCCTGCGCTGCGCCACCGGCCGGCGCGCCGCCGAGCTGCGCGAGCAGGTCCTCGGCCGCGGAGGCGTCCTCGCCGACGTCGAGGAGGACCGCGATGGGGTCGCTGACCCCGACCGTGGCACCGCCGTCGACCAGGAGCGTGTGGACGACCGCGGCGTCGTCGGCCTCGATGTCGACCACGGCCTTCTCGGTTTCGACCTCGGCCACGACGTCGCCGGCGGCGACGGTGGCCCCGGCCTCGATCGACCACTGACTGAGTATCGCGGTGTCGGCGTCGGCGGAGACGCCGGGCATCCGGAGGAACTTCGCCATGAGTTCTCGCCCTCTCTCGTCGGTGGCGGGTCAGACGGACCTGAGTGCGGACACGATGGCGTCCGTGGACGCCAGCGCGGCCCGCTCGAGGATCTTGGAGATGCTCGGCGAGGACTCGCTGCCGTGCACGCGGGTGACCGGGGCGTCGAGCCAGTCGAAGAAGCGGCGCTGGATCTCGTCGCTCAGCCAGCCCCCGTAGGAGGTGCCGATTGGCCCCTGCTCGACGATGACGACGCGGTTGGTCTTGCGGATCGACTCGCCGATCGTGCTCCAGTCGATGCTCGCCATGTCGAGCCAGCGCAGGTCGATGACCTCGCCGTCGACCCCGGCGGTCTCGACGGCCTCGAGCGCCCGGCGGACCATCGACAGGTAGCTGATGACCGTGACGTCGGACCCGGTGCGCCGCACGGCGGCCTGGCCCACCGGGAGGCAGAAGTCGAGGTCGTCGACGGGCGCGGGCCCATCGGTCTTGTACAGGTCGGCGTCGTGCTCGAGCACCGCGACCGGATCCTTGAGGCGCATCGCGCTGTTGAGCAGCCCGACGTACTCCAGCGGGGTCGACGGCGCGATGATCCGCCAGCCGACCGACGTGGCGAGGATGCCGGCGGGGTCCATCGAGTGCTGCGACCCGTAGCCGGTGCCCGTGCCGATCTTGATGCGCATGAGCAGCGGCATGTCGTGGTCGCCGCCGAACATGTGGCGGGCCTTGCCGATCTGGTTGAAGATCTGGTCGGCCGCGACCCAGATGAAGTCGGCGTACATGAGCTCGACGACCGGGTAGTAGCGACCGTCCAGCGCAACGCCGCCGCCGAGGCCCGTGAAGGCGGCCTCGCTGATCGGGGTCCCGAGCACGCGGTCGGGGAAGTCGGTGGCCAGGCCCTTCGTGGCGCCGCGGGACCCTCCGTTGAGCTTGTGGACGTCCTCGCCGAGCACCATGATCGACTCGTCCTCGGACATCCGCCGGTGCATGACCTCGGCGACGACCTCGACGAACTTGCGGTCCTCGACCTCGTCGGGGCCGAAGTCGGCGGTCTCGCGCACCTTGGCCGACCCGAGGTCCTCCGGGCCGCGGATGCCGACGTCGATGAAGTCCGTGTCCGGCCACAGCTCGGGCCGGATGCGCTGCGTGCCCGGCTTGCCGTCCGGGTCGGGCTCGACGAGCTCGGCGGATATCTCGGCCATCGTGCTCTTGGCGCTCGACCGGAGGGCCGCGGTCTCGTCCTCGGTGAGGATGCCGCGGCGCAGCAGCTGGGCGTCCATCTGCCGGATCGGGTCGCGGTCCTTCCAGTGGGTCTCCTCCTCCTTCGAGCGATACCCGAAGGCGCTGCCCGGGAACGGGCCGTTCTGGTGGAAGTGCCGGTAGGTGTCGACCTCGATGACCGTGGGGCCGCCGCCGGAGCGCATGACCTCGAGGGCCTCCTGCATGGCCAGGTAGACGGCGACGGTGTCCATGCCGTCGACCTTCCAGCTGGGGATGCCGAAGCCGGGGCCGCGCCCGGAGAGCCGGGGCTCGCCGGTGGCCTCCTCGGCCGTGGTCGAGACGGCGTACTGGTTGTTCTCGATGAAGAAGCACACCGGGAGCTTCCACGCGGCGGCCAGGTTGAGCGTCTCGAGCACGGAGCCGATGTTGACTGCGCCGTCGCCGAAGTAGGTGACGGACACGTTGTCGGAGCCCGCGTGCTTGTTCGCCCAGGCGAACCCGGAGGCGAAGGGGACGGCGCCGCCGACGATGGCGTTGGTGCCCATCGCGCCGGCCTCCTTCCACTGCAGGTGCATCGACCCGCCGCGCCCGCGGCAGTAGCCCTGCGCGAGGCCGGCGATCTCGGCGAGGCTGCGGCGCAGCACGGTGCGGATGTCGTCCGGGACGCCGTCGCGCAGGTCGAACCCGTCGGGACGCACGAAACCGAACGCCTTGGCGAGGAACTGGTGGTGGCCCCGGTGCGAGCCGTTGATGTGGTCGGCGCCCACGAGCGGGAAGATCGAGCCGACGGCCCCGCCCTCCTGGCCGATGCTGGAGTGCGCCGGACCGTTGATGAGCTTCTGCCCCGCGAGGTCCAGCACCTCCTCCTCGAAGGCCCGCACGAGGTGGAGCTGGGTCGCCATCGCGACCAGGACGTCCGGGTCGATCGCGTCCCAGTCGTCGTCCGTGCTGGTCAGCTCGACCCAGTCGACCGAAGGCTCGAGAGCTGTCTTCTTTGGCATGGTGCACTCTTCTCGATCTGCTCGTGGTGCCGTCGTTGGCCGGTCGCACGCCGCCGCCTGGCCGTAGCATGGCGTTCCGAGGAGGCCCGTGGAACCGGGTCGCCCCGGCACCGCGGCCGCCTCGGTCGCGAGCGCGACATTACCTTCACTATACATCTCTAGACAAGTTGTAAGGAGTGCGTGACGCTTGACCTGTAAGGACACGTCCTGCCCGGCCGTCGTGGGCCGTAGAACTGGAACCGAGAGATGACCGAGACCCTCAGCCGTACCGGCCCCATCCCGATGTACGTGCAGCTGACGAACATCCTGCGCGAGAAGATCGAGGCCGGCGAGTGGCAGTCCAACGAGAAGATCCCGTCGGAGAACGAGCTCAACAGGCTGTACGGGATCTCCCGGATGACGGCCCGCCAGGTGCTCGCCCAGCTCGTCAACGAGGGCCTGCTCTTCCGCGTCCAGGGCAAGGGGACGTTCGTGGCGCCGAGCAAGATCGCCACGCGCTCGCCGTCCTACAAGGGCATCCGCGAACAGCTCGAGCAGATGGGGTACACGACCAGCACCCGCCTGCTCAGCGAGGAGCTCGTCGTCGCCGACCGCCACCTCGCCGAGCGGCTCGCCCTGCCCGACGGCGCCCCGGTGCACAAGATCCGCCGGCTGCGCACGGTCGACGACGAGCCCATCAGCCTCCACGAGTCCTACATCCCCCAGCGCCTGGCCGAGGACCTCCTCGAGCACGACGCCGCCCAGCAGCAGCTGTGCGTCATCCTCGAGCAGCACTACGACCTGGTCATGGGGCGCATCGTCGAGACGCTGGAGTCCGGGACGCCGAGCCCGGCCGACGCGAAGCTGCTCGGCGTGGGGCGCAACGCTCCCCTGCTCGTGCTGCGCCAGGAGATCTCCACGCCGTCGGGCCAGCGGTTCGAGTACTCCAAGGTCACGTTCCGCGGCGACAAGGTGCGGCTCACCTTCGAGTACGAGATCTGACCCCCATCTCGCCCGACCGCCTCAGGGGGCGAGGAGCAGCGCCTCGAGGGAGGCGACGTCGACGACCCCGAGGTTGAGCACGTCCGCGCCCGCACGCACGGCGGTCGCGTCGTCCGGCTCGCCCAGGTGGTCGACGACGACAGAGGCCGCGGGGAAGTCGTCGTCGCGCGTGAAGTGGCTGAGCGTGACGACGTGGGTGAGTCCCGCGGCTGCGGCGGCCTTGGCGCCCGCCTCGGAGTCCTCGACGACGACGGCCTCGCCGCGCTCGACCCCGAGCTCGCGCACGGCGAGCTCGTAGATGTCCGGCGCGGGCTTCTTCGCGGGCACGACGTCCCCGGCCCACACGCCGTCGACGCGCGCGTAGAGGTCCTCCCCGACGACGGACCGCAGGACGGCGCGCACGCTCTTCTCGGCCGAGGTCGAGGCGACGGCGACCTTCCAACCGGCGTCGAGCGCCTCCCCGATGAGGCGGCGCACGCCCGGCCGGCCGGGCAGCGCCCCGGCCTCGACGAGCTCGACGTAGATCTCGCTCTTGCGCCGGTGCGCGGCGGCGACCGTCTCGTCGACGTCCGGCGCGGACGCGACGTCCAGCTCGGGGTGCTCGGCGAGGTAGGCGCGCATGCGCTCCTTGCCGCCGCCGACCTTGAGCAGCCGCGCGTACTCCTCGGCGCTCCAGCGGAAGGGCAGGCCCAGCTCCTCGAAGGTCTGGTTGAAGGCGACGAGGTGACCGTCGAGCTCGGTGTCGGCGAGGACGCCGTCGCAGTCCAGGATCAGCGCGCGGGCCATCACGCGGCCCTCCCCGCGGAGCGGAAGATCTCGGCGTGCTCGGTGAGGACCTTCGCCACGTCCTCGGCGATCGCGGCGAAGAGCTTGACCGGCTCCCACTTGCCCGTGCGCTCGCACTCGGCGAGGTGCGCCTGCGCGCCCTTCATGTAGGCGAGCTTGAGCGCCGTGGAGATGTTGATCTTGGCCACGCCGGCGTCGATGAACGCGTGGAAGTCCGCCTCGGTCAGGCCCGTGCCGCCGTGCAGGACGATCGGCACCTCGGTCTTCGAGACGAGCTCGGCGGCCCGGTCGACGCGCAGCTCCGGGGACGCCGTGTACAGGCCGTGGGCGGTGCCGAGCTGCGGGGCCAGGGTGTCGGCCCCGGTGTCCCCGGCGACCTCGATCAGCTGGTCGACCGTGTAGGCGTGCACGGCCTCGTCGGAGCCGACGCCGTCCTCGACCCCGATGATGTTCTCGATCTCCGACTCGACGGCGACGCCGGCCGCGTGCGCCTCGGCGACGACCTCCGTCGTCTCCGCCCAGGCGGTCTCCAGGGGGCGGTCCGAGGCGTCGAACAGGACGGAGTCCCAGCCGTGCCGGATGCACTCGGTGATGACCGCGCGGTCCGGGCAGTGATCGAGGTGCAGGGAGACCGGGACCGACACGTTGCGCGCCGCGGCGTGCGCGGCGAAGGCGAGCTGCTCGGCGCCGATGAGCTTCACGGTCTTCACCGACGTCTGGAGGATGACGGGCGAGCCGACGGACTCGGCCGCGTCGACCACGGCGCGGATCGAGTGGTCGTCGACGATGTTGACCGCGGGGACCGCGTACCCGCCCTCGCGGGCGGCCCGCACGAGATCGAGCGTCTTGGCGATGGTCATTGGAGTTCCTTCCCGATGGCGCCGGTGCCGGCGCGGCGTCGAGCCGACCCGAACGTTGCCCGACCTCTTGGACTATACATGTCCATACAACTCTGTGGCACCGTTTCGCACCGCCGGGTCAGGGGCTCGGGGCGCTCGCCCGCACCTCGTCCACGCTCGCGAGGAACTGGGCGGGGTCGAGCCCCCCGCGCCCCAGGAAGATCCCGTCCGGCTCCTGCGCGCGGTTCCGGGCCGCGGCGACGATGTCGGCGTACGTCCCGGGCACGGCCGAACCCCCGTAGACGATCCGGAACGAGGACACGGTCGCCTCCAGGACCCCGCGCAGCGCCTCGACCGTGGCGGCGACGTGCTGCGCGGGGGCCGGCTCGGGCTGGCCGATCGCCCACGTGGGCTCGTAGGCGGCGATCACCTCGGCGCCGTCGGGCAGGCCGCCGAAGTAGGTGGCGACCTGCTCGGTGAGTGCGGGGACCGGGTCGTCGTCGCGGGTGGTCTCCCCGCACACGAGGATCGGGACGATGCCGGCGTCGACGGCCGCCTCGATCTTCGCCCGCACGAGCTGCTCGGACTCCCCCAGGTGACGGCGCCGTTCGGGGTGGCCGACCATCGTGTAGCGCGAACCGAGCGCCGCGAGGAGCTCCGCAGTGACCTCGCCCGTGTACGGCCCGGCGGGGAAGGCCGAGACGTCCTGGGTGCCGATCTCGGTGCCCAGCGGTCCGAGCGCGTCCCGGAAACGCTCGACGAGCGGGAACGGCACGCAGATGTAGGTCCCCTCCCCCGCACCCCGACGTATCCCCAGGCCCCGTGCCACGGTCTCGATCCATGCCTCGGCCTGCTCGAGCGTGAGGTAGCTCTTCGAGCTGAAACCGGTCAGTCTCTCGGGAAGCACGGGTCGGGTCCTTTCGGGCGGGACGACGGGTGGGAGGAAGGGGCCTCGGTCAGCTGACGAGCGCCTCGGCGATGACGTCGACGACGATGCCCGCGGAGACGGCGCCGGGGTCCGGCGTGCCCACGGAGCGGTCGGCGAGCGGGCGTGCGCGGCCGATCCTCGGCCGCATCGGCGCGGTCTGCTCGGCGAGCTGCCGGGCCTGGACGGCGGCCCGGGACCAGGCGGATCCCGGGTTGGCGCCGTCGGCGACGGCCTTCTCGAAGGCATCGACGACGGGCACGACGACGTCGACCATCGTCTTGTCGCCGAGCTCGGCCCCGCCGACCCGCAGGAGCGCGTCGGAGGCGGCGCGCAGGGCGGCGACGGCGTCGTCCGAGGCGGGCGCGCCGGTGTCGCTCAGGCTGCCGCCGGCGGCGAGGATCATCGCACCCCACAGGGCGCCGGAGGTGCCGCCCGCGTCGTCGGACCACGCCTGCCCGGCGCGGGTGATCACCGTGCTCAGGCCGGCGCCGGCCTCGGACGCGGCCCGGGCGGCGGCGAGGGCCGAGGTCGCGCCGCGCGACATGCCGATGCCGTGGTCGCCGTCCCCGGCGACGGCGTCGAGACGGCCGAGCTCGTCGGACTCCCGTCGCAGGCGATCGGCGATGGCCGAGATGGCGTCGACGGCGACCGCCCCGGCGGCGCGGGAGGCGTCGTCGGACTCGGGGATCGCGGCCACCTCGTCCTCGGCGACGGCGCGCTCCTCCTCGCTGAGCACCTCGTGCTGCGCCATCGACCCGAGCTTGAGCGCGGGGGTGTCGACGGGGGCGAGCCAGAACTTCTCGAGCTCGTCGTCGAGCCAGACGAGGGTGAGCGAGACGCCGCCCATGTCCAGCGAGGTGACGAGCTCGCCGACCACCTGGTCGACGATCGTCACGCCGGCCTCCTCCAGGGCGTCGCGCACCCCGTTGTAGGTGACGAACAGCTCCTCGTACTTCGCCGTCCCGAGCCCGTTGAGCAGGGCGACGACCCGGCCGTCCGCCCCCTCGGGGCGTTCCTTGAGCAGCTCGGTGACGAGCAGGCGGGCGACCTCGTCGGCGGTGCCCATGTCCATCTCGTCGATGCCGGGCTCGCCGTGGACGCCGAGGCCGAGGGACAGGCGCCCCTCGGGGACGCTGAACAGGGGTTCCTTCGAGCCGGGCAGGGTGCAGCCCGAGTAGGCGACGCCGAGCGTGCGCGTCGCCTCGTTGGCCTTGTCGAACACGCGGCACACGCCGTCGAAGTCCAGGCCCGCCTCGGCCGCGGCTCCGGTGATCTTGAAGACGGGGACGAAGCCGGAGATGCCCCGGCGCCTGGACTTCTCGTCGGGCCCGGCCGAGGCGACGTCGTCGGTGAGCACGAGCACGCTGGCCTGGTGCCCCTCGGCCTTGAGCTGCTCGACGGCCGCCCCGAAGTGCAGGACGTCGCCGGCGTAGTTGCCGAAGCAGATCACCGTCCCGCCGCCGTGGTCGGCGGCCTTGGCGACGCTCACGGCCTGGGAGGCGGACGGGGAGGAGAAGATGTTGCCGGTCACGGCACCGTCGGCCATGCCCGGGCCGACCCAGCCCATGAAGGCCGGGTAGTGGCCGGTGCCGCCGCCGACGAGCACGGAGACCTTGCCGGGGGTCGACCGCGTGGCGCGGGCGACGCCGCCGGGGACCGCGCGCACGTGGCGGCTGTTCGCGGAGACGAACCCGGAGACCAGCTCGCGGGGGAAGTCGTCGGGGTTGTTCACAAGCTTCGTCATCGTCAGTCCTTCGGTGAGGGGTGGCCGGGCGTCGATGCCCGAGGGCCGGGTCGTGGAAGCTGGGTCCTGGAGGCTGCGCGGCGGGGGCGCGGTGCAGCGGGTGGGAACGGACGGTCGGGCTACGCACCACCCCCGGCCCGTGCGGCGCGGTCGAGGACGGCGTCGAGAAGGTCGTCGTCCCACGCGTCGTTCATGACGAGCAGGTCCGCGAGCGTGACGCGGTTGCGCATGAACGGCAGGGCGGAGAGGACCCAGCGGGCGCGCTCGGGCGCGACGGCCGGCTCGAGCTCGCCGAACCGGGTGGGCGCGCCCCACGCGCGCAGTGTGGCCGCCACCTCCTCCGGCGGTCGCAGCAGCGCGCGGAGCCGATCGAGGAACGCGTCGTCGAGCGGGCGTCGCGTCGCCCGGCCCTGCTCCCAGGCCGCGACCTTCTCCCCCACCGAGGCCCGGCAGGTCGCACCCAGGCGGCCCGTCGGGTCGACCACGCGCCACGTGCGCTCGACCCGGTGCTCGACGTCGTCGGGGAAGGCCGTCGCGTCGTCGATCCGCACGAGGTCGCGCTCGAGGGCCTCCTGCCACAGGGCCGTGGACAGGACCGTGGCGACACCGACCTGCCGGCCGTGCAGGTCGTGCGGGGCGTCGGCGGCCATCGCCGCCATGTCGAGGATGTGGCTCGTCAGGTGCTCGCAGCCCGAGAGCGGTGCGGTGCTGCCGACGACCCCGATCGACAGGCCCCCGTAGGTCAGGGCGTCGACGAGCGCGGTCATCGACCCGTCGGCCGACCGGCCCGTGCGGAGGTCCGCGACGGCGCCGAGCAGGTCCGCGAGCACCGCCGGGTCGGCGGGCCCGCCGGCGCCGAGCCGGGCGGCGAGCACCCAGTCGGCGACCGAGGAGGCCACGGCCACGGCGTCGCCGACGCCGGCCCCGACGAGCAGGTCGGGCGAGTGTTCGAGCGCGCCGGCATCGACGAGCAGCGCGTTCGGCCACCGGGTCGGCACCGTCGACTTCGCCCCGCCGCGCACGAGCACGCTCAGCGGGTCGGCGTATCCGTTGACGGACGGCGCCGACTGCACGGCGACGAGCGGGACCCCGGTCGGCGTCGCGGCCTTCGCGAGATCGGTGACGGTGCCGGAGCCGACCGACACCACGGCGCCGGCACCGGCGAGCGCGGCAGCCGCCTCGTCGACGGTGGACTCGTCGAGGACGACGCCGTGCGGCCCCGTGCACGGCGTCGCCCGCGCGACGTCGTACCCGGCGCGGCGGACGGCTGCCACCGCGATCTCCAGGAGGTCGCCGTCGCCGGTGGGTTTGGGCACCGTGTCGGCCAGCACCGCCACCGTGCCCCGGGCCCCGAGCGCGGCGAGCACCTCGCCGGCCCGGGCACCCGCGTCGACCCCGTACTCGAGGTGCTCGAGCTCGCCGCCCGAGGCGGCGGCCGCGACCTCTCGCCTGTGCTGTGCCGTCACGAGACCTCGAGGGCGGTGACGTCCTGCAGGTCGTCCCACAGTGGCTGGAGCGCCTCGCGGGTGCGCCGGTAGAGGGCGAAGTACCGGTCGTACACCGCGGTCTTCGCGCGGTCGGGCTCGTAGGTCCGGACGATCGTCACCGTGGCGTCGACTCCCGCCGCATAGCTCTCGAAGACACCGGACCCGACGCCGGCGACGATCGCCGCCCCCTTGGCGCCGAACTCCGTGCCCGCGGGGACCACGATCCGGCGACCGAGGACGTCGGCGAAGATCTGGCACCAGGACTCGGAGTTCGCCCCGCCTCCGGCCATCCGCACCGTCTCGACGGTGGTGGGGATCGAGTCAAGACAGTCGCGGATGCCGTAGGCGACGCCCTCGTAGACGGCACGGAGCATGTCGTGCCGGGTGTGCGAGCCGCGCAGCCCGAAGAAGGAGCCGCGTGCGCTGGGCTTGACGAACGGCGCCCGCTCACCGCCCGGCGCGAGGTACCCGTGGAAGATGAGGCCGCGCGCCCCGACGGGGGTGTCGGCGAGGACGTCGTCGAGGTACTCGAACAGCTCCATGCCGCGGGTGCGCGCCTCGAGCCGGAGGACGTTGCCGGGCTCGTCGAGGAACCAGTCGAGGTTCGGGGTGCAGAAGTTCATGCCCATCGACCGGATCCACGTGTCCGGGCTGTGCGGGATCACCCAGCCGGAGTCGGCCGGTGCGAACCCGTTCTCGAGGGAGTCGGTGGCGACGGTGACGATGCCGGCGGTCCCGATGACGGCCATGCAGTCACCGGGCCGGGCCACGCCGACCCCGAGCGACGAGGCGGTGATGTCCATCTGGCCCTTGTAGACGGGGGTGCCCGCGACGAGCCCGGTCTGGCCGGCGGCCTGCGTCGTCACCTCACCCGCGAGGTCGGTCGCGGCCTTGATCGGGGGCAGGACGTCCTTGATGCCGTCGATGCCCCACGTCCGCAGCACGTGGTCGGACCACGTCCGCGTGCGGACGTCGATGCCGGCGAGGCTCGCGTCGGAGGCGTCGGTCGACACGTCTCCCGTGAGGTTGTACTCGACCCAGTCCTTGCACCACAGCTGCGTGGCTCCCTCGAGGATCTCCGGCTCGTTCTCCAGTCGCCAGCGCAGGATCGCCGATGCGGTACCGGCGTACGGGCCGAGCCCGCTCGTGTCGAACTGCCTGCTGACCGTGCCGTCCTCGTACCAGGTGTCGATGACCTTGCCCGTGCGCCCGTCCGTCCAGAGGATGGCGTTGCCGGCCGGCCTGCCGTCCTTGCCGATCAGCCAGCTGCCGTCCCCCTGACCGGTGACCGACACGGCCACGATCTCCTGCGGACGGACGGACGAGCCGGTGATGGCGTCCCGGATGGCCTTGGCGGCGGCCGCCCAGACCGTGTCCATGTCCTCCTCGGCCCTGTCCGGGTCCGGCGAGATGATCGGGACGTTGCCCGCACCTCGGCTCATCTCCGTCCCGGTCTCGTTGAACACGGCAGCCTTGATGACAGACGTCCCGGCATCGATGCCGAGCAGGTATCTGGACATGTGCCCTCCACGGTGAGTGCTGATTCGTCAGCGAATCGTGGGTGGACCGTATCGCCTCATGTCCGTACTTGTCTACGCATGTCTGGCAGACCGGACCCGACGCCTCACCGTCGGGCCGGAACCTCGATCGTGCCGTCGTCCGTCACCGGGAAGAACGGGTTGAACGCGACCTCCCACAGGTGCCCGTCCGGGTCCGCGAAGTAGCCCGAGTAGCCGCCCCACTCCACCAGCTCGGGCTCCTTGACGAGGCGGGCGCCGACGCCGGTCGCGTGCGCGAGCGCGGCGTCCACCTCCTCGGCAGAGTTGACGTTGATCGCGAGGGTGACACCGCGGTAGGGCGGGGGCGGACCGGCGGGGATGCCGACGTCGGCGGCGAGGTCCTCGTAGCCGAACAGGCCCACCCACGTGCCCGATGTACGGAACCAGGTGATGACCGCATCGTTGTCCCCGCGCTGCTCCCACCCGAGTGCGCGGTAGAACGCGATGCTCCGCGCGAGGTCGGCGACACCGAGGGTGACGATGACGAAGTTGGCCGGGATGCTCATGCGGTCAGCCTCCACCCGTCGCGCCCGCGGCACAACGGTGTCGGCGCTGATCCGTAGCCTCCGCGGGAGGGGCCGACGCCGGATCTCCCGGAGGGGTCGTGGGCGACCCGACCTCCGCCGCTATGACGGCGGCCTGATCTCACTGCGCAGGAAGTCCTTCTGCCGGTCGTTCAGGTCGCGTTCGGCCAGGTCGAGGATGACCTGCAGCTGCTCCTCGGTCAGCGACGGCAGTCCGGCGGCGACCTCGCCGACCAGTGACTGTGCCTGCGACATGAGCTCGCGGAGCTCGCCGTCGGAGGTGGCCTCGTCGATGGCGTCGAAGCGCTCCTGCAGGGCCACCAGCTCCGACCGCACCTGCGGGTCGAGCAGTGCATCGGTGAGAACCTCGGTCTGCGGATGCTCCCGGAGGAGATGGGCGACCACGACGGTCACCGGGATGTCGGCGGGCGTCAGGCTCAGAGCTGCTGCTGTCCTCGAGAGCCCGACGTGGTGTCCGGCGCGTGCCCGGGCCAGCCGATCGCGTTGTTCGGTCAGGGCCGCGATCTTTGCCTCCAGGGCCCGCGCCGCCTCGTCCAGCTCCTCCTCGGTGGAGGAGGAACCGGGCTCAGCCGCCAGGACTCCGGCCTGCGCCAGCGACAGACCGGAGCTCGTCAGCTGTCTGATCCTCAGCAGGGCCACCAGATGATCCGCGGTGTAGTCCCGATATCCGTTGGACCCACGCGGCGGCTCCTCCAGCGCGCCCATCTGGTGGTAGTAGCGGACGGCCCGGACCGTCACCCCCGCGAGCTCGGCCAGTTCTGAGATGCGCATCAGGGTGAAGCGTGCCCTAGTCGGCGGATGCTCGGACTCAGCAGGGTCGCGGCGGCCGCGCCGATCCACACAAGGACGAGCGTCGTCGTGGCCACGTGCAGGGTGCCGATCTCGATGAGCACAGCAGCCATGCCGATCCCCACCGACGGAACGAGGGTCATGATGGCGTTCTGGCCGCCCAGCACCTTCCCGCGCTGGGCATCTACGACGTTCTCCACGAACGTCAGCCCGACGACGGCGTTCATGCAGCCACCGCCCAGGCCGACGATCGCAGCTCCGGCGAAGACCGACCACACGGGCCCCAGTATGCCGACGACGACGAAGCCCACGGCGACGACGGTGACGCCGGCGGTGAACCACCCCCGGCGCGGGATCCTGGCGCCGAACCAGGCAAAGAGTCCGCCGCCGACGAGCAGGCCCCCGGCCAGCGCGCTGAGCACGAACCCGACGAACCCGGCCTCACCCTGGAACGCGAAGTGCACCGGTATCACCATGCCTTGCAGGGCAGCGAGCACGACCGCCAGCGCCAGACCCAGCAGGACGACGACGCGCAGGAGCGGTGTGCGGAAGATGACCACCAGGCCGGAGAAGACGGACCTGGGGGCCTCGGGCTCGGAATCGTCCTGCGGTGCACGATCCTCCTGCTCTGCACGCGGAAGTCGAGTTGACCGGGAGGGGATGACGAGGGTCAGCAGGGCTGCCGATGCTGCGATGCCCGAGGTGACCCACATGACCGCCACCGGCTCGAGGGAGGCCACGAGTATGCCGGCGATGGCGGGGCCGACCAGCAGCGAGACCCCTGCCAGGGACTCCCGCAGGCCGATCAGCCGTGACGGGCCCATCCCTGCGGCCTGGGCGACGGCAGGGAGCATGGCCTCCCGCGCGGTGATGCCGGGAACGTCACCGAAGGAGTTCAGCACCGCCACGGCGATGAACCAGCCCAGGTTCAGTCCGACGGTGAGTTCGATGACGGGCAGGATGACCAGCGCTACGGCCGAGATCACGTCGGAGAGGATCGCGACGGTGCGGCGGTTGATCCGGTCCATGAGCGAGCCCATCAACAGCCCGGCGACGGCGGACGGCACCGCCGCGGCGATGGCCACGGCTCCGGCCCCCATCGGACTGCCCGTGGTGAACAGGACCAGGAGCGGGAGTGCGATCGCGGTGATCGAGTTGCCGAGCAACGACGTGCCGAAGGCAGCCAGGTAGAAGAAGACGATCCGAATCATGCGCCGAGTCCAAACGATGACGTCGCGTCAGGGTCAAGCCGCGTATGCGTTCCAGCGCGTAGCGGCGATCCGGTCGCGAACGGCCCGTGTGCGCTCGTCAGGCTCGCACCGGCTGCGGAGCCTTCGCGTCGGTAGAAACCCCTGAGGTCGTGCCCGACCCGGACATAGGTGGCTTCCACCGACGCGAACGGAGCGCCGCCGGCAGAAGTCTGTGGGCACGGCGATGACCGGCAGCGACCGGTCGGCCGACCCTCGTCCGTCCGCTACCGCCCGCGGTCGTACAGCCAGTGGAAGGTCTCGCCATGACATCCCCACAACAGCGCGTCGCCATCATCACCGGCTCGGACCATGAGCGGGCGATGGGCGCGGCCA
The DNA here is from genome assembly GCF_055326445.1 of Georgenia sp. Z2081. Lineage (NCBI taxonomy): Bacteria > Bacillati > Actinomycetota > Actinomycetes > Allobogoriellales > Allobogoriellaceae > Georgenia > Georgenia sp. Z2081. Next base: position 179,466 of record NZ_JBUZNK010000007.1, read on the forward strand.
CACCTGTCGGCAGGTCCGGCACCGCGGACGAGGTGGCGTACGCGATCGCGTTCCTCGCCGGCGAGGGCGCGTCGTACATCACGGGTCAGCTCATCACGGTCGACGGAGCGAACTCCACCAGCGAGGAGCACGGTAGAGAAGGAAGGTACCGACAGTGATAGACGGATCCGACGAGTTCCTGCTCGCCCTCGCGAGCATCGCAGCGACCCTCGTCGGAACGTTCATCGTGGCGGTGTTCTTCTACCTCGACTCGGCGCTCCACCGGGCCCGCGGTGCCGCAGGCAGCTCGCCGGACCGGTACATCCGGGCAGGCACCCGGTGGGTGCTCATCGCGTACAGCCTGCCCCTGATCGTCCCTCTCGCCCTGGTCGGTGCGGAGCCGGTCTGGGCGACCGTCACGTTCGTGGTGTGCGCAGCGGCGCTGGTGATCGCCACCGTCGACACGTCCCGTCGAATCGTGAAGAAGGGCGCGACGAGGAGGTCTCTCGCGCTCGCCGCGAACGAGATCGTCACCTCGCTGGCCGTGGTTGCCCTGGTGGTCCTGCCGTGGATCCTCGGCGGCTGGATCCCGTCGCCGAGCGACCTCGTCCCTTCTCTCCTTCTCGCCCTCGCCATCGGCTTCACCAGCACCGCGGCGGTCATCATGTCGGTCGTCGACGCCGGGGAGACGTCGACGCCCGCTCCGCAGCCGACAGCGCTGTCGCGACGCTCCGCGACACGTCGCCGGCCACGGTCGGCGACGGCTCACCTCGTGCGCTGATCGGCCAGCACGGCGTTCCCACCCGTGAGCTGCTCGACGTGCGGCCGGGTACGGCCCGACCTCCGCCACCGGTGGGCAGGCGGTTAGTGTGAAGCGACCGCACCCCCGTCTGACTCTGGAGATCGGACCTCTCATGGCCTTCAACGCAATCGCCAACATCGCCCTCCGAGGGATCCCGGGCGCCTTCATCCTCAACTCGGGCATCAGCAAGATCGGCATGGACGACGAGACCGCCGGCTACGTGCAGGCCGAGGCCGAGAAGGGCATCCCGCAGCTGGGTTCGCTGGAGCCGACGCAGTTCGCCAAGCTGCTCAGCTACGGCGAGATCGGCGTCGGAGCGGCGCTGCTGGCGCCGTTCGTCCCCAACCGCCTGGCCGGACTCGCGCTCGGCGGCTTCTCCGCCGGCCTGCTGAGCATCTACTTCCGCGACCCGGCCAAGACCACCGACGACGGCGTGCGCCCGTCCGGCGAGGGAACGTCGCTGGCCAAGGACTCCTGGATGATGGCCATCGCCATCGCGCTCATCGCCGGGGGCTCGCGAAAGAAGGGCTGATCCCGACGAGGGGGGCGGCATGTGGTCGGAGCGGCGGCGCAGGCGCCGGCCGGTCAGGACCGAGCCGGGAGACGGCAGTGCGCTGAGGCCGCACCGTCCCTGGCAGATGCTGACCCGTTCGGTCTTTCAGGTCGAGCTCACCGACGAGGACGGAGTCGCACGCGACTACGCCGTCGACGTCAGGTACTTCAGCTGGGACGGCACGGTCCACTTCTACGTGGACGGTCGACAGGAGCTGGTGTCCGAGCAGCCCACCGCCTTCCCCGTGCCCGGCGGCATCCTCGAGGTCGCGGTCGGGGCCTCCGGGCTCCGGCGGATACACCTGGTGCCCGACGACGGCGGCCAGGAGCGCACGCTGAGGCCGGTCCGGCACAGCGCGGAGTACTGGCGCGCGGTGGCCGAGCATCGGCACCCCGCCCTCAGCAGGTGGATCGGGCGCGCAGCCGTCGTGATCCTGCTGATCGGGCTGGTGCTCTTCGGGCCGCAGCTGCTCGAGGCGGTGACCCAGTGGGACGTCGTCGGCGACCGTGTCGGCACCTACACCTCGCCGATCTCGTTGCCCGCCTGGCTCAACACCACCCTGCTGATCGCCGGCACCGCGGCGTCGCTCGAGCGTGCACTCACGCTGCGCAGTCACTGGTTGATCGACCTCAAACCCTGGTGGCTCGGGTGATGGAGTCGCGCCGGACCGGGTGGACCTCGGTCGGCCGCACACGTTGTCGTCCGGTACGCGCCGCCCGACGGCGCCGATAGGACGGTCGACTGCGTACGTTCACGGCCCGAGTCTCGACAGCAGGTCCTCCAGCTGGTCGAGCTCGTCGAGCGTCAGGCCCGCGGTCGCGGCGTCATCCGCAGCGAGGACACTGTCGACGACGCCCGGCGAGACGACGGCACCGACCTGTTCGGAGGGCAGATGAGCGACGAGCGTCGCACCGCCCTGGTCGAACGGACCCACGACAAGCGCGCCGGCCACCCCGAGGAGGTCGCGTCCCTCGTCACCTTCCTGGCGTCCGACGGGGCGCGCCACCTCACCGGACAGCACATGCACGTCAACGGCGGCGCCCACACCACGCGGTGAGAGGGGGATCCCGGGCGACGCAGGTCGACCCTCGACGAGTGGGCCCGGCCGGGTTCGAACCGGCGACCTACGCGGTGTAAACGCGGCGCTCTGACCAGCTGAGCTACGGGCCCGCGCCGAAGCCTAACCGGCGCCGCGGCGCTACCCTGGCAGTGGAGGCGAGATGGCGACGAAGCCGACACTCATCAACTCGGTCGTCCGCGCGACGCACCTGCTCGACGCGCTCGGGGACGCCCGGTCGCCCCAGCCCGCCAAGAAGCTGGCCCGCGCCGTCGGGATCCCGCTGCCGACGGCCTACCACCTGCTGCGCACGCTCGTGCACGAGGGCTACGTCGAGCACACGAACGAGGGCTACGCGCTCGGCGACCAGGCGGCGGCGCTCGGCCGCGGGGCGGAGCCCCACCGTGTACGGCGCGTGCTGCGCGGGCTGCACGACGCCTTGCACGCGGCCGCCTATCTCTCGACGTACGCGGATGGCGAGGCCCTGCTCACCGAGGTCGTCGACTCGCCCGAGGCGCCACGCATCGACATGTGGGTGGCGTTCGACGAGGCCGCGCACGCCACCGCCCTCGGCAAGGCCCTGCTCACGTCGTTGCCCGACGACGACCGGCGCGAGTTCGTCGCGCGGCACACCTTCGCCGATCTCACTCCGCACACCCTCACCTCCCCGAGGGCGTTCATGGCGCAGATCGGGCGGCAGGTGCCGTTCGCCGTCGACCGGGAGGAGTACCTGCTCGGTGTCGTGTGTGTGGCCGTGCAGGTGCCCGGTCGCGCGCAGGCGGTCGCGGTGTCAGTCCCCGCGGGGCGCGCCGAGCAGGTGCTCGCGCGCATCGACGAGCTGCACCGCACGGCGGGCCTCGTCGCCCTCGCACCCTCCTGATCCTGCTCGGTCCGGACCTCCACCGCGCCGCGGCCCGCGGATTATCACCAACTGAAAACTCGGCGTTGCGACGCGCCCGGGCCAGGCCGATGGTGGGCACCAACGGCACACGAGCCAACGGAGGCACACATGTCGACGACGACGAACCCACCCCCGCAGCCGACGACGGACGAACCACCGGCCGCGGCCCCACCGCCCGACGAGGTCCGCCTCGAGCTGTTCGAGACGATGGTCCGCTCCCGCACCTACGAGGAGGCGATCCTGCGGGAGTACCACGTGGACAAGGGCCCCGGCTTCGACATCGGCAAGGGGCAGATCCCCGGCGAGATGCACCTCTCGGCCGGACAGGAGCCGGTCGCCGCCGGCATCTGTGCGCACCTCACGTCCGACGACGCCGTGACGGCACCCCACCGGCCCCACCATTTCGCGGTCGCCCACGGCGTGGACCTGAGGAGGATGACGGCGGAGATCTTCGGCCGGGAGACCGGCCTGGGACGCGGCCGTGGCGGCCACATGCATCTGTTCGACCCGGCGGTGCACTTCTCCTGCTCCGGGATCATCGCCGAGGGGTACCCGCCGGCGCTCGGAGCCGCCTTCGCGTTCCGGCGGAAGGGCACCGGCGGCATCGCGGTGGCCGTCACCGGGGAGGGCGCCGCCAACCAGGGTGCCTTCCACGAGTCGCTCAACCTCGCCGCGCTCTGGCAGCTCCCGGTCGTCTTCGTCGTCGAGGACAACGAGTGGGGCATCTCCGTGCCCCGCACGGCATCGACGTCCGTCGCGTCGAACGCCGAGCGCGCCGCCGGGTACGGCATTCCCGGGGTACGAGTGGAGGACAACGACGTCGACGCGGTGCACGCAGCGGCCGAGACCGCTGTCGCCCGCGCCCGCGCCGGAGACGGGCCGAGCCTCATCGAGGTCGCCACCGTGCGCATGTGGGGCCACTTCGAGGGCGACGCCCAGGGCTACCGCCCCGAGCTCGCCTCGGTCGCCGACCTCGACCCGATCCCCCGCTATGCCGAGCGGCTGCGGGGCGCCGGCGTCCTGGACGACGCCACGGAGGAGAGCATCCGCGCCCGGGCGAGCGAGCAGGTCGAGGATGCCGTCACGTTCGCCAAGGACAGTCCGATCCCGGACCCGGCCGAGGTCCACCGGTACGTCTTCGCCGAGGAGCAGTCATGACCGCCACCGACACCACCCAGCCCGCCACCACCCGCCGGCTCAACACGTCCAAGGCGATGGTCGAGGCCGTCGCGCAGGAGATGGACCGCGACGACACGGTGGTCTACCTCGGGGAGGACGTCGGCTCCTACGGCGGCATCTTCTCCTCCACCACCGGGCTCCTCGACCGGTTCGGCCCCGACCGCATCATCGACACCCCCATCTCCGAGACCGCGTTCATCGGTCTCGGCATCGGGGCGGCGACCGAGGGGATGCGGCCGATCGTCGAGCTGATGTTCGCCGACTTCATGGGCGTCTGCCTCGACCAGATCTACAACCACATGGCCAAGATCCGGTACTTCTCGGGCGGCCACGTCTCCGTGCCGATGGTGCTGGCGACGGCCGTCGGCGGCGGCTACTCCGACGGAGGCCAGCACTCCCAGTGCCTGTGGGGCACGTTCGCCCACCTGCCGGGCATGAAGGTCGTCGTCCCCTCGACCCCCGCCGACGCCAAGGGTCTGATGACGTCGGCCATCCGCGACGACGACCCCGTGGTCTTCATGTACCACAAGGGAATCATGGGCCTGCCCTGGATGAAGAAGAACTCCCGGTCGATCGGCGACGTCCCCGCCGGCGAGCACCTCGTGCCGATCGGACGGGCGAACGTCGTCAAGGAGGGCAGCGACGTCACCGTCGTCACCCTGTCACTGTCGGTCCACCACGCCCTCGACGTCGCGGAGAAGCTCGAGGGCGAGGGGATCAGCGCCGAGGTGCTCGACCTGCGCTCGCTCGTACCGCTGGACCGCGAGGCGATCCTCGCCTCGGTCGGGAGGACGGGGCGGCTCGTCGTCGTCGACGAGGACTACCTCTCGTTCGGGCTCTCGGGCGAGGTCTCGGCGACGATCACCGACGAGGACCCGCGGCTCCTGACGGCGCCGGTGCAGCGCGTGACGATGCCGGACATCCCCATCCCCTACGCCCACGACCTCGAGTACGCGGTGCTCCCCCTGCACGCGCGCATCGAGGACGCGATCCGCAGGGTCGTGGCATGAGGGAGGTGCTCTTCCCCCGGGTCGACGAGGACGACCCCAGCGCCGAGGGTGTGGTCGCCACGTGGTACTCCTCCGACGGCGAGCAGGTCGCCGAGGGGCAGTTGATCGCCGAGGTACAGGTGGCCAAGGTCTCGGTCGAGGTCACCGCGCCGGCCGCAGGGGTTCTGCGCGTCGTCGCCGAGGAGGACGCCGCCGTCCACCAGGGCGACGTCATCGGTCGGATCGAGGGATAACCAGCTCGACGAACACCCGCCTCGAGGAGCTGCCACGCCGGGGCCGTCCCAGCCCCGGGGGCGTCGCCGTTCCGGGGGCCGTCCCCGCCCCGGGCGCTACTTCCCGCGGGACCGGGAGACCACCCGGGTGCCCGACCACTCGCTCCCCGCCGCGACGGCGGACGTCGCGTTCATGCCGGCGATCTGGGCGGCCTCGGAGATCTCGGCCGGGCCCACGTGCTCCGGCGAGGTCGGCTTGGGCGTGAGCACCCAGATGGTGCCGCCGTCGTCGAGGTTGGCCTGGGCGTCGACGAGCAGGTCGGTCAGGTCCCCCTCCTCGGTGTCCGACCTGCGCCACCAGATGATGGCGCCGTCGCACACGTCGGAGTGGTTCTCGTCGACGAGCTCGGTGCCCGTGTGCTTCTCGACGGCCTCCCGCAGGCCGTCGTCGGCGTCCTCGTCCCACCAGAACTCCTGGACGACCTGGCCGGGCGCGAACGCTCCGGCGACTGCCTCGTACGCACTGGCGTGCACAGCCCGACTACTCCTCCCCGGGCTGACGCCCGAACGATGCGCCCCCGGGGTCCCGGAGGTCGCTGCGGACGCCCCGCGAGCGCGCGACGTCACCCCGCACGGTATCGGGCATCTCACCTCATCGGGTACAGGCGGGAAGTTGGGCCCGCCCACACGGGGCGGCCTACGATGGTGTGGCCCATATGCAGGCGCCGGAGGCCTCGGCGCACACACCCGGGAAGTGAGATGACGTGACTGCCACTGATCACGGACGGCCGCTGATCGACGGCCTGCTGAGCCAGGTACCGGACATCGACAAGGACGAGACCGCCGAATGGCTCGAGTCCCTGGACGGCCTCATCGACGACCGCGGGGGACCCCGCGCCCGCTACATCCTGCTCAACCTGCTGCGCCACGCCCGGCGTCGCGACATCGCCGTCCCCGGCAACCTCACCACGCCGCACGTCAACACCATCGGCGTCGAGGACGAGCCGTACTTCCCCGGCGACGAGCACGTCGAGCGCACCTACCGCGGCTGGATCCGCTGGAACGCCGCCGTCATGGTGGCGCGGGCGCAGAAGCCGGACGTCGCCGTCGGCGGCCACCTGTCCTCCTACGCGTCCGTGGCGACCCTCTACGAGGTGGGCCTCAACCACTTCTTCCGGGGCAAGGACCACCCGGGCGGCGGCGACCAGATCTTCTGGCAGGGCCACGCCTCGCCGGGCAACTACGCCCGCGCCTACGTCGAGGGTCGCCTGACCGAGGCCGACATGGACGGCTTCCGCCAGGAGTACAGCCACCGTGAGGACGGCCGGGGTCTGCCCAGCTACCCGCACCCGCACCAGATGCCGGACTTCTGGGAGTTCCCCACGGTCTCGATGGGCCTGGGCCCCTCCGGTGCGATCTACCAGGCGTGGTTCAACCGCTACCTGGCCGAGCGCGGCATCAAGGACACCTCCGACCAGCGGGTGTGGGCGTTCCTCGGCGACGGCGAGATGGACGAGCCCGAGTCGCGCGGCATGCTCCAGCTCGCCGCCCACCAGGGCCTGGACAACCTCACGTTCGTCGTCAACTGCAACCTGCAGCGCCTCGACGGACCGGTGCGCGGCAACAGCCAGATCATCCGCGAGCTCGAGTCGTTCTTCCGCGGCGCCGGCTGGAACGTCATCAAGGTCGTGTGGGGCCGCGAGTGGGACGCTCTGCTGCAGGCCGACAAGGACCGCGCGCTGGTCAACCTCATGGACTCGACCAACGACGGCGACTACCAGACCTTCAAGGCGAACGACGGCGCGTACGTCCGCGAGCACTTCTTCGGCCGTGACCCGCGCACCAAGGCGCTGGTGAAGGACATGACGGACGACGAGATCTGGGCGCTCAAGCGCGGCGGGCACGACTACCGCAAGATCTTCGCCGCCTACACGGCCGCCACGAAGCACACCGGCCAGCCGACGGTGATCCTCGCGCACACGGTCAAGGGCTACGGCCTCGGCCCGCACTTCGCCGGTCGCAACGCCACGCACCAGATGAAGAAGATGCAGGTCGCGGACCTGAAGATGCTGCGCGACTCGGTGAAGATCCCGATCAGCGACGAGCAGCTCGAGGACCCGTACGACGCGCCGTACTACCGCCCCGACGAGGACGACCCGACGCTGCAGTACATGCTCGAGCGCAGGCGCGAGCTCGGCGGGTTCGTCCCGGAGCGCCGGGAGCCGGAGCCCTCCCTGGAGATGCCCGGGGACAAGCCGTTCGAGGTTCTCGCCAAGGGCTCGGGCAAGCAGGAGGTCGCCACGACGATGGCGTTCGTCCGGCTGCTCAAGGAGCTCATCAAGGACAAGGGCTTGGGCCGCCACATCGTCCCGATCATCCCGGACGAGGCCCGCACGTTCGGCCTGGACTCGATCTTCCCGACGGCGAAGATCTTCAACACCTCCGGTCAGAACTACACGCCGGTCGACGCCGAGCTCATGCTCTCCTACAAGGAGTCCGAGCAGGGCCAGATCATGCACACGGGCATCAACGAGGCCGGCTCGGCGTCGCTGCTGCAGGCCGTGGGCACCTCGCACGCGACGCACGGCGTGCCGATGATCCCGGTCTACATCTTCTACTCGATGTTCGGCTTCCAGCGCACCGGTGACCAGTTCTGGGCCGCGGGCGACCAGCTGGCCCGGGGCTTCGTCATCGGCGCCACCGCGGGCCGGACGACGCTCGCCGGCGAGGGCACCCAGCACATGGACGGGCACTCCCCCGTGCTGGCGTCGACCAACCCCGCGTTCGTGCACTACGACCCCGCGTACGGCTACGAGATCCGGCACATCGTCCGCGACGGCCTGACCCGCATGTACGGCGAGGACGAGCGCGACCCGAACGTCCTGTACTACCTCACGGTGTACAACGAGCCGCTCGTCCAGCCGGCCGAGCCCGACGACGTCGACGTGGAGGGCATCCTCAAGGGCATCCACCGGGTCTCGCCGGCCGAGGGTGACGGGCCCTGGGTCCAGCTGCTCGCCTCCGGCGTTGGCGTGCCGTGGGCGCTGCACGCCAAGGAGATCCTCGCCGAGGACTGGGGCGTGCGCGCCGGCGTCTGGTCCGTGACGAGCTGGTACGAGCTGCGCCGCGAGGCCCTCGAGGTCGAGAAGCACAACTTCCTCAACCCCGAGGACCAGAAGGTCGCGTACCTGACCACCAAGCTCGAGGACGCCGGGGGCCCGTTCGTGGCCACCTCGGACTACGAGCACCAGGTGCAGGACTCGATCCGCCAGTGGGTGCCCGGCGACTACCACACGCTCGGGGCGGACGGCTTCGGCTACTCCGACACCCGGCCGGCCGCGCGCCGGCAGTTCCTCATCGACTCCCACTCGATGGTGGTCAAGGCGCTGCAGGCCCTCGTCAAGCAGGGGTCGATGGACGGCTCCGTGGTGCGCGAGGCGATCGAGAAGTACGACCTGCTCAACCCGCGGGCCGGCCAGTCCGGCACCGCCGGCGGCGACTCCTGACGCACGCTCAGCACACCAACGGGAGGGGCGCCCGGCCGACCTGGCCGGGAGCCCCTCCCGTCGTTGCGCACCCCCTTCGTCGAGCGTGCGGTTTCCGGTCGTCGAGCGTGCGGTTGGCGCTGGTCGAGAGTGCGGTCGGTCGAACCGCGCTCGCTGTGGGAGCGGTGGTGCGACCTGGTGATGCCTGCTGGCACCTCTCGAGCAGTAATTCCGGCCCCGTGCGCGACTGCCGTGGCCGGAGCGGTCGGCCGGCCGATCCGGCGATCGGATCCCGGGGCGTGGTGACGTTCCGGCCAGGTGGTCTGAGCAGCTGCCCAGCGGTCGGGTGGGGCCGGTCGTGACGCGGAATTCTGCGCGTCCGCGACGGTTGAATCTGACGTTGAACCAGGCGGAGCGCGATCCACACCCCGCGCCCCTCGACAAGGAGCACGTCATCGCATGAGCACGTCACCGGGCAGGGCACCTGTTCTCACTGCCGAGGAGCTCGGCATCCGCGGACCGCTGGGCGGGCGTGCCACCCTGGTGCAGTTCTCGTCGAACTTCTGTGCGCCCTGCCGGTCGACGCGCGGACTGCTCGCCTGGGTCGCCGGCAAGGAGCCCGGCGTGCGGCACGTCGAGCTGGAGATCACCCGGCACCTCGAGCTCGGCGAGGCTCTCGGCGTCACCCGGACCCCGACGTTCTTCCTCCTCGACCCCGACGGCGCGGTGCTCGCCCGCCAGGAGGATGCGCCGAGGCTCGCGGGTGTGCGCGAGCTGCTCGACCGGCTCGTTCCCGCACGCGGGTAGCTACCACGTCGGTCCTGCCACACGGGCGGGCTTGCGCGCGAGACACTGGGGTGGCAGCCCGTACGCCGGGCGGCCGACCCGACCGCGAGAGGGACGGAGAGCCGTGTGAGTGACGTCGTCGTAGGTGTGCTCGCCCTTGTCATCGGGCTGCTGCTGTGCTTCCGCGGGCGCGGGGCTATGCGCGTCCTGCTCGCCCTGTGGGGCGCGCTGGTCGGGTTCGGGCTCGGCATGGTGGTGGTTGCCGAGGTGACCGGCGAGGGGTACCTCGCGAGCACGGCCGGCTGGGTGGCAGCGGTCGTCCTCGCTCTGGTCTTCTCCTGGTTGGCCTTCGTCTTCTTCTCGATCGCCGTCGTGCTGGGGTTCGCCTCGATGGGATTCGTGCTCGGCCGGACCGTCGCCGGGGCTCTGGGCGTCTCCGAGCCGTGGGTGATCATGGCAGTGGGCGTGGTCAGCGGCGTCGTACTAGGCCTGCTCGCGGCCGTCACCGACATGCCCGACCTGGTGCTCGTCGTCATCAGTGCGCTGGCCGGTGCGAGCGCCGCCGTCAGCGGTCTCCTGCTGCTGCTCGGCAACGTCGACCTCGACCACTACGTCGACACCCGGGTCGCTGTCGTCGACGAACCGCTGTGGTACGTCGGTCAGTTCGTGCTGGCCGTTGTCGGCATCGTCGTGCAGGTCCGCCATACCCGTCGCGCACGTTCGCTGCGCCAGTCGTGGGGGTAGTGCCGGCGATGCGGTGAGCGGTACGGCGTCCGTCGGACGTCCGGCCCGATCGTCGACGACGACGCACCCCGTCCCTGACGTAGCGCCTGCCGAGCTCGCGAAGATCGGGAGCTCGTAAGCTCGAGGAGGCGCACGACCGCGACTCCGGCCCCCTGCTCGATCGCTGCAGGCGATGAACTACCCGATGGGGCCCGTGACCGGGACGGGGTCAGCAGCGGTCGTGGACGGCGCACTCGGGCACGAGACGCACCTGGCGCTCACGTACCTCGAAGTCCTCCGTGCTGGTGGTGATCGGGATCGTTCCATCGATGGGCTCCCACACGCCCGTGCCGCCCACCTGGAACTCGGCCTCCCAGACGGTGGTGAGCTCGACATGAATCGCCTCATGGCCGTCGGAGTACGGATAGGACACCGTGTGCGCGGGATACGGGGCGCCCGGGTCGTCCCCGCTGGAGAACGGTGCGCTGCCGTCCATCGGGTCCCACACGTGCTCGACCGGCGTGAACCGCACATCCACCTGCTGTCCGAGAAGCTCGGTGGACACGATGTGCTCGTCCGCCGTCGTCCAGAGCAGGACTGGCATGTTCGCCAGCTGCCACCGACCGTCCATCATCGCCTCCCCCGTGTTGACCAGCAGACTCGCCGCCTCGGACCGGGACACCGTCACGACGACGGGGTCCTGCCCGGGTGCCGCAGGCACGTCGGCCTGCGGACGGGAGACCGACCAGGGCGCCTCGAGTGCGCACGTCGAGCCTGTCCCCTGCTCCATCACGCTCGTGCACTGCCCGATCTGCGAGCCGTAGAACCCCGGGTTCCCCTTGCCGAGACCGAGCGCAACGAACGCGCGCTGGGCTTCGGCGGGGGCGCCGTGTCCGCCCGGAGCATCACCAGATCCGCCCGCGGCCCTGCTCGGGTCCCTAGAACTCGTGGACCTCGATCGCTCCGCAACGGCGACGTCCACGCCATCGTCGACTACTCCACCAGTTACCCCATAAGAGTCGCCATCAGCCGCAAGCGCCGTCGCTTGAATCGAAGTCAACGCAAGTAATGTTACGCAACCTGCCGATACCGCCGTCCACCACCTCATGACGGAGTCTCGTCTCCATCTTGCGAGTATCCGCCGGCTACGAACAGCCACTCGCCGTCGACGAGACGAAGGAAGATGTGGAGCGAAATTGCTTCTTCATCCAATGTTTCCAGCTGATCGCCATGAACATCAACTACTGAACGCGCCTCTTCCACAGCTTCGAATTCAACGAACCAGTCAGGGTGGTCCTCGGTAGGCGGATCGACGAACGCCTCGTCGATCCGAACCACGTACTCGTCGATATATCTGCCATCGATCGAAAGTTCTTCGGTCGAATCAACCAATGACGAGCAGTATCCGCACTCGTCACCCGACACTTCCACGAACGGTTCGGTTACGCCGGTTTCAGTCAGGTGCTCGATCAGGTCGACGAAGTAATGCGCCGCCGCCAGCGCGCCGGCCTCGCCGTCGTCGTCCATCTCCGGGGGCGCTTCGGGCGCGGGCCGCGCACGGCGCTCGAGCTCCCACTCGGTCCACTCGATGTCCTCGGTGCTGACCTCGGCCCCGGCTGAACCGGACTCACGACCGCTCGACGACTCCGACGGTGTCTCCGTCATCCCGTCGGACGGTGTCTCCCCGGACTCGGCCTCGTCGTCGGGTCCGACACGCACCGGTGGTCGCTGCGTCTCGTCCGCGTCGTCGTCGCCCTCGCCACCGCAGCCGGCCAGTCCCATCGCACCGACGAGCAGCAGTGCGGTCAACCGACGCCGACGGCGCCCCCCTGGTCGCGTCATGCAGCCGAGGCTAGCGGCCCGGCCCACGCGGTGGGCGGTTACCGCTCACCCTGTGCACAACCTGGGCCGTCCACACCCGCAGGCGCCCGCGCCGTCCCCGCCGAGATGGAGCCCCGACGAACCGCAGGTTCGACAAGCCCAACCGCACGCTCGAGGGTCGAGAACCGCACACTCGATGATGTCGAGGGCTACTGGTTGCGGGCGTCCTCGAGCACCGAGCGCAGCTCGGTCACGACGGCGGCGCTCTCCTCGTCCTCGTGCGCATCCAGGAGCTCGAGGTACTTCTCGGCGTCCTCGTAGCGCTCGGACTCGATCGCGGCCAGCACGATCTGCCGGCCGGCCGCGGGCACGTGCTGCTCGGCGTCCCAGTGAGCGGTCGCGAGCGCATGAGCATGGGTGGGGTGCCCGGACTCCCGGAGCACCCACACGGACTCGGCGAGCGCGAGACCTGTCCCCTCGCGCGCGCAGGCCGCACCAAGGCGCCGGTTGGCGCCGTCCAGGTCGTCCTCCACGGAGAGTCGGGCGAGCTCGATGAGCGGGTACCAGGCGTTCGGCCGACCGGCGAGCTCCTCGGCCAGCGCCCACACGGCGAGGTCGGCCGAGCGCGGGTCCGACTGCGGGACGTCCGCGGTCAACGGGTCCGCCGCGCGGGACTGGGAGCCGTGGCGGCGCACGATCTCCGCGAGCTCGTTGAACGCGACCGTGTCGTTCGGGTCCTCCTCGAGCCGCGCCCGCAGCTGCTCCTCGCGCGGGTCGGGCGCCTGCTCGTGGGCGGGCCGGTGGTGGCCGTGGTCGGTCGTGGCGAGCAGCAGTGCGAGCAGGAGAGCAGGACGGCGCGCGAGGGACATGCTCCTCAGGATAGCGGCCACGACCGAACTCGCTCGGTGAGCGAGTGCTCCCGGTCTCACCCACGGTGTCGCCCGTTCGGAGGCCCGTACCGGTCCCCGCGGCGCAACCCCCTGCGAGGCGTCCGACACGTAGGCGGAGCCCTGACCTGCCGTCGCTCCGGCGGTAGGTTGGCCCGATGATCGCTGTGCTCGCCCCAGGCCAGGGGGCCCAGACGCCGGGCATGCTCGCCCCGTGGCTCGAGGACCCCAGCTCCGCCGCTCTGCTCGACGAGCTGTCCTCCGCCGCGGACCTCGACCTCGCCGACCTCGGCACGCACGCCGACGCGGAGACCATCAAGGACACGGCGCTCGCCCAGCCGCTCATCGTCGCCTCCTCGATCCTCGCGTTCCGGGCGCTCGAGGCCCGCTCGCCAGGGTTCGTGCCGTCACTGACCGCCGGCCACTCCGTCGGCGAGCTCGCCGCACTCGCGATCGCGGGCGTCCTGTCCGACGTCGACGCCGTGCGTCTCGTCGCGGTCCGCGGCCGGGCCATGGCCGACGCCTCCGCCGTCACGCCCACGGGCATGTCCGCCTGCGTGGGAGGCGACGCAGAGGAGGTCACCGCCGCCATCGAGGCGGCCGGGCTGACCGCCGCCAACGTCAACGGGGGCGGCCAGATCGTCGCGGCCGGCACCCTCGAGCAGCTCGCCGCGTTCGCCGAGCAGCCGCCCGCCAAGGCCCGGGTCGTGCCGCTCGCCGTCGCCGGCGCATTCCACACCGAGCACATGCGTCCCGCCGTCGACGTCGTGGGCTCCGCCGCGGGCGGCCTCGCCGCGGCCGACCCGCGCGTGTCGCTCCTGTCCAACCGGGACGGGGTCGAGGTCACCTCGGGCGTCGAGGCGCTCGAGCGCGTCGTCGCCCAGATCGCCCACCCGGTCCGGTGGGACCTGTGCTGCGAGACCATGCTCTCCCGGGGGGTGCGCGCCGCCGTCGAGCTCGCCCCTGCCGGCGTGCTCACCCGACTGGCCAGGCGCACCCTTCCGGGCGTCACCGCCCGCGCCCTGTCCACCCCGGACGACCTGGCCGCCGCCGTCGAGCTCGTCGACACGGACACCGAAGGAGCCTCATGAGCCGCCCCGCACTCAGGACCGCACCGCCGAACCCTCACGCGAGGATCCTCGGCGTCGGGGGCTTCCGCGGCGAGAACGTCGTCCCCAACGACGACATCGTCGAGCCGATCAACTCCTCCGACGAGTGGATCCAGCAGCGCACGGGCATCGTCACGCGCACCTACGCGAACCCCGGCACCACGGTTGCCGACATGGCGTCGTCGGCGGCCGAGGCGGCCCTCGCCTCGGCCGGCGTCCCGGCGACGAGCGTCGACGCCGTCATCGTCGGCACCGTCACCTGGTTCACGCAGACGCCATCGCTCGCGGGCATCGTCGCCGACCGGATCGGCGCGAACCCGGCGGCCTCCTACGACATCTCCGCCGCGTGCGCCGGGTACGCGTACGGCATCGCCCAGGCCGACGCCCTCGTCCGCTCCGGCACCGCCGAGCACGTGCTCGTCATCGGCGTGGAGAAGATGAGCGAGTACATCGACCCCACCGACCGATCGATCAGCTTCATCCTCGGCGACGGTGCCGGCGCCGCCCTCGTCGGCCCCTCGGACACCCCGGGGATCGGTCCGACGGTGTGGGGCTCGGACGGGTCCAAGGCCGACGTCATCGCCCAGACCCACCCCTGGTCCACGTTCCGCTCGGACGACCCGGACGCGGACCGCTCCTGGCCGACGCTGCGCCAGGAGGGGCCCACCGTCTTCAAGTGGGCGAGCTTCGAGATGACGAAGATGGCGGGCCGGGCGATCGAGGCCGCGGGTCTGCGCCCCGAGGACATCGACGTGTTCGTCCCTCATCAGGCGAACATGCGGATCATCGACCACATGGTGAAGTACCTGGGGCTGCGCGACGACGTGGTCGTCGGACGGGACATCGCCGACACCGGTAACACCTCGGCCGCCTCGATCCCGCTCGCGCTCGAGCGCCTGATCCGCGAGGGACAGGCGAGCAGCGGCGACATCGCGCTGCAGATCGGCTTCGGCGCGGGCCTCGCCTACGCCGCACAGGTGGTGGTGGTGCCGTGATCCGGTGCCCGCGCCTGCCACACTGACCCCCGTCCACGTTCAACCCAACCAGGAGAAGCACATGGCACACACGGAGGAGGAGGTCCTCACGGGCCTCGCCGAGATCGTCAACGAGGAGACCGGGCTGCCGGTCGAGGACGTCAAGCCGGAGGCGTCGTTCACCGACGACCTGGACGTCGACTCCCTGTCGATGATGACGATCGCGACCCTCGCCGAGGAGCGCTTCAGCGTCACGATCCCGGACGACGAGGTCGCGAACCTCAAGACGGTCCAGGACGCCGTGAAGTACATCGTCGGGGCCCAGTCCTGACCACCGGTCGGGGGCCCCGCCAGGCGCCCCCGACCGCTCCCCCGCGAAGGGGGCCGAACCATCGCGCCGCTCCGGCGCGCACCCGAGGAGGAACCGTGCCCGAGCAGTCCACCGCACGCCGCCAGGTCGTCGTCACCGGCATGGGGACGACGAACCCCATCGGCGGCGACGTCGCGTCGACCTGGTCCGCCGCGCTCGCCGGCACCTCCGGCGTCGCGCCCCTCGACAACGACTGGACCGAGACCTACGGGACGACCGTCACCTTCGCCGGCACCGTCAAGGTCGACCCCCTCGAGGTACTGCCGCGCCCCGAGGCGCGCCGGCTCGACCCGTCGGGCCAGCTCGCCGTCGTCGCGGCCGACGAGGCGTGGGCCGACGCCGGCGAGCCCGACGTCGAGGGCGAACGACTCGGCGTGGTCGTGGCCACCGGCATCGGCGGCATCCACACGCTGCTGAACGCGTGGGACACCGTCCGGGAGAAGGGCGCCCGCCGCGTCCTCCCGCTCACCGTCCCGATGCTCATGGCCAACTCCCCCGCCGCCAGCATCTCCGTCAAGCGCGGCGCACGCGCCGGTGCGCACGCGCCCGTGTCCGCCTGCGCGTCCGGCGCCGAGGCCGTCGCGTACGGGGTCGACATGATCCGCAAGGGCATCGCCGACGTGGTCATCGCCGGCGGCACCGAGTCCGCGATCCACCCGGTCACCATGGCCTCGTTCGGGAAGATGCAGGCGCTCTCGACGCGCAACGACGACCCGCAGGCCGCCTCACGCCCCTACGACGTCGACCGCGACGGCTTCGTCATGGGAGAGGGCGCCGGCATCGTCGTGCTGGAGTCGGCCGAGCACGCGGCCGCCCGCGGCGCCACGATTCACGCCGAGGTGCTCGGCGTGGGGATGACGGCCGACGCGTTCGACGTCGCTCCCCCCGACCCGTCGGGCCAGGGGCAGGAGCGGGCGATGCGCATCGCGCTGGAGGACTCCGGGCTCGCGGCGTCCGACGTCGTGCACGTCAACGCGCACGCCACCTCCACCCCGGTGGGAGACACCATCGAGGCAGAGGCCGTCCGCCGGCTCTTCGGAGAGCACGTCACGGTCTCGGGCACGAAGTCGATGACCGGGCACCTGCTCGGCGGCGCCGGCGCGCTGGAGACGATCTTCGCCGTGCTCGCGGTCAAGGAGCGCACCGCTCCCCCGACGATCAACATCGAGAACCTCGACCCCGCCGTCAACGTCGACGTCGTCCGTGACACGCCGCGCGACCTGCCCGGCACCGGCCCACTGGCGGCCCTCAACAACGCGTTCGGGTTCGGGGGCCACAACGCCGCGCTCCTCGTCGGCAGCGTCTGACGGCCGGCGCTCACCGCACCTCGCTGTCCGTCCCGACGTCGAACGCCAGTCGGGGCGGCTGGCCGTTCATCACCCCGACGAACCGGACGTCGCCGGACGGTGACCGGCCGAGCCGGCAAGCGCCCTCGACGGCCTCGTCCTCCAGGGCGCGGTCGCGAGCACCGGCCTGATAGAGCGCGAGCACCTTCGGAGCGGCGACGCGCGTACTCGGAAGCTCGATCCGGATGACGGGGATGACCGACCGCCCTTCCTCCTCGAGTTCCGGTCGCACGTCTTCAGGTCGCGGGACGACGTACCGCATCGTACGCTTCCCGGCATGGCCGTCAGAAGCGGTTTTCCCATCCTCACGAGCGACGCCATCGAGCCGCTCGTCGCCTTCTACGAGGCAGCGTTCGAGGCGACGAAGACGTACCGCTACCCGGGCGAGGACGGCCGGGACGTCTACGTCGCGCTCGACGTGGGTGGCATGCAGCTCGGCATCGGCGTCAGCACCGAGCTACCTCCGCCGGACCGGCGCACGGAGCTGTGGTTCTACGTCGACGACGTCGACGAGAGCTATCGCCGGGCAATCGACGCCGGTGCCGGCGACGAGGGCGCACCGAGCGACATGCCCTGGGGCGAGCGCGTCGCCCACGTGCGTGACCCTGACGGCCTGGTCATCCACCTCGGCGCACAGACCGCACCGGCGTGAGGTGCGGAGCGGACCTTCGGACCCGTGGACTCACGACGGCGCCGGCTCCGTACCAACGAGCTCAGCCCAGGCGCGCCCCGGCGTCGAGGGCGTGCTCGATGCCCGTGACGTACCGCCCGCTGTCGGAGACCAGGTAGAGCACCGCCTCGGACGAGTCGTCCGGCTCGAGCGCGGCCGTCGGCATGATGTTCATCTGCCGCGCCGCCTCCTCGAAGTCCTCGCGCGTGGGGCTCTCGAGATCGGGGCGGAAGAGCTTGTACGTCGGGTCGTTGAGAATCATCGGGCTCGCGAGCGTCGTCGGGTGGATCGTGTTGACCCGGATGCTCTGCGGGGCGAGCTCCTTTGCGAGGACCTTCATGAGCCCGACGACGCCGGCCTTCGCCGCCGTGTAGTGGGCGATGTTGGCGTTCGCCTTCATCGACGCGAGCGAGCTCGTGATGACGATCGCCCCACCGTTGCCGCCGGCGACGATGTGCGGCGCCGCGGCGCGAACCGTCTTCCAGACGCCCGTGAGGTTGATGTCGATCATCGTCTGCCACATGTGCTCGTCCATCTCGAGCGTGGGCGACATCGTGTTGATGCCGGCGTTGGCAAGGATGATGTCGAGGCGGCCGAGCTCGGCCACTCCCTCGTCGACGACGGCGGTCAGCGCCGCGAGGTCGCGGACGTCGACCTCGCGAGCGACGATGCGCCGGTCGAGCGCCTCGACCTGACGCACGGTCTCGGCGAGGTCCTCGGCGGTCGCGGTCGGGTACGGGACCGTGTCGATCTGCTCGGAGACGTCGACGGCGATGATGTCGGCGCCCTCCTGCGCGAGACGGACGGCGTGGTTGCGGCCCTGTCCCCTCGCTGCTCCGGTGATGAAGGCGACCTTGCCCTCGAGACGGCCTGCCATGGCGTGCTCCTTCCGTCGGCCCGGCGGGCGTCGGTGCCTGCCGAGGCATGTCCCAGCAGGCTATGGCACGCGGTGCCATTACGGAAGGGCGTCGGCCGCTGGTGCCGGTGCGCTCCGGGCGGCACGCGGCGTCCGGCGGGTCGCCTCACCCGGGGTCACCCCACCCGGTGCAGCCAGCGCACGGGCGCACCGGCGCCCGCGTACCGGAACGGCTCGAGCTCGTCGTCCCAGGCCTGGCCCAGAGCGAGGTCGAGCTCGTGGCGCAGCCGGGAGGGGTCGGTCCCGTGCTCGAGCGCTGCGCGCACGCGGTTCTCGGGCACCACGACGTTCCCGTGTGAGTCCGTCTGGGCGTAGAAGATGCCGAGCTCGGGGGTGTGCGACCACCGTCCGCCGTCGGAGCCCGGTGCGGCCTCCTCGGTGATCTCGTAGCGCAGGTGCTGCCAGCCGCGCAGGGCGGAGGCGAGGCGCGCGCCGGTCCCGACGGGGCCGACCCAGGACCGCTCGGCGCGCAGGAGTCCGGGCGCGGCGGGCTGCTCGGTCCACTCCAGCGCCACGCGCGCGTCGAGGACCTGGCCGGCCGCCCACTCCACATGGGGGCACAGCGCACGGGTCGCGGAGTGCACGAAGACAACGCCGCGGGTGTAGGCACCACTCATGTCGAGCCTCCTGGTTCGTGTGCGAGGGACGTCTTCCCCAACGGCCTCACGAGGAACCGGGCTGAACATGATCCACGGCGGAACAGCACCAGGATGCACGAGTCGGCGGCATTGCGCCAGAGTCGCGACGGACGGGTGTGATGGACGAGGTTGGTGATGCAGGTGTGACGAGATCAGTGCCCGGTCGGGCCCGCAGGATCACCGTGGCCTGCCGGGTCACCCGGGTCACCAGGTGGGACCTGCTCCGCGACGCCACCTGCCGTCCCGGGCACCGCGCCGGCGGCCGCGAGCCGGTCGGCGGTCACCGTCCGCGCCACGTACAGCATCATCACCAGGTAGCCCGCGCCGGCCAGGAGGAACGGCGTGCGCAGCGCCCATTCCCGGCCGAGCCCGGGCTCGAGCCACGTGACGAGCAGCCCGCCCAGGAGGGTACCGATCGAGATCGTGCCCCAGCCGAAGAAGCGGTAGACGGAGTTGACCCGACCGCGCAGGTGGTCCGGGATAATGCGCTGGCGCAGGGTCACGCTGATGACGTTCCACAGCACCACCGCGACGCCGGAGAGCAGCTGCGCCACCCACACGAGCCACGCCGTCGAGAGCAGGCCGACGGCCCCCAGCGTGAGGCACATGACTCCGACGCTCACCAGGAGCGCACGGGCGTCACCGAGCGCCGCGCCGATCCGGTCGGCCGCGAGTGACCCGATGACCGCCCCGACGGCAGCTCCGCTCAGCAGCAGGCCGAACGCCCACCCGTCGAAGAGCCCGAGGACCTCCTGGGCGAACAGGACGAGGACGATCCCGGCGAGTGAGCTCGCCAGGTTCATCGCACCGAGCGCCAGGGCGAGCGACCGCATGACCGGGCGTCGCCAGAGCCACCCGAAGCCGTCGGCGATCTCCCCCCGCCACCGCACGCGTCCCGTCGTCCGCTCGCCCGTGGGCGTGAACGACCCGCGCAGTGAGAGCACGAGGAGGCCCGAGAGGAGAAGCAGTGCGGCGTTTCCCACGAACGGCAGGACCATCGCCACCCCGAGGAGGACCCCGGCGAGCGGCGGGCCCACGAACTGGTTCATCGTCACCTCGGCGCCCCACAGGCGCCCGTTGGCCCTGGCGAGCAGGCGATCGTCGACGATCGCGGGCATGAGGGTCTGCGCCGTGTTGTCCCGCAGGACCTCGGCGAACCCGAGCACGAGGGCGAGCAGGCACAGCCCCGCGACGAGCAGCGGACCGTTCGTGGGCTCGGCCGCCCCGGCGGCGAGCTCCTCGGGTGTGGGCACGCCCTCCTGTGCCACAGCGAGCACGACGGCGAAGAGCACCACCACAGCGCACCTCAGCAGGTCCATCCACCCGACGATCGCTCGGCGGTCGAACCGGTCCGTGAGCACGCCGGCCGGCAACGAGAAGACGAGCCACGGGATCCGGGAGGCGAGGCCGACCAGGGCGATGACGGCGGCGTCGCGGGTGAGCGCGGAGGCGAGCCAGACCACGGCGATCGCCATGAGCCCGTCGCCGAGGTTGGCGGCGGTCGAGGCGGCGAACAACCGGGCGTAGTTGCGCCCGAGGCGTGGCCGCCCGGGCCCGGAGGGATCGCCCGCCGCGGACCCGTCGACGCTCACCGCGCCGTTCCGTCGTCGTCGCCCGTCGAGCGCCGCTCGGTCGGGTAGAGGGCGAACGCGACCCCGTACGTCGTGTCACCCGCGCGCGGTTCGGCGGTGAGCTCGACGAGGAGGTCGGACAGCCGCCGGTACCACTCCGCGGCACGCTCGGCCGGGATCCGCGCGTACCGGACGGCGGCCTGGACCTCCTCCTCCCGGCCGGACGGGACGGCGTCGACCTCGGCGGCCACCCTCGCCACCGTGCGTCCGGCCTGACCGACGGCCTCCCCCACCGAGTGGTAGTAGAAGGTCCGGGCGGTACGCCCGTAGTACTTCGCCTTGATCGCACGGACCATGCGCGTGCGCACCACGCGCACGAGGCCGGCCCGGGCGAGCACGTCGAGGTGGTACCCCACCGTCCCCTTCGGTCGACCGAGCACGTCGGCGAGCTCCGAGGTGGTGGCCGCGCGCTGCAGCAGGTGGTTGACGATCTCGGCGCGCGTCTCCTCGAACAGCGCCCGGTACTGGGCGGGCGTGCCCAGCTCGAGCGAGTCCGGCAGGTCGTAGTCGGGCGAGCTCGAACGGTCGGTCATACCCGTATGGTCGAGTAAACCCGACCATTGGTCAATGCGGACCCGAACCTGGTCGCCACGGTGATCGCCCACGCGGCTGCACACCGCTTCGGCCGCCCGTGCGTCGGCGGTCCGTGCGTCGTCGGTCCGTGCGTCAGGTGTCCGAGTGCCCGCGGTCGGGCGGGCCGTCGTCCCGAGCCCCCGCCAGGTCGATCATGCGCGCGACGAGCCGCTCCCACACCGGCGGGGTCAGCTCCTCGGCGGTCAGCGACTCGTAGAGCCAGAGGCCGTCGGCGGCCAGGCGGGCGACGAACCGGTCGACGGCCGCGTCGTCGTCGGGGTCGGGTACCCGGGGCGCCCAGTCCTCCAGCACGCGCCGCCACGGCAGCAGCAGGCCGCCCTCGTCCGCGGACTCCAGGAGCAGGCGCAGCTCGGCGCGCGTCGCGGACGCGGCCGTGCTGCGGACGTAGGCGCCGAGCCTGGCCGCCTCGGTCGGCGTGGCACCCGCGACGTCCTCCGCGTGCCGGCTCATCTCGGTGTGCCACTGCTCGCCGACCCTCTCGTGCATCGCCTCGAGGAGGGCCTCTCGTGAGGGGAAGTGGTAGAGCAGGCCGCCCTTGGTCAGGCCGGTCTCGACCGTGAGCGCCTCGTAGGTGAGCGCACGGACGCCGTCGCGGCCGACGATCGCGAAGGCGGCGTCGAGGACGGCGGCACGCTTGCTGGACCGGGACATCACTCGTTCCCCTCGTAGGTGCTGGCGCGGGAGCCGCGGCCGTGGTGACGCAACATCCGCGCCGTCGCGACCGCGGTCGTGGCGAGGGCCAGGGTGACGACGGCGAGCACCACGGCGTAGGCGTCGTCGAAGGCGGCGGAGGCGGCCTCCATGAGGCCGGGGGTCGTACCGGCGACCTCTCGCGCCTCTCCGATGCTCGATCCGGCCGCCTCGGGCGCACCGGCGGGCAGGGAGACGCGCGCCGTGTAGAGCAGGGAGGACAGGCTGCCGAGCACGGCGACGGCCACCAGTCCGCCGAACTCGTAGCTCACCTCCTCCACGGAGGCGGCCATGCCGGCCCGCCGCGGCGGGGCGTTGCCGAGGATCGCCGTCGAGGCGACGGACATCGAGGCGCCGAGCCCGAGGCCGGTGATCACGAGGCCGACGACGAGCAGGGCGAGGCTCGAGCGGGCCCCGGCGATCGTCACGACCAGGCCCAGGGTGGCGATCGTGAAGCCGCCGGAGATCAGCAGCCGGAGCCCGGCGCGGTGGAGGATCATGCCGCCGAGAAGCCCGGTCGGCAGCGAGCCGGCCGCGACGGCGGTGACGAGCAGCCCGGCCTCCAGCGGCGAGTAGCCCGCGACGAGCTGGAAGCGCTGCGTGGTGAGCAGCTGGACGCCGCCGATGACGAACATGGCGGTGACGGCCGCGAGCACCCCGGCGGAGAAGGCCGGGTTGCGGAACACCGTGAAGTCGAGGAGCGGGTCGGCGAGGCGCCGCTGCCGGCGGACGAACAGCACACCGCCGACGACGGCGACGGCGGCCGCCGCGGCGACAGTCCCCCAGGCCTGGGGCTGGTGGAACGCCTCCTTGATCGCGAGCACGGCGCCGCTGAGCATGACCAGCGCCAGGATCGAGGAGGGGACGTCGAACGACTTCGACGGGTCCCGCGGCGCGCGCGGGGCCACGAGCGGGGTGACGATCAGCGCGACGACGACCACGGGCACGTTGATGAGGAAGACCGATCCCCACCAGAAGTGCTCGAGCAGCAGGCCACCGATGATCGGGCCGATGCCGAAGCCGATGATCGAGATGCTGCCCCAGACGGCGATCGCGAAGTTGCGCTCTCGGACGTCGTCGAAGCCGAGGCGCACGAGCGCGAGAGTTGCCGGCATCATCCCCGCGGCGCCCACCGCGAGGAAGGCCCGCGCCGCGATGAGGACGCCCGCCGTCGGGGCGAAGGCGGCCGCGAGGGAGGCGACGCCGAAGACGACGAGGCCGCCGAGGAACATCGTCCGGTGGCCGATCCGGTCCCCCAGCGCGCCGGAGCCGAGGAGGAGGCCCGCGATGACGAGCGGGTAGGCGTTGATGATCCACAGCGCCTGCGATGCAGACGCGTCGAGCTCGGCGGTCAGGGTCGGCAGCGCCGTGTAGAGCACCGAGTTGTCGAGCGTGATGAGCAGCAGGCCGACGCTCACGGTGGCCAGCAGGAGCCAGCGCCGCGAGGCTGCGGTGGTGGAGGTGCGTCCGGTCATCGTCACGACCTAAAACTGTACCGTCCGTACGGTTCAGATCACCGTGTGGACCCAGTCACGGAAGCCGGGGGCGGGCCCGGGCGACACCGGGCTTGTCAGACCATCATCTCGCGCACGGCCTTCATGGCCTTCTTCTTCACCGAGCGCTCGAGGCGGTCGAGGTACAGCATGCCGTCGAGGTGGTCGAGCTCGTGGAGGATGCAGCGCGCCATGAGCTCCTCCCCCTCGACGACGACCTTCTTGCCGTCGACGTCGATGCCCTCGGCACGCGCGTACCAGGCACGCTCGGTGGGGTACCAGAGGCCGGGGACCGACAGGCAGCCCTCCTCGCCGTCCTGGTAGTGCTCCTCGTCGACGGCGACGAGCGTGGGGTTGAGGATGTAGCCGATCTCGTCCTCGATGTTCCAGGAGAACGCCCGCAGGGAGACCCCGATCTGGTTCGCGGCCAGGCCGGCGCGCCCCTCGTCGTCGACGGTCTCGCACAGGTCCTCGACGAGCTGCTTGACGGTGTGGTCGATGTCCGTCACGGGGTCGCACACGGTGCGCAGCACGGGGTCGCCGACGGTCCTGATCTCACGCATGGCCATGGGGCTCATTGTTTCACCGGCGCGGGGGCGCGCCCGGCGCTCGTCCCCCACCCCCTGGGTCCGGCTCGGTGAGTCTGCCCACAGGTCGCCCGCGGGGCGGGATTCTGCCCCTGGGGCCGCCCCCGGGTTTGTTAGAGTCGGTCGTCGCACGATCCCGCGTAGCTCAATGGCAGAGCATTCGACTGTTAATCGAACGGTTGCTGGTTCGAGTCCAGCCGCGGGAGCCGAGAAGGCCCGGGACCACCACGGTCCCGGGCCTTTGTCGGTGCCCGGCCCGGAATGTTCTCGCCCCGCCATCGGTTCGGTCGTAGGGTCGTCCGCGGCCCGCCGGTCCGTGCCCGGCTCACGCCCCGCACCTATCGGGCCACCACCGTCCGTCGACGTCCCGCGCCGACCTCCGACGCCTTGCCGCTCCCGGCCACGAGCGGCGAGCGCCGCTCCGCACCGCCCGTCCTCCTGGAGGTCCCATGTCACCCGCCGCCACCACCTCCTCACGCCCGGACGAGGCCATCGACCCGCAGGGCATGAAGGTCATCTGGCTGCTGCTCGTCGCCGCCTTCGTCGCCATCCTCAACGAGACGACGATGGGCATCGCCGTGCCCGACCTCAACAGGGACCTCGGCCTGGACCCCGAGCTCGGGCAGTGGCTGACCAGCGCGTTCATGCTGACGATGGCGGTCGTCATTCCCACCACGGGGTTCGTGCTCGAGCGGTTCACCACCCGCCAGGTGTTTCTCGCGGCGTCGAGCCTGTTCGCGCTCGGCACCCTGATCTGCCTCGTGGCACCCGGATTTCCGCTGCTGCTCACCGGCCGCGTCGTACAGGCCACCGGCACCGGCATCATGCTCCCCTTGCTGATGACGACGATCATGAACGTCGTCCCGCCGGGCTCCCGCGGGCGGATGATGGGCCTGGTCGGCATGGTCATCTCGCTCGCCCCGGCGATCGGCCCCACCCTGTCCGGCGCCGTGCTGGAGGCGCTGAGCTGGCGCTGGCTCTTCGCGATCGTCCTGCCCATCGCCCTCGTCTCGCTGTTCCTCGGCGCCCGCTGGATGACCAACCTCGGCGAGACGTCGAGGCCGTCGTTCGACCCACTGTCCGTCGTTCTCACGGCCCTCGGTTTCGGCGGCACCGTGTTCGCGCTCAGCCAGTTCGCGGCCGAGGGCGAGGCGGGGCTCGCCGCTCGGGTCGGGATGTCGACGACCGGGTTCGCGCTGACGATCCTCGCCGTCGGGCTCGTCGTGCTCGCCCTCTTCGTGTGGCGCCAGCTCGCGCTCCAGCGGTCGGACCGGGCGCTGCTCGACCTGCGGGTGTTCACCTCGCGGAACTTCACCGTGGCCGTGGCCATCATGGCGATCGTCGCGCTGGCCATGTTCGGCACGCTCAACCTGCTGCCGCTGTTCCTGCGGGACGTCGCCCAGCTCGACGCCCTGCAGTCCGGCCTCGTCCTGCTGCCGGGCTCGCTCGTCATGGGGCTGCTCGCGCCGGTCATCGGCCGGGCGTACGACGCGCGCGGCCCCCGCGCGCTGCTCGTCCCGGGCACGACCCTGCTGACGGCCGGGCTGCTCTTCTACGGGACCATCGGCCAGGCCACGCCGGTGTGGCTGATCGTCGTGGTCCAGACCGGCATCTCGCTGGGCCTGGCCATGTCCTTCACGCCGCTGTTCTCGGCGTCGCTCGGGTCGCTCCCCCGCGCGCTGTACCCGCACGGTTCGGCGGTGCTCAACACTCTGCAGCAGGTGGCCGGTGCCGCGGGCGTCGCGGTGCTCGTCGGCCTGTACTCCGCCGTCCTCGGCGCGGGCACGGACGACGGGCTCCCGAAGGCCGCCGCAGGCGAGCCGGGCGCCCAGACGGGCTTCCTCGTGGCCTCGGGCTTCGCGCTCGTCGCCGCGGTGCTGGCCTGGTTCATCCGGACCCCCACGGACCAGGAGGAGCACGACGACGCCGGACGAGGCGAGGGATCGCCGATCGCGGAGGGCGGCCCGGCCCCGACGACGGGCCCCGCCGGGAACGCGGACGTCCCGCACGGCCCGACCGATCGAGCGCGTGCTGACCGTCCGCGCGACCCGACCGACCGGGGGCCGGCCGACGAGCGTCACGTGCCGGCCGACGTCGTCGGCTGACCTCCCGAACGCAGCGCGACGGACGGCCCTCGGTGCTCCGGTTTCTACCGGGGCACCGAGGGCCGTCCGCTTGCCGGCCGCCCAGCTGACCGGTCGCGTGCTACGCCAGGGCGTCGAGCCGCGCGCGGATGTCGTCCTTGACGGCGGGCGGCGCCCAGGAGATGTCCACGGCGTTGCGCTCCAGCTGGAGGAGCTCGGCTGGCGTGAACCCGGCCTCCTCCGCCAGCACGGCGAGGTTCTCCTGGACGTAGCCGCCGAAGTAGGCCGGGTCGTCGGAGTTGATCGTGATCCTGATGCCGAGCTCGAGGCAGCGCCGGATCTCGGCGGCCTTGGTGCCGTCGCCGCAGAAGGTGTTGGAGATCGGGCACGAGGTCAGCCCGATGCCGCGCACGATCACCTCCTGCGTCAGCTCCTCGTCCTCGAGCACGTTCGTCCCGTGGTCGATGCGCTCCACGCCGATCTCGTGGAGCACCTGACGAATGTGCTCGATCGAGTTCTCCTGGTCGACGTCGCAGTGCATCGTCAGCCGGTACCCCTCGCGGCGTGCGCGAGCGAACACCTTTGCGAACTTCTCCGGAGGGTTCCCCTTCTCGTCTGAGTCCAGGCCGACCCCGACGATCCACTCGCGGTACGGCAGCGACTCGAGCAGCGTCGCCATCGCGTAGCCCGCCTCGAAGTCCCGCAGGAAGCACATGATGAGCGCGCTACGGACGCCGAGACGGTTCTCGGCATCCATCTGCGCACGCCGCAGACCCCGGATCACGACGTCGAACGGCACGCCCCGCGACGTGTGCGCCTGCGGGTCGAAGAACATCTCGACGTAGGCCACGTTCTGCGCGGCGGCGCGTTCGAGGTACTCCCGTGCCAGGTCGTAGAAGTCCTCCTCGGTGAGCAGCACGTTCATGCCCTCGTAGTAGACGGCGAGGAAGGACGGAAGGTCGTCGAAGTCGTAGGTCTCGCGCAGCGCCGCGGGGCTCTCGAACGGGTTGGCCAGGTTGTTGCGCTCGGCGAGCCGGAAGCGGAGCTCGGGCTCGAGGGTGCCCTCGATGTGCAGGTGAAGCTCCACCTTGGGCAGGGCGGTGAGGAAGTCGTCGTCGACAGTCATGCCTCGTACTTTCGCGCTCCCGCGAGCCGGTGTCGAGCCGACACGACAGGTGGCAGCCTCACTCACCCAGGCCGACGGCGCCGCGCGCCTCCGCCTCCGCCGCGAGGATCGCCTCGGCCTCCGCGGTGTCACCGGCAAGCGGGCCGGTGGTCGTCGTCTGGGAGATCAGCTCGCCGGCCTCCCCGCGCCGGACGTGGACCTGGACCTCGGAGCGGTTGGGCAGCTCGCGGCGGACCGTGTGCACCAGCGAGGAGGTCACTCGTTCGCGGACGGCGTCGGCGAGGGCCTGGACGTCGTCGTCCTTGGTGCGCAGCTCGGCGGCCGGGGTCGTGGTGTCGACGTAGGTCACCGTGAAGACGCGTGTCTCTCCGTCCCAGCGGGCGTGGAGGATCTCGTGCCACGGCGTGCGCGAGCGGACGGCCTCGGCGTCGACGAGCGTGAGGGCCGACGGCGTGGCGACGGCCCAGGTGCCGTCCTCGAGCTCGGCGGCCGAAAGGACGGGGGCCTTGGTCAGGTGGGCACGGATCTCGGCGGGCGGGAGCGGGCGACGACGGCGCATGGTCCCAACCTACGTGGCGCCGGCGTTGCCGGCGGTGCCGGTGCGGCGCCGCACAGCGCCGGGACCTCACGACGAGGGGCGGGCCTCCGCCGCGGCAGCGATGTCCACGAGGTCCTGCCTCATCATCTTCTTCGCCATCATCAGGCCGAGCCGGTTCGGCACCGTCATGAGGACGCGCTTGATCAGGCCCCCGTCCGTCTCCTCCCCGCCGAACTCCATGGTGAGCCGCGTGCCCGTAGGGATCGGCTCGAGGTGGAAGGTCGTCCCGTAGGTGGCGCCGCGCGCTTCGGCGGCGAGGACGGTCGAGCGCGGCTCGTCGACCGCCGTCACCCACATCTCCTCAGTCTCCGAGCCGCCCATGAAGGAGCGGGTCTCCTTCCAGCGGGTTCCCACGCGATAGGGACCGTCGGTGAGCATCTCGATGGAGCTGACGCCGCTGAGGACCTGCTCGCTGCCGGCGGGGTCCGTGAGGATCTGCCAGACGGCGTCGGGCGGCGCGGCGATGTCGCGCGTGAGCGTCAGGGTGCGGGTAGCCATGTCGGTCTCCGTCCAGGTCTCGGGCGCTCTCGCGTGGACGCCCGGCGCTCAGAGTAGGCCCCGACGACGGACCGGAGCGGGCCCGCGTGGCCGGACGTGGCGCGGGGCCAGACGTGGCGCGGCGTCGGACGTGGCGTGCAGGGCCGGGGTCACCGCGCGGGGCCGGACGCGGTGCGCAGGTCGTCGCACAGGAGTCCGTCGAGGTGGGCGCCCGGACCTCCGTCGCCGAACTAGGATGGGCCGCCGTGGCCGACGAGGTCCGCTCGCGCGGATCGGTGGCGGCCATGCGCCCCTGTAGCTCAGCCGGTCAGAGCAGCGAACTCATAATTCGTCGGTCGCGGGTTCAAGCCCCGCCGGGGGCACCGGTTTCTACGACCCGCTGTAGCCACCGGTATAACCACGGCGCGTCCGCGGCCCTCGTGTCGGCCACGGTCGACCGCTACGACCGCTCGAGCAGGCGGTCGAGCCCCTCGCCGCGGGCGTAAGAGGCCTGAGTCCCACGGCGAGTGACGGAGTCCGACGCCAGCGTCGTGCCCAGCCTGATCGCGTCCGCCGGCGAGGCGCCCCCGGCGAGCGCGTACGCGAACCCGCCGCAGAAGGCGTCCCCGGCACCGGTGGTGTCCACCGCGCGGACCGCGGGCGCCTCGAACCTCTCGGCCACGCCGTCGCGGACGAGCAGCGCGCCCCGCTCCCCCAGCGTGACCACCAGCGACGCGTCGATCCGGTCGGCGAACGTGAGGGCGTCGGCCTCGAGGTCGCCCACGGTCCGCCCCGTCTCGGCCTCGAGGAGGATGGCGAGCTCGGTCTCGTTGGGCACCACCCAGTCGGTCACCCGCAGCAGCTCGGGATCGACCGGGGCGGCGGGGGCGGGGTTGAGGACCGTGGTCGCACCGCTTCGACGGGCGCGCTCGAAGCCGCGGCAGATCGTCTCCTGCGGGACCTCGAGCTGGCTGAGCACGAGATCGGGGGCCGGCGAGCCGTCGAACGCGGCATCGACGTGGTCCGGGGTGAGCAGCTCGTTGGCACCGGGCGCGAGCACGATCCGGTTGTCGCCGTCGGGGTCCACGAGGATCATCGCCAGCCCGCTGTGGGTGTCGTCCACCTCGACGATGAAGTCCGTGCCGATCCCGGACGACCGGAAGTTCTCGATCGTGTCCCGGCCGAAGGAGTCCGTCCCGACGGCACAGACCATCGTCACCTGCGCGCCGAGGAGCGCGGCCATCACCGCCTGGTTGGCACCCTTTCCGCCGAAGCCCTGCGCGAAGTCCTTGCCGAACACCGTCTCCCCCCGGTCCGGCATGCGATCGAGGTAGGAGACGAGGTCGGTCATCGTGCTGCCGACGATCATGATCCTTGGTCCGGGCACGGCGTTCTCCTTGTCGTCGTCGACGATCGATGCACCTCGCACGGTAGCCGCGGCGGGGGCGGGCCCGCAGCGCGACGAGACCCACGGGACCCCGGACGGGAACATCCCTGCGGCGCTGGTCAGCGGCACATATCGTTGGCAGGCATCCGTTGCCGACGGGGGCCGACCGGAGGGCCGGGCTCGGGTGCAGCACACGACGACGTAGGAGGGCACGATGTCGAACGACGGGTCGTGGGGCCAGCCCGGCGGGAACCCGCAACAGGGCGGCTTCGACCAGGGGGCCGGGTACCCGGCCAACGGTGGATGGGACCAGGGCGCGGGCGCTGCCGGGCAGGGCGGCTATGGGCAACAGCCCGGGTCCGGCCAGCAGCCCGCGTACGGCCAGCAGCCCGGGTACGGCCAGCAGCCCGCGTACGGCCAGCAGCCCGCCTACGGCCAGGCCGGAGGCTATCCGGCCCAGGGCGGCTACGGGCAACCCGGCTACGGGCCCGGACCTGGTGGGCCCGGTGGCCCCGGCAGCCCTGGTGACGACGGGCCGGATTCTGGGGGCTCAGGCGGCAAGGGCTGGCTGTGGGCGATCATCGGCCTGCTCGTCGCGGCCGCGCTCGCCGTCGGCGCGTACTTCCTGTTCTTCTCCGGCGACGACGACGAGAGCGCGACCGGCGGGCCGACCGACGAGGCCACCTCGTCGGCGCCACCGGAGGAGGGCACGGACGAGCCGACCGACGAGACCGAGGAGCCCACCACGGAGGACACCGAGGAGCCCACCACGGACGAGACCGAGGAGCCCACCACGGACGAGACCGAGGAACCGACCACGGAGGACACCGAGGAACCCACCACGGAGGAGACCGACGCACCGCAGGGCGGCACGTCGACCGTCCAGCAGTTCGAGGTCGGTCAGTGCCTCGACATGGACGCAGCAACCAGCGGCGGGGAGGGCACCGTCTCCGAGCTCCCCGTCGTGGACTGCACCGAGGAGCACACCGGTGAGGTCTACGTCGTCCACACCTTCGAGGGCGACGAGTTCCCGGGTGCGGAGCAGGTCGCCAGCGAGCTCGAGGCCGAGTGCGAGGCGGCGTTCGAGGAGTACGTCGGCATCGACTACGCCACCAGCGTCTTCGCGGCTCAGCTGCTCACCCCCACCCAGGAGACCTGGGACCAGGCGAACGACCGTGAGGGCATCTGCATCCTCACCACCCCCGCGGGAACGACCGGTTCGGCCGAGGGCAGCGCACGCTGACCCGTACCCGACCATGACATCGGCGCCGCACGCCCAGCGTGCGGCGCCGACGTACGTCCGGGCCCGCCGCGGGTGAGGACTCCCCATCGGGCTCCGGCCCCCGCCACCCGGCGCAGACATACCGTGGCGCTGTCCGCCGGGAACGGTGGGCGGCGTGCGACGGGCCGAGGCCCGGCCACGGCACGACGAGGTGTGGAGGACCAGACGTGTCGAACGACGGCCAGTGGGGCCAGCAGGGCGACTACCTGCAGCAGGGCGGGTATCCCGACCAGAGCGGCTATCCGCAGCACGGCGGCTACCCGCCGCAGGGCGGCTATCCGCCGCAGGCCGGGCCGGGCGGCCAGCAGCCTCACGGGTACGGTCCCCCGCCCCAGGGCTACGGGCAGCCCAGCGGCTACGGGCAACCCGGCGGCTACGGGCAACCCGGCGGCTACGGCGGACCCCAGCAACCCGGAGGTCCCGGGTCCGGCGGATCGAAGAGCTGGCTGTGGGTGCTCGTCGGGGTCGTCGTCGTCGCGGCCCTCGGCGTCGGGTCGTACTTCCTCTTCTTCGCGGGTGACGACGAGAGCGCGCAGGAGCCGCAGCAGGAGGGCGGTCTCCCCGCGCTGCCGGAGGATGGGGTGCCGGAGGGCGAGATGCCGGAGGGCGGGATGCCGTCGATGCCCGACGACCTGCCGACCGACATCCCCGAGCTGCCGGGCGGTGACGGAGGGGACGGCAGCGACGCCCCGTTCCCGGAGATCCCCGGCGGCAGCGGCGAGTCCGAGGCCACCGTCGTCGACGTCGAGGTCGGCGCACCCTTCGAGACCGCCGAGGGCCACACCATCACCCTGAACTCGTTCGAGCGGGACTTCCAGTGCGACGGCCAGCCGCTGACGACCGACTCCTTCGTGGCGCTGGAATTCACCGTCACGGCCGCGGGCTCGACCCAGGCGACCTCCCCGTCGGCGGGACTCACGCTGCAGTCGCCCGAGGGCGACATCAACTCCTTCGACGCGATCGGATGCCTGAGCGACACGAGCCAGGAGCTCGAGCCGTTCGTCGACCCGGGCGCCACCGAGACCGGTCTCGTCCTCCTCGTCCCGCCGGCCGACGGGCCGTTCACCCTCGAGTACGACCCGATGATGGGGATCGCCATGCCGGGCACCGACCTGTCCGTCGCCCGCTGGACGATCGACTGACCCTGCGCCGTCCAGAGCCGTCCAGGAGCGTCGAGATCCGGTCGGACCAGGCCGGTCCCCGGCCCCACGTGAGCCACACCGGGCTAGCGTGGCGGCGCCACCCGCCGCCCGGCGGGCCGCACTGCGAGAGGATCGCGGTGCCGGAAGCGTCGGCGCGGAGGTCGGCATGGTGGACGAGGAGCACCGGCTGGCCCGGGCCGGCTATCTCGAGGAGTTCTTCCACGACCAGGACGGGCCCGGACGGTACGCCGACGGCCGGTTGCCGCCCCACCTCGACTTCCACGAGGGCCACCTGACACAGACCGGTCCCGACCGAGCACGCCCGGACCCCGCCACCGCCACCGCCCCTGTGGGAGCGGGGGGTGGTCGGCACGTCGCTCGTTCGCACGACTGGCCCTGGCTCGTCGTCGGGGCGGCGACGGTCGTCCTCGCGGCCGTGGTCGGCTACTGGGTCGTCGATACCGCCGAGCGCGACGGGCTCCCCCTGGACGCCGTACGACCGCCACCCGCCATGACCGCGAGTCCCGCGCCGACAGTCCCACCCACCGCACCACCGACCACGCCCGCGCCCGTCCCCTCACCGACGCCGTCGCCCACGCCCCCGCCGGACGGCCCGGACTCGCCGTTCCCCTTCCCCTTCCCGCTCCCACCGGGGACGCCCGGAGCCGGGGGCGACCTGCCCGCCGGCATCGCCCACGCGTTCCCTCTCACGCAGGGCTCGGCCGCCGCCGGGGACGACGCCGTCGTCGACGTCGTCGCCATCGGCGAGACGTGGACCGGGCCGGACGGGACCACCCTCACGATCGACGACGTCGAGCGCGACCTGCAGTGCTCCGCCGCCTGGGCGCCGTCCGGAGAGGTCGTCGCGCTCGAGGTGACGATGACCGTGCCTGCCGACACCCGGGCACCCGCCCTCACCCTCGTCCCCGGCGTCACCCTGAGCTCGCCCGGCGGCACGCTCACGGCCGTGACGCCCGCATGCCTGGCCGGCGGCTCGACGGCCCTCCCGAGCACGGTCTCCCCCGGCGAGACGGTGTCGGGCACGGTCCTCGTCCTCGCCCCCGGGCCGGGGCGGTTCGACGTCGAGCTCGAGCCCGGCATTCTCGACGACGCCGGCCCGCAGACCTTCGTCCGCTGGACGATCGACTGAGATCGGTCCTCCGACAAGAACCCGGGCACCCCTCCCCGTTTCCGGTCGCGCTGCCGGGGCGCACCGCGCCCGTAGGCTGACGCGCATCGCCCGGCCGGGCGGCAGACCTGGGAGGACACGATGAGCAACGAGGGACGCTGGCGCCACGAGGGGAACGCGTTCGAGCAGCCTGGGGCCGACGCCACCCGGCCCGTCCACGCGGGCGACGCGCCGCGCGCCGACGGCCCCGGCGCCTACGGTCCGGTCTCCGGCAGCCAGGGCTCCGCGGGGCACGGCACCTCGGCGTACGGCTCCGACCACGGGCGCGGAGCCCAGGGCGCGTCGGCTTACGGCTCCGACCGCACGGGCGGAGCCCAGGGGGCCTCGGCCTACCGCGGTAGTGAGTACACGGCCAGCGGGGCCGGAGCTGCCCCCACCTACCAGCCCTCCTACGGCGGCGGATCCGGCGGCGACCTCCCCCCGGGCGACGGCGGGAGGACCCCGCGCGGCGGAGGATTCCCCTGGCTGGCCGTCATCCTCGGCGTCCTCGCCGTGGCGGCGGCCGCCGTCGCGGTGTGGTTCTTCCTCCTGCGCGACTCCGGCAACGAGGAGGCCGCGACCGACGATGCCGACGTCGAGGTTCCCAGCGGGGAGTCCGGCTCCGACTCCGCCCCGCCGACCGACGAGGACCCCTCCGGCGACGAGACGCCGAGCGACGACCCGACCGAGGAGGGGACCGGGCCCGGGGACGAGTCCGACACCGACTCGCAGGACGAGTCCGAGACCGACGACGGGTCGGAGGACGACACCGGCGGCGCGGAGTCCCCGAGCGACGACGACGCCGACGGGCCTGGCACCCCCGACGACGCGACGCTCCTCGAGATCGGCGAGACCCACACGCTTGAGAACG
This sequence comes from Georgenia sp. Z2081, assembly GCF_055326445.1. Classification (NCBI taxonomy): domain Bacteria; kingdom Bacillati; phylum Actinomycetota; class Actinomycetes; order Allobogoriellales; family Allobogoriellaceae; genus Georgenia; species Georgenia sp. Z2081. The sequence continues at coordinate 214,014 of NZ_JBUZNK010000007.1, forward strand.
GCATGGAGGTCACCCTCGACGAGGTCGAGCGCGACGCCGAGTGCGCCACCTCCCCGGGCGACCCGTTCACCGCCCTGACCTTCACCGTGGTCGCGCACGACGACGAGCTCGTCCCCGCCGTCCCGCCGCTGCCGGGCATCACGGTGTCCACCTCAGAGGGCGACATCAACGCGGTCGACGTCCTCGGGTGCATCGACGACTCCGAGTCCCTGCCCCCGGTGGTCGGCCCCGGCGAGGAGGCCACCGGCACCGTGCTCGTGCCCGATCCCGTCGAGGGTTCCTACGACGTCATCTACCAGCCCGTGACGAACATCGTCTCGGGCGGCGAGACCGAGGCCCTGGCCTGGACGATCGACTGACGCTCCCGACCGCGACGCTCGCCGGGTGCGCTACTGCGGGCCGCGGCGGGCTACGGCGGGCCGAGCGAGCGTCGCCTCGACTCCAGCTCCATGAGGGCGGCGAACCGCTCCGCGTAGGCAGCGTCGTCGGGGTCGGTGCGCTGCAGCGCACCCTTGGCGTCACCGATGAGCCGGGTGAGCCCCATGCGTACCAGCGCGACGACGACGCCGCGCGCGTAGTCCTTCAACGCCTCGGGGCGGTCCTCCGGGAGCGGGGCCACCGCCATGCCGGTCACCGAGTCGGCCACCGGTCCGACCGCGTTCTCCCGCACGGCCTCCACCCAGTGCGCGGCAGCCTCGCGCTGGGCCGCCTGCTCGCCCGCCCCGGCGCCGCGCCGCTCGGCGAGGTGCGTCGCGAAGGTCGCGACCCCGCCGGCAGCCCGGATCGCGTCGTGCGCGGCACGGTAGGAGGGGACGGTGAAGGTGTCGGCCGAGAGTGAGTCGAAGCCGGCTGCGGCCGCGTCGGCGGGCAGCTGGAGCGCGACCTCGAGGACCTGTCGCTCGAGCCGCGCGACCGGGTCCTCCGGGCCACGGTGCCCGACGGCGCCGCCCGCCGTCGCCCCCCACGAACCACCCTGACCGGCGAGCTGCCCGTCGGGACGGCCTCCGCCCGGTTGCCCGGGCCCGCCGTCGTACGCGGGCGAGGCTCCGCCGTCGGGGCCCGGTCTTCCTTGTCCTCCCTGTCCCCCCGGTCCTCCTTGTCCTCCCGGGCCTGACCGTGCCGGCGGGGCCGCGCTGCGCCGCGCGCTGCTCTCCGCGGACCGGACGGCCTGGCGGACGCTCACGTCGTCCATCCCCAACCAGCCGGCGAGCTGCCGGGCGTACTCGCCGCGCAGGGCGCGGTCGCGGATCGCGGCGACCACCGGCGCGGCCGAGCGCAGGCCCGCCACGCGTCCCTCGGCGGTGCCCAGGTCGAGGGAGGCCAGCGAGGAACGGATGACGAACTCGAACAGCGGCTCGCGGCCGGCGACCAGGTCACGGACCGCGGCGTCGCCACGCTCGAGCCGCAGGTCGCACGGGTCCAGGCCACCGGGCGTGACGGCGACGAAGGTCTGGGCGGCGAAACGCTGGTCCTCGTCGAACGCGCGGATGGCAGCCTTCTGCCCGGCGGCGTCGCCGTCGAACGTGAACACCACCTCACCGCCGCGCGCGGACCCGGCGGTCATCACGCCGGACGCGGCGTCGCCGACGTCCCCGAGCAGGCGGCGCACGATGCGCACGTGGTCCTCGCCGAACGCGGTGCCGCAGGTGGCCACGGCCGTGGTCACGCCGGCCAGGTGCGCGGCCATGACGTCGGTGTACCCCTCGACGACGACGACCTGCCGACCGCGCCCGATGTCCTTGCGCGCGAGGTCGATGCCGTACAGGACGTGCGACTTCCGGTACAGCTGCGTCTCGGGGGTGTTGAGGTACTTCGGCCCCTGGTCGGACTCCAGCAGCCGGCGCGCGCCGAAGCCGAGTACCTCCCCCGAGGTGGAGCGGATGGGCCAGACCAGGCGGCCCCGGAACCGGTCGTACACACCCCGCTGCCCCTGAGAGACGAGGCCGGCCGCGAGGATCTCCTGGTCGGTCAGCCCGCGGCTGCGCAGGTGCTTGAGCAGGTGGTCCCAGCCCTCGGGGGCGAACCCGACGCCGAAGTGCGCCGCGGCGGCCTGGTCGAAGCCCCGCTCGGCGAGGAACGCGCGGGCGGGCGCGGCGCCGGGCGAGGAGAGCTGGTCGACGAAGTACTCGGCCGCGATCCGGTTGGCCTCCACGAGACGGCGACGACGGCCGGGCTCGGTGCCGGACGACTGACGGGAGCGACCCTCGCCGTCCTCCCGGCGCAGCTCGAGGCCGACCCGGTCGGCGAGCATCTCGATCGCCTCGGCGAACGACAGGCCCTCGATCCGCTGGACGAAGCTGACGACGTCGCCACCCTCGCCGCAGCCGAAGCAGTGCCAGACGCCCACCTGCGGGCGGACGTGGAACGAGGGGGTGCGCTCGTCGTGGAACGGGCACAGGCCCTTCATCGACCCGACGCCGGCGGACCGGAGCGTGACGTGCGCGCCGACGACCTCCTCGATGCGGACCCGCTCCTTGACCGCCTCGATGTCCTCGCGGCGGATCATGCCCGCCACTCAGTACACCTCGGAGAGCATCCCGCACAGCCGGGCGTGCCACTGCTGCGCGGACGTGTCGGTGAGCGACGCGATCTGGTCGACGACCACGCGCAGGCGCTCGGCGTCCGAGCCGACGGTTCGCCAGCGCTGCGCCAGGTGCGGCTCGAGATGCTCGGCCCCGCCCGCGCTCAGCGCGTCCGCGAGGTCGAAGAGGATCGTGCGCTGCGCCAGGTAGAGCGGCTCGGTCTCCCGCGGCGCCATGACGTAGTGCGCCGCGACCCCCTTGAGCGCGAGGATCTCGGCCTCGGTGCCCGGCGGGACGACGAGGTCGGCGGCGTACCGGGTGAGCGGGTCCTCGCCGTGGCGCTCCCGGGTCGCGTCCTCGGCCGCGGCACAGAACCGGCCGATGAGCTGGCTCGCCATGTCCTTGAGCGCCGCGAGGCCCGCCCACGAGTGGTCGAAGCTCCGCGGGACGACCGGAAGTGCGAGGACGCGGTCGAGGGCGGCGCCGATCTCGTCGTCGCTCAGCGCCGGGTCGTACCAGGAGCGCACCTGGGCGACGACGCCGTCCTGCACGCGGTCGGCTCGGACGCCCGCGATGTCGACGCGGCCCCCGGCCACGGCATCCTCGACGTCGTGCACCGAGTACGCGACGTCGTCGGCCAGGTCCATGACCTGGGCCTCCAGGCAGCGGCGCCGATCGGGGGCCCCGTCGCGCAGCCAGGCGAACGTCTCGGCGTCGTCGGCGTAGACACCGAACTTCGCCGTCGTCGTGCCGTCGGCGCGGCGCGGGCCGGCACCCGTGGCCCACGGGTACTTCACGGTGGCGTCGAGCGTGGCGCGGGTGAGGTTGAGGCCCACGCCGGTGCCGTCGTCGGTCATGATCTTCGGCTCGAGCGAGGTGAGCAGCCGCAGCGTCTGGGCGTTGCCCTCGAAGCCGCCGATGCCGGCGGCCACCTCGTGCAGCGCGCGCTCGCCGTTGTGGCCGAACGGCGGGTGACCGAGGTCGTGGGAGAGGCAGGCAGCGTCGACGACGTCCGGGTCGCACCCCAGCGCCTGACCGAGCTCGCGGCCGACCTGCGCGACCTCGAGGGAGTGCGTGAGACGCGTGCGGACGAAGTCGTCCGAGCTCGGACCGAGGACCTGGGTCTTTGCGCCGAGACGGCGCAGCGCCGAGGAGTGCAGCACGCGGGCGCGGTCCCGCTGGAACGGGGAGCGACGCGGATTCTTGCCCTCCTCGGGCCACCATCGGTCGGCGTCGGTGGCGGTGTACGGGGCCGGGACGGACCTCGTCCGTGCGACCTGCTCCGCCGATGCGCTCACGGATCAAGTCTAGGTGGCCCGGTCCCGCGCTGCTCCCGCCCTCCCCAACCCGGCGAGTGAGCGCGGTACTGCCGGCGCTTATGACGAGTGAGCGGACCTCTGCCCGTTCCGTGTGGCGAGTGAGCGGACTTCTGCCCGCTGGGGAGCGGATTCCGGTGTCGCGCCGAGGCGCCGTTGCCCAGTCAATCGGGTAACCGTCGAGGCAGGCCCCCGGGGGCACTGCCTCGATGGTTACCCCATTGACTCACCGACCACACCGAGCCGAGCACCGAGCATCGCGACGACGACGGGCGGGCCCCGCACCCCATCAGGGTGCGGGGCCCGCCCGACAGGT
>NZ_JBUZNK010000008.1:0-170505 GCF_055326445.1 Georgenia sp. Z2081
GTCGGGTCGGGGGGACCGGGCCACCGGTGTCGCGGCGTTCGTTGCGCCGGGTCGCCGACCCGCGTCGGTCCAGCGGGGCGGTGCGCCGAGCCGAGCGGTCAGTTGACCCGACGGGCCGTGTCAGTCCGCCGAGTCGGCCGACCAGCCCGAGTCCGCCGACCAGCCCGACTGGGCCGAGACACCCGACGGGGCCGACCAGCCCGAGTCGGCCGAGTGGTTCGGCGCGGGAGCCGGTGCCGGCGCCGGCGCGGGAGCTGGCGCCGGAGCAGGAGCCGGCGCGGGTGCCTGCGTGCGCGGGGCCGGGGCCGGGCTCGGCGCCGACGGCGCGGAGGCCGGGCTCGCCGGGGAGGCGGGCGACTGGGGCGAGACGGGCGACGGCGCGGAGACCGGCGACTGCGCCGACACCGGCGAGTCGGTCGACGGTGCGCTGGGCGTCTGGTCCGCCGACGTCGCGGTGACGGCCGAGGTATTCGTCCGCGGGTCCGACGGGTCGACGGCGGCGGGCGCCGAGGCGGCGGAGAGCATCGGGGTCGACAGGTGCGGAAGCACCCGCAGCTCGCGGCCGTCCCCGTTCGAGCTCGCGGCGTCGGAGCCGGGCTCGGAGGGCGACTCGCCGTCGGCGATGGCCACCGAGCTGCCGGCGACGATCGCGGCGACGGCCAGCGTCCCGGTGGTGATCCACATCTTCTTGCTCATGGCGTGTCCTCTCGTGGCCCGCTGGGGCCGTTCCTGGGAGGTCCGGGGGCCGTCCTCCACGATGACCACCACGATGCCCGGGCTTTCTGTGAGGGCGAGGACAAACAGATGAAACCCCTGTCATGGCCGGGATACCCGTCATGCTGCGGCGCCGGCCCGGCGCCCACCGCCCCCGCGTACCGTACCGACATGCCTACGTGGGACGCCGAGCCGGGGGTGGTACGCCTCCCGGACGGTCGCACGGTGCGCGGCACCGGTCGGAGAGTGGCCCGCGACGACGCCTCGCCGCCCGACCACGCCGTCTACCTGCTGGCCCGCGACCCGCAGGAGACCAGCTGGCCGAACCGCTGGGTCCGGTGGCGTGACTTCTCGTTGCCCGCCTCCACCGAGGATGCCCTGGACGCGCTGCGGGACGCCCACGCGAGAGCCGCCGACGAGCGGGTGGAGATCGCCTGCCACGGAGGAACGGGCAGGACCGGAACCGCGCTCGCGGTCCTCGCCGTCATGAGCGGGGTCCCGGCCGAGGACGCGGTCGGGTGGGTCCGCTCCGCCTACCGGCCGCGCGCCGTCGAGACCCGGCGGCAGCGCGAGTGGATCCGGGCCGTCGCCGCCCGGCTGACCTGAGCCGGGGACGTCCAGGGCCCGACCAGGGAGCAACCGACCGCGGCCAGACACCCACCCGGCGTGCGCCCGGTTCGGTCAGAGGGTCGCGCAGTACTCCGCGCCGGCGGCGGCGCCCTCGTCGACCGCCTCGGTGTCGAGCCGCATCAGGCCCTCGACCACGCTGGTCGACGCCTCCGAGAGCGGCTCGTGGCCGGGCATCGTCCACGCGTTGAGCCCACCGCCGAGCCCGGAGAACCCTCCGGCGCGGGCCATGATCAGGCTCTCGGCGCTGCCCGCCGGCGCCTGGATCTCGAGCCACTCCTCGGCCGGCCGGTCGTCGCCGTCCACCGACGTGACGAGCGCGCACGCCTGGGCGAGGCGCCCTTCCTCGGTGACGTCGGGGTCCCCCTCGGGCAGATCGTGCCCCTCGCACGCGGTCACGAGGTCGTCGAGGCTCTGCTGCAGGCTCTCCAGGTCGATCCTCTGCAGGCTCTGCATCATGGTGGTCGCCGGCTCGAGCAGGTCCTCGTAGCCCTCGAGCGGTGAGTTGGTGGTCGCTCCGAGCAGTCCGGCCGCCCCGCCGGCCGCAATGAGCTCGGGAGCGGTGTCCGGCCCGATGTACCCCTCGATCTCCTCCATCGGCGTGCCGGCGGCGGCGTCGACGGCAAGCGCGCACGCGTAGGAGGCGAGACCGTCGGCGTCGAGCTGGGGCCCGACCGCGTCCGCACCCGAGCCCGAGCACCCGGCTGCCGCGAGCAGCGCGAGCACTCCGGTGGCCGCCGTCATGATCCTCGTGGTCCTGCGCGTCATGGTTCCCTCTCCGTCGCGGGACGGCACCAGTCGCCGACCACCCCACACGGTAGGGCCCCGCCGCCGGCCGAGGGCCGCCCCGGTCGGAGACCTCTGCCCGGGGCGGCCCACCCGCGGCGCGCGTCCCCGAGTCCCGTGCCCGCACCGCGCGACCCGCACCCCGCACCGCGCGACCCGCACCCCGCACCGCGCACGCCCCTCCCCGTAGTGTCCACGCATGGACGGATGGCAGTTCTGGATCGACCGCGGCGGGACCTTCACGGACGTCGTCGCCCGCCGCCCGGACGGCTCGCTCGTCACCCACAAGCTGCTCTCCCACGACCCCGGCCGGCGCGCGGACGCCGCCGTCGCCGGCATCCGGCACGTCCTCGGGCTGGCGCCCGACGAGCCCGTCCCCGCCGAGCAGGTCGACGTCGTCCGCATGGGCACGACCGTGGCCACCAACGCCCTGCTCGAACGCACCGGGGAGCCCACCGCGCTCGTCGTCACCCGCGGCTTCGCCGACGCGCTGCGGATCGGCTACCAGGAGCGCCCCCGCATCTTCGACCGCCACATCGTGCTCCCCGAGATGCTCTACGAGCGGGTGATCGAGGTCGACGAGCGGGTGACCGCGCGGGGCGAGATCCTCACGCCCCCCGATCTCGACAGCCTCGAGCCGGAGCTGCGCCGGGCGCGGGCCGACGGGATCGACGCCGTCGCCGTGCTGTGCCTGCACAGTCACCTGTACCCGGACCACGAGCGGGCCGTCGGCGACCTCGCCCGACGTCTCGGGTTCGGTCAGGTCTCGATCTCCAGCGAGGTCAGCCCGCTGATGAAGGTCGTCCCCCGCGGGGACACCACGGTCGTGGACGCCTACCTCTCCCCCGTCCTCGCCCGCTACGTCGACCGGGTCGCGGCAGACCTGCCGGGCGTGCGGCTGCTGTTCATGCAGTCCTCGGGCGGCCTGACCGAGGCCCACGCCTTCCGCGGCAAGGACGCCATCCTCTCCGGCCCCGCGGGCGGGATCGTCTCGATGGCCGAGCTCTCGGCGCGGGCCGGGCTCACCCGCGTGGTCGGCCTCGACATGGGCGGCACCTCCACCGACGTCTCCCACCACACCGGCGAGCTCGAGCGCGACTTCCACACCGAGGTCGCCGGGGTCCGGCTGCGCGCGCCGATGCTCGCGATCCACACCGTCGCGGCCGGGGGCGGCTCGGTCCTGCACGTGACCGACGGCCGGTTCACGGTCGGCCCGGACTCCGCCGGCGCGGTCCCCGGTCCCGCCTGCTACCGGCGCGGCGGCCCGCTCACGCTCACCGACGCCAACGTCCACCTCGGCCGCATCGACCCCGCCTCGTTCCCCCACGTCTTCGGCCCCGGCGGCGACGAGCCCATCGACACCGACATCGTCGACCGCCTCTTCACCGAGCTCGCCGACCGCCTGCGGGACGAGACCGGCGTCGACCGCTCGCCCGAGGAGGTGGCGGAGGGGTTCCTCGACGTCGCCGTCGCCACGATGGCCGGCGCGATCAAGAAGGTCTCCGTCTCCCGCGGCCACGACGTCACCGACCACGCCCTGACGACCTTCGGCGGCGCCGGCGGCCAGCACGCCTGCCGGGTCGCCGACGCGCTGGGCATCTCCACCGTGCTCGTCCCGCCGATGGCCGGCGTGCTCTCCGCCCTGGGGATGGGGCTCGCAGACGTCACCGCCATGCGCGAGCAGTCCGTCGAGACGATCCTCGACGACGACGCCGAACCCCTCCTCGCCGACGTCGCCGACCACCTGGCGGCCGAGGCCCGTGCCGAGCTCGCGGATGCCGAGGGCCCGGTCGAGGTGCTCGCCCGCGCGCACCTGCGCTACGAGCGCACCGACACCGCGGTGCAGGTGCCCCTCGGCCCACCCGGTGCTATGCGGGCGGCCTTCGAGGAGGAGCACCGCCGCACCTACTCCTTCCTCCTCGACCGGCCGGTCGTCGTCGAGGCCGTGGCGGTGGAGGCCCTGGTCCGCTCCGGGCGGCCGACGATCGCCGCCGACCTCGGCGCCGACGCGGAACCCGCCGAGGTCGCCATGCACACGGGTGGTGAGGCACGGAGGGTGCCGCTCCGGCGTCGGGCAGGGGTCGACGGCGTCCTCGCCGGTCCGGCGATCGTCGTGGACCCGGACTCGACGACGGTGGTCGAGGCCGGCTGGACTGCGCGGGTGCTCGAGGACGGCGCCATGCTGCTCGAGCGGTCGACGCCGCGGGCGGCGCCCACCGCCGGCACGGTCGCGGACCCGGTGATGCTCGAGGTGTTCAACAGCCTGTTCATGTCGGTGGCCGAGCAGATGGGCGCCCGGCTGGAGGCGACCTCGCAGTCGGTCAACATCAAGGAGCGACTCGACTTCTCCTGCGCCCTGTTCGACCCGACGGGGCACCTCGTGGCCAACGCCCCGCATATCCCCGTCCACCTGGGCTCGATGGGCGCCACCGTCCAGGAGGTCCTGCGCCGGCGCGGTGAGCAGCTCCGCCCCGGGCAGGTCGTGGCCGTCAACGACCCGTACCACGGCGGGACACACCTGCCCGACGTCACCGTCGTCACCCCCGTGTTCGACGACGACGGGACCGAGCTGCTCTTCCTCGTGGCCTCGCGCGGGCACCACGCCGAGATCGGCGGGCTCACGCCCGGGTCCATGCCGGCGACCTCGAGAACGGTCGACGAGGAGGGGATCCTGTTCGACGACCGGCTCGTCGTCGACGACGGGCGGTTCCTCGAGGACGAGACCGAGGAGCTGCTGACGTCCGGCCCCTACCCCTCGCGCGACCCGGCGACGAACCTCGCCGACCTGCGCGCCCAGGTCGCGGCGAACGCCACCGGCGTCGCCGAGGTGCGCGCCCTGGTGGACCGCTACGGGCTCGACGTCGTGCAGGCCTACATGCGGCACGTGCAGGACAACGCCGAGGAGTCGGTGCGGCGCGCGGTCGCCCGCCTGACCGGCGGGACCTGGGACTACGCGACCGACGCCGGCGCCCGCATCCGGGTGCGGGTCGAGGTGGACCGGGCGGCGCGCACGGCGACGATCGACCTCACGGGCACGTCCGCGCAGCTGGCCACGAACCTCAACGCCCCGACGGCGGTGACCACCGCGGCGGTGCTGTACGTCTTCCGCACGCTCGTCGACGCCGACATCCCGCTCAACGACGGGTGCCTGCGGCCGCTGCGGATCGTGGTCCCGGACGGGTCGATGCTCGCTCCGACGCACCCCGCGGCGGTGGTGGGCGGCAACGTCGAGACCTCGCAGGCCGTCACCGGCGCACTGTATGCGGCGCTCGGGGTGATGGCCGAGGGCGCCGGGACGATGAACAACGTCACCTTCGGGAACGAGCGGTTCCAGTACTACGAGACCCTGGCCTCCGGCTCCGGGGCGGGCGACGGGTTCGACGGCACCGACACCGTCCAGACGCACATGACGAACTCGCGGCTGACCGATCCCGAGGTGCTCGAGTGGCGCCTGCCCGTGCTGCTCGAGTCCTACACCGTCCGGCGCGGGAGCGGTGGCGAGGGCCGGTGGCGCGGGGGCAACGGCGGGGTACGTCGGATCCGGTTCCTCGAGCCCTCCACCGTCAGCCTGCTCACCGGCAACCGGGTCGTAACGCCGTTCGGGATGGCCGGCGGGCGCCCCGGGGCGCTGGGCCGCAACCGGGTCGAGCGCGCGGACGGCGAGGTGGTCGAGCTCGGCGGGGTCGACACGGCCGAGGTCGGGCCGGGCGACGTCCTCGTCGTCGAGACGCCCGGCGGCGGAGGTTACGGCGAGCCCTAGTTCGTCGAGCGTGCGGTTGCGAGTCGTCGAGCGCGCGGTCCGCCGACCTCCACCGCCCTCGTCCGGGGACCGGGGCGTAGCCGGCCGACCTCTACCGTGGGCCCATGCGCATCCTCGGCAACGTCCTGTGGATCGTCCTGGCCGGGTTCTGGCTCTTCCTGTTCTACGTCGCCGCCGGAATCATCGCCTGCATCTTCATCATCACGATCCCGTTCGGACTCGCGTCCTTCCGGCTTGCCGGTTACGCGGTCTGGCCGTTCGGGCGTCGCGCCGAGATCCGGCGGGACTTCGGCATCCTGCACGTGGTCGCGAACATCATCTGGATCGTCCTCCTCGGTTGGGAGCTCGCACTCGTCCACCTGGTCGCGGGTGCGCTGCTGTGCCTGACGATCATCGGCATCCCGCTGGGGATCGCCTGCTGGAAGATGGTGCCGCTCGCCTTCCTCCCGTTCGGGACCCACATCGTGCCGGTGCGCAGCCGCGCCGACGACCCGTTCGCCGCCGCGCCCGGCCGGTAGGCCCCGCGTGCCCGGCCGGTAGGCCGCGCTCGCCAGTGCCCGGATCGCGCCTCGGTCGCCTGCGCGCGGCCGCGGCACTCCGGAGGCGGCCGACCGCCCACCCGGTCCGGATCGCGCGTCGCCCCTTGACGTGCAAGCGCTTGCATGCGAGGTTCCCCCCACCCGACAAGGAGGTAGGGACACCATGCGACGACTACGAGCTCTGACGGTGGCGACGGGCGGTGCGCTCGTCCTGGGCGGCTGCGGCTTCCTCACCGGCGACGACGGCGGCGGGAACTCCGGGGCGAACGGCGGCGAGTGCGAGCCGACCACGCTCCGGGTCGCCATGATCCGCACCGCCAACGACCCCGGCACGATCGCGGCGCAGGAACTGGCAGACCGCGTCTCCGAGCGCACCGACGGCGACGTCGACGTGCAGATCTACCCGGACAGCCAGCTGGGCGACATGAACGACGCCTACGCGGGCGTCGCGAGCGGGGAGATCGACGCCTACTACGAGACGATCTCGACGTACTCGACCCTCAGCGGTGCCGAGGCGTTCACCGCCCTGACCGTGCCATTCCTGTGGGACAGCTACGAGCAGTTCGCGGCCGTCCTCGAGACCGAGGAGTTCGCCGAGCTCTTCGACGAGGCCGCGGAGGCCACCGGGGTGCGGGTCGTCAACGCCTCCGGGGACAACGAGCCGCGGGCACTGACCGCGAACCGTCCGGTGGAGACCCCCGAGGACATGGCCGGCCTGAGCATCCGGATCGCGGACGCCCCGATCCCCCAGGCCTTCGCCGTGGCGCTCGGCGCCGAGCCGCAGGTCATCGCGCTGTCGGACCTGTACTTCTCGCTGCGCCAGGGCGTGGTCGACGCGCAGGAGACCGGGTCGATCGCCGTCGTCAACAACAGCATCTTCGAGGTGCAGGACTACTACATGCCGACGGACTACATCCGCGACGTGCGGGCCTGGTACGTCAACGACGATCTGTGGCAGGGCATGTGCGAGGAGCACCGCACGATCCTCTCCGAGGAGATGGATCAGGCCGGCGAGGACGTCACCGGGTCGACCCGCGACGAGCTCGAGGCCGCCATGGAGGTCATCGAGGAGAACATGACCGTGGTCGACGTGGACGTCGACGCGTTCCGCGAGGAGCTCGACGGCGAGTTCGACCAGTTCGACGGCGACATGTGGCCCGAGGGCACCCTCGACATGGTCGAGGAGCTCGCCGCCGAGCACGCGGACGCCGCCTGACGCACCGCGACCGGGGCGGCGGCCCGCACACCCTCGAGCCGCCTGCCTCGCGGTGCAACCGCTTGCACGAACAGACCCCCAGAAGGAGACACCATGGACTCCGACGCACCGACACCACCGGGCCGAGGACCGACGAGGCGTGAGGCCCTCGTGAGGGCCACCTCGCACGGCCTCGCCGCGATCGCGGGCGGGCTGCTGCTCGTCCTGTTCGTCGTCAACGTGGTCCAGATCGGCGCACGCCCGCTCATGGGCGGCTGGATCTGGGTCAACGACCTCAGTCGCCTGCTCATCACCTGGGTGATCATGATCGGCGCGTCGGCCGCCGTCGGGCTGCGCGAGCACCTCGTCGTCGACTTCGTCGTGGACCGCGTGCCGGCGGCGTTCCGCACGGCGTGCGCCTACCTCACACGTGTGATCGAGCTCGCGATCGGCGTCGTCCTGCTGGTCTCCGGCACCATCGTGGCGCTGGACCGCATGAGCATCCAGTACATCCAGCTGGGCATCCCCACGGGGTGGGCGTACCTCGCCGTCCCCGCGCTCGGCCTCTTCCTCGTGCTGTTCGGCGTCCTGCGGGGCGTCCGCGGTCCCGAGGGACCGGCACTGGCCACCGCCGACGCGGGTGCGGCGTCATGACCGAGATCGCCGTCCTCTTCGTCACCATGTTCGCGCTCATGGCGCTGGGCACACCCATCTTCGTCGCCATGCTCGCGGCAGTCCTCGTCACCCTGTTCGCCGGTGGACTCGGCTCGGCCACGGTGCTGCCCACCCAGGTGGCGGCCGGCGTCGACTCCTACGAGCTGCTCGCCATCCCGTTCTTCGTCCTCATGGGCTCGCTCATGTCCCAGGCCGGACTGACCGAGCGGATCGTCGCCTTCCTCATGTACTTCATCGGCGGCATCAAGGGCGGGCTCGCGCACACCGTCATCGGGTCGAGCGCCTTCGCCTCCTCGGTCAGCGGGTCCGCCCCGGCCGCCGCGTCGATGATCGGCTCGGCCATGCTGCCGATCATGCGGCGGTCCGGGTACCGGCAGGAGTTCTCCGCCGCCGTCGTCGCGTCCTCCGCGATCCTCGGCCCGGTGATCCCCCCGAGCGTCCCGATGGTGTTCGTCGCGCTGGTGACCTCGCTGTCCGTCGGACAGCTGTTCATCGCCGGCATCGGCCCGGGCATCCTGCTCATCGTCGGCCTCGTCGTCGTCGTGGCCCTGCGCAGCCGGGGCACCGAGCGGATCCCCGACACGGAGGCGGTCAACCCGTACCGGGAGGACGGGCTGCTCGCCGTCACGCTGCGCGCGCTGCCGGCCCTGCTCACGCCCGTGCTCATCATCGCCGGGGTCATCGGAGGATTCGCGACCGTCACGGAGATCTCGATCCTCGCGTCCGCCTACGTGCTCGTGCTCGGGCTCGTCTACCGGACGCTGGACCTGAGGTCGCTGTTCGACGTGTTCACCCGAACCGCGCAGTTCGCGTCGACGATCATGATGATCTTCGCCGCCGTCGCGGGGTTCACCTACATCGTCGCGCTCACCCGGCTGGGTGACCGGATCGACCAGCTCGTGATCGACGCCGGGCTCGGCTCGCTGACGTTCCTCCTGCTGACGATGCTGTTCTTCCTCGTCATGGGCATGATCATGGACGCGATCCCGGCGATCCTCATCTTCGTCCCGGTCCTGCTGCCCAGCGCGATCGAGCTCGGCATCGACCCGATCCACTACTCGGCGATGGTCGTCGTCAACCTCATGGTCGGCCTCATCACCCCTCCGGTGGGCGCCCTGCTCTTCGTCACGACGAAGCTCGCGCGCGTCTCCTTCGTCCCGCTGGTCAAGGAGACCGCGCCGTTCATCGGCGTCTACTTCGCGGTGGTCCTCCTCACCACTCTCGTGCCGGCCCTGACCACCGCCCTGCCGGGCCTGCTGTTCTGACCCGGCCCCCCTGCTCACACCGCACCGACGCGGGCGCCGGGACCCGGCCCCGCACCGACGAAAGGACATCCAGTGCTCGAGAAGTACCTCGACTACGTCACCGGCATGCTGGGGCGGGTCGTCGAGTCCAACGCCGAGGTCCTGCCCCGCGTGATCGACGAGACCGCGCGACGCGTGACGGAGGACCGCCTCATCTACGTCTACGGACCCGGCGGGCACGCGAACATCGCGAGCCAGGAGGCGTTCTTCCGTGCCGGCGGGCTGATGAACATCTCGGCGATCCTCGACGAGGGCACGATGCTGTCCAGCGGCGCGCGGCGGTCGATGGCGATGGAGCGCACCCCGGGTTACGGGCGCGTCGTCATCGACCACTCCGGCCTGGGTGAGGGCGACCTCATCCTCATCGTCAACTCCTACGGCATGAACTCGGCCGTCGTCGACTCCACGCTGCGGGCCAAGGAGCTGGGGGCCACGGTCGTCGGCGTCAGCTCCCGCGAGCACGCCGAGACCATCGGACCGGACCACCCGGCCCGGCACCCGTCCAAGCAGAACCTCCACGACCTGGCGGACCTCTTCCTGGACTCGCACGTGCCGGTCGGGGACGCCGTGGTCTCCTTCGACGCCGACGTCCCGAACGCCGGGGCCGTGTCGACGTTCGCCAACGCCTTCCTCATGAACGCCATCCAGATGCTCACCATCGAGCGGGTCCTCGCCGAGGGGGGTCGGCCGGCCGTGTGGACGAGCGGGAACGCTCCGGGCGGCGACGAGGCGAACGCCCGGCTCGTCGACCGGTTCACCGGCCGCATCAAGCTGCTCTGAGCGACGGAGGACACAGACGATGGAGCTCATCCAGAACCACACCCTCGCCGAGCTCGGCGCCGACGGTGCACGGATCGCGGCGCGGGCGATCGCCCGGGCGCACGACGAGGGGCGGGAGGCCACGGTCCTGCTGGCCGCCGCGCCCAGCCAGGTCCCCGTCCTCGACGCGCTGCTGGGGGCGGACGTCCACTCCCGACCGGTGCGGTACTTCCACATGGACGAGTACGTGGGGCTGCCCGCAGCGGCGCCCCAGGCGTTCGGCCGGTGGCTGGAGGACACCTACCTCGCCCGCCTCCCGCAGGGCAGCCCGTACGTCTTCGAGCGGATCGACGCCTCGGGCGCGGCGTCGGCGGCGGCGAGCGACTACGGGGCGCGGCTGCCGGACGGCGACTTCGACCTCGTGCTGTGCGGGATCGGCGTCAACGGCCACCTCGCGTTCAACGACCCGGGCGCGGACCTGGAGGACCCCGAGCCGGTGCGCCACATCGAGCTCGCGGAGGCCTCCCGGACGCAGCAGGTCGACGAGGGGCTGTTCCCCGAGCTCACGGCCGTGCCCCGGCACGCCATCACGGTCACCGTGCCGCGGATGCTCGCCGCCCGCACCATCGTCTGCTCGGTCCTCGGGGCGGCGAAGGCCGAGGCGATGCGTGCGATGCTCGAGAACGCCGTGACCAACGAGGTCCCCGCGACCGCGTTGAAGAACCACCCGGACGTCACGGTGCTGGCGGACCTGGAGGCGCTGAGCCGTGTCGCGTGAGACGTACGAGGGCCGTGACGTCCTCACCGGCCGCCCCGTGCGGGTCGCCGTGCGCGCGGGGGTCATCGACGAGGTCGCGCTGCTCGACACGTCCGACGGGCTGCCCTGGCTCAGCCACGGCCTGGTGGACCTGCAGGTCAACGGGTTCGGCGGCACCGACGTCAACGCGGCCGATCTCACCGTCGACGACGTCGGCCGCCTCGCGCGCAGCCTCGCGGCGCAGGGGACGAGCCACTGGGTGCCCACGATCGTCACGCAGAGCCACGAGCGCGTCGCGCACGCCCTGTCGGTACTGGCCGACGCGGTGGCGAGCGACCCGGTCGTGGCCGCGTCCGTGCCGTGCGCGCACATCGAGGGGCCGTTCATCTCGCCGCTCGACGGGCCGCGCGGGGCGCACGACCGGGACCTCGTCCGGGAGATCGATGTCGACGAGGTGCGGCGCTGGCAGGAGCTGTTCCCGATCGGCTACCTCACCGTCTCGCCGCACGGCGAGGACGCCCCGGCGAAGATCTCCGCGCTGCGCCGGCTCGGCGTCGCGGTGGCCATCGGCCACACGCACGCCACGGCCGAGCAGGTCGCCGCGGCCTCCGTCGCCGGCGCGACCCTCTCGACCCACCTGGGCAACGGGGTGCGCGCCGAGCTCCCCCGGCACCCCAACCTGCTGTGGGAGCAGATCGCGGACCCGACCCTGTCGGCCGGGCTCATCGCCGACGGGCACCACCTGCCGGCCGCGGTGCTGGAGAGCGTCGTGCGCGCGAAGGGACCGCAGGGCTGCTACCTCGTCTCGGACTCGGTCGCGCTCGCGGGCTCCCCCGCCGGCCGGTACACCACGCCGGTCGGGGGCGACGTCGTCCTGTCCGACGACGGTCGGCTCGCCCTCGCCGACGACGACCGGCTGCTCGCCGGCTCCGCGGTCTCCCTCGCGCACTGCGTCCGGTTCGCGGCCACGCGCACCCAGCTCGCGCTGCCCGACGTGTTCGCCATGGCCACCCGGGTACCCGGGAGGCTGCTCGCCGACCTCGCCGGTTCGGGCGGCGTCGGCCGGATCGAACCGGGCGCGCAGGCCCACCTCGTCCTCTGGGACACGGACCTCGCCTCGCTGAAGGTCGTGGGGCCCGCCGGCGGCACGATCGACGCATGAGCCGACCCGTGAGTCCTCGCGCCCCGCGCCCGGCGCCCGTGACCATCACCGACGTCGCGCGGGCGGCCGAGGTGTCGACGTCGACGGCCTCGCGCGCGTTCAACCATCCGCACCTGCTGCGGGAGGACACGGTCGCCCGGGTCAAGGCGGCGGCCGACCGGCTCGGCTTCCGCCACAACAGGTACGCGAAGGCGCTGAGCACGGGCAGGTCCTCCGCGCTGGGGCTCATCGTCCCCGACCTGTCCAACCCGTTCTTCCCGCCGCTGGTGCACGCCGCCCAGCTCGCCGCGGAGGAGCAGGGGTACTCGCTCTACATCCTCAGCAGCGAGCACAGCGTGGCCCGCGAGAAGCAGCTCGCCGCCCTGGTCAGCCGCGACGTCGCCGGGCTCGTCCTCGCCTCGACGCGGATGTCGCGCTCGCACGTGCTCTCGGTCGCGGACCAGGTGCCGACGGTGCTGATCAACGCCCGCGTCACCGGCCTGTCATCCGTGCTCGTCTCCGCCGCACAGGCGATCTCCGACGCCGTCGCCGACGGCGTGCGCACCGGGGCGTCGGGCGTGGCCTACATCGGGAGCAAGGAACGCTGGTGGCCGAACATGGAGCGGGAGACGAGCGCCCGCACGGAGGCCGCCGGGCACTCCCTGCCCTACCGGTACCTCGAGCTCGACGAACCGACCTACGACGCCGCGCGACTGCTCGTCGGCGACCTCGAGGTCCGCGAGGGCGAGCTCGTCGTGGCCTTCGACGACATCGTCGCCCACGCCGTCCTCGACGGGCTGGCCGCCCGCGGCCTGCGAGCACCCGACGACTTCCGGGTCCTGGGCTGCGACGACGCCCTACCCATCAGCACCCAGCCCGCGATGTCCACGGTGCACCTGGACACCCGTACCGCCGCGCGCACGGCGATCGACCTGCTGCTCTCCGACGACGCGGGTGCGGGTGCCCGGCAGGTCGTCGTCAGCGGCTCCTACCGCAAGGGCGAGACGACGTAGGGGCCGCCGTGAGCCGGCGTACTTCCGGCGCCCGAGCAGGGCCATCCTGTCCGGGAGGTCAGGCCGCCACGACGGTGACGAGTCCGTCGAGACCGGCAAAATCGTCGGTGTTGTGGGTGATCACAGCGGCACCGTGTGCCGCGGCCGTCGCCGCGATCATGAGGTCGATGACACGGCCTCGAACGTCGCGTCCGCCGGTCAGCACAAGTCCGCACACGGTCTCGTACGCATCCGCCACTGCGTCGTCGAACGGGATTCCAGCGCCCAGGACCGTTCGAAGCCGCGTGATCCGTGCCTCGCGACGCGCCCGTTCGACCGGGTCGACGGTCTTTCGGAGACCGTAGCCGAGCTCGGCCCACGACAGCGACGAGACGGCGACGTCGTAACCGGGGTGCGAGAGCGACTCCGCCACCAGCAGACTGGTGTCGAGAATCGCCCTCACTCCGCCTGCTCCCACGGGTCGGCGGGATCGACTGCGGCACGGTCGATTGCGATCTCTCGCGCCCAGGCGTCGTCGGCGCCGAACTCTCGCAGCAACGAGTCGATCGCTTCGCTGGCGACCCAGCGTGGCCTGCGATGGCCTGCGACCTCCGCCACCGGTTCGCCGTGATCGGTGATCGTGTAGGTCGCACCACCCTTGACCTCGCGCAGCATTCTCGTCGGATTCTGGCGCAACTCACCGATGCTGATGGTCTTGCTCATACACACCTCCGGGTCCAGACAATTATCTACACGGTTGCGCGTGCTGTCCAGGCCGGTGGATGGTGACCGGGGTCGGTCGCGTCGTCGCCGAGACGGCCCTCGCCCGCCGACCGGCCGGCCGGTCGGCTCAGCTCAGCTCAGCTCCAGTCGACGCTGAGGTACTGGACCTCCTGGTACTCGCGGATGCCCTCGTGGCCGCCCTCGCGGCCGAGGCCGGACTGCTTGACGCCGCCGAACGGCGCCGCAGGGTCGGACACCAGCCCGCGGTTGAGCCCCACCATCCCCGTCTCGAAGCGCTCAGCGATCCGCATCGCCCAGCCGAGATCACGGGAGAAGAGGTAGGCGGACAGGCCGAGCTCGGTGCCGTTGACCTGCGCGAGCATCTCCTCGTCGTCGGTCCAGGTGACGATCGGCGCGACCGGGCCGAAGATCTCGTTCTTCACCAGCGGGGAGTCGGCCGGCACGTCGCGCACCACGGTCGGCGCGTAGAAATGCCCCTCGAGGCCGCCGGGGACATCCGCGCGCTGGGTGACCCGCGCGCCGGCGGCCACCGCGTCGTCGACCAGCTCGGTCACGCCCGCGAGCGCCTTCGCGCTGATGAGCGGGCCGATCTCGGTCGCGTCGTCTTGCGCAGGGCCGACCCGCAGCGCCTCGACCTTCGCGCCGAACCGCTCGGTGAACTCCTCGACGACGTCGGCATGGACGTAGAACCGGTTCGCCGCGGTGCATGCCTGGCCCCCGTTGCGGAACTTCGCGAGCATCGCGCCCGCGACCGCCTGGTCGAGGTCGGCGTCGGCGGCGACCACGAGCGGGGCGTTCCCCCCGAGCTCCATCGACGCGCTCACGACCCGCTTCGCCGCCTGCTCGAGCAGGATCTTGCCGACGCCGGTGGAACCGGTGAAGGAGATCTTCGCGACGCGCTCGTCCTTGAGCCAGGTGGTGACCACCGAGGAGGCCGACGACGTCGGGACGACGCCTACGACGCCGTCGGGCACGCCCGCCTCGGTGAGGATCCGCGCGATCGCCAGCGCGGTCAGCGGAGTCTCCGAGGCGGGCTTGAGCAGGACCGTGCATCCTGCGCCGAGGGCGGGGGCGATCTTGCGCGTGGCCATCGCGGCGGGGAAGTTCCACGGCGTCACCAGCGCGGCGACTCCGATCGGCCGGTGCGTGACCACGGTGCGCACCCCGCCCGCGGGCGCCACCGTGTACTCCCCCGCACCACGGACGCACTCCTCGGCGTACCAGCGGAAGAACTCCGCCGCGTAGGTCACCTCGGACCGGGCATCGGCCATGGCCTTTCCGTTCTCCGCGGCGATGAGACCGGCGAGCGCCTCCTTCTGCCCCGTCATCAGCTCGAACGCCCGGTGCAGGACGTCGGCCCGGGCGCGCGGGGCCGTCGCGGACCAGGCCGGCAGAGCGGTGGCAGCGGCGTCGACGGCGCGCCGTGCGTCGTCGGGGGTGCCGTCCGAGATCGCGGCGATCTCCAACGTCGTGGCCGGGTCGGCGACCAAGAAGGTCGCACCCGACGATGCCGCGGCACCCCGCCCGTCGATCCACACGCCCCGCTCGGGATCGATCGACCGAACCAGGTCGGTGACGGCGGCGGGGTGGGTGGTCGTCTGAGTCATCGTCGTCTCCTTGGTCGAGGTCGCGAGGCGCACGGGGGCCTCGTCGCACTGTGCACCGGCCGTCCGGGCGGTACCAGGCCCCGTGCGGGTACTACCGGGGTCAGGGGTCAGCGGTCAGGGGTCGTGAGTCGTGGGTCGTGGTCGTGCGGTCGCGGTCGGGCTGCCGCGACGCGGCCGCGCGCCCTGGCCCGCGCCCGCATGATGCTCACCAGTCCCCAGGCGACCCCGCCGATGGTCAGGGCCGCCGTCAGGGACTCCACCGGGCTCGGCAGCCGCCGGTCGACGAGGCAGGAGTAGAGGACCGCGAACACCGCCTCGGTGACGATGAGCAGCCCGAGCACGGAGGCCCCCAGGCTCATGCTCGCCCGCGCCCACAGCCAGGTGGCGACCCAGGACGCGCCGATGCCGAGGACGATCGACCACGCCACGAGCGCGGGCAGGTCCCCCGCCGCCGGCAGGTCGATGCGGCCACGGACCAGGACGTCGACGGCGAGGATCGCCGGGAGCGTGATGAGCGTGCCCAGGCCTGTGAGCGAGGCCCAGGAGACGCTGCTGGTCAGCGGCCGGTCGTGCAGGTACTCGCTGTTCCAGATGCCGTAGACGAGCCAGCTGAGCAGCGCGAGCACGGCGAGGACCAGGCCCAGGACCGGCCTCGGGCCGAGCACGGCGAGGTCGCCGGCGAGCGCGGTGGCGGCGTTGACCGCGAGGCCGGCGGCGACGAGGACGAACGGCCCGAGCACGCTGCGCCAGCGGAAGACGGGTCGTCGCACGTTGCCGACGGCGGCCATCATCAGCGGCAGGACGGCGAACACCAGGGCGACGGGAACGGAACCCGCGGAGACGATGCCCGCGGAGATGAGCGAGTAGAACAGGGAGTTGCCGAGCAGGCCGAGGAGGATGATGCGCCGCCAGTCGCGGGCCCGCAGGTCGCGGACCGCGACGAAACCTCGGGCCGCGAGGACGAGCACCGAGGAGAGGCCGAAGACGAGGTACCTGCCGAGGGCCAGCTCGGTGCCGTCGGTGGCGACGAGCTCGGGGGCGACGAAGGCGAGCCCCCACAGGGCCGTCGCCCCGAACGCGCACACCACCGCCATCCGCACGGAGGTCATGCTTGCACCCGGCCACGGCGGCGCGCCGCGGGAGGCCACGGTGTCCACCGGTCAGAACGGCGGGAACGATGGGGCCGGCCCATCGGCCCGTCGGCTCGGGCCGCGGCCACCCCTCAGGGCCGCGCCGCGGCCGCCCTGTGTCCCGACGCGCGCGCCGGGCCACGCCGGTCCCGAACACGACTCGGGGGCGGTGCGCCGGATCGGCACCCCGCCCCCGTGATCACCCAGGAGTCACTTCTTCTTGTTCTTCTTGGCCTTCTTGTTCTTCTTGTCGTCCTTGTCCTTCTCCGACTTCTTCGCCACGGTGCACCTCCTCGTTCGTCAACTGGATGTTGACACGAAGTCAACCATCGGTTGACGCGGGGTGTCAACCTGTCGTTGACGCCGGCGTGGCGGGCACCTGGCCGAACGCCGCCCCGACGCTCGATACGATGGCCGCATGGGCAAGCGCAGCGACGTGGTGGACGCCGCCGATCCCGGCGCCGCGCAGAACGCGAGCAGCGAGAGGCAGCGAGCCCGCGCGGCCGAGGATGCGCGGACCGCGCTCGCGGCCCTCACCTCCGCGACGGAGCCGCTGGAGGTGCTCGACGGCGCCCGTCGTCTCCGGGAGACCGCCGAGGCCATCGAGTCCGACGCCGTGCGCGCGGCCCGCTCCGCCAAGGTCTCCTGGTCGAAGATCGGCGCCGTCTACGGCCTGACCAAGCAGGGGGCGCAGCAGCGCTTCTCCCCGAAGAACGCCGAGCGACGAGGAGAGACCGATGCCCCACCCAGGTCCTGAGCAGCCCACGGCCGGCCCGGGATCGTCCGGCAACGCGGACAGCCGCGAGAGCGCCGTCCGGCTCATCCGGTCGGCCTCGCTGTCCGACGCCGCGGAGTACGCCTACGCGGCCACCGTCCCCGCCGACTCGCGGCTCGTCTTCCTCGCCGGCTCCTGCCCGCTGGAGATCGACGGATCGACGGCGGCAGTCGGCGACTACGCCGGCCAGGCCCGGCAGTGCGTCCTGACGCTGACGCAGGCCCTCGAGGCCGCAGGCGCGCGGCTCACCGACGTCGTCAGCACCCGCGTCCTCGTGGCCTCGTCACGGCAGGCCGACCTCGTGACCGCGTGGGAGGTGGTGCGCGACGCGTTCGGCGAGCACGACGTGCCCAGCACCCTCCTCGGCGTCACCGTGCTCGGGTACGACGACCAGCTCGTCGAGATCGAGGCCGTCGCCGCGGTCGTCGACGGGCCCGGCGACGTCCCGGGCCACGGCGGGCCGGATGTGCCCGAGCTCGAGGACGACCAGAGCGTGGCGCCGCGCCCGGAGGAGGAGGTCGCCGACGAGCTGCGTGCCCGTCCGGACCCGGGCGGCCGCGGCGGACCCGTCGCCTGAACGACGCCCTCGGACACAGCGGTCACAGATACCGTCGCGCGACCTGCACCGTCTCGGGGCCGTAGGAGCCGCCGAAGATCACCGCGTGCATGACGAGCATCGTCAGCTGGTGCAGGCCCACCCGCTCCTGCCAGCCGTCGGAGAGCGGCGAGACCTCGTCGTAGCCGGCGAGGATCTCCGGCAGGTGCGCGATCCCGAACAGGTCGAGCGCCGCGAGGTCGGTCTCGGCGTGGCCGCCGTGCGCCGCGGGGTCGATGAGCACACCTCGGACGCCGGGGCCGCCGCGCTCCGGGCAGCCGCGACCGGGGCCGGCTCCGGCCGCACCACGCCCCTCGGAGCCACGCGGCCCGCCGGTCCACACGACGTTGCCGCCCCACAGGTCGCCGTGCAGGCGCGCGGCGCCGTCGCCAGTGCCGTCGCCGTCGCCGACGAGCGCGGGCTGTGCGTGGTCGAACTGCCCCGCCGCGAGGCGGTCGGCCAGCTGCTCGAGCACCCGGCCGCCGCCCTCGTCGATCGAGCCGTTCGCGAGCGCCCGCGGGACGTAGGGCCGGATCTGGTACTCGGCGTAGAACTCGCCCCACGAGGAGAAGACCGGCGCGTCGTCGTGGCCGTGCAGCGGCATCACCCCCGAGCTGCGGGGCACCTCGCCTGACCAGCCCGGCGGCGCACAGCCCAGGGACGGCGCGCCGGCCGCGTGGGTCCGGGCGAGCGCCCTGCCGAAGGCGGCCGCGGCGTCGGGCGTCGCGGGGGCGTGCTCGAGGCGGTCGAGGTCGACCCAGCCCTCCCCCTCGGCGAGGATCCCCACGACCGGTGCTCCGCCGTCGGACTCAGCGTCGGTGAGCCAGCGCAGGCCCGCGGTCTCGAACGCCAGGGTGGTCGGCTCGTCGGTCTTGCGGTGCGTCGCCATCCGGCCATGGTCGCAACGCGGGCCGGATCCCGCGAGGGCGGGTCGGGTGATCGTCCCCTGGAGGCGGGCGGAAGGCCGGGCCATGCCCGGGTCACGCCGCCAGACTCGCCGGAGGTGCCCCGCCGGCCCGGCCGATCCGGGTCAGTCCCTCGATCCTGCGGCGAGGGAGACGAAGACCGACGTCGACACGAGCGTGGCGATCATCTGGTGGACCACCTCGGCCGTGCCCGTGGCCGCGCGGCTCGCGGACACGAGCTCGGTGCCGTGCGCGTGCACGGCACCCGACCAGGGGATCTCCGGGTGCATGAGCGGCGCGGCGCCGGCGGCGAAGAGGATCGCGGCCACGGCCGAGTCGTGCGTGCCGGCCTGCTCGCCGTCGACGAGCACGCCGCGGATCGTGTCCACCAGCTGCTCCCGCCGGGTCGTCTCCCCCGCCGTCAGCCGCGTGGAGGGCACGAATCCGAGGACCTTGCGCCGTTCGCTCCTCAGGTGGCCGCGGTCGACGAGCCGGTCGATGACGGGCGCCCGCAGGCGCGGCCCGACCTGGAGGACGAAGGACTGCGCAGTGACCGGGCGGCGGGCCACGACGTCCCAGCCGATGCGCAGCAGCTCGTCGCCTGGCGGGATCTCCGACGCCGCCCGGACCGAGTCGCGCGAGACCTCGGCGTCGGGCGAGATGAGTCCCTGCTCGGCCAGGTCGACGAGCAGTGCGCCGGCGAGCGCATGGAACAGGCGCTGCCCCTCGCCCCGGAAGAGGTGGTGGCGCTCGTCGAACAGGACGAGGAGCAGGTCCTCGACGACGAGCTCGGCGCTGGTGGTGGTCGACGACATCGGTCGGGCCTCTCGGTGGGGCGGGCGGCGCCGCGGTCCGGGTCCGGCCCGGTCCGTCGGCAGGACGCGCGTGTCCACCACGGTAGCGTCACCGGCTCGCTCTGCCGAGAGCGGATCGGCTGGGCCGCGCGCAGCGGGGCGCCCTACGCTCGCGGACATGACCGACAGCAGCAGCGCCGGGGACGACGAGGCGACGACGCACGCGGAACCGGGCGACGACGTCGGACGACCCGCCTGGAGGTCCGGCGTCACCGGACAACGCGACCGTACGCCTCCGGGGGTGCCCGAGCCGCTGTGGCGGCACATGGTCGGCGACCGGTTGCGGGTCGCGCGGCACGAGCGCGGGGAGCGGCTGACCGACGTCGCCGAGCGTGCCGGCCTGTCACCTCAGTACCTCTCCGAGGTCGAGCGCGGCCGGAAGGAGCCCTCGAGCGAGATGATCGCCGCCATCGGCGGTGCCCTCGACCTCACGCTCGTCGACCTCGCGCTGTCCGTGGCCCAGCGGCTCGGCGCCACGCCGGCCGCGCTCCCCCACGCCGGGTCGACGCGCGACGGGGCCACGTGCCGCGGCGCGTTCGCCCTCGCCGCCTGACGTCGCGGCACCGTCGCCGGCTCCTCGCGGGCAACGGACGGTGCGGCACGCCACCGCGCGACGCCCTTCCCACCCGGCCCGTCCCGCGCAGCCAGACAGCTCAGCGGCCATCGATGACGTGGTCGACCAGGCCGTAGTCGCGGGCCGCCGCGGCGGTGAGCACGCGGTCGCGGTCGGTGTCGGCTCGCAGCCGCGCGACGCTCTGGCCGGTGTGCCGCGCCAGCGCCTCCTCCATGTCGGAGCGGATCCGGACGACCTCGTCGGCCTGGAGGATGAGGTCCGGGATCGTGCCGCGCCCCTGGGCGGTGGGCTGGTGCAGGACGATGCGGGCATGCGGCAGGGCGGCGCGCTTGCCCGGGGCACCGGCGGCGAGCAGGACGGCACCCGGCCCCACCGCCTGACCGACGCAGGTGGTCGCGACCTCGGGTCGGATGTAGAGCATCGCGTCGTAGACGGCGAGCATGGCGCTCGGGTCGCCGCCCTCGCAGTTGACGTAGAGGTGGATGTCGCCGTCGGGCTTGTCGGACTCCAGGTGCAGGAGCTGGGCGATGAGGGTGTTGGCGACGCCGGCGTCGATGCCCGTGCCGAGGTAGATGATGCGCTCGGTCAGCAGGTGGGAGTAGACGTCCATGATCCGCTCTCCGCGCGGGTGCTGGGCGATGACGTTGGGAACCGTGTAGCTGGTCATCGCGAACCTCCGACGGCGACGAACCCGGCCGCGGTGCGGGCACGGGGCCGGATCTGGTCGAAGGAGTCGGCGATCTCGTCGATGAACCCGTACTCCAGCGCCTCGCGTGCCGTGTACCAGCGGTCGTGCAGGGAGTCCTCGAAGACGCTCTCGATGCTCTGCCCGGTGTCCTCGGCGACGAGCCGCAGGACGGTGTCGCGCGTGTGCCGCAGGTCGTCGGCCTGCAGCTCGACGTCGACGGCGGAACCCCCGATGCCGGCCGATCCCTGGTGCATGAGGATCCGCGCGTGCGGCAGCGCGCGCCGGTGGCCGGGCGTGCCTGCGGACAGGAGGAACTGGCCGGCGCTGCAGGCGATGCCGAGGGCGAGGGTCGCGACGTCGTTCGGGATCATCCGCATGACGTCACGGATGGCGAGCATCGCGGGCACGGATCCGCCCGGGGAGTGGATCCACAGGGCGATGCCCGCGGCGGGGTCCTCGGCCGACAGGGCGATGAGCTGGGTGGCCAGCAGGGTGCCGTTGTCGTCGTCGAGGACGCCGTCGAGGACGAGGACGCGGCGCTCGAACAGGTCGCGGCGCGCCGACTCGCTGAACAGTGGTGGTCGGGGCTGATCGCTCATGCAGGCACCCTGCGCCCGGTGAGGTGGCCGGGGAGCCGGGATCTGCCGCCGGCAGATCGGCCGTCGGCAGCGCGGGTGAAGAACCGCGTGCGGCGTCAGCCGTCCTGCTGGACGACCTCGAAGCCGAGGACCTCGACGTCCATGCCGCGACGCTGGTCGTTCTCGTGCCCGCCGGTGGGCCGTGCGGCGGACCAGGCCTCATAATCCTCGCGGCTCTCCCAGCGGGTGACGACGAAGTAGCGGGACTCCCCGACGACGGGGCGCAGCAGCTCGAAGCCGAGGAACCCTGGCGAGGCGTCGACGGCCTTCCTACGGGCGGCGAAGCGCTGCTCGATCTCGGCCTGCGCGCCCTCGGGGAACGTCAGGGCGGTGATGTTGACGAAGGCCATGGTGATCTCCTCCTGCGGCGCGGGCGCGCCGGCGCGATGCACGGGTGACGGTTGCGGTAAGGCCAGCCTAAGCACGCGCGGAGTCGTCCGGCTGAGCCCTTGGTCCCGGGCAGGGGTACTCCTGCCCTGGTCCGGGGCGCGCGCTCGTCCTAGCGTGCGGTCATGTCCCCCGACGCTCCCCCGAGACCACCGATCTCCCGACGACGATGGTTCGTGCAGGGCGCCCTGCTCGGGGTGATCGCCTCCGTGCTGCTCGTCGGGGCGGTCGGCCTGCTGCGGCGCGACGCGGCCGAACCGCTCGTCACGACCTACGGCCTGTCCGACACCACGGGCACCGGCGACCTGCGCACCGTGGGCTTCTGGGTCTACGACGTGCGCCAGCCCTCCGCGGTACCGTCCCTCGCCTCCCCCTGGGGCGACCGGTACGTCTCCCTGACCGGCAGCCTGACCTGGACGTGGGGTGCCGACGGCGACGACGGCCGGGAGACGATCGACCTGTCCGACCTGGACACGACGCTGTTCGCCGTCGACGCCGACGGCGCCCGCACCGAGCTGGCGCTCACGGAACGGGGCCAGCGGGCGGCGGACCGGATCGGCGGCACGATCCAGCGCCGGGATCCCTACCAGTTCTGGCTCGTCCACGAGCCCGGCGAGGGGCAGGTCGAGCACTACGAGCTCGAGCTGACGGTCGACGGCGCGGACTACACGTTCGTCCTCACGGAAGGTGGCCGGTGATGGCCGGCCTCTCGCGGGCCCTGGTCCCGCCCAGGGGTGCGCGGGCGGTGTTCGGCGTCGCCGGAGTCGCGATGTTCGCGACGTTGAGCACCGGGCTGGTCCTGCTGCCGCGCGGCGGGGGCGAGGGGCCGACCGTCCGCGGCGAGGAGGTCCGTGCCGAGCTGGTCGACGGGGTCGGGGTGACGCTCGTCGGGGAGCTGCGCGACCGGGGCTGGCGGGCGGACTGGCCCAGCGAGCCGTACGCGCTCGATCTCGAGCTGACGATCGAGAACGAGAGCGATGAGCCTGTGACGCGGAGGTACGACGTGCGGGTGACCGAGGTCTCCGACCCGGGCGATCCGTTCATCCTCCGGCAGAGTCTGGAGTACAGCCTGGGCACCGCGCACGTCCCGGCGGGGACGTCGCTGACCACGGGCTTCGGCTTCCACCACACGGACGGGTGCGGGGACTTCATCGCGTTCGTGGACTACAGCCCGGACAGCGACTACGGCTCGGACCTGCGCACCGTCGAGGTGCCGTTCACGATCGGCGACGAGGAGTGCCTGGCCGACCTGGCGTGAGGGACCGCGGGACGCCGCCGCAGGTCCCCGGCCATGTTCGGGTTGGCCATGTTCTCGCCGGCCTCAGAAGTACTTCCGAAGATATTCACGGAGCTCGTCGTCGCAGACGTACACGAACGTCCCGAGCATTCCCCTCGTCAGCAGCACACCGTAGATGTTGGTGATGAGTCGACGAAGGTCGTCGTCCGTGTACATGATGCCGAGCAGACCATTGTTGGCCTTCCCTTTCGCATCGACGTACGAGTCGCGGTCGATGTAGAGGCGTCGCTCGTCAGGGTCGTAGCGCAGGTCATTGCCGATGATGACGCCCGCATAGTTGAGGTCGTATCCCTGGACGGTGTGGATGGAGCCGACCTCGCCCAGCGATCCGGGAGAATTGATCCAGTCGCGCGTCTGCCGGTTCCACGGCAGCCGGTGACTACCGAGCTCGATGTCGTGCGCGACCGCGCCGCTGCGACTGTTCCATCTCCAGGCATAGCCTGCGACGAGCCGCGCCAACCCGGCCTCGGCGTCCTTCGTCCTGATGAGCTCGTACATCGCGTCGAAGTCGTCGAAGAGCCGAAGGTCGTAGTCGTCGAAGGTGAGTCGCTGATCCTGCGCTCCCGCCAGGACGTTGCGCACGTACCCGACGTAGTCCATGCCTGCGCCGACGCGCATCTGCGTGAGCAACCGGTAGTGTCGATCATCGTCGCCCGCCCTGGCGACCAGCCCGTGCAACGTCTCCTCCGGGATGTCGGCCGGCCTGACCCGCTGACCGGCGTCCACCAGGAGAATCTGGTGCCTGCTGCGTGCGGCGATCCAATCGAGCTGGGTCTTGGTCTGCCAGCTTTCCCCGAACAACCCCTGACTGATCTCCCGGTACTGCTTGGTCAGCGTGCCCATCGCCTGAGCGGAGTAGATCGTCAGCCGGTGAGCTTCGTCGACGATGAGCAGGTCGAAGTCGTCCTTGCTCCGACCGACCTGAAAAGGTGTGAGCACCATGTCCGGTCGCAGCCCGGGTGTCTTCCTGAAGACCTTCTGGATGGAGTCCCGCAGCGACTGCTGCGGGACGACGAGACCGATCCGGAATCCCTCAAGGTGCTCGCGATGGCCCGGCGTGAAGTAGTCGGACAGGAACGAGTCCGAGGACAGCTCGTCGTCGTCGGCGACCTGGATGTCAACGAGCAGCTTGACGATGAAGATGGCAAGGATGGTCTTACCCGTTCCCGGGTGCCCCTCGACGAGACTCGCGCTCGACAGGTCGGCGGCGAGGTCCTCGAACAGACCATCGAGAATGCTCTCGACGACAATCGCCTGATCATGGGTGAGCGCCTTGAACGGGGACAACTTGAAGAGGTCGCTGTTGACGATCTCGGGGATGCTGCGGTCGAAGTACCCCGCCGCGCGGAGCTCGTCGAAGATCTCATCGAACCGCAACCGGTACCACGCACGGTCGAAATACTCGGCGTCAGTGATCCCGTCGTTCCTGTTGAGCACCTCGAACTTGCCATCGCCCCCGAGCAGCCTGATGAGCGTCGACTCCAGGTCGAGACAGACGGACTTGTTGAACGTCTCGTCGATGACCACCCGCACCGTGTCGAGGCCGTCCTTGGTGCCCAGGTGCTGCCGCATCCTGCCCATCGCGTTGCCGGTCTCGCCCACGTAGATCGAGCGTGGCCCGTTGATGCTGTAGACCACCGGCCAGTTGCTGTGACGAGGATCGACCCGGCTCCACTCATCCACGGAGCCGGAGTCGAAATCGAGTCGCTCAATCCTCCAGCTGGTCATACTTCAGACTCGTTCCTCGCGCCTTGTCGACCGGATACTTCTCGCGGGTCCTGGCCAGCTTTCGGAGCACAAGATCTTCCGGTTCGTCGCCCAGCGCGTCCGCGAGCAACAAGCAGTACGTCAAGACGTCGGCGAGCTCGTCACGCACCCCATCGAACTCCCCCGGGGCGCCCCACTGAAAGCATTCCAACAGCTCTGCCGATTCGATACTGATGCTCTTCGCAAGATTCTCCGGCGAATGGAACTGCGTCCATTCGCGTTCGGCGACGAACTCGCGCAGGACATGAATCGCACGGTCGTTCATCACCGGGCGACCGTAGCACGATGACGACGACACAATTCCGCGCGAGAGCGCCGTCTCCCACGCCACTCACCTGGTTCGTCGCGCCGGTGCGCGGATGGTCGCGAAGCGCCCCGACCAGAGCGCGCCGCCGGCCGCAGACACGAGGGGGCGCGCGGATGCGCTCCAACAGCCCGCGCCAGTGATGCAGTACGTGAGGGGACGGTGGACGTCGCGTGCCCTCACGTCGAACCGAAAAGAGATCCTTGTGAGTTACCGCCTCGTCGAGCTCGCACTCCGGCGTAGATGTTGCGCATGTGCGACGTCGTGCAGGAACTTCTTGATGCGAGCGTGGTCGTACGTCGTCAGGTTGATCTCCTGACCGCAGAAGCCCCCGAGCGGCGCCCCAGCGCCTTGGCGGACTTCAGCAGCAGGGAACCCGACCCTGGGGCGGGGTCGTAGACCTTGCGGACGCGCGTCTTGCCGTGGACCGTGATCCGGGCCAGTCCCTCGGAGACTTCCTGCGGCGGGTAGTGGTGCAGAGCACCCATGGACGGCCCCGCCTCTACGCCTCGTCCTCGAGCTCACGCAATCGCGCCAGCCGGTCTCTCGCCCGGCCGATCGCCTCGTGCTCACCGAGGTCCCACCACGCGGTGCCCCGCTCCCCCAGCCCCTCCTTCGCTGCCTGCACACGACGCCTGGCCGCGGTCCGGGCGTCGTCGTCGGGGGCGGTACGGACGGCAGAGCGTGCGCGGCCGAGCGCGGAAACCAGCGCGGCGCGCACCTCCTCGGGCAGCCGCGGGTCGGCACGGCGCCACCGCCGACCCCGCACCACGACGTAGCGCTCGGTGTCCGTCACCTCTGTGCTCCCGCGACCGGCAGGGTCGGCCTGCGTGTGCGTGCCTGGCGTCGGGCCGATCTCCGGGCTCAGAGCTCGGTCGTCGATGTGCCGCCCGCGGGCCGCTCGCCGGACACCTTCGCCTTGACGAGCTGCGCGAGAGCGGAAACCTTCCCGCCGGGGACGCCCCAGTACTGCGCGGACTCCCCGACCGCCCTGACGAGAGTCAGGTTCGGGTCGTCCCTTCCCTCGACGTAGGCTTCGGCGCCGTCGCTCCACAGCTCCTCGACCTTGGCGCGGTCCTCGACGAGCTCGACGCGGCACGCGACGGACAGCCAGGAGCCGGCCTCGGCGACCGCGATGTTGGCGTTCGGCCCGCGCCGCAGCGCGTCGGCCTGACCGCTCGCGAGGCTGAGGAAGAACCAGACGTCGGCGTCGTCGCTGACCTCCTGCGGGGACATCGGGTGGGCCAGGAGCTTCCCGTCGGCGAGAGCGGTCGTCAGCATGACGACTCGGCTGCCGCGGAGGAGCTTGACGACGTCGGCCTGGGTCAGGTCGGAGATCTCAGCCATGGCGCTGTCCTTCCGGGTAGGTGCGTCCACTCGATCGATGGCGAACGTCCCGACGGTACGGGCAAGCGCCGCTCGTCGCGCGTCGAGCGGCGCACCGCAGGTCGGGCCGAGCCCGCGACGAGGTCGCGGGTGACTCGGCTGGCGACGTGCAGGTCAGGTGGGCCTCCGTCGTGCCGGTGATCGAGCTCGATCAGGACGTCGCACCGCGCCCGGAGGAGGACGAGGCGGATCGCCTGCGTGCCGCACCGGACCCGCAAGGGCGCGGCGGCCAGCCCGCCTGACTCGTGCCACGTGGTTGCGTGACTGCTGGTGAGTCGGACGAGCAGCGCGCGGATCTCGAGTGCTGGTTCTTGGTCGAGGGTGAGTTTCTCGCCGTTGATCTCGATGGTTGCTGAGCGGACGGCTCGTGGGGTGCGGACGAGCTTCTCGGTCGACATGGCCGAGACCTCGGTGAGGTGGCGCGTGATGGCCAGGGTGGCGAACGGTCGGTGCCGTGCCGTCGACGACCAGCCAGGACAGGATGTGCATGGTGAACGCGAGGTCTGGCTTCGACTTCGGCGCCAGCACGCCCGCGGGGGCGAACCGCTCGCCGTGGATGAGCAGCGGGTCGGCGTCCCCGGCCCACCTGATCGAGTAGGGCGGGGTGGACACGAGCGCCTCGAACGGCTCGTCGTCCCGGTGCTGGGGATCGGTGAGGGTGTCGCCGAGGGCGATGCTGAACGACTCGAAGGTGACGTCGTACGGGAACATGTTGATCCGCGCGAGGTCGTACGTCGTCAGGTTGATCTCCTGACCGCGGAAGCGCCCGGCGTTGCAGTGCCCGAGCACCGTCGCGAACTTCAGCAGCAACGACGCTGACCCGGCGGCCGGGGCGTCGACCTTGCGCACACGCGCCTTGCCGTGGACCGTGCTCCGGGCCAGCACCTCGGAGACCTCCTGCGCCGTGCAGTGCTCACCGCCGGACCTGTCCGCCTGCGAGGCACACATCCGCGTGAGGTACTCGCTGATCGACGCCGGTGCACCGGTGCGAGGATGGCCGCGAACCCGATCGACCCGCGGGTGCCGTCCCGCCGCGTGCACGCGCGAGCGCGCCACCGGCCACCGCCCCCTACGAGGAGGACCTTCGCCCGTGTCCCACGAGCTGTTCACGCCGCTCACGCTGCGCGGCGCCACCGCCCGCAACCGCATCTGGGTCGCGCCCATGTGCCAGTACTCCTGCCACGCCCACGACGGCGTCGCCACCGACTGGCACCTGGTGCACCTCGGCTCCTTCGCCAGGGGCGGCGCGGGGGTGGTCCTCACCGAGGCCACCGCTGTCACGCCCGAGGGCCGCATCTCGGCGGAGGACCTGGGGCTGTGGAACGACGAGCAGCGCGACGCCCTGGCACCCATCGTGCGGTTCGTCCACGAGCGCGGCGCTCTCGCCGGCGTCCAGCTCGCCCACGCCGGCCGGAAGGCGTCGGTGTGGCCCGCATGGGGCACGGAGCACCGGGGCTCACTCCCCCTCGAGCAGGGCGGCTGGGAGACGGTGGGCCCGTCGTCGTCGTCGTATCCCGGCCTGACCGCTCCCCGGGCGCTGGACGCGGCCGGCATCGCGGAGATCACGGCCGCCTTCGTCACCTCCGCCCGGCGGGCGCTCGACGCCGGGTTCGACCTCCTCGAGATCCACGGCGCCCACGGCTACCTCCTCCACCAGTTCCTCTCCCCGCTGAGCAACGACCGCACGGACGACTACGGCGGCTCGCCGGAGAACCGCGCCCGGTTCCTGCTCGAGGTCGTCGACGCCGTGCGGGCCGAGGCTGGCGAGGACGTAGCCGTCCTCGTGCGGGTCTCGGCCACGGACTGGACCGAGGGCGGCCTCGACATCGACGACACCACCTGGCTCGCCGCCCGGCTGCGCGAGCACGGGGTCGACCTCGTCGACGTCTCGACCGCCGGCAACCTGCCGGCGCGGGTGCCGATCGGGCCGGGCTACCAGGTGCCGTTCGCCGCCCGGATCCGCGAGCGCACCGGCATCCCCACCGGTGCGGTCGGGCTCATCACCTCCCCCGTCCAGGCCGAGCACGTCCTCGCGACCGGGCAGGCCGACGTGGTGCTGCTCGCCCGCGAGATGCTGCGCGACCCGAACTTCGCCATCCGCGCCGCGCACGAGCTCGGGCACGACGCCGGCCTCGTCCCCGGGGCCTACGAGCGCGCCTACCGGTAGGCGCGCCCCGAATACAGTGGGCGGATGTCCGACCGGCGAGGGCTGCCCGCGCAGCGCGCACCGTCGATCGCCTCGCTCATCAGCTTCCTGTTCGGGCTCTCGGCCCGCGACTCGCTCCCCGGCCCGGCGCTCGTCGCGCTGCTGGCCGACCTCGGCATCGGCGCGAGCGCCACGCGCAGCGCGATCGCCCGGATGCGGGCCGCCGGCGAGATCACGGGAGCGCGCACCGGTCGCATCACGGACTACCGACTGGCCGGGCTGACCGCGAGCGGGTTCCGGCACGCACGCAGCCTCGGCCACCCCGGTCATGGGCCGGCGGAACGGGAGTGGACGGGCGAGTTCGCCGGAATCCTCTACAGCGCGCCCGAACGGCTGCGCAACCACCGCGACAGGCTGCGCACCAAGGCAGTGCTCGCCGGCTACGCCACCCTTCGGCCCGGCCTGCTCATCGGCGTCGACGACCGGTGGGAGACCCTCGAGCCGTTCACCGCGACCCTGCCCGAGGCGATGACGGTCTACCCGGTCACGCTCCGGCTCCGCCCGGCCGAGGCGCGCGCGGCCGCCGCCGAGGCGTGGGAGCTGGCCTCCCTCGACCGTCACCTGGGCCGGCAGGTCACGCGGCTGAGCAACGCCCTTGCCCGCGACCGGGACGGCCGGCCGACGGGGGCGGCGGCGATGCGTCGGCTGGCCGGGCTCACGCTGCCGGTCTACCGCGCACTCGTCGTCGTGCCGCCGCTGCCGGCCGAGCTGCTCCCCGAGGGGTGGCGTCAGCCCGAGCTCACCTCGCTCCTCGGCCAGGTCCACGAGGTGCTCGGCCCGCCCGCCCGGCGCCACCTCGACGCACGCCTGTCCGAGGCCGGCTGAACCTGCGCGAGATCCAGGGCCCTCACGATCCTGGTCCGTCAACCTGTGTCGTTTGCGTCTCCGACGTGCAAGGATCTCGACATGGATCGAGCCCGGACCGTGAGCCGCGCCCACCTCATCCTCGGCACCAGCCTCGCGTTCGTCATCGGCACGACGATCATGGTGGCCCTGCACGAGACCAGCCACGCCGTCGTGGGCGCCCTCTACGGGAGCCGACCGACCCAGCTGCCGTTCGCCGTCGGCTTCACCCCGGAGCTGTCGACCAACCAGGCCGTCGTCGAGCTGCTCGCCGGCCCGGCGTTCAGCCTGCTCACCGGGGTAGCCGGGGTCGTCGTCGACCGGGTCTACACCCCGTTCCGCACGCGGCCGTTCTGGCGCCTGGTGTGGCTGTGGACGGTGTTCACCAGCCTGCAGGAGGCCTTCGGATACCTGCAGGTCACCGCGATCCTCGACGTCGGGGACACCGCGCAGGCGTTCGAGCTGTTGAACGCACCGCCCGCCGCCTACGTCGCCGCGACGGTCGTCGGGTGGGCGTGCCTGCCCCTGACGGCCTGGGCCTTCTCCGTGCCGATCCGCGGGCTCGCCGCCACGGTCCAGGACCGGACCGACATGACGGTCTGGCCCTGGCTCATCGGCACCGGCGGCTTCCTCGTCCTCATGGCGGGCTACGTCCTGCTGGCAGCGGTGGACGACCCCGCGACGGTCGTCGCCGTCCTGGCTGCCGCGGTGTCGCTCGGGGTGTTCGCACCGATGTCGATGATGTTCCGCGCGAAGCGGGCCGACGCCGAGACCCCGTCCGCGATCGGCTGGCCGCCGGTGGGCGGGCTCGTGCTGCTGGCCGCGCTCGTCGCCGGAAACATCGTCCTTACGCAGGGCTGGATCTGGCCGTAGCCGGCGGCCTGCACCGGGCACGGCGTGGCCGGCCGGCTCAGGCCTGCTCCGATACGTCGACGGCCAGCTCCAGGTAGCGGTCGAGAAGGACCGGACCGCGGCGCCGCGCCTCGTCGGGCGGCATCACGGTGAGGCGCAGCGAGAGACCGTCCAGCAACGCCTGCAGCAGCACGGCGTCCTGGGCGACAGCCGCCTCGGCCCCGACGTCGGCGGCAGGCGGGAGCGAGCGCCGTGCACGCACGATGCGGGCGTAGAGCTCGACGAGCTTCTCGTCGGTGCGGCGCCTCAGCCCGACGAGCGAGGGGTCGGTCCCGGAGTGCGCGACGAACGCCAGCCACACCGCGTGCTCGCGCTGCCGCTGCTCGTCCAACGGCAGCAGCTCGAGCAGGATCTGCCGGGTCCACACCCGCACGTCCCCCCAGCGAGAGACCCCGGAGAGGCGGTGCTCGACCCGGCCGGAGATCCACTCCATCGCGTACCGGATCATCTCGGCGCGGGTGCGGAAGTAGTGCTGCACGGTGCCGCCGCTGACGCCGGCCTCGGACGCCACGGCTCGCACGCTCACCCCCGCGACACCGCCCCGGGCCACCACCCGGGTCAGCGCCTCGGCCAGGCGTTCCCTGCCGTCCCTTGCATCTGCCATGCCACCACCTTACAGTCGTACGACCTACCCATACAAACGTAAGGCTGGCTCATGAGACAGATGCTCGCCGCACCTGCACCCGAGGACGCACCCACCGAGGTCGGGCAGCACCGCCTGACGCTGCCGTGGATCACGACGGCGCTCGTGGTCGTGCTGCACAACACCGAGGAGTGGTACCTCGACATGACCGGGTGGATCGCCGGTCATCCCTGGCTGCCAGGACGATCGCTGCACGGCGACGGAGCCGAGTTCGCACTCGTGCTCGCCCTCGTCACGCTCGCCGTGCTCGGGCTCGCCGCCGTCGCCGTCCTCACCCGGCCGCGATGGAGCGCCACCGCCCTCGTGTGCCTCACCTGCGCGCTGGCGGTCAACGGCGCGAGCCACGCCCTGCTCAGCCTCCTCTCGTGGAGCCCGATGCCCGGGGTCGTCACCGGCGTCGCCCTGCTCGTGCCCCTCGGGGTGGTCCTGGCCCGGGCTCTTCCCCCGGTCAGCTGGACGGCGTCGACCGTCGTGCTGACGGTCCTGGCGGCCGTCGGGCTCACGGCCGGGGCCTTCGCCCTGGCGGCCGCGCTCACCGCTCTTGCCGGGACGGTGGCGTGACGATGGGGACGACGCAGCACCCCGCCCCGCCGTCGGGCCGGTCCCCCGTCGAGATCGACCCGCGTCCGCCCGGCCTCGTGATGTCGATCGTCTTCGGCACCGCCGTGCTGGCGGTCCTCCTGTGGCAGCTCGTCGGTGTCGCCGACGACGGGCAGCAGCTCCAGGTCCTCGACCCGGAGCTCCACCCGGTCTGGAAGGCCGTCCTCGTGGCCACGCTCGCCGGCAGCATCGCCTGCAGCGCGGTGGCCTGGGCGCGACGTCGGTGGACGATGCCGGTGGCCCTCGTCAACACCGCGGTCAACGCCGCAGGGGCCGCGGCGCTCATCGGGCTGGCGGTGGCGGGCGCCCTCTTCGCACCGACACCGCCCGGGCGGTTCGGGGCGAGCGACGAAAGCCTCGGCGACCTGTCCGACCTCACCGAGCTGTTCCTGCTCCTCGTCGCGGTCGTCGCGATCTGGGACAGCCTCGACGGCCTCCTGCGGGCGCACCGCCGTCGCTCGGTCCCGACCCGGGTCCACGCACCCACCCACGACGACGAGCACCGCTCATGACGCGCCCGGACGCACCGTGGACCGGCATGATCCCGGTCGAGGACACCGCGCTGTTCGCCACCGACACCGGCGGACCCGGCACGCCGGTGGTCTACCTCAACGGCGCGTACGCCGACCTGCGCCACTGGGACCGGGTGGTCGCCGAGCTCGGGACCACGGACTGGCGGCACATCCGCTACGACGAGCGGGCACGCGGCCGCTCGCGGCGCTCCGCCGACTACTCGTTCGAGGCCTGCCTGCGCGACCTCGAGGCCGTGCTCGACGCGACCGGCGTGGAACGCCCCGTGCTGGCCGGATGGTCCTACGGGGCGACGCTGGCCGTGCACTGGGCGCATCGCCACCCGGACCGCACCGCCGGGGTGGTCGCCGTCGACGGGGCCATGCCCTACGACTGGATCGACGACGAGGCACGTGCCCGCCTCCGCCGGCTCTTCCGCCGCATGCGGTGGATCCTCCCGGTCGCGAGCCGGATGGGACTCGCGGCGCGGATGAGCGCCGAGCAGCACGCCGAGGTCACCATCGAGGTCAACGAGCTGCTGGGCACCCTCGAGCCCGTGCTGGACGGCATCGAGGCTCCCGTGAGGTACGTCGTCGCGACCGGCGGTCACCTCGGCACCGACGACGAGGAGATGGCACAGGTGCGCGCCACCCTCGACCCGGTGCTGGACCGTCGGCCGAACATCGCTGTCTTCGCGACGGTGCCCACCAACCACGCCAAGATCCTGCGGCGGGAGTCCGCGGCCGTCGCTGACGCCGTCCGCGAGATCGCGTAGCCGGTGGCGGACCGGGCGCGCGACCGGGCAACCGGTCAGCGGCCGGCCGCGATCGCCTCGACCTGGACCAGCAGCGCGGTGTTCGCCAGGTGCTCGACGACGAGGAGCGTCGACGCCGGCCGGTGCCCACAGAGGCAGCCTCGCGCCGTCTCCGTGAACTCGGGGATCGCGTCGTGCGAGGTGAGGTAGATCCGCAACGAGGCGACGTCGGGCATGCCGAGGTCCGCCTCCGCCAGCACCCGCTCGACGTTCTCGAACGCGATGAGTGTCTGCTCCGTGAGGTCCGCGCCCATCGAGCCGTCCGGCCGCACACCCACCTGCCCCGACACGAACGCCAGGCGATCGGCGCCCACCACCAGCGCGCCCTGACTGTGGAGGGGCGAGTCGAAGTCACGCGCGGGCTCCAGCGGCCGGATCAGCCGACCGGGCCGTTCATCGTCGTCCCGTGTCATCCGCCCCGAGCTTCCACCCGGCACCGGCCCGCCGGTGCGGGTCGCCTCGGTCTCCGGCACATGGTGCGTCATGCGGCCTCCTCGATCGCTCCGCCCCACAGTAGGCGGCACCGGGGCGGCCCACCGATGAGGGCAGGGTCAGGCACGCTTCGAACGCATCGCCTTGACCTGCTTCAGCGCCGGGTCGGCGGCGAGGGCCGCGTACTCGTCGGAACCGAGCGGCACGAGGGCCACGCGGCTGTCGGCGTCGTGGTGGATGCCCCACCCGTAGCGCTTGCCCAGCGGGGAGGACCGCAGGCACGGCTGCCCCTTGATGAAGAACGCGGCCCGCGCCTCCGCGCGCGACTCGGCGGGGACGGACTGCCGGATCCCGTGCACCTCGAACACGACATCGTCGCTGGTGAGCTCGTACGGATGCTCGGAGATTAGCTCGTACTGCAGTGCCGCGACGGTCGGCGCCCGGCCGCCCGACGGGGGTCGCTCGGCCGTCTCGACCGGGCAGTCGTCCGCGACCTGGATGAACGTGCCAGCGTAGTTGGTGCTTCCCATGGCGTCAGTGTCGTCGGCACGGACGGGCAGCGATAGCAGGAAAGCGACAGACTCCGGGGGCTGCCTGGGAGGATGGACGCCATGACCGTCGCGGGTGATCCACGGGAGGACCCGATCGCCTCCTCGGAGCGGTCCGGCGTGCTCTACCCGGACCGGCTGGCGCGCTATGCGGCGGGGTGGATCACGCCGGATCCGGCCGTGTCGGCGGTGGCCGACCAGTACTGGCACGTCTCCTGGGCGCTGGACGAGCGCGAGGAGCTGGATCAGCCGATCATCGACCTGCCGGCAGTGACGCTCACCGTCGAGGAGGGCGACGTGCCTGCCCCGCTCGTGGTCACCGGGGTGCAGGGTGGTGCGTGGCGGCGCACCATCCGCGGAACAGGGCGGGTGTTCGCGGTCAGGCTGCGACCGGCCGGGCTCGGTGTGCTCGGCGACTTCTCCCCCGCGCTGGTGGCGGACGCGACGGTGCCGCTCACGGCAGAGCTGGACGAGCGCCTGCACGCGCTGGCCCGGAGCATCGCGGGCGGCACCGCTCCGCGCGAGCAGGCGCGGGCCGCGGACGAGGCGATCAGGCGGGCGCTCACGGATCGAGCGCCGACCGCGGCGGGCCTGCTGGCGAACGACGTCCTCGACGAGCTGCGCGAGCGCGTCCACCACACGACGGGAGCCACCCTCGCCGAGCGGTTCGCGTGCAGCGAGCGCACGATCCAGCGCGCCTGCGTCGACACGCTGGGGCACGGCCCGAAATGGCTGAGTCGCCGGATCCGGCTCCAGGAGGTCGCCCGCGCGCTGCTGACCCGGCCCGGTGACGATCTGGCCATGATCGCCGGCGATCTGGGCTACACCGACCAGTCGCATCTCACCCGCGACTTCCGCGCCGCCACGGGCATCACGCCCGGCGCCTACCGACGGGCGGCCGGCGAGCTGTCCGCCTGATCTGCGCGGCCCCGGCGACGAGCACGTCGTGGAACAACGAGAGCCGCGACCCCGTCTGTCGACGGTGTCGCGGCTCAAGCGATCGGGTGGAGCTAGGGGGATTCGAACCCCCGACCTCTTCCATGCCATGGAAGCGCGCTACCAACTGCGCCATAGCCCCGGGGCCCCGAAGGGCGAGGACGAGTCTATGTCACCGCCCGGCCGGCGAGCCAATCACGACGTCCCCTCGGCGCGTGATCCCGCGCACGCCGCCGTCAGGCGCACGCGCGGTCGGTCAGCCCCGGGTTGGGTCGTTCGTCCCGGTATCCGACCAGGTCAGCGGCA
The DNA here is from genome assembly GCF_055326445.1 of Georgenia sp. Z2081. Taxonomy (NCBI): domain Bacteria; kingdom Bacillati; phylum Actinomycetota; class Actinomycetes; order Allobogoriellales; family Allobogoriellaceae; genus Georgenia; species Georgenia sp. Z2081. Next base: position 35,651 of record NZ_JBUZNK010000008.1, read on the forward strand.
TAGGTTGGAGCTACCACTCCACGAAGGGACGGCATCATGACCGGCAGGCTCGAGGGCAGGACCGCACTCGTGACGGGAGCAGGATCAGGCATCGGTGAGGCGATCGCCACGAAGTTCGTCGCCGAGGGCGCGACGGTCGTCCTGGCGGACGTCAGCGGCCGGCAGGACGAGGTCGCGGCGCGCCTGGGCGAGCTCGCTCTCCCCTACCAGCTCGACGTCGACGACGACGACGCGATCGACGCGCTGGAGACCTACCTCCGAGAGGAGCACGGCGGGATCGACGTGCTGGCCAACAACGTCGGCGTCAACGGACCCGCGCTGCTCACGCACGAGTACCCGATGGCGGACTTCGACCGCGTCATGCGCATCAACGTCCGCCAGTTCTTCCGCGTGCTGCAGGTCGGGCTGCGCCTCATGGTCGAGCGCGGCGGCGGCTCGATCGTCAACACGGCCTCGATCGGCGGCGTCCTCGCCACCCCGTCCGCTGCCGCCTACATCACCTCCAAGGGCGCCGTCGTCATGATGACGAAGACGGCCGCGCTCGAGTACGCGCAGCAGAACATCCGCGTCAACGCCATCGGCCCCGGCGTCACGCGCACCCCGTGGCTCGACGGTCTCGGCGACGAGCTCAACGCGACGCTCGCGGCGCAGGTCCCGCAGGGGCGCGTCGGCGAGGCGTCGGAGATGGCGAACGTCGCGGCGTTCCTCGCCAGTGAGGAGGCCTCGCACGTGTCCGGGCAGCTCTGGGTGATCGACGGCGCCCGGACCGCCGGCTGACGCTCAGCGCCCGGGCACGCCCGTCTGGTCGGCCTGCGTGGGGCGGCCGGAGCCGCCGGTGACCTGCTGGTCCCCGTGGTCCTTGGTCTCGGAGGCGCGGTCGAGGATCGTGCGGTGCGGCCGCGGCACGAGGTCGACGCCGATGTTGTGCACGCCGAGGCGCCACGCCGGCTCGCGCCCCGGGTTCTGCGCCACGACGGACCAGTGGCAGTTCCCCATGCCGCCGAGCCAGTACGAGTGCGCACCCATGTCGAGGATGTGGGCGATGCCGAGGGTGATCGCGGCGCCGTGCGCGACGACCGCGACGATCTCGCCGTCGTCGGCCGCCTCGGCGACCGCGCGCAGAGCGAGCCCGACCCGCTCCCCCGCGCCCGCCCGGGACTCGACGCCGATCCCCTCGGGATCCCGGCCCGCCCGCCAGCGGTCGTACTGCTCGGGCCAGCCGGCCTGGAGCTCCTCGTGCGTGTGGCCCTCCCACAGCCCGAAGCCGCGCTCGCGGAAGCCCTCGTCGGTGGTGACGTCCAGCCCGGCCGCCCGCCCGAGGATCTGTGCGGTCTCGAGCGCGCGCGACAGATCGGAGCTGACGATCCGGGTGAGGTCCGCGCCGCCGAGCACCTCGGCGGCACGCTCGGCCTGCTGCCGCCCGGTGTCGTTGAGCGGGATGTCGATCTGGCCCTGCATGCGCATGGCGTGGTTGTAGTCGGTCTGCCCGTGCCGCAGCAGGACGAGCGCGCGGGCGGTCACTGGCCGGTCCCGAGCCCGGTCGCCCGGTACGGTCCGTCCTCGGCTCCCGGGGTGGTCTCGTCGACGACGACGTCCTCGACGTCGACGGGCACGACCGGGCAGTCGCCCCACAGGCGCTCGAGCGCGTAGAACTGGCGATCCTCGGTGTGCTGCACGTGGACGATGACGTCGGTGTAGTCCACGAGCACCCAGCGGGACTCCGTCAGACCCTCCGTGCGGACGGGCTTCGCCCCCTCGGCGGCGAGTGCCTCCTCGATCGCCTCGACGATGGCGCGCACCTGGCGCTCGTTCGAGCCGGAGGCCACGAGGAAAACGTCGGTGAGGACGAGGCGCTCGGAGACGTCGAGCGCGATGATCTCCTCGGCCTTCTTCGATGCGGCGGCTCGTGCGGCTACGTTCGCCAGGTGGCGGGATCGCTCGTCGGCGGCCACGGATCTCCTCGGTTCGGGAACAGGTGGCCCCGATCCTACGGTGTCGGCGCTGCGCGGGGCTGCGCCCGCCCGTCCCTCAGCGGCCGAACAGGTAGAGCCCGACGGCGGCACCGACGCCGAAGAAGATCGCCGCCAGCAGGACGATGATGGCGAGCCCGCGCCACCACCGCACGCGACGGACGGGGCGCTTGCCGCGCGGGCCCTTCGTCGTCGTACGGCCGTTCGTCGCCGGCGCTGCACCGGCGGCCCGTCCGCGCTGGGTGGTCGCCACCGGTGTCCCTTCGTCGCTGCCGCTCACCGGCTCGTCACCGGCCTGCTCGTCACCGCCAGGCGCATCGCGGCCAGGCCCGCCGCCGGCCGGCCCGGCGTCGGCGCGCACGTCGTCGGGCCTCGTGCCGGTGGCCGCACCGGCGGCCGCGGCACCCACAGCACCCACAGCACCCGCGGCGCCTCCGGCGACGGCGGGACGGACGGCCGTCGCGAGGACCTCGTCCTCCGGAGCCGGCGGGGGCGGCGGCGCCGCCGCGGCGGCCCCGTCGCCGCGGGCCTCATCGCCGGGGGTCTTGTCGCCGCGGGCCCCATCGCCGCTGGCCCCGTCGGAGGGCGCGGGCTCCGGCGGGACGGCGGCGAACGGACGCACCGCCGTTCCCTCCGGTCCGGCGGTGACGGGCATGTCGGCCGCGCTCTCGCCGTCCGCGGCGCGCACCCGGCTCGCGGCCTGGCCCTGGGCCGGCGCGGTCCCGTGGCCGGCGCCGGCACCCACGGCCGGTCCCGGCGTCCAGGTGTCCTCGGGCTCGTGCGTGGCCCCGAGGTCGTGCCTGCCCTCGGGCTCGTGGGTCGCGCCGGGGTCGGTGCCCGCCGGCTGCACCTCGGCGTCGGTCGGCCCGGTTGAGCCGTGTGCAGCGGTGCCACGCTCCGAGTCCTCCCGGCCGGCCGGGGCCCTCGCGGCCGAGGCGTCGAGCGCGGCCCGCGCGCGGTCCTCCGGGCTGCCGGTGCGCTGCGCCGCGGCGTCCCGCTTGGCGTCCTCGGCCATCTGTGCGGCCTCCCGCGCGGCCTGCTCGCGCAGCCAGCGACGCGTGACCGGTCCCTCGTTCATCACGCCACCGTCGAGGGGTCGATGTACAGGCGGTGCTTGGCGATGTACTGCACCACGCCGTCGGGCACGAGGTACCAGACGGGCTTGTCCTCCTGGACCCGCCTGCGGCAGTCGGTGGAGCTGATGGCCATGGCTGGCACCTCCTGGAGCTTGACGCGATCCTCGGGCAGGCCCTCCGCCACGAGGTCGTGACCGGGCCGGGTGACGCCGACGAACGTCGCGAGCTCCCACAGCTCGTCCGCGTCCTTCCAGGCCAGGATCTGGGACAGGGCGTCGGCGCCGGTGATGAAGTACAGCTCGGCGTCGGGCATCTGCGCGTGCACGTCCCGCAGGGTGTCGATCGTGTAGGTGTCGCCGCCGCGGTCGATGTCCACGCGCGAGACGGTGAATCGCGGGTTCGACGCCGTCGCGATGTTCGTCATGAGGTAGCGGTGCTCGGCCTCGGTGACCTTGCGGTCCCGCTTGAACGGCTGCACGCCGGTCGGCACGAAGAGCACCTCGTCGAGGTCGAGGAGGTGCTGGACCTCCGAGGCGGCGACGAGGTGGCCGTGGTGGATCGGGTCGAACGTTCCGCCCATGAGGCCGACGCGGCGTCGGCGTCCCCGGTGGGAGCGGGCGTTCACGTCAGTGGCGCGTCCTGATCGAGCGGAACGCCCAGGTGACGAGCAGGAGCATGAGCAGGATCGCGAGCATGATCACGCCGCCGACGTAGGCGTTGAGGTCGGTCGCCATCGGCTCCGCAGCGGTGTGGGCGGACGTGCGCACCAGCGAGCTGGCCATCGGAGGTCTCCTTCGTTCGAGTTCGGGAGCCAGTGTCGCACGGCAGCTCGCGCGGGGTTGTCAGGCGGGTCCTCGGCCGATCTCGCCCGGCCCTCCCCCGCGCTGGCCGCCGCGGTCTCTCCCGTGGCCCGGCCCGTGGTCGCTGCCGTGGTCGCCGCTGCGGTCTCCCCCGTGGTCCCAGCCGTGCAGGCGCCGCAGCTCGGCCTCGATCCGGGCCTCGCGGCCGAGCCGGTCGAAGGCGTCGTGGACCTGGTGCGAGCCGGAGTCCGTCCAGGCCAGCTCCTCGTACGCGGCCTGGCGACCCTCGAGCTCGTGGACCTCGCGCTCGGCCGCGCGGACGGCCTCCGCCGTCGAGCCGGGCACGTCGGTGCGCATCGCCTGCGCGATGGTCGCGGAGGCGCGGGCAGCCTCCCGGTCGGCCGCTAGCGCCCGACGCCGGGACTCGACCTCATGGACCTGCGCCTCGAGCCGGCCCACCCCGGCCCGCAGGTCCTCCTCCTTGTTGCGCAGCACCGCCAGCTGGTCGGCCAGCCGGTCGCGCGGCGCCGCGGCCTCGAGCGCGCGGCCGAGCGCAGCCCGCGCCGCCGCGTCGTCACCCTGCTCGACGGCGATGGCCGCCGCCCGCTCGTGCCCCTCGACCTCGAGCTCGGCACGCTCGTGGAGGAGCTCGGTGCGGCGGCGCTGGACGGTCAGCTCGCCGACGGCCCGACGCGCGTCGTCGACGGCGGCGCGCTGGCGGCGGACGGCCTCGGCGATCTCGGTGGCGGGGTCCGGCGGCGGGTTCTTCGCCTCACGGCGGCGCCGGCGGCGGTCGTTGCCCTCGGCCCGGCCGATGCCGAAGATCCGCCGGCCGACGCCCATCAGTCGTCCTCGGAGCGGCGGCGCGAGCGCCGCACGCGGTCCGACTCGTGCTCGGTGCGGCGCTCCTCGCCGTCGCCCAGCGCGCCGAGCGCCTGGGCCTCGAGCATGAGGTCGTCGGCTGCGCGGCGCAGGGCCGGGGTGGAGGACGACGAGCGCGAGTGCAGCAGCGAGCGGCGCAGGTCCCCGGAGAGTCGTTCGTGCGTCCGGATGTCCGGCAGGAGGTCCGTGAGCAGGCGGTGCCGCATGCCGGCGTCGGGCTCGTTCTCCACGACCCGCAGGTCGTCGTCGATCTCCCGGTAGGCGCGCTCGAGGTCCGCGGCGACCTGCGGGAGGTCCCCGACGGTACGGCCCGCCTCGCGCGCGGCCTCCAGGGCCCGGTCGGTCGCGTCGGTCGAGCGGCGCATCGCGAGGCGGTGCTTGGCGACCTCGCGCACGGTCGGGTCCGAGGACAGTGCCCGGACGTTGAGCTCGCCCTGCTCGATGCGGCGCCGCATGCCCTTGCTGCGTGAGAGCCGCCGCACGCCGTACCAGACGCTGCCCACCCCGACCGCGGTCGTGGCCGCGCCGATGCCGGCGATCCACAGCAGGACCTCGACGACCTCGGGCATCTGATCTCCTGCACGTTGCGGGTGGGCGGGACGGCCGACGGCGTGTGACCGGACGGCTGCCCGACCAGGATACGGGGACGGCGTCGCCCGCGGCCGCCGGATTCGCCGACGGCCGACGACGCCGACGCGCCGGGGCCTGCTGGCCGGGCCTGCTACTCGCGGATCTGGCCCTGGCCATTACTCACGGATCTGGCCCTGGCCCTCGACGATCCACGTCGTCGTCGTCAGCTCGCCCAGGCCCATCGGGCCGCGGGCGTGCAGCTTCTGCGTGGAGATCCCGATCTCCGCGCCGAGGCCGAACTGGCCGCCGTCGGTGAACCGCGAGGAGGCGTTGACGATGAGGGCTGCGGCGTCGAGCTCCGTGGTGAAGCGGTGCACCGAGGTGGTGTCTCGCGTGAGGATGACCTCCGTGTGGCCCGAGGACCACCGCCGGATGTGGTCGAGGGCCTCGTCGAGGGAGTCGACCACGCGCACGGCCAGGTCGGCCGAGAGGTACTCCGTGCCCCAGTCCTCGTCGGTGGCGGGCTCGTACCGCACCGTGCCGCCCTCCGCGAGCCGGTGCGCTGTCTCGTCGCCGTGGACCGTGACGTCCTTCTCCGCCAGCGCCGCGTAGAGCGTGGGAAGGAGCTCCTCGGCGACGTCGCGGTGGACGATGAGCGACTCGGCCGCGTTGCACACGCCCACCCGCTGGGTCTTGGAGTTGAGGATGATCGGCACGGCCTGGTCGAGATCGGCGCTCGCGTCGACGTAGACGTGGACGTTGCCGACGCCGGTCTCGATGACCGGCACGGACGCCTCGGCGACGACGGTCTGGATGAGGCCCGCTCCCCCGCGCGGGACGAGGACGTCGACGAGGCCGCGGGCGCGCATGAGCTCGACGGCGCCCTGCCGCCCGTGGGCGTCGACGGACCGCACGGCCTCGGCGGGCAGGCCGACCGCGAGCAGCGCCTCGCCGAGGATCTCGACGATGACCTCGTTGGAGGACGCCGCGGCCGAGCCGCCGCGCAGCACGACGGCGTTGCCAGACTTCACGGCCAGCCCGGCGGCGTCGACCGTGACGTTCGGGCGTGCCTCGTAGATCATCCCGACCACGCCCATGGGCACGCGCACCTGCCGCAGGCGCAGTCCGTTGGGCAGCGTGGAGCCGCGGACGACCTCGCCGACCGGGTCGGGCAGGGCGGCCAGCTCGCGCAGGGCATCGGCGATCGCGGCGATGCGCGTCTCGTCGAGGGCGAGGCGGTCGAGGAGGCCCGGGCTCATGCCGGAGGTGCGGCCGCGCTCGAGGTCGGTCGCGTTGGCGGCGACGATCCGGGCGGAGCCGGCGACCAGGGCGTCGGCCATGGCGTCGAGCGCGGCGTCCTTGGTGGCGCGCGTCGCGGTGGCGAGCGCACGACCGGCCTCCTTCGCCTCGGCGCAGATCGCGCGGACGGCCTCGCGGACGTCGACGTCGGTGGGAGAAGTCATGTGCGCAAACTACCTCCGAGGGCCCGGGAATGGCCCGGGGGTCTCCTCGGTTGGACGGGGTGGAAGACGTGCTCCGCCCGCGGCGGGCACGCCCACGGACGAAGGGAGCGCCACATGGCGACCACTCAGATCACGCAGGACGACTTCCAGAGCACGATCACCGGCGACGGCATCACGCTCGTGGACTTCTGGGCCGACTGGTGCGGGCCGTGCAAGCAGTTCGGCCCGGTCTACGAGAAGGTCTCCGAGGAGAACCCGGACGTCACCTTCGCAAAGGTCGACACGGACGCGAACCAGGAGCTCGCCGCCCAGCTGCAGATCACGTCGATCCCCACGCTCATGGCGTTCCGCGACGGGGTGCTCGTCTACAACAAGCCGGGCGCCGTCCCCGCGAAGAACCTCGAGCAGATCCTCACCGCCGTCCGTGAGCTGGACATGGACGAGATCAGGAAGCAGATCGCCGAGCACGAGGCCGGCCACTCCGACGAGTGAGCGCGGTTCCGCCTGGCGAGTGAGCGCGGTTCTGCCGCGCGACCGACCTGACGACGAAGCGCCGTCCCTCCGGTTCCACGACCGGAGGGACGGCGCTTCGTCGTTCGTCGGACGGACAGCTGTCCCACCGCGGCGGCACACATGACAGAACCGCGCTCACTCGCCGAGCAAAGTTCGGCACGCCCGTCACCGGACAGAACTCCGCTCACTCGCCACACAGGGCGGGCGGATGCCGATCAGGCGAGGTGGGTGAGGATTGCCGTGAGGTCGGCGGGCACCGAGATCGGGACGAGGACCAGGCCATCGGCGAGGTCGGCGAAGCCGCGCGCCTCCGCCAGCACGTCCTCGGGCGAGCCGATGATGGCGGCGGATCCCGTCCAGGGCAGGTCCCGCTGCTCGACGGCGGCGATGTCGGCCACGAGCTCGGTCCGGGCCAGCGCCCGCTCGCGGCTCTCGGCGATCGCCACGTGGAGCTCCACGAGCACGCGCACCTCCGCGCCGGCCTCGGCCGCGCCACGCCGGACGGCGGCGACGAACTCGCGCACCCGCTCGTGGTGGACGGCCCGTACGACGACCGTGCCGCCGGCGCGCCCCGCGGCCAGGCCCTCGTCCACGGCGTTGACGTAGGGCGCGGGACGCACGCGGGTACCGGCCGGCGCCCGGGTGACGCCCGCGGTGCGCGCACGGCTCGCGGAGGCCCGTGTCGCGGCGGCGTGGCGCGCCGAGTCGGCGGTGAGGCCCGCGCCGGCCGGCACGGACCCGGCGCCGTGCGCGTCCGTGCCTCCGGGCAGGAGGACGTCGACGCCGGCATCGGTGAGGCGCTCGCCCGTGCGCCGGGCGTCGGATCCGGCGTCGGTGCGCCACGGCGCGTCCGAGCGCAGGTGGAACGCGGGCGAGAGCGCGACCTCGGTCAGGCCCGTCTGGCGCGCCGCGTGGGCATGCCGGGCGAGCCGGGGCAGGTCGGCGGTGTCGACGGGCAGGTCGGCCTCGGGGTCGGTGACGGCCGCGCCGAGGCCCGACAGGTCGACGACGATCGCGCCGCCGATCCGTCCCGATGCCGGGCGGGCGCCGGACGGAGCCGGAGCGGTCGGCGTCGTGGGCCGCGCCTGCGCAGCCGGGGTCCGGCGGATCGCGGTGCCCGTCGTCGCGGGGGTGGTCGTCGGGCTGGTCGTCACGGGGCCGTTCGTCGTCGTGGACGTGGCGGTTCGGGCAGAGATCAGTGTGGTGCTCATGGCAGGAGGGTCCTCACGGGTTCCCGCCGTCGGCGGCTGCGCCGACGGCTGTGCGATGACCGGGAGTCGTGCGGGCGGGACGTGTCACTCGTCCCGGTGGGCCGCACCTCGACCGGTCTGACGCGGCGCGGGCGCGCGGCGTCGCTGGTGTCTCCGGGCTGTCAGGCCGACATTCGCCGACAGCCCGGGCGCATGCACATCATCGCCGGGAGGAGGGTGGAGCTGGATCGGTGGGTGCTCACCTGCTGCATCATGTCCGGATCCTTCGTGCAAGGGCGCCTGCTGCGCCGGGCGTTGCTCCACGGACGTGGAGCCAGGTCATCACCCGGAGCACCCCCGCCACACGAGGGGGGTTGCCGACCAGCGAGCCGGGGCTTCGCACTGGTTCTCAAGACCTGGATGGACCGTAGGCACCGCAACGGGCGTCCGTCAACGAGGGAGCGGTCACGTCTCACCTGTCGGACGTCGGGCGGTTGTGGTGAAGGGACAGGCGACGCCCACCGCGACGAGTGCGGGGGAAAGACCATGAGTGCGGGGACTAGATCCCCGACCTCGTCCACCTGTCCCCGCACTCGTTGCCAGGACGCGGCCCATGGCGGCGGAGCAGCCGCCTCAGCGGCCCTGCGCGCGCCCGCCCACGTCCCGCATGACGGCGAGGTCGTCGCGGTGCACGGCGGGCCGCAGCTTCGCCCGCTCCTCGGCCGGCGCGGCGACGAGCGCAGCGAGCTCGCGGGCGTCGTACCCGGTGACGCCCCGGGCGACGAGCCCGTCCGGACCGAGGATCTCGACGACGTCCCCGGCCTCGAAGTCGCCGACCACCTCGGTGATGCCGGGGATCAGCAGCGAGCGCTGGCGCTCCCCCACGGCGGCGGCGGCCCCGGCGTCGACGACGACGCTGCCGCGCGGGCGGGCCGCATGGGCGAGCCAGAGGCGCCGGGCCGACATCCGGCGTCCACGTGCCGAGAACCAGGTGCCGACGGGCCGGCCGGCGAGGGCGTCGGCGGCGTGGTCGGCGTCGGTGAGGACGACCGGGATGCCCGAGCCGGTGGCGATCGCGGCCGCCTCGAGCTTCGTCACCATGCCCCCTGTGCCGACGGCCGAGCCGCGGGCCGTGACCTGGACGCCGGCCAGGTCCTCGGGCCCGGACACCACGGGGATCAGGGAGGAGGTGGGCGAGGCGGGGTGGCCGTCGTAGAGACCGTCGACGTCGGTGAGCAGCACGAGCGCATCGGCCCGCACGAGGTGGGCCACCAGTGCGGCCAGCCGGTCGTTGTCGCCGAAGCGGATCTCGTCGGTGGCCACGGCGTCGTTCTCGTTGACGATCGGCGTGACGCCGAGGGTGAGGAGCCGGTCGAGGGCACGCGCGGCGTTGACGTTGCTCTGGCGGCGCACGAGATCCTCGGCGGTGAGCAGGACCTGACCGACCCGCCGCCCGTGCCGCGCGAACGCCTCCGTGTAGCGGGCGAGGATCATGCCCTGACCGACGGAGGCGGCGGCCTGCTGCGTGGCGAGGTCCTTCGGCCTGGCGCTGAGCCCGAGCGGCGCGATGCCGGCGGCGATGGCGCCCGAGCTGACGAGCACCACCTGCCGGCCCGGCGCGACGCGCGTGGCCAGCAGGGTGGAGAGCTGGCCGATGCGCTCGAGGTCGAGCGCGCCGTCGCTCCTGGTGAGGGAGGACGATCCGATCTTCACGACGACGCACCCCGCCCGCGCGAGGAGCGCACGGTTCGCGAGGGGTCGGTGGACGGTCGGGAAGCTCACCGGGACATTGTGCCGCGGGGGCCGGGGGCTCCCGGCGCGCGTCCAGCCGCCCGGACCGATATGCGCTCACTCGCGGGGCAGAACCGCGCTCACTCGTGGTCGGAGGGGTCGGCCCAGTGGCCGGCCCTGCGCTCGGTCCACAGTTCCTCGCGCGCGGCGGTCTTGGCGTCCATCGACTCGTGGAACTCGCGGCGCTTCTCGGCGCGGGTGGGGCGGCGTCGCTCGTCCTCGACCCGGAGGTCGGTGCCGCGCGGTCCGAGGTGCTCGGCGCCGGTGGTCATCGTCGGCTCCCAGTCGAACAGGACGCCGCCGTCGGCGGGGCCGATGACGACCGTGTCGCCTGGAACGGCCCCGGCCTTCATCAGCTCGGTCTCGACGCCGAGCCGCGCGAGACGGTCAGCGAGATAGCCGACGGCCTCGTCGTTGCCGAAGTCGGTCTGCTTGACCCAGCGCTCGGGGCGCCTGCCCCGCACCTGGAAGAACGGCTCGTCGGCACTGCCCTTGCGCGTGACGGTGAAGCCGGCGTCGTCGACCGCGGTGGGCCGCAGCACCACGCGCGGCGCGACCGCCGGACCCGCCTCGGCGCGCGCCCGGGCCACGATCTCCGACAGGGCGAACGTCAGCGGGCGCAGGCCCTCGTGCGTGGCCGTGGACACGGCGAAGACCTTGAGGCCGCGCGCCTCGAGGTCGGGGCGGACGAACTCGGCGAGCTCGCGCGCCTCGGGCACGTCGATCTTGTTGAGCACCACCACGCGGGGCCGCTCCATGAGCGGCACGCCCGAGCCGGCGATGTCGAGGTCGGCGGAGTAGGCGGCGAGCTCGGACTCGATCGTGTCGAGGTCGGAGATGGGGTCGCGGCCGGGCTCGAGGGTGGCGCAGTCGAGGACGTGGACGAGCACCGCGCACCGCTCGACGTGGCGGAGGAACTCCAGCCCCAGGCCCTTGCCGGAGGACGCGCCCGGGATGAGGCCGGGGACGTCGGCCACGGTGAAGCGCTCCTCCCCGGCCATGACGACCCCCAGGTTGGGGATGAGCGTGGTGAACGGGTAGTCCGCAATCTTGGGCCGCGCGGCGCTGACGGTCGCGATGAGGGAGGACTTGCCGGCGGAGGGGAACCCGACGAGCGCGACGTCGGCGACGGACTTGACCTCGAGGACGACGTCGCGCTCCTCCCCCTCCTCGCCCAGGAGGGCGAAGCCGGGCGCCTTGCGGCGCGGGGAGGCCAGCGCGGCGTTGCCGAGTCCACCGCGGCCGCCGGCGGCGATGACGACCGACGTGCCGGCGCCGACGAGGTCAGCGATGACCTCGCCGTCGGCGGACTTCACGACTGTGCCGTCGGGGACGCCGAGGATCATGTCCGCGCCGTTCGCGCCCTGGCGCATGTCGCCCGCGCCCTGGCCGCCGCTGGGCGCGCGCCGGTGCGGCGAGTGGTGGTAGTCGAGCAGCGTGTGGATCTGGGGGTCGACGACGAGGACCACGTCCCCGCCGTTGCCGCCGTTCGCGCCGTCGGGCCCGGCCAGGGGCTTGAACTTCTCGCGGCGGATCGAGGCGACGCCGTGCCCGCCGTTGCCGCCGGCGGCATGCAGGACGACCCGGTCGACGAAGCTGGCCATGGGGTCCTCCGGATGGGACGGGAGCGGGCGAGGAACGAGGGACGACGTGCGGTCGGCCGGGCGGGCCGGGTACGACGAGGGGCGGACGGCATCATGCCGTCCGCCCCTCGTCGACGTGGATGGGTGGTGCTCAGGCCTCCACGGGCACGATGTTGACGACGCTGCGGTCGCGACGACGGCCGAACTGCACGGTGCCGGCCTCGAGGGCGAACAGCGTGTCGTCCTTGCCACGGCCGACGCCGAGACCCGGGTGGAGGCGGGTGCCGCGCTGGCGGACGAGGATCTCGCCGGCCTTGACGACCTGACCGCCGAAGCGCTTGACGCCCAGTCGCTGCGCGGTGGAGTCGCGGCCGTTCTTCGAGGAACTGGCGCCCTTCTTCGTTGCCATCTCGTCTGCTCTCTCTTCGGTAGAGGTGGTGCGCTCGCGCGCGTGCGTCGTGGTGGGGTGACCGGCCGGGGCCGGTCGCTGGGTCAGCTGATGCCGGTGACCTTGAGCCGCGTGAGCGACTGGCGGTGGCCCTGGCGACGGCTGTAGCCCGTCTTGTTCTTGTACCGCAGGATCGTGACCTTCTTGCCCTTCTCGGCACGGACGATCTCGGCGGTGACCTTGGCGGAGATGCCGTCGGCGGAGGTGGTGACCTTCTCGCCGTCGACGAGCAGGATCGGGGTCAGCTCGACGGTGTCGCCGGGCGCACCGGCCATCTTGTTGACGACGACGATGTCGCCGACGGACACCTTCTCCTGCCGGCCGCCGGCCTTGACGATCGCGTAGACCACGTTGCTGCTCATCTCTGTATCGCTGCTGGGGGAACCTGCCGCCCACCGGTGGCGGGCGCGCCTCGGCCTGTCGGCCTCGGGGGTTCTTCTCGATCGGCGCAGCGCGCGCCGACGCCCCAGGTTACGCACCGCCCCGCCCGGCGGCAAGGCTGAGACGTGCGGCGACGGCCCGTACCGCCTGTGTGATCCCGCACAGGCGCCTGCCCGCCGCACTACCGTGGAGGGATGCCCCAGCCCTACGCACCCGGCGCGGCACCGCTGACCAGGATGACCGACGGGACGATCAAGCAGGTCTCCCCGTTCACGGGCACCGAGGTCTGGACCGTCCCAGGACGTGCGCACCGGCCGGTCGGGCAGCCGGCCACCGAGCCGGTCGCGCTGGACCCGGACCTGCACGGTCGGCACTGCGCGTTCTGCCACCTGCGCTACGACGAGACGCCGCCCGAGAAGGCCCGGCTCGTGCGTCGAGCGGGGCCGGGCGCCGCGGGAGCCAGGAGAAGCAAGGGCGGCAACCCTGACGACTGGGAGCTCCTCCGCGGCCTCCCGGCGGCACGGATGTTCGACACCGTCGCGGAGCTGCGCCGCATCCCCAACCTGTTCGAGATCCTCTCCTTCGACTACTGGCACCAGAACTACGGATACGAGGTGCCCGAGGACGTGGCGCGTCGTCGAGAGGCGTACCTCGCGACGCCCGACGGCGAGGAGCACGTCGCCCGGGTGGTCGGCCAGCGCCTCCGGGCCGCCGGGGACACGACGACGACCTGGCAGTCGATGGACGCCGCCGAGCGCCTCAGCCACGCCACGGCGTTCTTCGGGGGCGGGCACGACGTCGTCGTCGCGAGGCGCCACTTCACCGACGACGCGACGACGGACACCGACCTGGCCTCCTCGGGAACTCTCACCCCCGACGAGCACCACCGGTACACGGCGTTCACGGTCGACGCCCTGCACTCGCTCTACGAGGCCAACCGGTATGCCCGCTACGTCGCGGTGTTCCAGAACTGGCTGAAGCCCGCGGGCGCATCGTTCGACCACCTCCACAAGCAGCTCGTGGCCATCGACGAGCGGGGCACCCAGGCCGAGCTCGAGCTCCAGCGGCTGCGCGCCAACCCCAACCTGTTCAACGAGGCGGCCGTCAACTACGCCCAGTACCAGAACCTGGTGGTGGCGGAGAACGACCACGCGATCGCGTTCGCCGGGTTCGGCCACCGCTACCCCACCGTCGAGATCTACTCCCGTTCGGCACGCACCGCGCCCTGGGAGCACTCCGACGAGGAGCTCCGCGCGGTCTCCGACCTCGTGCACGCCGCCCACGCGGCGACCGGCACGCTCGTGCCCTCCAACGAGGAGTGGCACCACCAGCCCGCCGACGTCGACCAGCCGATGCCGTGGCGGATCATGCTCAAGTGGCGCGTCTCGACCCTCGCGGGGTTCGAGGGCGGCACGAAGATCTACCTCAACACCATCGACCCGTGGACGCTGCGCGACCGGATCGTCGACCGGCTCTACACCCTGCGCGACGACGGGAGGATCGCCGCGGACATGCGCATCGCGACCGAGGCCGAGTGCCGGCCCAATCCCCTGCGCTACCACCCGCTCGTCCGCTGACCCCGCCCGAGCTCGTCGAGCGTGCGGGTCGTGGCCCACGAGCGAGGGCGGCAGTCGCGAGTTCGCGACCACCGCCCCCTCACTCGTCGACGCCGGCGGCTACTCCGACGTCGCGGGATCGCTCACCGGTGCGCTCGTCGCGCGGCGCGAGCCCCGACGACGCCGCGGTGCCGGCGTGGTGGCCGGTGCGTCGCTCGGGTCCTCGGCCGGCTCGGCGACCGCTGCAGCATGCTCCGGCGAGCCGGTACCGTCGTCGGCCGACGAGGACGCGGCGTCCTCCTGGCTGCTCGTCGACGTCGCGCTCTCCGACGCCTCGCCGATCGGCGACTCGCCGTCCGCCTCGGTTCGTCCCTTCGAGGCCGCGTCGTCCGACGCGCCGCCGTCCGCCTCCGGCGCCGACGACGCCGAACCCTCGCGTTCATGCGCGTGGGCCGCCGCGGCGGCGATCTGCGCGAGCGTGAGCCGGACCGCCTCGCGATCGGGCTCGGGCTTCGACTCCTCGGAGCTCTCACCCTGTCCCTTGCCGGAGCCGTTGGAGCCCGATCCCTTGCCGCCGGACCCGCCGTTGCCGCCCCCGTTGCCGGAGCCGCCGCCCGAGCCGCGGCCGGAACCGCCGCGCCCACGACGTCGCCTGCCGCCCTGGTCGGAGGAGTCGGCGATCTGCGCCTCGGCGGCGTCTCCGCGCTCGATCGGATGGTCGTGGACGACGAACCCGCGTCCGTGGCAGTGCTCGCACGGCGTCGAGAAGGCCTCGACGAGGCCCTGGCCGACGCGCTTGCGCGTCATCTGGACGAGTCCGAGGCTCGTCACCTCGGCCACCTGGTGGCGCGTGCGGTCGCGCCCGAGGCACTCGAGCAGGCGGCGCACGACGAGGTCCCGGTTGGCGGGCAGCACCATGTCGATGAAGTCGATGACGATGATGCCGCCGATGTCCCGCAGCCGGAGCTGGCGGACGATCTCCTCCGCGGCCTCGAGGTTGTTCTTGGTGACCGTCTCCTCGAGCGTGCCGCCCGAGCCGGTGAACTTGCCGGTGTTGACGTCGACGACCGTCATCGCCTCGGTGCGGTCGATGACGAGCGAGCCGCCCGACGGCAGCCAGACCTTGCGGTCCATGCCCTTGGCGAGCTGCTCGTCCACGCGGTGCTCGGCGAACAGGTCCTTCTCGTCGGTCCAGTGGTGCAGCCGCTCGGCGAGGTCCGGGGACATGTCGCCCACGTACTCGCTGATGGTCCGCCATGCGGTGTCGCCGGAGACGGCGAGCTTGCTGAAGTCCTCGTTGAAGACGTCCCGGACCACGCGCAGCGCGAGCTCGGGCTCGCCCTTGAGCAGCGCGGGCGCCTTGGCGTTGCCGGAGGACTTCTTCGTGATGTCGTCCCAGATCTTCGTCAGTCGCTCGACGTCGCTGCGCAGCTGCTCCTCGGTCGCGCCCTCCGCGGCGGTGCGCACGATGACGCCGGCGCCGGCGGGAACGATCTCCTTGAGCGCCTTCTTCAGCCGGTTCCGCTCACCCTCGGGGAGCTTGCGGGAGATGCCGGTCATGGCGCCCGACGGGACGAGCACGAGGTGCCTGCCCGCGAGCGTGATCTGCGACGTCAGGCGGGCGCCCTTGTGGCCGATCGGGTCCTTGGTGACCTGCACGAGCACGTGGTCGCCGGACTTCAGTGCCTGCTCGATGCGCCGGGGCTGGCCCTCCATCCCGGCGGCCTCCCAGTTGACCTCACCGGCGTAGAGGACGGCGTTACGGCCCTTCCCGACGTCGATGAAGGCGGCCTCCATCGAGGGCAGGACGTTCTGCACGCGGCCGAGGTAGACGTTGCCGACCATCGAGGTCTGCGTGTGGCGGGCGACGTAGTGCTCGACGAGAACGCCGTCCTCGAGCACCGCGATCTGGTTGAGGCCGTCCTGCTCGCGCACGAGCATGGTGCGCTCGACGGACTCGCGGCGGGCGAGGAACTCCGACTCGGAGATCGTCGTGCGACGCCGTCCGGCGTCGCGTCCCTCGCGGCGGCGCTGGCGCTTGGCCTCGAGCCGCGTCGAGCCCTTGAGCGCGGTGACCTCGTTGCGGGCGCGCGCCGCACCCCCGTCGTCGTCGCCCTGACCGCCGGAGCGGCGCCGACGACGCCGGCGGCGCGAGCTCGAGCCGTCCTGGTGCTTGTCGTCGTGCCCGTCGTCGCCGTTGGAGCCGTTGCCGTTCGCGTCGTCGCCGGAGGTGACGTCACCGTTGGTGTCGTCGCCGTCGGCGTCGTCCCGGCTGCCGCGGCCGCCCCGGCGGGACCCGGACGAGTCACCACCGGCGGAGTCGTCCGAGCCGTCGTCGGCCGAGTCGTTCGAGCCGTCGCCGGAGCCCCGCGAGCCGGACCGGTTGCGTCGGCCGCGGCCGCCCCGCCGGCGTCGGCGTCGGTTGCCGCCACCCTCGCCGTTCTGCCCGTCGTCGGAGGAGTCGTCCGAGTCGTCCGAGTCGTCGGAGTCGTTGCCGTCGCCCGGTTCGGAACCGTTGTCGTCCGCGCGGTCCCGGGAGGAGTCGTCCTGCGCCTGAGCGCCGCCGTGGCGGCTGCCCGAGCGTCGTCCCGAGCCGCGCCGGCCCGAGCCGCCGCGCCCGCCCGAGCCCGTCGACGAGTCGGACTCGTCGTCGTCCGCCTGATCCGCGACATCGTCGTCGGCCTGGTCGTCGGCGCCGGTCCCCGGCCCGCCGAAGCGGATCTCCGGCGTGCCGGCGGGAGCGACAGCGCGGCGCCGGGGCCGCGCGCGGGCCGGGTCCGGCGCCTGGAAGAGGAGCGCTGCCGCGGGCAGGCGCGCCTCTGCGGACTCCTCGTCGTTCGCGTCGTCCTCGTCGGGCTCTGCGCTCTCGTCGGGCTCTGCGCTCTCGTCGGTGGCGCCGCGCGCCGGCGCGAACTCGTCCGAGCGCCGGTCGGAGTCCTGCTGGTCGCCGCTCTTCTGGTCGGCGTCCTGCGCGATCGTGCTCGGACGATCGTCCTCGGCGGTGCCCTGGCCGGGTGCCCCGGCCGTGGCCGCGGACTCGTCATCGGCGACCCCGAGCTCGGCGAGGACGTCGAGGTTCTGGTCGGGCTCGCGGGTCGGGGCGGTCGCGCGTCGGCTCCGGCGCGGCTTCTGCGCAGGGGCGGAGGTCTCCTTGGCGGCGTCCGTGAGATCGGCCGACCCGGTCTCGGCGGGCGCAGCCTCGGCTGCGACGGCGTCTGCACCGGGCGCGGTGAACGCCGGGGCGGTGGACGCGGGCGCGGGCGCCTCGGCGGGCTCCGGCGTGGTGGGGGCGCTGGTGGCGGCACGTCGGCGCGACGTGGCGCGACGCGTGCCGGAGGTCGTGCCGCGACCGGACGTTCCGGTCGTGCTCGGGGTACCGGCGGCTGCGGCGGTGCCCGCGCTACCCGTTCGCGACGCGCTGAGCGCCTCGAGGTCGGCCGTGAGGTCGGTGCTCGCTGCCGCGGGCGCGCCGTCCGTGTCCTCGGTGGTCGCGGCGTCGTTCGTCGTCGACGCGGGGTCCGCGGCCGTGACGGCGTCGTTCGTCGCCGAGGCGGCGTCGTTCGTCGCCGTGCCGGAGTCCGTGGTGGACGGCTCGTCGGTGGAGGTCGACGCGCCTGCGGCGGCGCTTGCGGTCGCGTCGGTGGGAGCGTCGGTCGTCGCCTGCACGGCGGCGTCTGCATCGGCGGCGGGCGCTGCCTTGCGTGCCCGGGAGGTGCGGGTGGTGGTCGACCGGGTGCTGGTCGACCGCGTGGAGGCGGCGCGGGTGCGGGTCGCACGGGTGCGCGTGGCCTTGGGCGCGGCGGTCTCGTCCGCGGCGGACGCGGCGCTCTCGTCGGACGTGGCGCTCGTGGTGGGGGTCGCGTCGTCGGCGGCCGTGGCTGCACCGGAGGACGCGGTGGTCTCGGCGGAAGAGCCGGCCCCGGTGGAGGCGACGTCCTCGGTGGCTACGGTGGCGTCCTCGGCCGAGGTCGCCTCCGGGACTGCCGCGCCCGTGGTGGCCCGGCGCGGCGCCCGCTTGCGCGGAGCCTTCGTCGCAGGTGCCTCGGGGGTCTGCTCTGCTGCTTCTGCCGTGGGCTCGGAGCTCTCGGTCATGCAGTTCCTTCCGCCCGACGCGCCGGCCGTCCCTCGGCTCGCGGGCCTTCGGTTCGTCCGCGGCGTGCGCGGACGGAAGTCCTGGGTCGCGCACCTACCGGAGAACGGCCGGCGCACCGACGGCGCGCCCCTCACCCGCGCGGACGGTGGCGCCCGGCGGCCTGTCGGCTGCGCAGTACGGTCGCGGCGGCGCTCTGAGGCGGCGCGAACCGGTCCTGCTCACCGACGTGGAACTCGTCGTCGGACCCCGCGCGGGGGAACGGCCCCGCGGCAGGGTCCCGGCGAGTATCCCACACGGAGGCCGTCCGGACCCTGCAACCTCGCCCACGTCCCGCATCCCAGCGCACCGCCCGCCCCCGCCCACAGATCGCGACGTCGCGTCACCTCGCAGGACCTTGGTCCCGGCACTGACGCGGTGTCGCTTCCTACCGTGGCGGCAGCCGCGCTCACCCGTGCGACAGCCCTGCCCGGAAGGACAGCCAAGTGGAAGCCCTCGAGCTCGCCCGGTGGCAGTTCGGCATCACGACCGTCTACCACTTCATCCTCGTCCCGCTGACGATCGGCCTGGCCCCGCTCGTCGCGCTCATGCAGACGTTCTGGTGGCGCACCGGCAAGGATCACTGGCTCAAGCTGACGAACTTCTTCGGCAAAATCCTGCTCATCAACTTCGCGCTCGGCGTGGCCACCGGCATCGTCCAGGAGTTCCAGTTCGGCATGAACTGGTCGGAGTACTCGCGGTTCGTCGGCGACATCTTCGGCGCCCCGCTCGCCATCGAGGCGCTGGCCGCCTTCTTCCTTGAGTCGACGTTCCTCGGCCTGTGGCTCTTCGGCAAGGAACGCCTGTCCAAGGGCCTGCACCTGGCGTGCATCTGGATGGTGGCGATCGGCGTCAACCTGTCGGCGTACTGGATCATCGCGGCGAACTCGTGGATGCAGCACCCCGTCGGGGCCGTCTACAACGCCGAGACGGGCCGCGCCGAGCTCGACGGCATCGGCGGCTTCCTCGAGGTCATCACGAACAACACGGCGATCGCCGCGTTCGGCCACGCCGTCGCGGCCGCCTTCCTCGTGGCGGGCACGCTCGTGGCCGGCGTGTGCGGCTGGTGGATCGTGCGCACCGTCCGCGGCGCGGGCTCCCCCGCCTCCGGCCTCGCCCACGAGGGCGACCAGGCCGAGGCCGAGGCGCGGCACGTGTGGCGACCGGGCGCGATGGTCGGCCTGATCACGGTGGTGATCTCCGGCGTCGCCGTGATCCTCACGGGCCACCACCAGGGCCAGCTCATGTACGAGCAACAGCCCATGAAGATGGCCTCCGCCGAGGCCGTCTGCGACGGCGGCGAGTCCGTCCCCCTGTCCATCCTCGCGATCGGCGACCTGTCGAACGACTGCGAGAACGCCATCCACCTCTTCGAGCTGCCCGGCGTCACCTCGTTCATGGGAACCAACAGCTTCGCCGGCGAGGAGAGCTACCTGCCGGGCGTCAACGACGTCCAGGCCGAGTACGAGGAGCTCTACGGGGAGGGGGTCGACTACCGCCCCAACCTCGTCGTCACGTACTGGAGCTTCCGCCTGATGATCGGGCTCGGCGTGTTCTCCGCCGCCCTGGCGGTGTGGGGTCTGTGGGCGCTGCGCGGAGGACGGGTGACCGGCTCGCGCTGGTTCTCCCGCCTGTGCCTGGTCTCGCTGCCCATGCCGTTCCTCGCCTCCTCGTTCGGCTGGATCTTCACCGAGATGGGCCGACAGCCGTGGGTCGTCCACCCGAACCCGGACAACCCGGTCGACCAGGTCTGGCTGCGCACGGCGGACGGCGTGTCCACGGTCGTCACCTCGACGACGGTCCTCACCTCGCTGGTGACGTTCACCCTGCTGTACGCGGCGCTCGGCGTCGTCTGGTTCTGGCTCGTGCGCCGGTACGTCCGCGAGGGGATCGACCCCGCCCCCGCGCCCGAGCCGGACCCCGCCGACGACGACCAGCCGCTGTCCTTCGCCTACTGAACCGCCCGACCCGACAAGGAGACCGATCGACATGACCGAGGCGCTTCCCCTCGTCTGGTTCGTCCTCATCGCGGTCCTGTGGACCGGCTACCTCGTGCTTGAGGGATTCGACTTCGGCGTCGGCATGCTGCTGACGATCCTGCCCCGCGGCGACGCGCAGCGCCGCGACAAGGAGCGGCGCACCATGCTGTCCGCGATCGGCCCGCACTGGGACGGCAACGAGGTGTGGCTGATCACCGCGGGCGGAGCCATGTTCGCGGCGTTCCCCGAGTGGTACGCCACGATGTTCTCGGGCATGTACCTGCCGCTGCTGGTCATCCTCGTCGCGCTCATCGTGCGGATCTGCGCCATCGAGTGGCGCGGCAAGGTCACCGACCCCGCCTGGCGCCGGCGCTGGGACCTCCTCCACACGATCTCCGCCTGGGTGCCCGCCGTCCTGTGGGGGGTCGCGTTCGCCAACCTCGTCCAGGGCATGGAGATCGTCCGGGACGACGCCGGCAACGCCCAGCTCACCGGTGGCCTGCTCTCGCTCCTCACCCCGTTCACCATCCTCGGCGGCCTGCTCACAGCGGTGCTGTTCCTCGCCCACGGCATGGTGTTCCTCGCCTGGAAGACGGCCGGAACCGTGCACGACCAGGCCGTCGCCGCCGCCAAGCCGCTCTCGCTGATCGCCCTCGTGGTCGGCGCCGCCTGGGGGCTGTGGGCCCAGCTCGCCCACTCCGCCCACGTGTGGACGTGGGCACCGCTGGTCGTCGCCGCGGTCGGCCTGGTCGGCGCCGCGTTCTTCGCGCACCGCGAGCAGGAGGGGCGGTCGTTCGTCTGCTCCGCCGTGACGATCGTCGCCGCCGTCGTGCTGATCTTCGGTGCCATGGCGCCCGACGTCATGCGCTCCTCGGTCGACCCCGCGTACTCGCTGACCTTCCGCGAGGCCGCGGCCACCGGGCCGACGCTCGTCGTCATGAGCATCGTCGCGCTCGTCTTCGTCCCCCTGGTCCTCGCCTACCAGGCGTGGTCGTACTGGGTCTTCCGCCGCCGGATCAACGCCGACGTCCTGCCCGACACGCCCGCCGGCCTCGACCGGCGGGTCACCGTCCCGGTCCGGGTCGCCGCCAGGTCGGACAGGGGCGACGCCGGGTCCGACGACGGGTCCGACGCCGGGTCCGACGACGACGCTGCGCCGACAGCGTGAAGCCGCTCGACCCCCGCCTCCTCGCGCACGCCCGTGCGGCGCGGCGCTACGTCGTCGTCGTCGCCCTGGCCGGGGCCACGACGGCGGCGCTGGTGATCGCGCAGGTCCTCCTCCTCGCGCGCATCCTCGCCGCGGCGATCGAGGGCGGCGCCACCCTCACCGACGTCCGCACGCCGTTGATCTGGCTCGGCGTCGTCCTGGTCGCCCGCGCGCTCGTGCACGGCGCCCAGGAGTCAGTCGCGCACCGGGCGGCCACCGACGTCGTCGCGGAGCTGCGCGCGAGCGTGCTCACCCGCGCGCTCGCGCTCGGGCCCCGCTGGCGGGCGGAGCACGGCGCCGAGACCGTCACGCTCGCCGTGCGGGGCCTGGACGACCTCGAGCCCTACCTCGTGCGCTACCTGCCCCAGCTGCTGCTGGCCGCGACGGTCACGCCCGCCACGCTCGCCGTCGTGCTCGGGGCGGACCTCACCTCCGCGATCCTCCTCGCCGTAACGATCCCCCTGATCCCGGTGTTCATGATCCTCATCGGGCGGCTCACGCAGCAGTTCGCCGACGCCCGCCTGGCCGCGATGTCCCGCCTCGGCGCCCAGCTCGTGGACCTCATGGCCGGCCTGGCCACCCTCGCCGCGCTCGGCCGCGAGCACGGGCCGGCGCGTCGCGTGCGGGAGCTCGGACGAGCATGGTCGGCCGCCACCATGCGCACGTTGCGGCTCGCGTTCCTGTCCGGCGCCGTGCTGGAGTTCCTCACCTCGATCTGCGTGGCGCTCGTCGCCGTCAGCGTCGGCATGCGGCTCGTCTACGGGTTCGTCGGCCTCGAGGGCGCGCTCGTGTGCATCATGCTCGCGCCCGAGGTCTTCCGGCCGCTGCGCGAGGTCGGCACCCAGTTCCACGCGTCGTCCGACGGTGTCGCCGCCGCGGAGAAGGCGTTCGCCGTGCTCGACGCCCCGGCCGCCGGGTCCGGCACCGCCCCCGCCCCCGACCTGCGGGGCGCGACCCTGCTCCTGCGGGGCCTCGGCGTGCGTGCCGGCGACCGCGACCGTCTCGCCCCCGCCCACCTCGACGCCGAGATCGCACCCGGGGAGGTCACGGCGCTCGTCGGCCCGTCGGGGTCGGGCAAGACGACGACGGCCCTCACCACCCTCGGCGTCCTCGCCCCCGACGCCGGCCGGGCCCTCGTACGGTCGGCCGACGGCACGGAGACCGACCTCGCCGACGTCGACCGGCACTCGTGGTGGGAGCAGGTCGCCTACGTGCCGCAGCGCCCCACGATCCTGCCCGGCACGGTCGCCGAGAACGTCGCCCCGGGCGCGAAGGCCGACGCGCTCGCGGCCGCCGCCCGCGCCACCGGCCTGGACGAGGTTCTCGCCGGACTCCCGCACGGCTGGGACACGGTCGTGGGCCACGGCGGCGTCGGCCTGTCGGTCGGGCAGCGCCAGCGGCTCGCCCTCACGCGCGCGCTCGTCACCGGCGCCGCGCTCGTGGTGCTCGACGAGCCCACGGCCCACCTCGACGCCGACGCCGAGAGCCACGTCCTCGACGCCGTGCGGGCGCTGCGGGACGCGGGGCGCACCGTGCTGGTCGTCGCCCACCGGCCCGCGCTCGTCTCGGTCGCCGACCAGGTGGTCGAGGTCGCCTCGGCGGAGGTCGGGACGTGGGCATGACCAGGAGCGACCGGACCGTGCTGCGGCGCGCGACCGCGATGCTCGGCGTCCGGCGGTGGCGGGTGGCCTGGGCCGTGCTCCTGGGCGTGCTCGCCGTCGGCGCCGGCGTCGGGCTCACCGCCGTCTCGGCATGGCTCATCGCCCGGGCCTCCCAGCACCCACCCGTGCTCACGCTGTCCGTCGCGGCGGTCGGGGTACGCGCGTTCGGCATCTCCAAGGCCCTGTTCCGCTACCTCGAGCGCCTCGCCTCCCACCGGGTCGCCCTCGACGGCGTCGCCACGCTCCGCGAGCGCACCTACCGCGCGCTCGCCGGCGGCCGCACGGAGGTCGTCGCCCGGCTGCGGCGCGGCGACCTGCTGGCCCGCGCCGGCGAGGACGTCGACGCGATCGGCGACCTCGTCGTCCGCTCCACCGTCCCCCGCGCGGTCGCCCTCGGCGTCGGCCTCGTGTCCGTGGCGATCGTCGGCCTCCTGCTGCCCGCAGCCGGCGCGGCCCTCGCCGCCGGGCTGCTGCTCGCGGGCGTGGTCTCCCCGGCGATCACGGCCACCGCGGCACGGCGCGCGGCCACCGCGCAGGTCGCCGCGCGGGCCGACCTCACGGCGCACGCCGGCGCGCTCGTCGACGGCGCAGTCGAGCTGCAGACCGCGGGCCGAGTCGGGGCGGCCATGGCCGCGCTGGAGGTCACCGAGCACCGCCTCGCCCGCGAGCGCGACGTGATCGGCCGCGCCCGGGCGGTCGCCGCCGGGCTCGACCTCGTGGGGATGGCCGTGGCGGTCGTCGGGGCACTCGTCCTGGGCATCCCGGCCGTCGGCGCCGGGCAGCTGTCCGAGGTGGGGCTGTGCGTCGTCGTGCTCACGCCGCTCGCCAGCTTCGAGGGCACCGCGATCCTCGGCCAGGCGGCCGTCCAGCGGGTGACGAGCGCGGCCGCCGCCCGGCGGGTGCTCTCCCTCGTGGACGCGGCGGGGGCGCCCACCGGTGTGGCGGGCACATCCACGGCGTCCGCACCGGCGGGCGGGTCGCCGACCGTGGAGGCTCGTGGGTCGGCGCCGACCGGCGCTCCCCCGACAGCCGCGCCCTCGGCCACCACCGCGACGAGGAGCGCACCCGCTCCCCGGCTGCTCGCACAGGACCTCGAGGTGGCCTGGCCCGGCGGACCCACGGTCGCGCGCGTCGACCTTGACCTCACCCCGGGCCGGTCGGTCGCCGTCGTCGGCCCCTCCGGGATCGGCAAGTCCACCGTGCTCGCCACGCTCGCCGGCCTGCTCGAGCCGACGGCGGGCGCCGTGACGATCGACGAGCGCGACCCGGCCGGCCTGACCTCGGACCTGCGCGCCGCGACCGTCACGCTCACCGCCGAGGACGCCCACGTCTTCGCCACGAGCGTGCTGGAGAACCTGCGCGTGGGCCGAGGCGACGTCACCGCGACCGAGGCGGCCGCGCTGCTGACGCAGGTCGGCCTCGGCGAGTGGCTCGCGGGGCTGCCGGACGGGCTCGCCACCCGGCTCGGCAGCGACGCGACGACGATCTCCGGCGGCGAACGCCGCCGCCTCCTGCTCGCCCGCGCGCTCGCGTCGCGCGCACCGCTGGTCCTGCTGGACGAGCCGGCGGAGCATCTCGACCCCGAGCTGGCCGACGAGCTCGTCACCGACCTGCTGACGACCCCGCGGACCGGGGCGACGGACGCGGGAGGTCCGCGCGGGGTCCTGCTCGTCACGCACCGGCTGGCCCCGCTCGCCGCGGCCGACGAGGTCATCGTCCTCGGACGCGAACCCGGCGCGCACGATGCCGGCGCGCCGGCCGCACCCGCGCGGGTGCTCGCCCGCGGCACCCACGCCGAGCTGATCGCCGGCCACCCGCCGTACGCTGACGCGTGGCGGGCCGAGCGTGGGGACCGCCCGGCCCACGCGGGCGCCACGACCTGAGCGGGCGCCACGACCTGAGCGGGCGCCACGACCTGAGGAGGGAGCACCCGGTGCACGAGCTCGACGACGAGGTGCTCGGCACCGCGCTCACCCTCACCGGTCACCTCGAGGTCCGCGGCGCCCTCGACGGGCTCGTCGCCTCCGTGGCCGCCTTGACGGGGGCCCGCTACGCGGCGCTCGGCGTGCTCGACTCCAACGGCGAGACCCAGACCTTCATCCAGGTCGGGATGACCGAGGGCGAGATGCGCGTCCTGGGGCACCCGCCCAGCGGCACGGGCGTGCTCGGCGCGATCCCCGCGCACGGCGCGCTCGTCCTCGACGACCTCACCGAGCATCCCGACTTCGGCGGGTTCCCGCCCGGGCACCCCCCGATGTACTCGTTCCTCGGCGTGCCCGTCCGCGCCGGCGGCCGCCTCTACGGGCGGCTCTACCTCGCGGAGAAGGAGGGCGGGCACTTCACGCCCGCCGACGTGACGACGGCGCTGACACTCGCTCGCGCCACCGGCGTCGCCGTGGCGAACGCGACCACCTACGGGGCTGCGCAGACCAGGGCGAGGTGGACCGCCGTCGCGAACGAGATCACCACCGCCCTGCTCGAGGGGTCCGACGAGGACGAGGCGCTCGAGCTCGTCGCCACGCGCCTGCTCGAGGTCGCCGAGGCGGACACGGTGATCCTCGTGCTGCCGTCGGTCGGCGACACCTGGGTGGCCGAGATCGTCCGCGGCGACCGGGCCGGCGAGCTGCTCGGCGTCGTCTTCCCGTCGGAGGGCCGCGCGCAGACCGTCATCCGGGAGCGCTCCGGCCTGATCGTCGACTCCCTGACCCGGTCGCGCACGATGCGCGTCCCCGAGCTCGCGTCGTTCGGACCTGCGCTGTACGCGCCGATGCTGCTCAGCGGCGAGGCCGAGGGCGTGCTGCTGCTCCTGCGCCACCACGGCCGGCCCGAGTTCACCGAGCTCGAGCTGGAGATCGCCCAGCAGGTCGCCTCCCAGGCCGTGCTCGCACTGCAGATCGCCGGGGCCCGGCACGTCGAGGACGTCGCGACGATGGTCGAGGAGCGAGCCCGTATCTCCCGGGACCTGCACGACCTCGCGATCCAGCAGCTCTTCGCCACGGGGATGCAGCTCACCCAGGCGCGGGCACGGGCCGAGGACCTGGAGAACAGGGGCGTCGGCAGATCCGGGACGGCGAGCGGTTCCGGGGCAGCCGACGGATCCGGGCCGGCCGACGCATCGACCGGGGCGCGGGAGCTCACCGAGCTCATCGACTCCGCCGTCGACGCGGTCGACTCCTCGGTGCGACAGATCCGGTCCATCGTCCACAACCTGCGCGAGCCGGACCAGGCGGTCCTGCTGGCCGAGCGGCTGCGCCGGGAGGCCTCGCTCGCGCGCACGACGCTCGGGTTCGCGCCGTCGCTGCTCGTCGAGGTCGACGGCAGGCTGCTCGCCGACGACGACCTCGGCGGACCGATGTCCGACACCCTCCGCGAGCGTGTCGACCCCGACGTCGCCGACGACGTCGTGGCGGTCGTCCGCGAGGGCGTGTCCAACGCCGCCCGGCACGCGGGCGCCTCCTCCGTGTCGGTGCACCTGCGCGTGCGCGGCTCCGGCCCGTCGGGCACCGTGCTGGTCGAGGTGATCGACGACGGACGCGGCATACCCGCCGACAGCACCCGGTCCTCCGGCCTGGGCAACCTCGCCCAGCGGGCGCGCCGGCACGGGGGCACGTTCTCGGTGGGCCGGACAGAGACGGGGCGCGGCACGCTGCTGCGGTGGCAGGTGCCGACGGCGCGGCGGGGCTAGCCGGGCTCTGAACGTTCGGCGCCTCACGGTCTGATGATCGGCCCCCCGGGTGAGAGCCCTGGCGAATCGCCCGATGGATCCACGGGTACTCCCACCATCGACCCGCCCGCGATCGCGCACCTACCGCCCGTAGAGTTCGAGGACGCTCACCGGCAGGCCGGACAACCCGACGCCGCTCGACGACCAAGGAGCGTCCGATGACCGGACAGACTCACGCCATCCAACGGATCGAGGGAGGGGCCATCGCCCTGTTCGCCCTCATCGCGATCCTCGTGCTCTATCCCGAATGGTGGTGGGTGGTTCTCGCAGCGTTCCTCGTCTTCGACCTCTCGATGCTGGGCTACGCGCGGTCGCCCGCAGCCGGGGCGGCGTCCTACAACACGGTCCACAACTACGCGCTCCCGGCCCTGGCAGCGGTGACGGCACTGGCTCTGGAGCCGGTGTCGCCGGTCGCCTCGACGGCAATCGGCGTCGTCGCCTGCGCATGGGCCTTCCACGTCGGCGTCGACCGCGCCCTCGGCTACGGGCTGAAGCTGCCGGACTCGTTCCGGAGCACCCATCTCGGCGTCATCGGCAAGGACAAGGCATCCGACGTCCGATCCCGGGACGTCCCCGACTCCTCCGAGGACTGATGACCGGCCGGACGTGAGAGTCTCGTCGTCGTCCGCCGACCCAACGGATGCTCCGGGAGCCGCCGACGACCGACCCCTCCTCCCGCACGGACGTGGCCGAGGAGCTCGACGAGCAGCGCCGGGGCGCCTCCGTGCGACCGGCGGCCCGGGCGATGAGCCGCCAACCATCGCTCAGCCGCGCCAGCCGGCGGCGCGCTGGCCGGCCACCCACGCGGCAACCTGCGTGCGCCGCTGGAGGCCCATCTTGCTCAGCAGGCTCGTGATGTGGTTCTTCACGGTCTTCTCCGCCACGCCCAGCCTCTCGCCGATCTCCCGGTTCGACAGGCCGTCACCGATGAGCTCGAGGACCTTGCGCTCCGAGGGAGTGAGGTCCGCCGTCGGGTCGTCGTGCGCGGCGCGGCGCCGGGTGACGGTGCGGGCGTCGAGCAGGGTGCGTCCCTGGGCGACGGCGTGCACGACGTCGGCGATCTCTGCTCCGCGGACGGTCTTGAGCAGGTAGGCCCTGGCCCCGACGTCGAGGGCTGCGGCAAGGGCGTCGTCGTCGTCGAAACTCGTCAGCACGATCGGCCGGGCACCGGGCAGCCGCTCCCCCAGCGTCCTGATGAGGTCGATGCCCGACCCGTCGCCGAGCTGGAGGTCCACGAGGAGGACGTCGGGCCGGACGAGCTCGGCGCGCCGCAGCGCGTCGGCGACCGACCCGGCCTCGGCGACCACGGTCAGCCCCTCGGCCCGCTCGACCACCTCGGCGATCCCGCGGCGGACGACCTCGTGGTCGTCGACGATCATCACGCGGACGTCACCGGTCGCCTCGCTCGTCATGCGTCCGATCGTATCCGTCGCCCGGTGACGGGCCCGGTCAGCAGATCCTCACCGGGACAGACGTCGCACGACTGCGCTGCTTCTACGCGAGCTCCCACGCTCACCAGGCGTAGGACATCGGGGCCACACCCGGGCCGGGCCAGATGCGGTCGATCGCGGCCAGCGCGTCGGCGTCCAACGACACGGCTACGGCGTCGACAGCCGCCTCGAGCTGGGCCTTCGTGCGGGAGCCGGCGATCAGGGTCGACACGACCGGTTGGTGCAGCAGCCATGTCTGGGCGACCGCGGCCGGGCTGTGACCCAGCCTCACGCAGAGCGCCTCGAAGGCGTCGAGCTGGTCGGACACGGCGTCATACACCTCACCCTGCAGGGCGCGCCGCTCGGTCTTCTCCCCCGCCTCAGGACGGCCGGCGAGCACGCCCATCGCCAGCGGGCTCCAGGGGATCAGGCCGATGCCGAAGTGCTCGAGTGCCGGGATCAGCTCCCGCTCGACGGCCCGGTTGGCGAGGTTGTACAGGCTCTGCTCCGACACCAGCCCGAAGAAGTTCCGGTGCTGGGCGGTCAGGTGCGCGGTCGCCACGTCCCAGCCGGCGAAGTTGGAGGAGCCGACGTAGCTGATCTTGCCTGCGGCGACCAGCTGCTCCATGGCCTGCCAGATCTCGTCGAACGGGGTGGCCCGGTCGACGTGGTGCATCTGGTAGACGTCGATGTGGTCGGTCTGCAGCCGCCGCAGACTCGCATCGACGGCCCGGCGGATGTGGTAGGCGGAGAGCCGGCGGTCGTTCGGACCGAGACCCATGGGCTGGTACAGCTTGGTGGCCAGCACGATGTCGTCGCGGTGGCCGGACGCCTTCAGCCAGTTCCCGACAATCTCCTCCGACGTCCCGTACCCCTTTTCCATGTCGGGCTTCTGGGGGCCGCCGTAGACGTCGGCGGTGTCGAAGAAGTTCACACCGAGCTCGATGGCCCGGTCCATGATCTCGAACGCCTCCTGCTTGCCGGTGGCGTCGCCGAAGTTCATGCAGCCGAGTCCGATCCGGCTGACCAGCAGGCCCGAGCGTCCGAGGTGGCGGTATTCCATCGTGGTGTCGGTCATGCGCTCGACGCTACGTCGGCCGGCTCGACCGAGGGAGTCCCGTCTGTGAGGGGTACCCCGAGGGTCTCCCGGGCGGCCGGCCTCGGGCGGCTGACCGCGCAGGCAATCGTCGAACGGGGCCACGAGGTCGTCGTGCACGCACGTGGCCGCGAGCGGCTCGAGGAATCGGTCATACCCGGGGCGCTCGGCTCCGTCCTCGGCGACCTCGCCCGTGACGACGAGACCCGCCTGGTCGCCGTGCAGGCGAACGAGCACGGCCGATTCGACGCCGTCATCCACAACGCCGGCGTCATGGGCCCGTCCGGCGTCTACCGGGCCGGCACCGATGATGGCGATCGTGGGCATGGAGTCCTCTTCCGTCGACAGTGGTCCAGCAGGCAGCGCCCGGCCCACCCCCGCTAGGCACGCGAGCGCGCACGAGGGAGTCCCTGGTAGTACCACCACCGTCCGGGGCCCGCACTCAGCGCTCGGAGCTCTCCGCCTCGCGCGCGGGCTCCCGGGACGCCGTGGGGTCCTCGACGGCGGACCAGGAGGCCAGCAGCTGCATCTTCTCCGCTGATTCCGAGCCCGGCTCGGCGGCGTAGACCGTGACCGACAGCCCGGGCTCGGACTCCATCTCCATGCCCTCGAAGGCCAAGGTCATCTCACCGACCACCGAGTGGCGGAAGGACTTGAAGCCGGTGCCATGGTGGCGGACGTTGTGCGAGCCCCACCGGGTCCGAAATTCGGTGCTGCGGGTGGACAGCTCACCGATCAGGTCGTGCAGCTCCTTGTTGTGCGGGTCGCGGCCCGCCTCGGTGCGCAGGATTGCCACCGTCACATCGGCGAACATGTCCCAGTCCGGGTAAAAGTCGTGGGCCCGCTCGTCGAGGAACGTGAACCGGGCGATGTTCGGCGGCTGCCCCTGAATGCGGCCGGGCATGTCGTAGACGTCCGTGTAGAACGCCCGCGCCAGCGCATTGGTGGCCAGGACATCCATCCGGCCGTTGCGGACGAATGCCGGGCCACCGGTCACGGCATCGAGCATCCACTGCAGGCTCGGGTGCGGCCGCCAGGACCTCACACTGCGTCGCCGCGGCGGCCGAGCGACCGGGCCGGCCGCGTGGGCGAGGTCGAACAGGTGCGCCCGCTCGGCGTCGTCGAGGCGCAGCGCCTTCGAGATCGCGTCGAGGATCTCCGGCGACGCGCCGCTGATCGCACCGCGCTCGAGCTTCGTGTAGTACTCCACGCTCACACCGGCAAGCGTCGCCACCTCCGTGCGGCGCAGGCCCTCCACACGGCGGTTCCCGCCGGGGGGCAGTCCGACGTCGTCCGGGGTGACCCGTGCGCGCCGTGTGGTGAGGAACTCCCTCACTTCTGCTCGGTTGTCCATCGGTCCACGGTAGGCGAGCCCGCTGCGCCGAAGGAGACCTGCGCGGTACCCCTCTCGAGCGCGACCTCAGCCGGCGCGAACGTGCTCGTCGTCAGCCCGATCGTTGCGGCGCCCGCCGCTGGCACCTGGGGCACGAGACGGAGCGCCGGTTCATGAACGGCTCGATTCGCAGCAGGGTGCCGCACCGGTCGCACGGCTCCCCCGCTCGGCCGTACGCGTGCAGCGACCGCGCGAAGTAGCCGGGCGTGCCGGCGACGTTGACGTAGAGCGCGTCGAAGCTCGTGCCGCCCTGGGCGAGCGCCTCGGCCATGACGTCGCCGGCCGCCGTGTACAGCTCGCGCAGCCGGGCGGGCGGCAGGGCGTCGGTGGCCCGCGTCCCGTGCAGCCGGGCGCGCCACAGGGCCTCGTCCGCGTAGATGTTCCCGACGCCGGAGACCAGCGTCTGGTCCAGCAGCGCCCGCTTGACCTCGGTGCGGCGCCGCCGGGTACGCGCCACGAGGCTTGCCATGTCCAGGTCGGGGTCGAGCAGGTCGCGGGCCACGTGGGCGACCGGCCGGGGCAGCACGCGCGCCGGGGAGCCTCGCCCACCGGGGCCGCCGTCCGGGGTCGCCACGGTCGGGGTGAGGTCGACGTAGCCGAAGGTGCGCTGGTCGACGAACCACACCTCGCCGCCGTCGTCGGTGACGAGCCGGGCCCGCACGTGGGGGCCGGGCTCCAGGGAGGTCCCGGGCCGCTGGACGAGCATCTGGCCCGACATCCCGAGGTGGGCGAGCAGGGCGTCCTTGCCGTCGTCGAGCAACAGCCACAGGTACTTGCCACGGCGGACGACGCCGACGACCTCCCGGCCCCGCAGGGCCGCGAACGCGGCGGACCCGCCCGCGGTGTTCCGCACGGCACGCGGGTGGCGGACCTCGACGTCGGCGATCTCCCGTCCGACGAGCGCGGGGACCAGGCCCGCACGCACGACCTCGACCTCGGGCAGCTCAGGCACTACGCGGTCGGCTCCTCGGGCGCGTCGTCCGACGGGGTTCCGGCATCGTGGGGTCCGGCGTCGCGGGTCGTCTCGGCGTCGTCGAGCGGTCCGCCGTCGTCGGGTGTCGCGGCATCCTCTCCGCCGGTCGACCCGGCGCCCCGTGCGGTCACCCAGCCGTAGGCGGCCTCGGCGGCCTCGGCCTCGGCGACCTTCTTCGACGCTCCCCCACCGGTGCCGGCGACCGCGCCGTCGAAGGTGACCACGGCGGTGAAGACCCGAGCGTGGTCGGGACCCACGTGACTCAGCTCGTAGGTCGGGGCCGGCAGGCCGGCGGCGGCCGCGGCCTCCTGCAGGGAGGACTTCCAGTCCAGGGCGGCACCCAGCGAGCTCGCGCGGTCGAGGATCGGGCCGACGAGCCGGGTGACGACCTCGCGCGTGCGCTCGAGACCGTGCCCGAGGTAGACCGCGCCGATGAGCGCCTCGACGGCGTCGGACAGGATCGAGTCCTTCTCCCGCCCGCCGGAGGTCCGCTCGCCCCGGCCGAGCAGGACGTAGTCCCCCAGGCCGAGGTCCCGGGCGACGACGGCGAGCGCCTTCTGGGACACGCTGGCCGCACGCATGCGGGCCAGGTCCCCCTCGGGCACGTCCGGGTGGCCGCGGTACAGGTGCTCGGTGACGACGACGCCGAGGACGGAGTCGCCGAGGAACTCGAGGCGCTCGTTCGTCGGCAGACCGCCTGCCTCGTGCGCGAACGAGCGGTGCGTGAGGGCGAGGACGAGCAGCTCGGGATCGATCTCGACGCCGAGGGCCTCGGTCAGTCGCTCGACGTCGGAGCGGCGGGCCGGGCCCTCGTCGGGAGTACGCCTGGACCTGCTCCGGGTCACTCGCTGCCTCGCCGGTCGGGGGCGTCGGCGTCGGACCCAGCGCCGTGTGCCCCACCCTCGGCGTCGGACGTCGCCTCTCCGGCGGCCCCGGCGTCGGCATCGGACCCACCGGCGGCCCCGCCCTCGGTGCCCTCGCTCGAGAGCGCGGCGAGCGCCGCCCAGCGCGGGTCCAGGTCCTCGTGCGCGTGGCCGGGCTCGGCGTCGTCGAGCCGGATGCCGCACACGGAGCACAGACCCTGGCAGTCGGGCCGGCACAGCGGCGTGAACGGCAGATCGAGCACGACGGCGTCACGCACGGCGGCCTCGAGGTCGAGGTCGTCGCCGGTGACCACCGGGTAGTCCTCCGCGTCCTCGTCGCCGTCCTCGACGAGACGGGCGCGGACGTCCGGGTGGTAGAAGAGCTCGGTGAGCTCGACCTCGATCTCGGGCGAGATCGGGTCCAGGCACCGCGCGCACTGACCCGTCAGGCGCGCACGCACGGGGCCGGTGACGAGGATCCCGTCGGACACCGCCGACAGGGTGAGGTCGAGGTCGAGGTCGGAGCCGGGCGCGACCTGCAGGACGGCGGTGCCCATCTCCTCCGGGGCGGGCGCGGTCAGCTCGAGCTGACGCACGGACCCCGGGCGCCGCGCGAGGTCGCGGACCGAGATCGTCAGCGGCGCGTTCATCGGCTCTCCGGCCGTCCGTGCTCGGGCCGGTGCTCGCGACGCTCACCCTGCTCGGCGGTGCGCTCGGCGTCCCCCGACCCACGCGACTCCTGGCGCAGGCCGGCGCCGCCGGCGAGGTACTGGCGGCCCGCGCGCACCTGCTGGGTGAGCTGGTCGAGCTCCTTCTCGAACCGGCTCAGGTGCTCGGCGGCGTAGGAGTCGGCGTCCGCGGCCCGGCGGGCGGCCTGCTGCTCGGCCTCGGCGACGATGCGCCGGGCCTGCTCGTTCGCCTGCGCGAGGACGGGCTCGTCCTGGACGAGGCGCGCGGCCTGCTGCTCGCCCTCGGCGACGATCTCCTCGGCCTGCGTGCGGGCGCGCTCGAGGACGGCGTCGGCGTCCGCGACGATCGTGTCCGCCGCGGCGATCGACTCCGGGACCACGGACCTGGCCGACGCGATGAGGTCGAGGACCTCGGCCCGGTTGACGATCGCGGAGGAGGACATCGGCATCGACCGCGCCTGGGTGACCATCCGGCGCAGCTCGTCGAGGATCGCAAGGAGCGACTCCCCGGCGTCGTGCGTGGCGTCGATGGGCTCGGAGGTCATACCTGGACTCCTGGGTGTCGGGGCGGCGCGGCGTCGGGACCGGAGCCGCCGGAGGCGGGGACCGGCCGCGCGCCGGGACCACCGGCGGATCGGCGAAGTGCGTGGGGCAGCGCGGCGGCGACGTCGGCCGGTACGAGGTCGTCGACGGCGCCGCCGTTGCGGGCGACGTCCTTGACCATCGAGGAGGCGACGTGGCCGAGCCGCGGGTCGCCCATGACGAACACGGTCTCCACGCCGGTCAGGTGCCGGTTCATCAGGGCCATCGCCTGCTCGGCGTCGACGTCGGCGGCGCCGCGCAGGCCCTTGACGATGGCGCTCGCGCCGACGTCCGCGCAGTACTGCGCGAGCAGCCCGGGCACGAGCTCGACCCGCACGCCGTCGAGGTCGGCGACCGCGCTGCGCGCGAGGTCGACGCGCTCGGCGTCGGTGAACAGGTACCGCTTGGTGGCGTTCGTCGCGACGGCGACGACGACGTGGTCGAACATCGCTCGGGCCCGCCGGACGACGTCGACGTGACCGAGGGTGACCGGGTCGAAGGATCCGGGGCAGACGGCAAGACTCATGGTGCGTCCACGGTAGCCGCCGCAGGCTCGTGCACGGCGAGGTGCACGGTGGTGTCGCCGTAGCGGCGGGTGCGCAGGGCGGCGAGCCCGGCCGGCCAGGTCGGCTCCGGCGCCCGCCGGTCCCGTTCGACGACGACGATCGCCCCGTCCGCGAGGTGGCCGTGGGTGGTCAGGTCGGCGAGGACGGCGTCGAGGTCGGCCGCCGCCAGGTCGTAGGGCGGGTCGAGGAACGCGAGGTCGGCGGACGCGCGGGCCGGAGCGGCGGCGAAGGCGGCGACGTCGGCCGTGACGACGGTGACGCCGGCGAACCCGAGGGTGCGGACGTTGTCCCGGATCACGGCGGCGGCCGGTGCCGCACGCTCGACCAGGGTGACGCCATGGGCGCCGCGGGAGGCGGCCTCGAGCCCGAGCGCGCCGGAGCCGGCGTACAGGTCGAGCACGACGGCGTCCTCGAGCGCGCCCATCGAGCCCAGGGAGGAGAAGAGGGCCTCGCGGACCCGTTCCGACGTGGGGCGGGTGCCCGAACGGGGGACCTTGAGCGTGCGTCCGCCGACGCTGCCCGCCACGATCCGAGTCACGTCAGCACCCTACGTCCGACGACGGTGCCGTCCGGCCGACGGTCGCCACACCCGCGGGCCCACGCACCTGCGTGACCGCACACCCGCGGAGATGCCCGCACGCCGTAACCTGCACGGATGCGACTGGAGGCCACGGACCTGGAGGTCGGCTACGCGTTCCCGGTCTGTCCGCCCGTGTCGTACTCGGTGGGACCCGGCGAGGCGCTCGCGGTGGTCGGCGTCAACGGCACGGGGAAGTCGACCGTCCTGCGTACGGTGCTCGGCATGCTGCCTGCCCTCGGCGGCGAGGCCCGGATCGACGACGGGCTGCCGGACCCCCGCTCGGCCCGCCAGCGGGCGGCCGTCTCCCACGACCTGGGGGACGAGGTGTTCTTCCCCGGCCTGTCCGCCGCCGAGCACCTCGAGCTCACCGCGCTCGGGCACGGGGTCTCGGACCCCGGGACGCTGACGGCCGAGCTGCTGGCGGAGTTCGGGCTCGCCGAGCGCTCCCGGGCCGTGCCGGCCGCGCTGTCCTCCGGGCAGCGCCGCCGCCTGCTGCTCGCGGCGGCGTTCGCCCGGCCGCGCGAGCTCCTCGTCCTCGACGAGCCCGAGTCCCGGCTCGACACCGCGGCCCGGCACCGGGTGGCGGACCGGCTCGCCGACGAGCGCGAGGCCGGGCGGACGGTGCTCTTCGCCTCCCACGACCCGGCCACCGTGCAGCTCGCCGCCACCTCGGTGCTCGTGCTGTCCGACGACGGCGTGCGGCTCACCGACGCGGAGGACGGCGCCGACGTCGTGGCCGGCCTGTGACGACGCCCGCTCCCGGGGCCGGCCACCCGGCGCCCTGCCTCCCCGCGTCGGGCCCCGCGCCTGCGGGCCGTGCCGTGCGGCGCTGGACGGACCGGCGGCGCTCCCTGGGGGCGTCGACGACGCTCGCCGACACCCTGGCGGACGTCTACATGGGCGTCCTGGCAGCGGTGATTGCCCTGGCCTCCGCGCTCTACGCGGCCCGGGACGCCGGGGCGCTCTCGGCGGGCGCGGGAGGCGGCGCCGGGCGGATCGACGCCGGTTGGGTGTGGCTGCTCGCGCTGGCGGCCGCCCTGCTCTCGGTGGTCCGCTTCTCGCGCCGCCTGGGCCCGGTGGGGCTCGACCGCGAGCGGGTGCGGTGGTGGCTGCCGCTCCCGGTGGACCGGCTCTCGCTCATCGGTCCGGCGGCGTGGCGCTGGCCCGCCCTGGGGGCGGTCGTCGGCGGTGGGCTGGGTGCCGTCGCGGCGGCTGCCCTCGGCGGGCAGGACGTCGCCGCCGGGCCGGTCGCCGCCGCCGCCGCGCTCGCCGCCGCGCTCACCGGAGCGGGCTGCCTCGCCCTCGTCCCGGCCCAGGCCCGGGGGCCCGCCGCGCACGCCGACACCGCAGGCGAGGCCGACGGCGGTCCGAGTGGCGGTCACGCGTCCGCACCGGAGTCTCGCTTCCGACGCCGGGCCACGGGCCGGGCGGTCGAGGTCGCCACGGGCGGGGCTCTTCTCGTCGTCGTCGCGGGTGCGCTCGTGGTGCTCGTGGCGGCGCCTGACGTCCCGGCCCTGCCGCCGGTGCCCGTGCTGCTCGCCGTCGCCGGCCTCGGTCTCGCGGCGGCGGTGGTGGCCGGCGTGCTCGCACGGCGCAGCATCGCCCGGATCCCCGACGCCGAGCTCGCCCGCGGCGGAGGGGTCGCAGGATCCGCGGGGTTCGCGCTCACCACCCTCGACACCCGCACGCTCGGCGCCCTGGCCGTCGGAGAGGGCGCCACGGTCGTGCGTCGCCGGGCCGGGTGGGGCCTGCTCGCCCGCCTGCCTCGCGCGGTCCGAGCGCCGGCGGCGCTCGTCGCGGCCGACGCTGTCGCCACCCTGCGGCGCCCCTCCCTTGCGCTCCGGCCCCTGCTCGCCGTGCTCGCGCTCGCGCTCGTCGCCGACGTCCGCGCGGCGCCGGGCTGGGTCCTGCCGGTCGCCGTCGGGGCGCTCGGCTACGTCTCGGCGTGCGCGAGCGCGACCGGCGCCCGCATCGCCCGCACGCACGAGGGCCTCGACGCGCACCTGCCGATGAGCGCCCGCGCGCACCGGGTGACCCGCCTCGTGTGGTCGTGGGTGGCGCTCGCGCCGTTCGTCGTCGGGGCCGCCGTGGTGCTCGGTACGCACGCGCCAGGCGGCCGCGGGCCGGTCCTCGACGTCCTGATGTGGGTACCGGTCCTCGCCGCCGCGGCGCTCGGTTGGGCGGGCGCCGCACTGCGCTGGGCCTACCGCAAGGACGACACCGGCACCGGCCCGGTGGCCCCCTCTCCCATGGGGCCCGTCCCGGTCGGGTCGATCATGCTGCTCCTCACCGGACCGGACGTCGCCGTCGTCGCCTCCGTCGCGGTGGGGCTCGCGATCTGGGCGGGCACGCCGCTCGGCCTCCTCACCGCGGTCGCGCTCGCCGTCTCGCTCCTCGTGGCGGCGGTGGTGACCTCCCCGCCACCCCCGTACGAGCACTAGCTGCCCGTCCCAACGGTGACGAGTGAGCGCGGTTCTGCCCCGTGCGGTGCGGTGCGGTGACCCCGCGAAGCGCCGTCGCCGAGTCAGCAAGGTATGCGGCGAGTCAGCGCCCCGGGGCCGCTGACCGGGCACCTACCCCGCTGCCTCACCGACCGGACCGCGCTGCGGGCCGCACCGTTCCCGGCGAGCGCGCGCAGGCGCGACGCCGCTGTGCTCAACGCTATGGCAATGGCGTTGAGCACGGAGCCCACGACTGCTCACGTCTTGTCGAGGTACTCGTCCTCGCCGTCGGCCAGCTCGATCGCGATCGCGTCCCTGAGACCGGGATGGCGATCGAGGTCCGGGTCGTCCGCCACGAGCTCGCGCGCCGCGGACCGCGCGGCGGCGATGACGTCGGCGTCGCGTGCGAGGCGAAGGAGCCGCAGCCCGCTCGTGCGCCCGGACTGAGCGGTGCCGAGGACGTCACCCTCGCGGCGCATCGACAGGTCGGCCTCGGCGAGCGCGAAGCCGTCCGACGTCGACGCGAACACCTCGAGGCGCTCCCACGCGGGCGTCCCGGGCTCCGCGGCGCTGACGACGAGGCAGAGGCTGGGCCGCGAGCCGCGGCCCACCCGTCCGCGCAGCTGGTGCAGCTGGGACAGGCCGAACCGGTCGGCGTCGAGGACCACGATGATGCTCGCCTCGCTCACGTCCACACCGACCTCGACGACGGTCGTCGCCACGAGCACCGGCGTCGCCCCGGAGGCGAAGTCCGCCATCGCGGCCTCCTTGTCCTCGGCGGCCATCCGCCCGTGCAGGACACCGACCCGCACGCCGTCCAGCGCCTGCTCCGCGGCCAGTCGCGCCGAGGTCTCCTCGACCGACGCGGACGGGAGCGGGCGGGGTGCGTCGTCGGGCGCTGCGCCGGATGCTCCCACGGCGGGCGTGTCGTCGTCGCCGGCATCGATCCGGGGCACGACGACGTAGGCCCGCCCCCCGGCGTCGACCTCCTCGCGCACGCGCTCCCACACGCGTGCCATCCACCTCTCGTTGGTCGCCGGGACGAGCGTGGTGGCGATCGGCGAGCGCCCCGCGGGCAGCTCCCCCAGGACCGAGGTCTCCAGGTCACCGAAGACGGTCATCGCCACGGTCCGTGGGATCGGCGTCGCCGTCATGATCAGCTGGTGGGGCACGGCCTCGCCGCGCGTGCGCAGGGCGTCGCGCTGCTCGACCCCGAACTTGTGCTGCTCGTCGACGACGACGAGGCGCAGGAACGGGATCTGCACCGTGTCCGTGAGCAGCGCGTGCGTCCCGACGACGACGCCGGTCTCGCCCGAGGCCAGCCGGGCGAGCTCGTCGCGCCGCACGGCCGCGGGCTGGGAGCCGGTGAGCAGGCCGACCCGGGTGGCCGGCCCGTCGGGGGCGTCCAGCCGGCCGGCCCGCGCGAGCGGCCCCAGGAGCTCGGTGAGCGCGCGGTGGTGCTGCTGGGCGAGGACCTCGGTGGGGGCGAGCAGCGCCGCCTGCCCCCCGGCGTCGACGACCTGGAGCATGGCACGGGCGGCGACCACGGTCTTGCCCGATCCGACCTCGCCGTGCAGGAGTCGCTGCATCGGCGAGGTGCCGGCCAGGTCCTCGGCGACCGCGGCGCCGACCTCGTCCTGACCGCTGGTGAGCGTGAACGGCAGGGAGCGGTCGAAGGCGGCGAGCAGGCCGTCGTCGACC
Source organism: Georgenia sp. Z2081 (assembly GCF_055326445.1). Lineage (NCBI taxonomy): Bacteria > Bacillati > Actinomycetota > Actinomycetes > Allobogoriellales > Allobogoriellaceae > Georgenia > Georgenia sp. Z2081. The sequence goes on from NZ_JBUZNK010000008.1 coordinate 74,888, forward strand.
GGCGCGTTGGGCTCGGCCCCGTCCCCGGCGGCCACGGCCCGGCGCCGGGCGAGCGCCGTCTGGACGAGGAACGCCTCCTCGTGGCGGAGCGTGCGCGCGCCGGCGGCGACCTCCCGCTCGTCGGTCGGGTGGTGGATCGCGCGTAGCGCCGCGAGCGAGCCGAGCAACCCGTGCTCGGCTCGGTAGGCCTCGGGCAGCGGCTCCGGCAGGTCGCCCGGGCGCAGGGGGTCGAGGACCGAGCGCACGGTGCCGGCGACGACCCATGAGGGCAGACCGCGCGTGGCCGGGTAGATCGGCGTGGGGCGCAGGGCCTCCTCGGCGGCGAGCGCCTCGGCGGCCGCGCCCTCGGCGTCGGGCTCGAAGGTCTGGTAGTCGGGGTGGGTGAGCTGGAGCTCGTCGCGGAACACCGACACCTCGCCGGTGAACTGGCCGCGCACTCCCGCGCGGAGCCGTCGCGTGTGCATCCAGAAGGAACGGGGGCTCGAGCCGAAGAACACGAGCGTGAGGAACGCCGAGCCGTCCGTGATCGTCACGACCAGGCGGGAGCCCCCGCGCCCGCCCGCGCGCGAGACCCGGGTCTCCGCGCCGACCACCTCGGCGACGACCGTCACCTGCTCACCGGGGTGCAGGTCGGCCAGCGAGGAGAGCCGGCCGGGCGCGACCCATCGGAAGGGGTAGTGGCGCAGGAGGTCGCGCTGCGTGCGCACGCCGAGCCGGGCGAACTTGTCCGCGGCGGCCTTGCGCACGAGTCGGCCGACGGGGGCCTCGAGGCCGGCCGGGTCCGGGCCGCCCCGCTCGTCCGCAGCACTGGTCACGGGGCCAGGCTACGTCCGGCCACCGACGCCGCGACCTGCGTGTCCCCACCTCCGCCCGGACCTGCTCCTCCACAGCGCCTGCCTGCCCCGGGACCTGCGTGTCCGGGTCCGGCGACGTGGCGAGGTCTGTGTCTCAACGCACGCGACCGGGCGCCGCCGCCCCTTGGGGCCGCGGTAGCCACTCGGGTACGCTGTCCCGGTTGCCCGTCCGGCCCTCGGCCGTCGTATGGGCGTGCCGACCATCGGCCCGCGGCTCCCGTCGCGGCCGTCCCGTACGAGCTCAGGAGATCCACCGTGGCTGCGACCTGCGACATCTGTGGCAAGCACCCCAGCTTCGGCAAGACCGTGTCGCACTCGCACGTGCGCACGTCGCGCCGCTGGAACCCGAACATCCAGCGCATCCGCGCCAACATCGACGGTGCGCCCAAGCGCATGAACGTGTGCACGTCGTGCCTCAAGGCCGACAAGGTCACGCGCTACGTCAAGAGCTGACCCCCGCGCCGGCGCGCAGCCGGCCCCGCCGCGAAGGACCTCGCCCGTCGGGCGGGGTCCTTCGTCGTTCCCCCGGCGCGCGGGACCCGCGGCTACACGAAGTGGTCCCAGCCGCCGATCCCGCCCACGGGCCCGGAGTCGAGGAGCACGGACGCGCCGAGGCCGTCCACGGTCGGCGTCGGCGCCTCGATCCCGCTCACGTCGTCGAGCGCGCGCACCCGCCCGATGGCCCGAAAGCCCTCGGGCAGGGGCGCGCCGGCCGGGAAGGTGGCGAGCAGCCCGTGGTCCTCGCCGCCGCGCAGCACCCACTCCATGGGGTCGGTACCCAGCTCGGCCGCCACGGGGCCGAGCGCGTCGAGGTCCGCCTCGCCGGCCGCACGGGAGTTGACGTCGACGACGACGCCGGAGGCCCGGGCGATCCGGCCGGCGTCCCGCAGCAGGCCGTCGGAGACGTCGATCATGGCCGTGGCGCCGGCCTCCCGGGCCACGGGACCGAGGGCGATCGGCGGATCGGGGCTGAGGAAGGCCGCCACGAGCGCGTCGGTACCGTCGCCACCGGTCCGACCGGCGGACAGCAGCGCGTAGCCGGCGGCGGCCCGGCCGAGGACGCCGGCGTGCGCGAGGACGTCGCCGGGTCGGGCGCCGCTGCGCAGCACGGGCTCGCCGCCGCGCAGGTCGCCGTGCACCGCCACCGAGATCACGAGCCGCTCGGAGGCGGTGAGGTCCCCACCGACGACGCCGACGCCGATCGGTCCGCAGGCCAGGGCCAGCCCGCGCGCGAGGTCGCGCACCCGGGCCAGCGGCGTGTCCCCCGGCAGCCCCAGCGAAACCACGAGGGCGAGCGGGTCGGCGCCCATGGCCGCGACGTCGGCGAGGTTCTGCGCGGCGGCCCGCCGCCCGACGTCGATGCCCGTGCCCCAGTCGGTGCGGAAGTGGTGGCCCTCGAGGAGCATGTCGGCGCTGACCACGAGCCGGGGGTCGCTGGAGGCGACGACGGCGCAGTCGTCGCCCGGGCCGACGAGCGTGCCGTCCCCGACCGGGAGCTCGGGGAGCAGGACGGCGAGCACCCCGTCCTCCCCGACGTCGCGCACGGTGGTGGCGTGCCCGCCCGGGTCGTCGGCGCTGGTGGCGTCGGTGTCGACGTGTGGCCCGGGGCTCGCGGGATCGGTGGTCACCCGGCCACGCTACCCAGGGCGGGACGTACCCTTCGGGCATGCCTCGCCGTCGCCCGCTCGTCCTGACGGCCACCGCGACCGCACTTCTCCTCGGCGCGTGCGGCACGCCCGTCTCCCTGGAGCCGGCGCCGTCGGCCGCCGCACCGGACTGCGGCGACGTCCTCCAGGCCACCCCCGACGTGCTGGCCGACGGCGAGCGCCGGTCCACCGACTCCCAGGCCTCCACGGCGTGGGGGGAACCCGCGATCACGCTGCGCTGCGGGGTAGAACCACCGCCGCCGACCACGGCCGAGTGCCTGTCGATCGAACTGCCGGACGACCGGGTGCACGACTGGATCCACACCGACGCCGGGGCGGTCCTCGAGGACGGTGCGCCGGAGGGCGTGGAGTCGACCTGGGTGTCCTACGGTCGCCGGCCCGCGATCGAGGTGGTGGTTCCGGCGGAGCTGTCCGACCAGGCCTCCGCGGTCCTCGTCGACCTCGACGGCGCGGTCGAGGCCACGGAGCACGTGGCGAGCTGCGTGGGCGCGGCCGAGGTCGAGTCCGCCGAGGCGGGCTCCGCGGGTGCCCGGTCCGGCGAGACGGGCACCGGCGACACGGCCACCGACGACGCGGGCATCGACGAGACGGTCACCGACGACGGCCGGTGACCCGCCCGCGCGCGCCGCGCGCACGCGTCAGCGCAGACCGACGGGCCGCTCGAGCGCGAGAGCGATGAGCTCGTCGAGGAGCTCCGCGTAGGGCAGGCCCGTGGCCTCCCACACGACCGGGAACATGGAGAACGGCGTGAAGCCCGGCATCGTGTTGATCTCGTTGACGACGATCGTCTCGCCGTCGACGAAGAAGTCCACGCGGGCGAGCCCCTCGCAGCCGAGCGCCTCGAAGGCCCGGACCGCGAGCTCACGGACGCGGTCGGCCACGGTGCCCGGCAGGTCGGCGGGGACCGACATCTCCAGGCCGTCGGTGTCGACGTACTTCGCGTCGTAGTCGTAGAAGCCCGCGGGCGCCTCGGACAGGACGATCTCGCCGAGCAGGGAGGGCCGGGGCGCGTCGGTGCCGTGCCCGCCGAGGACGCCGCACTCGATCTCGCGCCCCGGGACGCCGGCCTCGACGACGACCTTCGGGTCGTGCCGCCGGGCCTCGGCCATCGCGGCGTCGAGGTCCGCGAGGTTCTCGACCTTGCTGATGCCGATCGAGGAGCCGGCGCGGGCCGGCTTGACGAAGAGCGGGAGCCCGAGGTCCGCGATCTCCGCGCGGACCGCCTCCTGCTCGGTCTCCCACCGACGCGCAGGCACCGACACGTACGGGCCGACCGGGAGTCCGCTCGCAGCCAGCATGGCCTTCATCGCGTCCTTGTCCATCCCTGCCGCCGAGGCGAGGACCCCGGAGCCGACGTAGGGCAGGTCCGCCATCTCGAGCAGCCCCTGGAGGGTCCCGTCCTCGCCGAACGGACCGTGCAGGAGAGGCAGGACGACGTCGACGCCACCGAGCGCGCGCAGGCCGTCCACCGCCACGGGGGCGTCGTCACCACCCGGCACGCCACCCTGCGCGGCGGCGACCGCGTCCGGCTGGTCGGCGACGACGAGCTCACGACCGCCGTCGAGCCGGAGCAGGACGTCCGCGCCCTCGGTCACGGCCCCGTGCGCGGCGAGCTCGAGCGCCGCCGGGTCCGCCGGTCCCAGCACCCAGCGGCCCTCGCGGGTGATACCGACGGGCACGATCTCGTAACGATCCGGGTCGAGCGCACGCATCACACCGGCGGCCGTCGCGCAGCTGATCTCGTGCTCGCCGCTGCGCCCGCCGAACACCAGCGCGACGCGGATCCTGCGGTCTGTGGCCCGGCTCTCGATAGTCATCGCCCGAAGCCTAACGGCCGCCCGATCGCGTCTGTCCTGTGACCACGCCGTGACGGACGAGCGCCTGACGTGGGGCAGGATCGATGCCGACCCGGCGGGCCCCCGACCGCCCCCCTCCCGAGAACGAAGGAGAACACGTGCGCGCACGTCGCGCGGCAGCCGCTGCCGCCACCGCCGCCCTCCTCGCCACACTCGTCGCCTGCTCGTCCGAGGACGACCAGGGCACGGACGACAGCGCGAACGTCGACACCCCCTCCCAGCAGGCGCCCACGGCCGGCACCGACACCACCGAGGATGCCCCCGGTGGGGCGGACGAGGAGTCCTCGACCAACGACGACGAGGCGGCCACCGGTGGCGACGAACCACCCGAGACGAGCACCGGGAACGGTGAGGCGGGGTCCGAGGACGGTGCCCAGGCGCCGGACGAGGGCGCGAGCGACGAGCAGGAGCCCGGCGGCACCGACGCGCAGTGGATCTCCCCCGGCAGCTCCGACGAGGGCGCCGGCGACCTGGCCGGCGGCCCGCTGCTGGCGGTGGACGTCCGATCCGCCATCCACCCGTACTACGACCGTGTGGTCGTGGACCTCGAGGGCGAGGGCGGCAACCCCGGCTGGTACGCGGACTACACGGGCGACCCGGTCCAGGACGGCTCCGGCGCGCCGATCGACATCGAGGGCAACGCGTTCCTCCACGTGTCGGTCACCGGCTTCCGGTACCCGGAGGAGGGTGAGGAGTTCGTCGACGGCGTGGTCCCGGTCACCGGCACCGGTGTGACCGAGGCGTACGTGTCCTCCCCCTTCGAGGGGCAGATCCAGGTGGTGCTCGGCGTGGACTCGGCCCGCCCGTACCGCGTGTTCGTCCTGCCGGACCCGCTGCGACTGGTCATCGACATCGAGATCGCCGGCTGACCACCCCGAACCCCACCGGCCGGACCCGAGGACGGGTCCGGCCGGTCGGCATGTCGGGGCGTCGACCCCGCTCCGCCGGGACGTCGAGGGCGGGAACGAGCGGTCGCCTCAGCGTCCGCGCCGCCGCCGGGGGTGGGGGTCGCCGTCGACGCGGGTGTCCCACAGGCGGAGTGGCGGCGTCTCGCCGCGCACGACCCCGAGCATCGCGGCGAGCCGGTCCATGATCCGTGCCGTCGCCCCGGCGAGCTCGTCCGCGGTCAGGTCCGCACCCGGCGTCGCCCCCGGTGTGGGCCCCGCACCCGGTGCCGCCTCCGGAGCCGCAGGAGCGTCGGGCAGGAGGTCCTCGCGGGTCATCGGCCGCCCGACGACGACCTCGGCCGTCACCCGGGGCCAGGGCCGGAAGCGCGAGGTGAACGGGGGCAGCACACGCTGGCCGCCCCAGGTGACGACCGGCACGAGGGGGACGCCGGCCTCCAGCGCCAGTCGGGCAGCCCCGGTGCGTCCGGTCATCGGCCACAGGTCGGGGTCCCGCGTGAAGGACCCCTCGGGGAACACCAGGACGCACCGGCCGGACCTCAGCGCGGCCCGTGCGTCGTCGAGGGCCCGCGCGGCGTCGGCCGAGTCACGGCGCACCTCCACCTGGCCCGCGGCCCGCAGGATCGCCGCGAGCACCGGTCGGGCGAACAGCTCGGACTTGGCGAGGATCGCGGGCGGCGCACCGTGCGTGAGGAGGAGGTCGCCCACCAGCACCGGGTCGAGGTTGGAGACGTGGTTGGCGGCGACGACGAAACCGCCGGATCGCGGGAGGTTCCGGGTGCCGGACCAGCGGCGGCCGACCAGCGTGCGCAGCGGCGGCAGGAGGAGCGCCGCGATCGCGCCGAGCGCGGGCGGGACGGGTCGGGGCACCGGCCGATGCTACGCGGCGCGGATCAGATCCAGCCGTGCTCGCGGGCGCGGTGCGCCGCCTCGTGCCGGTTGGCCGCACCGAGCTTGCTGGTCGCCGAGGACAGGTAGTTGCGCACCGTGCCGGCCGAGAGGTGCGCCCGTTCGGCGATCTCCTCGACGGGCGCCCCCTGTTCGGCGAGCTCGAGGACGTCGGCCTCCCGGGGCGTGAGCGGTGAGTCGCCCGCGCCGATGGCCTCGGCGGCCAGCTGGGGGTCGACGTAGCGGCCCCCGCCGTGGACCTGCCGCACGACCTGGCTGAGCACGGTCGAGGACACGGTCTTCGGCAGGAACCCGGCGACGCCGGCGGACAGCGCGCGCTTGAGGTAGCCGGGCCGTCCGTGGCTGGTGACGATGATCGACCGGCAGCCGGGCACGGCCGCCTGGATCTGTTCGGATGCCTCGATGCCGTCGAGGCCGGGCATCTGCAGGTCGAGGACGGCGACGTCGGGCTCGTGCTTGCGGGCGGCGTCGAGTGCCTCCGTGCCCGAGGCGGCGACGGCGACCACCTCGAGGTCGTCCTCGAGGCGCAGCAGCGAGGCCAGGGCGTCCCGGATGAGGGTCTCGTCGTCGGCGAGCAGGAGCCGGATCATCGCGCCACCTCCGCGGCGTTCGGGGACGACGGGGTACCGGGGGACGACGCCGTCCCCACGGACGACGACGCTGCACGCGCGGCCGCCTCGGCGGGGCCGCCCGTCGTCTCCGCAGGCACGGTTGCCTCGGTGGGCGACGGCGCGCTCCCGGCGGTCGAGGAACCACCTCCGGTGGCATCGGCCGGCACGCGCGCGACGAGGACGAACCGGCGCCCCGAGCGCTCGGTGCGCAGGGTGCCGCCGATCCGCCCGAGGCGCTCGGCCAGGCCCGCGAGGCCGTTGCCGCGAACGACGGCGGCATCGTCGTCGTCGGAGGCCTCGCCGTTCTCGTGCCCGGCGTCCTGCGCGCCCGGCGCCGGGGTGGCGCCGTCGTTGACGAGCGTGAGGACCGCGTCGTCCTCCTCACGGACAAGGGTGAGCCCGACCGCGCGGGCCGAGGAGTGCCGGACGACGTTGGTCACGCCCTCGCGGACCACCCAGGCGAGCACGTCCTGCGCGAGGGGACCCACGCCGTCGGCGTCGCCGGTCATCGTCGTCACCGCGCCGGTGGAGCGCAGCAGCGAGCGGGCCCCCTCGAGCTCGTCGGTCAGGCTCACCGTGCGGTAGCCGGCGGCGACGGACCGGACCTCGGCGAGCGCCTCGTGGGCGAGGTCCCGCACGCTCGTCATCTCCTCGGGCGCCTCGCTCCTCCCCCGCCGGGCGAGCTCGGCGGCGAGCTCGGACTTCACGGCGATGGCGGACAGGGACCGGCCCACCGTGTCGTGCAGGTCGCGGGAGAACCGCAGGCGCTCCTCGGCGACCGCGAGGCGCCCCTCGACGTGTCGGGCCTGCTCGAGCCTGCGGACGACCTCGACCATCCAGGCCGACAGCCAGACCGAGGCGCCGAACCCGAGGATCACGAGGCCGTTGGCGACCGCCATGACGAGCAGGTCCCGCACGCCCATCTCTCTCATGAGCAGGTTGGTGAGGGCGCTGACGATCGCGGCCGGGACCACGGCGATCACGAGCTTCCGGAAGGTCCAGCGCGCGCCGTACGCGGCCACCCCCGCGGTGATCGCCACCAGGGCGAGGAACTCCGCGCTGCTGACCCACGAGTCCGAGCTCGGCACGACGAGCGCGGAGACGGCGACCAGGAGGACGGTCGAGGCGAGCAGGAGGACGAGCGTGGACGGCCTCTGCGTGCCGCGTCCGAGACGGACGGACCAGGACTCCCGCGCTGTGCGGATGGCCGACCAGGTCTGCAGGGCGGCCGCCCCCACGACGACGACAACGGTCCAGGTCCGGGTGAGCGGGAGGCGTGCGTCGGAGTCTGCGGCGGCGAGGTCCGCGGTGGACGCGCCCGCGACCCCCAGGGCGAAGAACGGGACGATCCACAGCAGGACCGCGATCGACCACCACGTGTACGCCTCGAACCGGGCGGCGTCGGTCGAGCTCCGCCAGCGATCCAGCACCCTCATCGTCGTCCTTTCTCCCGAGGCGGTCAGTCTTCCAGGCCGGGCCCGCCACCGTCGGCGGCGGGCCCGGCCCGGGGGCCGGCGTGGTGCCGGCTGCTGCGTGACGCCGGCCGCACCGGGTCAGCGGCGCGGTGCCGGCGGCGCCGGGTCAGCGGCGCGGCTCGAACGGCATCCTCCGCGAGACGACCGCCGCGAGCACCACGGCCCACACGGCGAGTACCGCGACGGGCCGCCCGGCCTCGGCGAAGGTCTGCGCGAGGGACAGGTCCTGGCCGGCGAGGGTCGTACCGCCGAACCCGATCGACACGAGCTCGGTGACCGGCAGCACCGGGAGGAGCTCGACGACGGTCTGGGCCCGGTCGGGCAGCACGGACATCGGGACGAGGGCACCGGAGATCACGAGACCGACCAGCATCATCGGCATCGTCGTCAGCTGAGCCGACTCGGCGGTGCGGGTGACGATCGTCGTGACGTAGGACAGCAGGGCGAAGACGACAGCGCCGAGCAGGATCCCGACCACGGCGATCAGCGGGTTCGTCATCGCCGGCATCTCCATCCGCCAGATCACCACGCCGAGGACGACGACGACCTGTGCGAGGAAGACCGCGACGTTCGGGACGGCGAGCGCGGTCAGGACCTCCCAGGGGCGTGCCGTGCCGGAGACCTGCCGCTTGAGGGCGAGGGACTCGCGCCGGGCGACCGCCGCCGTCGTGAGGTTGTAGTAGATCGCCATGACGATGCCGAACACGACGAGCATCCCCAGCACGCGCACGGACATCGCGGGGCCCGCGGTCCCGGCGATGTCCTCCCAGATCGGGAGCGTCGTCATCAGCAGGACCATCGCCGGCGCCATGAGGACGGCGTAGAACGCGGCCACGGAGTTGCGGCCGAGGACCTTGAGCTCGGCAGCCGCGAGGGAGGCGATCCGGCCGAGCGGCCCGCTGCGCCGCGGGGTGGCGGGCGGCAGCTCGCGCCGCTGGGTCGAGCCGGCCGCCGGGGGCCGGCCTGCCACGTCGGGGGCGGTCGTGGTGGTCTGCTGCGTGGTCATGGGGTGCTCCTCAGGGATGTGGTGACGGTCGGTGGTGGGCCGCCCGCTCACGCGGCGGCCGCCTGGTCGAGCTCGGAGCCGGCGATCGCGAGGAAGACCTGCTCGAGCGACGCGTGCCGGGCGTCGAGGTTGTCGATCCGGACCCCGGCCTGCGCCGCCGCGGTCAGCAGCGCGGTGAGCGTGGCCTGGAGGTCGTGCGTCTCGAGGACGGTGCGTCCGGCCGCGGTGCTCGGCCGGGCCAGCAGGTGCGGCAGGCCCGCCACCGGCAGGTCCTCGGTCCCCGCCGTGGTGAAGGAGATCCGCTCCGGCTCGTCGGCGACGATCTGGGCGAGCGTGCCCTCGCGCACGATCTCGCCGCCGTGCATGATGGCGATCCGGTCGGCGAGCGACTCGGCCTCCTCGAGGTAGTGGGTGGTGAGGACCACGGTCGTCCCGCTCGCCAGCCGGGCGCGCACGATGTCCCACAGGACCGCGCGAGACTGCGGGTCGAGGCCGGCGGTGGGCTCGTCGAGGAACAGCAGCTCCGGGTCACCCATGAGGGCGAGCGCGAGGTCGAGCCGGCGGCGCTCGCCGCCGGACAGGGACGGGACGCGCACGTCGGCGCGGTGGTCGAGCTCGACCATCGACAGTGCAGCCTCCGGCCCGATGGAGCTCGGCAGCGTGCCGTGCCAGGAGCGCGCGGTGTCGGCCACCGTGAGCTCGGAGACGAACCCGCCCTCCTGGAGGAGGACACCCGTGCGGGGCCGGATGCGCGCGCGGTCCGCGACGGGGTCGCCGTCGAGCACGCGGACGGTGCCGGCGCTGGCCCGGCCGAGGCCCTCGAGGACCTCGAGCGTGGAGGTCTTGCCGGCGCCGTTGGTGCCGAGCAGGGCGAAGAGCTCGCCGCGATGGACGGTGAGGTCGATGCCGCGCACCGCCTCGAAGCGCTCGGAACGGCTGCCGTAGGAACGGCGCAGGCCGGCCGCCTCGATGACGGCGTCGGTCGCGGGTGCGGCGGAGTGACGGTCGGGTGCGGTGGAGGAGGTCGTCGGTGTCATGGCATCAACGATGCCGCCCGATCAGCGCCCCCTCACGTGCGTACGCGCACCGGTTCACCTGCTGCCGTCACGGCCGGGGCATGAGGTTTGTCATCGCCGTCGGACGTGCGGTTCGCGGCCGGGCGTGCGGTTCGCCGTCGGACGCGACCGACGCCGGTGCGCGAAGGTGCGCACCGGCGTCGGGCGGGATCTGGCCACCACCGAGGTCGTGCCTGGAGCGTCGAGGTCGTGCGTCGGAAGCACGACCTCGCCACGTGAGGCACGACCTCGCCGGAGGTGGGTACCGGGCGCGCGGGCTCCCCGGCCGCGTCGTCAGTCGGTCATGCGGGCGGCGGCACCGAGCGCGGTGAGCTTGTCGAGGAAGTGCTCGTAGCCGCGGTTGATGAGGTCGATGCCGCGGACCCGGGAGGATCCCTCGGCCGCGAGCGCCGCGATGAGGTGGGAGAAGCCGCCGCGCAGGTCCGGCACGATGATCTCCGCCGCCTTCAGGGGCGTGCGGCCCGAGACCACGGCGGAGTGGTAGAAGTTGCGCTGGCCGAACCGGCACTGCGAGCCGCCGAGGCAGTCGCGGTAGACCTGGATCTCGGCGCCCATCCCGCGCAGCGCCTCGGTGAAGCCGAAGCGGTTCTCGTAGACGGTCTCGTGGACGATCGACAGGCCCTCGGCCTGGGTGAGTGCGACGACGAGGGGCTGCTGCCAGTCCGTCATGAAGCCGGGGTGCACGGCCGTCTCGAGGACGATGGGGTTGAGGGCTCCGCCGGGGTGCCAGAAGCGGATGCCGTCCTGGCGCACGTCGAACGCCCCGCCGACCTTCCGGAAGGTGTTGAGGAACGTCATCATCTCGGGCTGGGTCGCGCCCTTGACGACGATGTCGCCACCGGTCGCGAGCGCGGCGGATGCCCAGGAGGCGGCCTCGATGCGGTCGGAGATGCCGTGGTGCCTAAAGCCCTCGAGCCGGTCGACGCCCTCGATGCGGATCGTGCGGTCGGTGTCGACCGAGATGATCGCGCCCATCTTCTGCAGGACGGCGATGAGGTCCATGATCTCGGGCTCGGTCGCGGCGCCGCGCAGCTCGGTGCGCCCCTCGGCGCGCACCGCCGTGAGCAGCGTCTGCTCCGTGGCCCCGACCGACGGGTAGGGCAGGTCGATGACCGAGCCGCGGAGCCCGCGCGGCGCGGTGAGCGCGATGCCGGAGGGCTGCTTGTCCACCACGGCCCCGAACTCCCGCAGGATGTCGAGGTGGTAGTTGATCGGGCGGTCGCCGATGCGGCAGCCGCCCAGGTCGGGGATGAACGCCTCCCCGAGGCGGTGCAGGAGCGGGCCGCAGAAGAGGATCGGGATGCGTGAGGAGCCGGCGTGCGCGTCGATGTCGGCGACGTGGGCGGACTCCACGTTGCTCGGGTCCATGTGCAGGACGCCGGCCTCGTGGTCGTGCTGGATGCCCACGCCGTGGATGCTCAGCAGGCCGGAGACGACCTCGACGTCCCGGATGTCGGGGACGTTGTGCAGCTCCGACGGCGACTCGCCCAGCAGGGCCGCCACCATCGCCTTGGAGACGAAGTTCTTCGCGCCCCGGACGGTGATCTCCCCGGTCAGCGGGCGTCCGCCCTCGATCGTCAGGACGTCGTTCTTCGTGAGCACGTCGCTCATCGAGCCTCCGCTCGTTTGCCGCCCGGCGGACCCCGGACTCAGGTCACCCCGTCGGTTCCCCGGGGCCGTGGCCGCGCACCAGGCGGTGCGTGACGGCGTTCAGGATACGTCCGGGCGCCGCCGGGCGCGGTGAGCGTGCTCACCGGTGCGTCAGCGGGAGAGACCTCTCACGCCGGGTTCATCGACGACCGGGGATCGCGCTCGGTCGGCGTGCCGTGCCGTGCGCGGCCCCGCGCGGTGCCGCGCCGCACGCGACCTGCCGTTCTGCACGGCCCCCGCACTCAGCCGAGCGCGGCCTCCTCGCCCACCGGGCGGGCCAGCGTGACCTCGCCCGGGCCGAGGGTGCGCGCCGGGAGCGTCTTCGGGCGCCAGTCGGCGCGGGTCTGCTCGTAGGCGGTGATGCTGTCCTCCTTCTGGAGGGTGAGGCCGATGTCGTCCAGCCCCTCCATCAGGCGCCAGCGCGTGTAGTCGTCGATCTGGAACGGCACCGTGACGTCGCCGGCGGTGACGATCCGCGCCTCGAGGTCCACGGTCACGGCGGTGCCGGGGTCGCCCTCGAGGACCTTGAACAGCAGCTCGGCGTCCTCCTCGGACAGCTGACCGGCGACGAGCCCCTGCTTGCCGGAGTTGCCGCGGAAGATGTCGGCGAACTTCGTCGACAGGACGACCCGGAACCCGTAGTCCTTCAGTGCCCACACGGCGTGCTCGCGCGAGGAGCCGGTGCCGAAGTCCGGGCCGGCCAGGAGCACCGAGGCGCCCGCGTAGGCCGGCTGGTTGAGGACGAAGTCCGGGTCGCCGCGCCAGGCGGCGAACAGGGCGTCCTCGAAGCCCGTGCGGGTCACGCGCTTGAGGTAGACGGCCGGGATGATCTGGTCGGTGTCGACGTTGCTGCGCCGCAGCGGGACGCCGACGCCGGTGTGGGTGGTGAACTTCTCCATGGCGTGCTCCTCCTCAGACCCCGGCCGCGACGGGCTCGGGGGCGCCGACCGGCTCCAGGTCGGCCGGCGTGGACAGGGTGCCGCGGATCGCCGTGGCGGCGGCCACGAGCGGCGAGACCAGGTGCGTGCGGCCGCCCTTGCCCTGGCGTCCCTCGAAGTTGCGGTTCGACGTCGACGCCGCCCGCTCCCCCGGCGCCAGCTGGTCGGGGTTCATGCCCAGGCACATCGAGCAGCCCGCGTTGCGCCACTCGGCGCCGAACTCGGCGAAGACCTCGTCCAGGCCCTCCGCCTCGGCCTGCAGCCGCACCCGGGCCGAGCCCGGGACCACGAGCACGCGGACGTCCTCGGCCTTCTTCCGGCCCTTGATCACCTCGACGACGGACCGCAGGTCCTCGATCCGCCCGTTGGTGCACGAGCCGATGAACACCGTGTCGACGGCGATGTCCCGCAGCGGCGTGCCGGGGGTCAGCGCCATGTACTCCAGGGCGCGCTCGGCGGCCTTGCGCGAGTTCTCGTCGGCGATGTCCGTGGGGTCCGGGACCAGGCCGGAGATCGGCAGGCCCTGGCCCGGGTTGGTGCCCCACGTGACGAACGGCTCGAGGTCGGCCGCGTTCAGCGTGACCTCGGCGTCGAACACGGCGTCGTCGTCGGTGCGCAGGGTGCGCCAGTGCTCGACGGCCGCGTCCCAGTCCGCGCCCTGGGGGGCGTGCGGGCGGCCCTTGACGTACTCGAAGGTCGTCTCGTCGGGGGCGATCATGCCCGCGCGGGCGCCGGCCTCGATCGACATGTTGCAGATGGTCATCCGCGCCTCCATGGACAGGGAGCGGATGGCCTCGCCGCGGTACTCCAGGACGTACCCCTGCCCGCCACCGGTGCCGATCTTGGCGATGACGGCCAGGATGATGTCCTTCGACGTCGTGCCGGGGCGCAGCTCGCCCTCGACGTTGATCGCCATCGTCTTGAACGGCGCCAGCGGCAGGGTCTGGGTGGCGAGGACGTGCTCGACCTCGGAGGTGCCGATGCCGAACGCGAGGGCGCCGAAGGCACCGTGCGTCGAGGTGTGCGAGTCGCCGCAGACCACGGTCATGCCGGGCATCGTCAGGCCCAGCTGGGGGCCGACGACGTGCACGATCCCCTGCTCGGCATCCCCCAGCGAGTGGATGCGGACCCCGAACTCCTCGGCGTTCGCCCGCAGCGTGTCGATCTGCTTGCGCGAGGTGCGGTCGGCGATCGGCAGGTCGATGTTCACCGTGGGCGTGTTGTGGTCCTCGGTGGCGATCGTCAGGTCCGGCCTGCGCACCTGGCGACCGGCGAGCCGCAGGCCCTCGAACGCCTGCGGGCTGGTCACCTCGTGCACGAGGTGGAGGTCGATGTAGAGAAGGTCGGGGGCGCCGTCGTCACCACGTGCCACCACGTGCTCCTGCCATACCTTCTCGGCGAGCGTGCCGCTCATCGATAGCTCCTTCGTCCGGTCCGTCCCGCGTCTCACGGGGAAGCGCGTGCATCTCAGGGTCTGAGATAGTAGTCTTGATCCATGGACAACTCTAGCGGAGTCGGCGTCCTTGACAAGGCCGCGGCTGTTCTTGCGGCACTCGAGTCGGGGCCGGCCACCCTCGCCCAGCTCGTCTCGGCCACGCATCTCGCCCGACCGACGGCACATCGCCTCGCCGTCGCGCTCGAGCACCACCGTCTCGTCTCGCGGGACATGCAGGGCCGGTTCGTCCTCGGCCCGCGCCTCGGGGAGCTCGCGTCCGCCGCCGGCGAGGACCGCCTCCTCGCCGCCGCCGGGCCGGTGCTGCTCGCCCTGCGCGACCACACCAGCGAGTCCGCGCAGCTGTTCCGCCGCCAGGGCGAGCAGCGCATCTGCGTGGCCGCCGCCGACCGCCCGGTGGGCCTGCGGGACTCGATCCCGGTCGGCGCGACGCTGTCGATGCTCGCCGGCTCGGCCGCGCAGACGCTGCTGGCCTGGGAGGAGCCGGACCGGCTCCACCGCGGGCTGCACGGCGCCACCTTCACCGCGACCATGCTCTCCCAGGTCCGACGCCGGGGTTGGGCCCAGTCCGTCGGCGAGCGCGAGCCGGGGGTCGCCTCCGTCTCGGCGCCCGTGCGCGGGCCGTCGGGCCGCGTCGTCGCCGCGGTGTCCGTCTCCGGCCCGATCGAGCGGATGGGACGCCAGCCCGGCCGGCACTTCGCGCCCGCGCTCATCGCCGCGGGGAACCGGCTGAGCGAGGTCGTGCGCAGCACGGACGAGGACTCCGAGGACTAGGTCGGGTCGGGCCCGGCGTCGGGCCCAGGGGGCCCGCGACTCCCGGTGCGGACGCCGCCGCAGGCCTGCCGAGCAGGCGCGGCCGCAGGACTGCCCGGGACCGGGCACGACGACGGCCCCGGACCAGATGGTCCGGGGCCGTCGATCTGTACCCCCAGCGGGATTCGAACCCGCGCCGCCGCCGTGAGAGGGCGGTGTCCTAGGCCGCTAAACGATGGGGGCCTGCGTTGTGCTGTTGTCAGGTCGTGCTGTGCGCCGCGGCGCCCGGGAGACTTTACCGGACCGGCACCCCCGTCGTCACTCGCTGAGCGAACCACGGGGCGGTGAGGTCAGTCACCGCGTACCCCCAGCGGGATTCGAACCCGCGCCGCCGCCGTGAGAGGGCGGTGTCCTAGGCCGCTAAACGATGGGGGCCTACCACCGCGTGAGCGGTGTCCCCGACGCCGAGGCGCCGGATGGCTGGGGTACCAGGACTCGAACCTAGAATAACTGGACCAGAACCAGTCGTGTTGCCAATTACACCATACCCCAAGGGGGTAGTCGGTCGTCCTCCGACGCGTGCTGCGGGGGCTTCCCCGAGCGCGCATCCACGACCTCGTACCGGCGTTGAACTTTACCCTCTCGAACCGGGCGGGCCAACCGGATCGGGCCCGCGGTGAGGGACCTCACGGGCCCGCCGTGACGCCGGTCCCCCGCGGAGCGGCAGGGCCACCTGTGGTTCTCCGCCGTCGCCGCCGAGGAGCCACCGGCCCCCGCGCGTGGCCGGGACGATTCGCGCGCCCGAGCCCGCGCCCGCCGCCGGGCGCCCGACCCCGCTACTCCCCCAGCCGCGCCGCGAGCTGGTCGATCCGGGCGAGGGTCTCGTCCCGGCCGAGAATCTCCATCGACTCGAACAGGGGCGGGGAGATCGCCCTGCCGGTCACGGCCACGCGCAGCGGCCCGAACGCGTGCCGGGGCTTGATCCCCAGCCCCTCGACGACCGCGGCCCGCAGAGCGGCCTCGATCTCCGGCGTCGTGAAACCGTCGGTCGGGAGCGCGGCGAGGGCCGCGCGACCGGCGGCGAGCACGTCGGGGGCGGTGTCGGCGAGCTTGCCGACCGCCTTCTCGTCGTAGGTGAGGTCCTCGAGTGCGACGAACAGGAAGCCGGCCAGGTCGGTGACCTCGCCGAGGACCTGCATGCGGGTCTGGAGCAGGGGTGCCGCGGCGTCGAGGACCTCGCGCTCGCGCTCCCCCAGGCCGTCGTAGGACTCGGCCCCGACGAACCCGCCGGCGTGCAGGAACGGCACGAGGCGACGCGCCAGGTCCGAGACGTCGAGCCGTCGCACGTGCTCGGCGTTGATCGCGGTGGCCTTGTCGTTGTCGAAGCGCGCGGGGTTCGCCAGGACGTCGCGGATGTCGAAGGCCTCGACCATCTCCTCGCGCGTGAACAGGTCGTTGTCCGGGGCGATGGACCATCCGAGCAGGGCCAGGTAGTTGAGCAGGCCCTCGGGGATCATCCCGCGCTCGCGGTGGAGGAAGAGGTTCGACTCCGGGTCGCGCTTGGACAGCTTCTTGTTGCCCTCGCCCATGACGTACGGCAGGTGCCCGAACTCCGGCACCCGCTCGGAGATGCCGAGCTCGACGAGCGCGGCGTGCAGGGCGAGCTGGCGGGGCGTCGAGGAGAGCAGGTCCTCGCCGCGCAGCACGTGCGTGATGCCCATGAGCGCGTCGTCGACGGGGTTGACCAGCGTGTACAGGGGCTGCCCGTTGGCGCGGACGACCACGAAGTCCGGGACGGACCCGGCGGTGAAGGTGATCTCGCCGCGCACGAGGTCGGTGAAGGTGCCGTCGGTGTCCGGCATGCGCATGCGCAGGGTGGGCTCGCGCCCCTCCGCCCGCAGCGCGGTCCGCTGCTCGTCGGTGAGGTCGCGGTCGAAGTTGTCGTAGCCGAGCTTGGGGTCGCGGCCCGCGGCGCGGTGCCGTGCCTCGACCTCCTCCGGCGTGGAGAAGGACTCGTAGAGGTACCCGGCCTCGGTGAGGCGCGCGACGACGTCGGCGTAGATCTCCGACCGCTCCGACTGCCGGTAGGGGCCGTGCGGACCGCCCACCTCGACGCCCTCGTCCCAGTCCATGCCGAGCCACCGCATCGTGTCGAGCAGCTGCTCGTAGCTCTCCTGGCTGTCGCGCGCGGCGTCGGTGTCCTCGATGCGGAACACGAACGTTCCGCCCGTGTGCCGGGCCCACGCCCAGTTGAACAGGGCCGTGCGCACGAGCCCGACGTGGGGCGTGCCGGTCGGCGAGGGGCAGAAGCGGACGCGGACGTCGGACCGGGCGGCGCCGGAGGAGGACTCAGTCATGGTGCGTCCCAGGGTAGTCGGGCGCCCGGCCGGCCCCGGCCGGGAGGCGACCGGCCCCGTCCGGGAGGCGACCGGTCCCGGCCGACGCGACGGCGTCGGCCGGCGGGCCCCGCCGGCAGCCCTCCTCCTCAGTCCCGCTCAGTCCTGTTCAGTCCGCTCCGTCCTGTTCAGTCCCGGCGCAGGATCGGGTTGACGAACGACCCGATGCCCTCGACCTCGACCTCGACCCGCTGCCCGGCCTCGACCGTCCCGTTGCCCGCGGGCGTGCCGGTGAGCACGAGGTCGCCGGGCAGCAGGGTGAAGATCTCGGAGACCTGGGCGACGATCTCGCGCACGCCGGTGACCAGCTGGGAGGTCCGACCGTCCTGCGTGCGCACGCCGTCGACGGAGGCGCGGACCGCGAGGTCGTCCGGGTCGAGGTCGACGGCGAGGTACGGGCCGATCGGCGTGGACGTGTCCCAGCCCTTGGCGTGCGCCCACGGGTCCCCGGGGGCGAGCTGGTCCTTGGCGGTGTAGTCGTTCGCCGCCGTGTAGCCGAACACGATCTCGTCCACGCGCTCGACGGGGACGTCCTTGCCCATCCGCCCGATGACCACGGCGAGCTCGGCCTCGTACCAGACCTCCTGGCTCCAGCGCGGGAGCACGACCGGGTCGTCCGGGCCGATGACCGAGGTGTTCGGCTTGAGGAACACCACCGGATCGGGGTCCGGTCCGCCGTCGACCCGGTAGCTGCGGGCGAGCCCGGCGACCTTCGAGCGCGGGATGACCGGCGAGAGGAGTCGGACGTCGTCGAGCGCCACCCGCTCCCCGGTGGTGTCGAACCCGGCGAACAACGGGTCGGACCTGAGGACCACGAGCTCGGCGGAGTCCTCGTCGAGGATCCCGTATCGGGGGTTGCCGTCGGTGACGAAGCGGGCGATGCGCATGAGGCGATCCTATGAGCCCCGCCGCGGCTCGGTCGTCGAGCGTGCGGTTCGCCGTCGTCGAGGACCCGGGTTCCCATGCCTACGCTGGGTGCCGTGCAGCTGACGGCGACGACCTGGCGGGCGCGCGCGGCAGACCACGCCGCCCGCGCGGACGCCTTCACCGCCGGGCACCGCGCGCGGCGCTCCCGCCACGAGAAGCACGCGGTGGAGGACTTCCTCTACGAGTACTACCCGTTCAAGCCGGGAAAGGCGCGCCGGTGGCACCCGGGCGTGGGCGTCGAGCTCCTCCCCGACGACGCCGCGCAGCACGCTCCCGACCTCAGCGAGCGGGCGGCCTGGCGCTGGCACCGGGCGACGCAGCGGGGTGGCGTGGTGCTGGACACCGGGTCCTTCCTCGCCGACCGCGGCGACGGCGTGCGCTGGGTCCACGCCCTGCTCGAGCGCACGGCCGGACGCCCGCCCACGCTCGGCTGCTTCGGCTGGCACGAGTGGGCGATGGTCTACCGGCAGGAGAAGCACCGCCACCCGCTGCCGCTCCGGCTCGGGCAGGCCGGCACGGACGCCGCCGTCGAGTCGGCGACGATCTGCTGCAGCCACTTCGACGCGTACCGGTTCTTCACCCCCGACGCCGAACCGCTCAACACGATCAGCCCGACCCGCGAGCGGCAGCTGGAGCTCGACCAGCCCGGCTGCCTGCACGTGACGATGGACCTGCTCAGATGGGGCCTCACGCTCGGGCCGGCGGTGCCCGGGGAGCTCCTGCTGGACTGCGCGGACCTCGCGCTGGACGTGCGCCGTCTCGACATGGCCGCGGCCCCGTACGACGTCTCCTCCTACGGCCTGGAGGCGGTGCGCATCGAGGAACCGTCCGGGCGGGCCGAGTACGCCCGCCGCCAACGAGACATGGCCGAGCGGGCCGCTCCCCTGCGCGCCCGGCTCCTCGACGTCACGACGACGCTGCTCGGCTCCGTCGGCCCGGACGAGTGAGCGGACTTCTGCTCGCTCCGGTCCGTGTGGCGAGTGAGCGGACTTCTGCCCGTTGCGGTCCGTGTGGCGAGTGAGCGGGGTTCTGCCCGTTGCGGAGCGGGTCGCGGTGTCGCGCCGTCGCGCCGTCGCCGTCGCCGTTGCCGTTGCCGTTGCCGTTGCCGTTGCCCAGTCAATCGGGTAACCATCGAGGCAGTCCCCCGGGGGCGCTGCCTCGATGGTTACCCCATTGACTCACCGACCAGTCCGAGCCGGCGCCGAGCTTGACGACGACGACGGGCGGGCCCCGCACCCCATCAGGGTGCGGGGCCCGCCCGACAGATGAGCGCCGCCCGGACCGAGATCCGGGCGGCGCTCACCGGTGGAGCGGAAGTCCGCTCACTCGCGAACTATCAGCATCAGCCTGCTGGTCAGCGGCGGACTCCCAGGGTGTCGGAGCCGTCGCCGTTCCAGTCACCGACGAAGACCTCGTCGCCGGCCCGGCCGTAGCGGACCTCGATGTCGGCCCACCCACCGGTCAGGGAGTTCGACACCAGGTACAGGTTCCCGCGACGCGAGGCGAACGTATCCGCCCCATCACCGTCCCAGTCCCCCACGAGCACCTGGTCACCGGCCCGCCCGTAGTCGAACTGGGCGTCCGCCCAACCCGAGCTCAGGCTGTTGGACACGTAGTAGGTGTTGCCACGGCGCACCGCGAACGAGTCCGCGCCATCGGCGTCGTAGTCACCCACCAGCACCTGGTCGTCCGCGCGGCCGTAGTCCAGCTCGGCCTCCGCGTTCCCACCCTCGAGGGAGTTGGTCAGGAAGTAGCTGTTCCCGCGACGCACGGCGAAGGAGTCCGCGCCGTCGCCGTCCCAGTCACCGACCAGCACCGTGTCGGATGCACGGCCGAACGTCAGCTCGACCTCCGCCGCACCCCCGTACAGGTTGTTCGACAGGAAGAAGGCATTCCCACGGCGGACTGCGAGCGTGTCGCTGCCGTCGCCGTCCCAGTCACCGACCAGGACCTCGTCGCCCGGGCGACCGAAGGAGAACTCGTGATCCGCCCAGATCCCCCACCCGTCGTTCAGGTAGAATCCACGACCCGGCGACGGCGGCACCGGCTCACCAGGCTCACCCGGCTCCTCGTCGTCGATCAGCGTGACGACGAACGGCTCGAGCGTGACGTCCGGCGTCTCCTCTGAGACGGTCGCGGTCAGGGCCACCGCCTCGTGCTCGTAGCCCTCCGGCACACCGGTCAGCGTGACCTCGTAGTCCCCGGCGCCCTCGACAGCCACCGTGACGACTCCGCCGTCCTCGGCCAGGTCCGCCTCGTCGCCGTCGGCCACCGTGACCTCGTCCTCGGGACCCGCGACCGTGATCGCGCCACCCGCGACCGGCTCGCCGTCCGCGTCCTCCACGGACGCCGTGATCGAGCCCGCCACCGGCCCGGGCTCCTCGTCGTCGCCGCACTGGCCGTAGCGAGGACCGTCCCCTGCGATCGGCACGCCCGAGTCCGTCGGCACGACCGCGTTGCCCGTGCATGCCAGCGAGCCGTCGACGGTGAGACCGGCGAGGATGGTCGCCATCCGGGCGCTGTTGTCCGCGATCGTCACGTCGTCGGCGACCTCCGAGCGGTCGATGACGACAGGGCCCGCCGTGCCGGTGACGCTGAGCGTGCCCCCGATCGTCGACTGCTCACACCCGGCGGTCGTGTCGCCCACCGAGACGGATCCCGTGGTGCCGGCGATGCTCACCGGCCCGTTGACGATCGATCCGCAGATCGCGACGACGGAGGCGCCGTCGCTGGTGATCGAACCGGTGACCTCGGAGTCCTGCACGATGAGCCGGCCCCCGTCGGAGACGGTGATGTCGCCCGAGACGTTCGCGTCGTCGAGGCAGAGCCCGCCCGCGCCGGCGGTGACCGATCCGTCGTGGGCGCCGGTGATCGTCTGCTCGCACGGCGGAGCGATCGAGACGTTCCTCGACCAGACCTCCCACGGCGCCACACGCCCGCGGTCACCGGCGACGACGACGTTCATCGAGTCGAGCACCGTGAAGGCGCCGTTCTCGGAGTTGTTGTAGTCGACGCCGACCGGGACGCTCCAGTCGTCCCCGCGCCCGCTCTCGGACATCGTGAGCACGAGCCCGGGCCGCCCCACCATGAGGAGCAGCTGGCCTGAGGGGAGCATCTCCATCGTGGGCTGGACGCTCTCGAGGTCCTGCCCGGCCGGGCCGACGTCGATCGGCTCCGGCTCGCTCCAGGTCGCGCCGTCGTCCGTCGAGCGCGAGTGGAGCATCGGCAGGTGCCAGCCGGTGCGCATGACCATGTACAGCGAACCGTCGGCGAGCCGCTCGACCGCGCCCTCGCTCGGTCCGTCGTAGGCGGTGACGTCGGCGAGCTCCGGGTCCGGCTCGGCGGCCGTGCCCGCGACGTCCCAGTTGATGCCGCCGTCCTCGGAGACGAGCAGGAGCTGGCGGTAGTTCTCGTCGCCCTCGTAGTACCCGTAGGCCGAGATGTACAGCGTCCCGTCGGGGTCCTCGAGCAGGGTGTGGAGCAGCACGAAGCCGCCCAGCGTCGTCCCCGGCCGCGGTGAGGTGGCGCCGATCGGCCGCATCGGCTCGGGCGTGTCGAGCACACCGTCGCGGTACTCCCAGGTCGTGCCGCCGTCGGAGGAGACCGCGGTCTCCACGGTGGCCTGGCGGTTGTCGCTGCCCTCCACCATGAACGTGTTGAAGTCGACCGCGATGATGTCGCCGTTGCGGAGCCTCGACACGGTGATGCCCGAGGCGTCCGGCATGGGGTTGAGGTCCACGGCGGGGGTCCAGCTCGCGCCGTCGTCGTCCGACATCCCGAAGAGGAAGCCGGAGGCGTCGATGCGGTCCGGGCTGGCCGAGTACGGGAAGATGATGCGACGTCCGCCGTCGTCGGTCGGGACGAGGATCCCGCCGAGGGGGAAGCCGAGATCCTCGCCGTCGTCGTCGATCGTCACGGTGTCGCCGATGGTGAACGGCGCGGTGCCGACCGCCTCGGCCGGGGTCTCCTCGGCCGTGCCGAACGTGACGTCGTCGATGAAGAGATCGTCGACCGCAGCCCCGACGCCGGTCGAGCCCGTGGTGAAGGCGAGCCCGGTGATGGCCGTGACCTCGTTGGTCACACCCGAGTTGTTGCCGATGGTCGACCCCGCGGAGCCGACGTACTCGCCTCCGACGCTCACCCGCGCGGCGGCGTTGTCACTCGGCACCGCGACCTCGATCTGCGACCACTCGCCGAGCGGGACGCTGCCGGCCGGAGCCAGCTCGCGCCAGGTCCGGGTCCACTGCTCGTACCACTCGATGCTGCCGTCGTCGATCACTCGTAGGCGGAAGAGCGAGTTGGCCGGGTGGCCGGTCGGGAGCAGCGAGTCGCCGACGATGTCGAACGTGAATCCCTCGAGTGCCGTGGGGTTGACGTCGAAGGAGAGGTAGGCGCCCTGTTGGGGGGCGACCGGGCACGAGATGCCCACCGCCGCCTCGGAGCTCGTGTCCTGCACACGGAGCGAGCGCTCGCCCTCGGACGCGGCCTCGTCGCTGACGAGCGCCGGGTCGTAGCCGTCGAGCGTGGAGCACTCGGCCGGCACGGACCCGACGTCGTCGTTCTCGAAGGTGAGCGTGTCGAACTCGCCGGCGACCGTGACCTCCTGGGTGCTGTCGGACTCGTTGCCGGCGGTGTCGGTGACGACCGTGCGCAGCGTGTTGACGCCGGCCTGGGCGAAGGTGTGCGAGATCGACACCGTCACCCACCCGTCCTCGTCGGGCCCGCTGAGCACGGCCGGGATGGTCTCGCCCTGCCACTCGGCGACCGCCGTGTAGTCCGCGACGTCCGCGCCCTCGGGGAGCACGAACCGGGCGACGGGCTCGTCGGTGACCTCCGTGCCGACGGCGAGGCCGGTGTCGTCGAAGGTGGACTCGATGGTGAGGCCGGCGAAGGCGTCCTCGGGCAGCTCGCCGGAGACGGCGAGGTCGTCGATGTAATAGTCGACGCCGACGGGACTCTGTCCAGCGGACCCGAAGAAGATCTCCCCCATCGTGGGCGACTCCGCGTTGCGCCGGTCGGTCTCGAACCGGACGCCGTTGAGGACGAGCTCGGCGCGCTCGGTGGTCGCGTTGATGGTGACGTCGACCCACTCGTTGAGGGTGGCACCTCCCGGGATCGTGGCGACGTCGGCGAAGCTCGACCCGTCGTAGGCGGCGACGCGGATGTCGTCGCCGTCGCGGTTGAACGTGAACCGCCAGACGCCGTTCGCGCTGGTGCCCTCGGCACCCTGGATGGCCACGTACGGGCCGGCGTTGAACTCGGCGGGCGAGAAGCGGTAGGAGACCGAGCGTTCCTCGGTCTGGGGGTAGTTGCACCAGGCGCGCGTGTAGACAGAGTTGTCCTGGTCGACCACGCGCATCGCCCGGTTCCAAAGGCCGCCTCGGCGACGGTGACGTCGCCGATGATGCGGCAGTCCGCGGGTGGCTCGCCGAGCGGTTCGTCGTCGAAGGTGCGCACGGTGCCGTCGGCCGGAGCTGCCGCGGCGGGCGAGCTCGGTAGGGCCGCGCCCGACACCAGCGTCAGGGCACAGGCGGCCACGGCGGCCGCGAGCGCGGCGCGTCGGGGACGCGGTTGGCGGAGTTTCATCTCTTCCACTTCCTCCTCGGTGATGCGGCCGGCACGGAGTGGCGGCACGTTCGTTCATGCACGGGGGTGGGCCCGCCCGGAGGCGGTGGGGGCGTCGTCGGTCGGAGGGGACCCTGCTCAGCGGCGGACTCCGAGGGTGTCGGAGCCGTCGCCGTTCCAGTCGCCGACGAACACCTCGTCCGAGGCGCGGCCGTAGAACTGCTCGATGTCCGCCCAACCACCAGTCAGGCTGTTGGACACGAGGTACTGGTTCCCGCGACGCGAGGCGAACGTGTCCGCCCCGTCACCGTCCCAGTCACCCACGAGCACCGTGTCACCAGACCGCCCATAGTCGAACTGCGCGTCCGCCCAACCAGAGGTCAGCGAGTTGGACACGTAGTAGGTGTTCCCACGACGGACGGTGAACGTGTCGATGCCGTCGCCGTCGTAGTCACCCACCAGCACCTCGTCGTTCGCGCGGCCGTAGTCCAGCTCGGCCTCCGCATTCCCACCAGAGAGGCTGTTGGTGAGGAAGTAGCTGTTCCCGCGACGCACCGCGAACGAGTCCGCGCCGTCGCCGTCCCAGTCACCCACCAGCACCGTGTCCGATGCCCGGCCGAAGGTCAGCTCCACGTCCGCATTGCCCCCGTACAGGGTGTTGGACAGGAAATAGGCGTTCCCGCGGCGCACCGCCAGGGTGTCGGACCCGTCGCCGTCCCAGTCACCGACCAGGACCTCGTCCCCGGGGCGACCGAAGCTGAACTCGTGATCCGCCCAGATCCCCCACCCGTCGTTGAGGTAGAACCCACGACCCGGCGACGGCGGCACCGGCTCACCAGGCTCACCCGGCTCCTCGTCGTCGATCAGCGTGACGACGAACGGCTCGAGCGTGACGTCCGGCGTCTCCTCGGAGACGGTCGCGGTCAGGGCCACCGCCTCGTGCTCGTAGCCCTCCGGCACACCGGTCAGCGTGACCTCGTAGTCCCCGGCGCCCTCGACAGCCACCGTGACGACTCCGCCGTCCTCGGCCAGGTCCGCCTCGTCGCCGTCGGCCACCGTGACCTCGTCCCCGTCCTCGGATCCTGCGACCGTGATCGCGCCACCCGCAACGGCAGCACCGTCCACGTCCTGGACGGACGCGGTCACCGTGCCGTCCACCGGCTCGGGCTCGTTCGGGTCCGCGGGATAGTCACCCAGGGAGCTGAAGGTGCCGACGACGGCGTTGATGTTCGTGTCGTAGCTCACCGTGAGGTACTCGTCGCCGGAGACGACGGCGGAGCTCGGATCGCCCTGGTCGACGTTCTGCCGCGACATGTACAGGAGCACGGGAGTCGTGTCGGTCCAGGCCTGCCCCGGGTGCGCGAGCCGGCCGACGACGGGTTCGCTGGACCCGTAGTCGTTGCCGCCGTACGTGAGCAGCATCCGGCCGCCGGGCAGCGTGAGGATGTCGGGAGCCTGCATGCTCCACGGGACCGGGCTCGCGACGGACCACGTGCGACCGTGGTCGAACGACTCGCTGACGAGGCCGGGCCGGATGACTGCGGTGAGGTGCCCGTCGGACAGGACCGCCACCTCCGTCTCGGAGAGGCCGACGCCCGGCTCCGCGGGGATCATCACCTCGTTCTCCACGGGCCAGGTCCGCCCGCCGTCCGTGCTGCGCACGACGCTGGCGCGGCCCAGCGCGGCGTCGGGGCGCGTCCCGTACAGGGGGACGAGGAGGTCGCCGTTGTCCAGCTCGACGACGTTGCCGGACTCGGCGGCCCAGCCGAGGAGGTAGTGGCCGCTGCGGGGCCCGCAGCCGCAGCTCATCGACGACTCCACGAGGGCCGGATCGGACCACGTCTGGCCCCCGTCCTCGGAGCGCGCCACGTAGGTGTCGATCGTGGCGCCCTCGGCCGGGTAGTCGGTCCAGTCCGTCTGGAACCAGGTGAGCACGATGGTCCCGTCGCGCAGCTGCGTGATCTGCGGGTCGCGGTCGTCGTGGGCCGAGTCGATGATGACCCGAGGATCCGACCAGGTCAGCCCCCCGTCGGTGCTCTCGGTCCACCGGATCTGACCGGGATCACCGCCGTCGCCCGGCGAGTGCCCGTTCGACCAGTAGTAGACGGTGACCAGGCGGCCGTCGTCGAGGCGTGCGACCTCCGGGAAGAAGGGCCGCTCGTCGCCGTCGCCCTCCGCGATGATGACGTCCGGCTGAATCCTGGAGCTCGCGCCGACGGACTGCGCGGCCACCGACTCGGTCCCGTCGGGGCCGGTGACGGTCGTGCGCAGGATCCCGCGCTCCTCGTCCTCGAAGGTGTGCGAGACCGATGCCGTCACCCAGCCGTCGGCGTCGGGGCCGGTGAGCTCGGCCGCGATGGCCTGTCCCTGCCACTCCACCTCCGCCGTATAGTCCGCGACGTCCGCCCCCTCGGGGAGCTGGAAGCGCGCGACGGGCTGGTCCACGATCTCGCCGGCGTCGATGAAGTCGTCGAGCAGGGGCTCGATGGTGAGGCCGGCGAACGCGTCGTCGGGCAGCTCGCCCGAGACGGCGAGGTCGTCGATGTAGTAGTCGACGCCGACCGCGCTCTGACCCGCCGAGCCGAAGAAGATCTCCCCCATCGTGGGCGACTCCGCGTTGCGCCGGTCGGTCTCGAACCGGACCCCGTTGACGATGATCTCCGCGCGGTCGGTGGTGGCGTTGATGGTGACGTCCACCCACTCGTTCAGCGCCGCACCACCCGCGACCCGGGCGACGTCGGCGAAGCTCGACCCGTCGTAGGCCGCGATCCGGATGTCGTCCCCGTCACGGTTGAAGGTGAACCGCCAGACGCCGTTGGCACTGGTTCCGGGCGCGCCCTGGATCGCCACGTACGGGCCGGCGTTGAACTCGGCGGGCGAGAAGCGGTAGGACACCGACCGCTCGGCCGTCTGCGGATAGTCGCACCATGCGCGGGTGTAGACGGCGCTGCTCTGGTCGACGACGCGCATGGCGCGGTTGCCCTCGGCCGCCCCACCGAACTCGGCCTCGGCGACGGTGACGTCGCCGATGATCCGGCAGTCCGCGGGCGGCTCCCCCAACGGCTCGTCATCGAACGTGCGCACGGCGCCGTCGGCCGGCGCTGCCGCGGCGGGCGAGCCCGGCACCACACCGCCCGGCAGCACCGTCAGGGCCAGGCCGAGGAGCGCGGCGGTGGCGATGCCCGGCGTCCGGCGCCGGCGCCCGGGCCGGTGCCGGCTCGAATGGTTGTCACTGTCCAGAGGATGGGTGATCACGAGTGGCTCCTTTGCCGACCTTTGAGGTGCAACTATCAGCATGGACCGCCGTTCCATGTCGAGAGTCCCATGTTGCGTGATCTGATCGTGACGTTCGCCGGCCAATCGACCCTCCGAACCTCCCGCCGATCCGGCGTAGCGCCGCGCCTGGGGCCTGGCAGCGTGCCATGTCGCGTGATCGCTTCGTGACATGGAATGACTTTCCATGTCAGCGGTCGACTGCTACGTTCCCCGACATGGAACAGCGTGCCAAGTCGTATCACTCGCAGGGGCTCTACCGAGCCCTTGCGATTCTGCGACTCCTCGGCAAGGCGAGCACCCCGCTGACGCTCGCCGCGATCGCCTCGGAGCTCGAGCTGCCGAAGTCGACCGCCGTGCGCCTCCTGCTCGTCATGGAGGAGGAGGGGTTCGTGCGCAGGTCCGGCGAGCACCCCGCCTACTCGATCGGGCACGCCGTCCACGAGATCGCCGAGGGCTACCGGCCGCCGAGCATGTCCGACGTCGCGGCTCCCGTCCTCACCCGGCTCGCCGACGAGGTGGGCTTCACGGCGAACCTCGGCGTGCTCGAAGGGCCCTCGGTCCTCCACCTGCACGTGGCCGAGCCGCAACGTGCGCTCCGGTTCGCGACGGGCGGCACACTCGATTACGCCTACTGCACCGGGCTCGGCAAGCTGCTCATGTCCGTGCTCCCCGAGGACGACATCGACGCGCACCTGCCGGAGTCGGAGCCCTACTCGAGCTGGACCGCGAGCACCATCACGACGCGGGCCGGCATGGTCGCCGAGCTCGAGCGGATCCGGCAGGCCGGCTACAGCGTCGACGACGAGGAACGCAACCGCGGCGTCACCTGCATGGCCGTCCTGCTGCCGACGCACGGCGCTCCCACGCTCGCCCTGTCCGTCTCCGCCCCGAGCGCCGAGCTCGAGGATCCCGCCCGCGAGCAGCTCCTGCCCGTCCTGAGGGCGGCGGCGACCGAGCTCGTCGCCCGGCCGGGGTTCGACGCGGCGCTCGATCCGCTGCGCACCAGGATGACCGTCGCATGATCGTCGACGTCCACAGCCACTGCCACCAGCCGGAGCACTGGGGCCGCGAGCACGAGGACCACTGGCAGGGCGCCTACGGCGGCGAGCCGTACCCGGTGGTCACGCCCGAGTCGTACGACCAGGTGATGCAGGACGCGGGGGTCGACGTCGCGGTCGTCTTCGGGCTCGCGGCGTCGCAGGCCGGCGTGCGCACGCCGAACGCCTTCGTCGCCGACTTCGTCTCGCGGATGCGGACACCGGCGATCCCGTTCTGCTCGATCGACCCGCTCGACACCGACTGGCGCGACCAGCTCGACGAGGCGATCGGCCTCGGGTTCCAGGGCGTGAAGCTCTACCCGGTGCTCTCGCTGTTCGACCCGCTCGCCCCGGAGTTCGACGAGTTCTACACCACGCTGAGGTCCCACGGCATGGTCGCGCTGTGGCACATGGGCGCCACACCGAGCCCGGTCGGCCGTCTCGCGGTGAGCCAGCCGATGGTGATCGACGAGGTCGCCCGCCGGCACCCGGACCTCACCCAGGTGATGGCGCACATGGGTCACCCGTGGCAGCGCGACACGAACGTGGTGCTGCGCAAGAACCGGCGGGTGTTCGCCGACGTCTCGGGGGTCCCCTCGCGCCCGATGGACGCCTTCTTCGCGCTCGTCGGGGCCCAGGAGTGGGGCACGGTCGACAAGCTCGTGTTCGGCTCCGACTACCCGCTCTGGACGCCCGTCGAAGCCCTCGCGAACCTGCGCTCGATCGCCACGTTCCGCGCCGGGAACCTGCCGTTCGTCGATGACGACACGGTCGAACGGATCATCCACTGCGACGCCCTGCAGATGCTCGGGCTCGCCGACCCCCGAACCAGCACCGACCAGGTCGACGCCCGGTCGTCGACACCAAGGAGCACCACGTGACATCCGTCTCCCGCGGCCTCGCCGAGGCGGCAGAGCGCCTCATCCCGGGCGGGGTCAACTCCGCCACCCGCAGCATCGGCGCCCCCTGGGCCTGGCGATCCGCGCACGGCGCCACGATCACCGACATGGACGGCGGCGTCTACACCGACTACCACGCCGCGTTCGGCGCGATCCTCCTCGGGCACAGCGACGAGCGGGTCAATGCCGCCGTCACGCGCGCCATCGCCGACATCGACCTCGTGGGCGTCGGCACGACCGAGCTCGAGGTGGAGCTGGCACGGCTGGTCGTCGACGCCATCCCGAGCGCCGAGATGACCATCTCCACCATGAGCGGCTCGGAGGCGACGTTCCAGGCGGTCCGCCTCGCGCGCGGCGCGACGGGGCGCCCGTACATCCTCAAGTTCCAGGGCAACTTCCACGGGTCCTACGACGCGCTCGCCCGCAACGTCATTTCCGCGCCCGAGCTCGCGTGGAAGCGCGACCCGAACTCGTCCGGGATCCTCGACGACGCCATTGACCACACGCTCGTCGCCGAGTTCAACGACCTCGCCTCGGTCGAGGAGCTGTTCGCCCAGCACCCCGAGCAGATCGCGGCCGTCATCCTCGAGCCCGTCCCGCACAATGTCGGCGCGCTCCTGCCCGAGCAGTCCTTCCTCGAGGGCCTGCGCACTCTCACCCGGACGCACGGGAGCGTCCTCATCTTCGACGAGGTGATCTCCGGCTTCCGCCACGCGCTCGGCGGCTACCAGGAGCTGTGCGGCGTCACGCCGGACCTCACCACCTTCGGCAAGGCCATGGGCAACGGGTTCCCGGTCGCGGGCCTCGCCGGCAGCCGCGAGGTCATGTCGCACTTCACGCCGTCGGGCGGCACCGTCATGCTGGCGGGCACGTTCAACGGCAACGCCGCATCGATGGCCGCCGCCATCGCCACGATCGAGGTGCTCAAGGACCCCGAGGTCGACTTCTACGGCCACGTGGGCCGCCTCGGCGACCGCATGCGCGCCGGGCTCCAGTCGATCGCGGACGAGCAGGGCATCGCCGCGCGCATCACCGGGCTCGGGTCCGTGTTCATCCCCTACTTCCTCGACGGCGAGGTCCGTGGGTACCGCGACCTGCTGCGCAACGACGACGAGGCCTATGCGACGTTCCAGCGCCGCATGATCGACAAGGGCTCGTTCATGTACCCGATGGCGCTCAAGCGGAACCACATTTCGCTCGCGCACACCGAGGCGGACGTCGACCGCACCCTCGCGCAGGCCGAGGAGGTCCTCGTCGCCATGTCGCGCGAGGGCCTGTTCACGACCCCGAAGGCTGCGGTCTGACGTGTCCCCCCGCTCCACGACCGTGCTGCTCGGAGGCCTCGTGGCCGACGGGCTCGGCGGCGAGCCCTTCCTCGGCGACGTGCTGATCGCCGAGGAGGGCATCGCCGCCGTCGTCCCGGCGGGCGCGCGGCCCGGCGGCGGGTACGACGCGGAGATCGTCGACTGCGCGGGGCGGGTGGTCTCCCCCGGCTTCGTGGACATCCACTGCCACTCCGACCTCAGCCTGCTCGCCTACCCGGACAACGAGAGCCGGATCCTTCAGGGCGTGACGACCGAGGTGGTCGGGAACTGCGGCATGACACCTGCCCCGGTGGGCGTCGACGCCACCGGCCTTCGGCGGGTCATCGGACCGATCGACGTCGTGCCCGACCTGGAGTGGACCTGGAGCGACGTGGCCGGCTGGCTGCAGGCCCTCGACGACTGCCCCACGGCGACCAACGTGGCCGCCCAGGTCGGCCACGGGTCCGCGCGGTTCGCCGTGGCCGGCACCAGCACGGACGCCCTCGACGGCGCGGGGCTGGCCGCGCTCGAGCGCGAGGTCGCCGGCGCCTTCGCGGCCGGCGTCGTGGGGGTCAGCCTCGGGCTCATGTACGCCCCCGGCGAGTCGGCGCGCGCCGACGAGCTCGCCTCGGTGGCGCGCATCGTCGCCGCCCATGACGGACTGCTGTCGGCGCACCTGCGCGACTACCGCACGAGCGCCCTGCGCGGGTCGATCGACGAGGTGGCCGGCGCCGTGCGCGACGGCGGACCGCGGCTGCAGATCTCGCACTTGCGGGGCATCGGCGGGGAGGACGGATTCCCGGAGGTGCTCGACCACGTCGAGACGCTGCAGGGGACGGCGGACATCGCGGCCGACGCGTACCCGTACGTCCACGGACACACCACGCTCATCCAGCTGCTGCCTCCGGAGCTGCGCGCGGCCGGACCGGACGCGGTCGTCGACGCCTGCCTCACCTCTCCGGGCGCGATCGCCGACCTCCTCGCGGCCGCCGGCTACGCCCTCCACCAGATCCTCGTCATGAAGGCGACGGCGACGCCCGAGGCCGTGGGCAAGGATCTGACCGAGATCGACGGCGACCCCTGGGTATGGCTCGCCGACCTGCTGGTGGCCAACGACGGGCTCGTCGACGTCGCCGTGGAGAGCGGACGGTGGAGCGACGTCGACCTGGCGCTCGACACCCCCTGGATCTCGGTCGCCTCCGACGGCACGGCGCTGGACCGCACGCACCTGTCGTCCGTCGCGCACCCCCGCTCCTGGGGCGCCTTCTCCGCCGGCTACCGGCGGATGCGGCGACGCGGCACGCCCGTCGGCGAGACCGTCCGACGCCTCACCACCGCACCGGCGGCCCGCGTCGGCATCCCCAGCGGCATCGCCGAGGGGCGCCGCGCCGACCTGGTCGTGCTCGACGACCGCACGTTCGACTCCCCGGCGACGTTCGGGCAGCCGGCGCGACCCTCCGTCGGGCTCGACCACGTGTACGTGGGCGGCACCGCCGTCGTCGGATCCGGACGACGCACCGGTGCGCGTCCGGGAGCACTCATCAGGAAGGGCCAGCAGTGATGAAGGACAGGACGCCGCTCGGCGTCGGCATCGTGGGCGTCGGCGGGATCGCGCTGTCCCACATGGCCGCGCTGCGCGCGATGACGAGCGCACGGCTCGTCGCGGTGTGCGACGTGGACGCCGGCCGCGCCGCCGAGGTGGCACACACGGAACGGTGCGCCGGCTACGGGTCGGTCGACGAGCTCCTCGCGGACGACGCCGTCGAGGCCGTCATCGTCTGCACCCCGAACATGACGCACGAGGCGCTCGGCCTCCAGGTCCTCACGGCGGGTCGGCACCTGCTGATGGAGAAGCCCCTGGCCCTGACGCCCGAGGGTGCGCGACGCGTCGCGGCCGAGGCCGACGCACGCGCCCTCGCGCTCGCCGTGGGCCACAGCCACCGGTTCACCGACCAGAGCCTGGCGATCCGCGAGGTCATCGACTCCGGCGACATCGGCACGCCGCGGTTCGTCCGCGTCGTCATGAACGGCGGCTGGATCTGGCCCGGCTGGCAGGCCTGGGTGCTCGACCCCGAGCTCTCCGGCGGTCACTCGCTGCACAACGGCGTCCACCTCATCGACCTCGCGAGCTGGTGGATCGGCGAGCCGGCGACGAGCGTCTTCTCGGTCGGGCAGCACGCCACGAGCGAGGCGCTCCAGATCCACGACTACCTGGTCATGGGCCTCGGCTTCGCGAGCGGTGCCTCGGGGGTGTGCGAGATCAGCCGCGGCGAGCTCCCCCGCAGCGCCGGCTACCTGGAGCTCACCGTCGTGGGCACCGAGGGCGTCCTCTCACGCTCGTGGGACGCCGAGGGCGTCCTCGCCTGGACCGACACCGGCCTCACGGCGTGGGGCGTCGACGGCTCCGGCGGCCGCACCTTCGTCCGCGAGCTCGAGGCGTTCGCCGCCGCGGCGCGCGGCGAGGTCGAGGTCGTCCCACCCGTGTCGGCGGCGATCCACGCCGTCGACGTCGCCGCCGCGTCCGAGGCCTCGCTCCGCGAGGGCCGCACGATGACGATCGGAGCAACGGCATGACCGGCACGCTCACCACCCGGCCCGGACTCGTCCGCGCGCTCGCGGCGATGCACTCCGGCGAGCTCGGGCTCCTGCGGGCAGCGGCGCTCGACGTCGTCGCGGTCGGCGAGGGGGACGCGCTGAGCGTGCTCGGCCCGGACGCGATCGGCGTCCTGCGCGCCGCGACCGGCCCGACGTCGGTCGACTTCCAGGCGCACTCCGCCGCGGACGGGGGCGCGACGACGTTCCTCGGGCGGGCGAGCCACGGGATCGCCGTGAGCGCGCACCTCTCGCTCGTCGACGGCGACGGCGGCGAGCACCTCTACGCGGCGATCCGGCTCGTCGGCACGCACGGCTCCGTGGTCGTGGACCTGCTGCGCCCGCTGCTGGACGTCCGCACCGCGACCGGGACGACCCACGTGCCCTTCGGCGTCCCCGGCGCGGAGGTCCCGCCGCAGGACACGGCCGACGCCCTGTCCGCGATCGCCGACTCCGCGCGGTCGGGCCGCACGGTAACGACCAACTGGTGAGGGAGAACAGCACATGAAGTGGTTGACGTTCGACGAGGGCGGCACCGTCCGGCACGGCTACGTCGAGGGCGGCGAGATCGTCGTCACCGGCGACGGCGACCTGACGGCCGTGGTCCGGGGCGAGGGCGGCACCGGGTCGACGGAACGCCGTCCGCTCGAGGGAGCGCGCATCCTCGCCCCCCTGCTGGCGCCGGGCAAGGTGCTCGCGGTCGCCGCGAACTACCAGGAGCACGTCAAGGAGGCCGGCAAGGACGCCCGGGACCAGGGCACCGCGACGCCGCGCCTCTTCCTCAAGCCCGACACGTCGATCACGGGCCCGGACGCACCCGTGGTGCTCAACCCGATCACCACCCAGCTCGACTGGGAGGTCGAGATCGCCGCGGTGATCGGCCGACGCGCACGGGGCGTGCCCGTGGAGAAGGCGCTGGACCACGTGTTCGGCTACGCCACGAGCAACGACATCTCGGCGCGCAGCCTCGACCTGGGCGTGCCCCGCGACGGCGAGGCCATGACCGGCTTCTTCGACTGGCTCGAGGGCAAGTGGCTCGACGGCTCGGCGCCCCTGGGCCCCTACCTCGTCACCAGCGACGAGGTGCCCGACCCCCAGGACCTCGGGCTCACGCTCGAGCTCAACGGCCAGGTCATGCAGCGAGGCAGCTCGTCCGACATGGTCCACACCGTCGCCGAGCTGGTGTCGTTCAGCTCGCGGCTGATGACCCTCAACCCGGGGGACATCATCCTCACCGGCACACCGTCCGGCGTCGGTGCCACCACCGGCGTCTTCCTCAAGCCCGGCGACACCATGGTCGCCGCGGTCGAGGGACTCGGGTCCCTCACCACCCCCGTCGTGGCGGCTTAGTCGCCGCCCCGACCCGCAGGACCTGATCGACGCAGATCAGCCCGATCGACCCCCCACCACGAGGAGCAATCATGCGATCACGAATCGCCAGGACAGCCGTCGCAGTCGGCCTCTCCACAGCCCTGCTGACCGCCTGCGGAGGAGGTGGCGACGACGGCAACGGCGGCGGCGAGGCCGGATCGGACGGGGGCGACCCGACGTCCGCCAACCTCTACCTGTACCAGTCCCCCGTCCAGTTCAACCCGCTGGCGCCCGGGCAGGGTGCCGAGCAGCTGACGATGACGCTGGTGTACGACGCCCTGTTCAACGTGGGACCCGACTTCGAGCCGGTCCCCCGGATCGCGGAGTCGTGGGACGTGAACGACGACGCCACGTCCTACACCTTCCACCTGCGCGACGGGCTCGAGTGGAGCGACGGAGAGCAGATCACCGCGGACGACGTCGTCTTCACGTACAACCTGTTCGCCAACCCCGACGTCGCCAGCCCCAACACCGCGCCCTTCCAGGGCGTCGTGGGCTTCGACGAGGTCCAGGAGGGCGCGGCCGACACGCTCGAGGGCATCGTGGCGGACGACGACCAGACCGTGACGATCAACCTCACCGAGCCCACCCCCGGCTTCCTCGCCCTGTTCGGCAGCGGCTTCGGGATCCTCCCCGAGCACGTCCTGGGCGACGTCGAGCCCGCCTCGATCATGGAGGACGAGTTCTTCGACCTGCCCCCCGTCAGCTCCGGGCCCTACGTGATGCGCGAGTTCAACGTCGACCAGAACGTCGTCCTCGACGCGAACCCCAACTACTGGACAGAGGTCGGCATCGACACGCTCTACCTCCAGATGCTCACCAGCGACGTCGCGACCGCCCAGCTCGCCACGGGCGAGACCGACCTCGTCCAGATCGCGCCGCAGGACCTGGAGACGGTCGAGGGGCTCGACGGCGTCACCGTCAGCTCGGCGCCGTCGCCCGGGTTCCTCCGCCTGCTCGTCAACTTCGAGCGGTACGACGACGAGCGGGTCCGCCAGGGACTCCTCATGGCCATCGACCGCCAGGGCATCATCGACGGGATCCTCGGGGGCCACGGCGAGGTCCTCAACAGCACGATCATGACGCCCTGGGCGATCCCCGACGACCTCGAGACCTACGACTACAACCCCGAGGAGGCCACGGCCCTGCTCGAGGAGGCCGGCTTCGACTTCGACCAGGAGCTCCGGATCAGCTGGATCCCGGGCACCGCCGACCGTGACGCGGCCGTCCAGGTCGTCATCGAGAACCTCGGCGCGATCGGCATCAACGTCGTGGCCAACCAGATCGAGGAGGCGAACCAGCTGAGCATGATCGAGAACGCCGAGTACGACCTCATGATCTCGGGCGGCGGCACGTACACCCCCGACCCGACGGTCTCGGCCAACGCCCTGCGCTGCGACGCCATCTTCCCGGCCGGCGGCAACACGTCCCTGTTCTGCAACGAGGAGCTCGACGAGCTGCTCAACCAGGGTGCCGTCACGGCCGACGAGGCCGAGCGCGAGACGATCTACCAGGACGCCGTCCGCCTCGACAACCAGCTGGTGCCCTACCTGTGGCTCTACGTCCCCGACACCCCCTGGGCGGTGAGTGACCGCCTGCAGGGCTTCG
Source organism: Georgenia sp. Z2081 (assembly GCF_055326445.1). Taxonomy (NCBI): domain Bacteria; kingdom Bacillati; phylum Actinomycetota; class Actinomycetes; order Allobogoriellales; family Allobogoriellaceae; genus Georgenia; species Georgenia sp. Z2081. The sequence continues at coordinate 111,016 of NZ_JBUZNK010000008.1, forward strand.
AGCCGCACGGCGACTTCGCCAACGGCTTCTGGAACGCCGCCGAGTGGACCGTGACGGACTGATTGCATGCTGAGAGCTCTCGTCCCACGTCTCCTCTCGAGCGTGGCCGTCTTCCTGCTCATCGCCGTCGGACTGTTCGCCCTCACCCGGCTCGCGCCCGGTGACCCCATCGAGATGATGGTGCCGCCGGAGCTGGCGGGGGCCCAGCGGGACGCGTACATCGCGTCGGTCCGCGAGCGGTTCGGTCTCGACCAGCCGGTCGTGGTGCAGTTCTGGCACTGGCTCGGCGGGCTGATGACGGGAGATCTCGGATACTCGTACAACGGTGGCCGGCCGGTCGGCGAGCTGCTCGCCGACCGGCTCGGCCCGACCGCCCTGCTCATGGGCAGCGCGATGACCATCGGCCTGATCGTCGCCATCCCGGCGGGCGTCATCGCTGCCGTGCGACGCAACACCGTCGCGGACTACACGATCAGCTCGGTGAGCGTCGTCGCCATCGCCGTCCCGAGCTTCTTCCTCGGCATGCTCGCCATCTACGTCTTCGCGGTGCAGCTGGGCTGGCTCCCCTCCTCGGGGATGTACAGCAGCGGCCGGGACGACATCGGCGACCTGCTGCGCCACATGGTCATGCCGGTCGGCCTGCTCGCGCTGGCCAACGCGGCCAACTTCATCCGTTACGTCCGCAGCGGCGTGCTCGAGGAGCTGAACAAGGACTACGTCCGCACGATCATCGCGAAGGGCGGGACCCAGGCGCGGGCGCTGCGGCACGCGCTGCGCAACAGCCTCATGTCGCTCGTCACGGTGCTGGCGATGACGATCCCGGTCGCCCTGTCCGGCGCGGTCGTGCTCGAGCAGATCTTCTCGTGGCCCGGGATGGGGCAGCTCGCAATCGACGCCCTCGGGCAGCGCGACTACCCGGTCCTCATCGGGTTCGGGCTGTACATCGCGGTGCTCGTCCTGATCTGCAACCTCATCGCCGACCTGTCCTACACGATCATCGACCCGAGGGTGAGGAAAGCACGATGACGAGCAACGACCAGCTCCCCGCCTCGACCGTCGACCTCGCCCCGACCCCGCAGGAGTCCTCGCCGGACAAGCTCGCCCTGCGTCGGTTCCTCAAGAACCCGGCCGCGGTGATCGGCGTGGTCGCCCTGGTGATCATCGTGCTGGCAAGCGCGCTGGCCCCGTTCATCAGCCCGTACCCGCCCAACGAGATCGACCTGACGAACACCCGGCAGGCGCCGTCCGGCGAGCACTGGCTCGGCACCGACTCGACCGGCCGCGACGTCTTCAGCCGCCTGCTCGCGGGCGGTCAGATCTCCCTCATGGTGGGCTTCCTCGCCGCCCTCATGGCGGTGGTGATCGGCACGCTCGCCGGCGTCGTCGCCGGGTGGTTCGGCGGGATCGTCGACGGGATCATCAGCCGCGTCATCGACATCATGCTGTCGGTGCCGCCGGTCCTGGTGATCATCGTCCTCGCCGGCGTCATCGGCCCGAGCGTGCCGATGCTCATCATCGTCATCGCCGGACTCGCGTGGCCGACGCCGGCCCGCATCGCCCGGGGCGTGGTCCTCAGCCTGCGCGAGGAGGAGTTCGTCCAGGCCGCCCGCGCGCTCGGCTCGCGGACCGGGTTCATCCTCTTCCGGCACCTCGTGCCGGGCGTGCTGCCCCCGATCGTGGTGGCGGCGACCCTGCTCGTGGCCGAGTCCGTCCTGCTCGAGTCCTCCCTGTCGTTCCTCGGCGCCGGCGTCCAGCCGCCGGAGTCGAGCTGGGGAAACATGCTCAACGAGGCGCAGTCCCTCACCGTCCTGTCGTCCATGCCGTGGCTGTGGGTGCCGGCCGGTCTCATGATCGCCGTCACCGTCCTGTCGGCCATGGCGGTCGGGGACGGCGTCCGGGACGCCATCGACCCGCGGAAGAACACCTGACATGACGAACGAGACCTCATCCGGGCCCCTGCTCGCCGTGCGCGACCTCACGCTCGACATCGCCACCCCGCACGGCAAGGCGCGCATCCTCGAGGACGTGGCGCTCGAGGTCAACGAGGGGGAGATCGTCGGCGTCGTCGGCGAGTCCGGCTCCGGCAAGAGCATGACCGCCCTCAGCGTGCTGAGGATCCTGCCACCCGGCGCGCGCATCGTCGGCGGAGGCATCGACTTCGAGGGCGTCGACCTCGCCACGCTCGGCTCGGGCCGGATGCGCAGGATCCGCGGACGCCGCATCGCCATGGTCTTCCAGGACCACATGACGACCCTCGACCCCGTGATCTCGATCGGCGCGCAGATCGCGGAGGCGTACCGGATCCACCACCCGCGTGCCTCCCGGTCGGAGGCACGCGCACGCGTGGTCGAGACCCTTGAGCGGGTCGGCGTGCCCGACCCCGCCGACCGGGCGAAGCAGTACCCGCACCAGTGGTCCGGCGGCATGCGCCAGCGGGCGGTCATCGCGATGGCGCTCATCAACGACCCGGACCTCATCATCGCCGACGAGCCGACCACGGCCCTCGACGTGACGATCCAGGCGGAGATCCTCACCCTCCTCCGCGAGCTCCGCGAGCGACGGGGCCTGTCGATCATGCTCATCACGCACGACATGGGAGTGATCGCCGACATGGCCGACCGCATCGTCGTGATGAAGGACGGGAAGGTCGTGGAGACGGGCGAGGCCGAGGCACTCTTCGCCTCCCCGCAGCACCCGTACACGCGCAAGCTGCTCGACGCCGTCCCCCAGCCGTCGGGCGAGGTGGCGGAGCACGGCGGGCCGGAAAGCGCGGAACCGACCGCGCTCGAGGTGAGGGACCTCGTCGTGCAGTACCGACGCGGCTGGCGCAAGCATGGCATCACCGCGGTGGACGGCGTCAGCTTCTCGGTGCCCGAGGGGAAGGTCGTCGGGCTCGTCGGCGAGTCGGGATCGGGCAAGTCGACGATCGGCAAGGCGATCGTCGGGCTCGCCCCGATCACGTCCGGCAGCATCCGGGTCGGCGACGTCGACCTCAAGGACCTGCGAGGCGGTGCCGCGCGCAGATCACGCGCGAACTACGGCATGGTCTTCCAGGACCCGGCGTCGTCCCTCAACCCACGGATGACGATCGGCGAGTGCGTCGCCGAGCCGCTCGTGGCGCACCGGCGCGAGATGTCCCGCGCCGAGCGCCGCGCCCGGGTCGTCGAGCTGCTCGAGCAGGTGCAGCTGCCCGCCGCGTGGAGCACGCGCTTCCCGCACGAGCTCTCCGGCGGCCAGCGGCAACGCGTCGGCATCGCCCGCGCACTGGCGCTCGATCCCGAGCTGCTCATCGCGGACGAACCGACCTCCGCGCTCGACGTCTCGGTCCAGGCCGCCGTGCTCGACGTGTTCCAGGAGCTCCAGCAGAGCCTGGGCTTCTCGTGCCTCTTCATCAGTCACGACCTCGCGGTCGTCGAGCTGCTCTCGGAGAGCGTCGTCGTCCTGCAGCACGGGCAGATCGTCGAGCAGGGCGAGGCGGGCTCGGTCCTCAACGACCCGCAGACCGCGTACGCGCGCCGCCTCATCGACGCCGCGCCGATCCCCGACCCCGCCCGTCAGCGGGCCCGCCACACCGTCACCGTCTAGCACCGTCCGAGTAGTCCGATCGGCCGGCGCAGTTCGAGCTGGCCGATCCACCCGAGCAGTCCGATCAGCCTGATCGGTCCGAGCAGTCCAAGCAGTCCAAGCAGTCCGACCAAGGAGCACACCCATGCGCGTCATGACCGTCTACGCCCATCCCGCCGACACCATCACCAACTGCGGAGGCACGCTCGCGCTGCACGCCGACGCCGGTGACGACATCGTCGCGGTGATCCTCACGCACGGCGGCCGCATCCACCCCAACGTCTACGCCGAGGAGGCACGCAAGTCGGACGCCGACCAGGCGCTCCTCGCGGCCGACCGGGCGGAGATCATCGAGAACAAGAAGGGCGAGCTGCGCCGCGCCGCCGAGTTCGTCGGGATCGGCACGATCGAGTTCCTCGACCACGACGACGCCATCAGCGTCGTCCGCGAGGACATGGTCGACGAGGTCGCCGAGCTCATCGCCAAGCACCGGCCGGACGTCATCATCGCCGACTACCCGCAGAACCCCGCGGTGACGAACTCCGCCCACACCATCGCCACGATGACGCTCATCGCCGCGCTCGACCGGGCGTCCCAGTTCCTCAAGAACATCGACGGCAAGGAGGAGGTCAACGTCAAGCAGGTGTTCCTCGGCGGCCTCCCGGTCATGGCGAGCGACGCCCTGTCCACCTACGGCGTCCGCAACGACCTCTTCATCGACATCAGCTCGGTCGTCGGTCGCAAGATCGCGGCGATGGACTGCTTCACCAGCCAGGGCTACGACGGCCCGTTCGCCCGCAAGCTCATCGAGGCGAGCAACGGCGAGTTCGGACGCTCGGCCGGCGTGGCGCTCGCCGAGCCCTACGTCCGGTTCCGCGGCGAGACCAGGTCGCTGCTGCCGCTGACGGAGTACGCGGAGGCCGCGGACCCGCTCACGCGCCACATCGCGTACTCCCAGTTCGACGTGCGCCGGGAGTTCCCGGTCGACTGATCGTCCGACCGCGACCGCGACCGCGACCACGACCACGACCACCAGCCCTGGAGTGTCTGTGACCACGACCGCCTTGCCCGACCTCGTCGGGCGCCCGATCGACGAGCTGCCGACCCCCGCGGTGCTGATCGACGTGCCCACGGTGCGTCGCAACATCGCGCAGATGGCGCAGGTCGCGCGCGACTTCGGCGTCGCTCTGCGCCCGCACTGGAAGACGAGCAAGTGCGCCGAGGTCGCGCGCATGCAGCTCGAGGCGGGGGCGGTCGGGCTGACGGCGGCGACGGCAGCGGAGGTCGAGGCGCTCGTCGACGCCGGGATCGGGGACGTCTTCTGGGCGTACCCGCCCGTGGGTCCCCACCGCGTCGGGACGGCGCTGCGCGCCGCCCGGCGCACGCGGCTGATCGTCGGGGTCGACTCGCTCGAGTCGGCCCGGCCGCTCGCCGAGGCCTCCGCCGCCGAGGGGATCGACGTCGAGGTCCGCCTCGAGGTCGACACCGGGCTGGGGCGCACGGGGGTCGCCCCCGAGGACGCGCTGCCGGTCGCCCGGCGCCTCGCGGCCCTGCCAGGGCTCGTGCTCGAGGGGGTCTTCACGCACGAGGGGCACGTCCAGGGCCTCGGCGCCGACCCCGAGCGCCGCATGGAGGTCGGCACGGCGGCGGGTCGGCTGCTCGCGGAGGTCGCCGAGCGTCTGCGGGCGGACGGGCTCGCGCCCGAAAGCGTCTCGGTCGGCTCGACCGCCGGCGCGCGCTCCGCCCCGAGCGCGGCGGGCGTGACCGAGGCCCGCCCGGGCACCTACGTCTACGGCGACGAGAACCAGGTCGCCATCGGCACGGTCGACCCGGCCGACACCGCCTCGACCGTGCTCAGCCGCGTGATCAGCACGCAGCGCGACGAGCCGGTCGTCGTCGACGCCGGGATCAAGGCCATGAGCTCGGACGGTTCCCTGCACGGCGACGGGAGGATCGGCACCGTCGTCTCCGACTCGGGGGGTGTGCTGGCGACCGGCTACGAGGAGCACGGGGTGCTCCGCGGCGCATCGCCACTGAGGGTTGGTGACCTCGTCCGGATCCGCCCGAACCACGCCTGCGGGCTCACGAACATGCACCACCACGTCCTCGCCGTCGACGGCGGCATCGTCGTCGACGTCTGGCCCGTCCTGGGCCGCCACTAGGAAGGAACCACGTTGCAGCAGATCTCAGCACCCACCGCACCGGCACCCGCCGGTCCCTACTCGTCCGGCATCGTCAGCGGCGGCTTCCTGTTCCTCGCGGGGCAGGGCCCGTTCGACGCCGACAGCAACCTGGTCGGTGAGACGTTCGCGGACCAGGTCCGGCAGACGTTCGCCAACCTCGAGGCTGTAGCCAATGCGGCGGGCACGTCGATGACGAACGCGGTCCGCATCGGCGTCTACCTCAACGACATGGCCGACTGGCCCGAGTTCAACGAGGTCTCGAAAGAGCTCCTCGGCACGCCCTACCCGGCGCGCACGTCGATCCAGGCCGACCTCAGCGGCTTCCTGGTCGAGATCGATGCGGTCGTCGCCCTGTCTCCGGGCGCGTGACGCGCATGGAGCTCATGCGCATCGGCGCGGCCGGCAGCGAACGGCCCGTCGTCCGGCAGGACGGCACCACCTACGCGCTGGACGGCCTCACGACAGACATCGACGGCGCCTTCCTCGCGGACGACGGGATCGGCCGCGTCGCCCGCGCGCTCGCCGCCGGGGAGCTGCCCCAGGTGGACGTCGAGGGCGAACGCGTCGGTGCGCCGATCGCCCGTCCCACCGCGGTGCTCTGCATCGGCCAGAACTACGCGGCGCACGCCGCGGAGTCCGGGTCCGAGCCGCCCAGCGAGCTCATCGTCTTCCTCAAGCACCCCAACACCGTCGTCGGGCCCTTCGACGACGTCGTCATCCCCCCGGGCGCCGAGAAGGTCGACTGGGAGGTCGAGCTCGGCGTGGTGATCGGGAGCGCCGCGAGTCGGCTCACCTCGCGCGAGGAGGCCGAGGCCGCGATCGCCGGGTACGTCGTGTGCAACGACGTCTCGGAGCGGGAGCACCAGCTCGTCACCTCGCTGGGACAGTGGTCCAAGGGCAAGACCGCGCCGACGTTCTGCCCCGTCGGGCCCGTGCTCGTCCCCGCCGACGAGGTGGACCCGGGGGACCTGCGGATCTGGTCGACGGTGAACGGGCAGGCGCGGCAGGACTCGACCACGGCCGACCTCATCTTCGACGTGCCCACCATCGTCCAGGAGCTGTCGCAGTACGTCCGGCTCGAGCCCGGCGACCTCATCAGCACCGGAACGCCGCAGGGCGTCGCGCTGTCGGGTCGCTTCCCCTACCTCGCGGCCGGGGACGTCATGGAGATGGGGGTGTCCGGCCTAGGCCAGCAGCGTTCCCGCCTCGTCTCCGACGACTGAGCGGACTTCTGTCCGCTCCGGATGACGAATGAGCGGGGTTCGGTCCGCTCCACCTGACGAGTGAGCGGGGTTCGGTCCGCTCCACCTGACGAGTGAGCGCGGTGCGTTCCGGGTGGCGAGTGGCGAGTGAGCGGACTTCTGCTCGTTCGGGAGCGGGTCGCGGTGTCGCGCGGTCTCGCCGTCGCCCAGTCAATCGGGTAACCATCGAGGCAGTCCCCCCGGGGAACTGCCTCGGTGGTTATCCCACTGCCTCGGCGACCACACGGCGCCGGCGCCGGGCACGACGACGAGGGGCGGGCCCCGCATCCTGATGGGTGCGGGGCCCGCCCGATACATGAGCGCCGCCCCGACCACGGTCCGGGCGGCGCTCATCGGTGGAGCGGACGTCCGCTCACTCGTGGAAAACTCCCCTCACTCGTGAGAGGTGGTCAGCGGCGGACTCCGAGGGTGTCGGTGCCGTTGCCGTCCCAGTCGCCCACGAGGACCTGGTCGCCGGCGCGGCCATAGGTCAGCTCGATGTCCGCGTTCCCGCCGGCGATCTGGTTCTTCACGAAGTACGCGTTCCCCCGACGCACCGCGAACGAGTCCACCGAGTCCCCGTCCCAGTCACCGACCAGCACCGTGTCACCCGCACGACCGTAGGAGATGACCTGGTCGGCCCACCCGTCCCGCACCTCGTTGGCCACGAAGAACTCATTGCCCCGCCGCACGGTGAAGGTGTCCAGGCCGTCCCCGTCCCAGTCACCCACGTAGACCTCGTCGGCGGCGCGCCCGTAGGCCACCTCGACGTCCGCGTCGCCGGACACCAGGGTGTTGAGCACGAGGTACTCGTTCCCCCGCCGCACGGCGAAGCTGTCCGTGCCGTCGCCGTCGAAGTCCCCCGCCAGCAGCACATCACCCGCACGCCCGTACGTGAACGCCGGCTCCGCGGTCGCCGCGGCGGGGTCGTTGGTCACGTGGATCGCATTCCCCCGGCGCAGCGCCAGGGTGTCGGTCCCGTCCCCGTCCCAGTCCCCCACGAACACCTCATCGCTGACGCGGCCGAACTCGAACACCACGTCCGCAACGCCATCCCAACCGTTGTTCAGGAAGAACCCGATCCCCGGCGCCGGCACCACCGACTCACCCGGCCCCGGCTCCCCCGGCTCACCCGGCTCACCCGGCTCACCCGGCTCCCCGGGCTCCCCCGGTTCCCCCGGTTCCCCCGGTTCCCCCGGCTCACCGGCGTCACCCGTCGTCGTGAACGTCGCCACCGGCGACACGGCCGAGTCCTCGTTCTCGTTCTCGTTCTCGTTCTCCGCCACCACGTACCAGCCGTACGTGGTCCCGGGCGCCAGACCGGTCCACTCGACCGACGCCGTCTCGCCCGAGGCGACCTCGTCGGCACCGATGGTCTCGTCCGACAGCACGGCCACCGAGACGGCGTCCGTCGCGATCGAAGTCGTCCGAGAGGTGAGGTTGACGGGGAGCGTCATCTCGTCCGCCGTCGCGTTGTAGCGGTTGTGGGTGTCGAACTCGGTCGCGCCGTGGTTATCGATGCGCGGCGAGTAGGTGTCGACCGTCATCTCGGACCGGTCGACGTCGAACTGCAGCAGCCGGAAGAACCCAGTGGCGCGCAGGTCGTCGACCTCGTAGTTCTGGTAGTTCGCCAACAGCTCGACCACGTGGTGCCCGGGCTCGGCCACGTCCGTCCGAACGTTCGTGCCGACCCCGCCGATGTGGCCGTTCAGCGTGAGGAAGACGTTCGGGCTCTGCGAGACGACCTCGTCGTAGATCCGCTGACCGTCGGGAGTGCCGAAGGCCGCGCCGCGCCCGTCGCGTGACGACGACGAGCGGATGTAGATGTGCGTCGCGATGATGCCGTTGCGGTCGGGGTGCTCGGCGAGGATCTCTCGCGCCCAGGTCAGCTGGGCGTTCGAGGTCAGGTACGGGAGGTGGACCGCGATGAAGTCCAGGCCCCCGGCCGTGAACAGGTCGTAGTGGGCGGAGTTGTCGCCGGGCCGCCAGGGTCCGCCGTACTCCGCGTTCTCCCAGCCATCGGACAGCGCCTCGTACCGTTCCGGACCGAAGTACTCGTTGAACACATCGTTGTTCGCGCCGTAGATACTGTCGCGGTTGCCCGGGAGGGTGCCGTTCGGGATTCCGGCGTCGTCGAGGATCGACTGCATCTCGCTCGCGAACCGGTACTCGTCGTGGATGAGCCCCATCCACTCCTCGTCGTCGGTGGCGACGGTGTGGTTCTGCACGAGGTCGCCGGTATGGAACGCGTAGGCGAGGCGGTGCTCGTCCTCGTTCTCCACGAGCCAGTCGACGATGCCACGGTAGGAGTCGGCGAACAGCTCGCGCTCGTCCTCGGGCACGGTGCCCGGTTCGCCGCCGGAGGCACCGACCGCGCCCTCGGAGTAGAACTGGGTGTCCGAGACGTGGGCGAGCGAGAAGTCGTAGGTCGACGGGTCGCGGAACTCGCCGTCGGGGGCATCGTCGCTGTCGTCGTCGAAGGGGTCGTAGCCCTCGACGAGGAGGTGGACCTCGCCGGCGTCGTCGTGGTCCGAGGTGGCGGAGCCGGACACGTGGGTGTCCCCGTCGACCTGGCCGCGCACGTCGGCGAGCTCCTCCCATTCGTGGTCCTCGACGTTCCATGCATGGAGACGCACACCGCGGGCCGGGTCGACCTGACCGGACCAGGAGACGAGCAGGTCGTCATCGTCGGTGGCCTCGACGGGCACGTCGAAGCGCTGATAGGTCACGCCCTGGGCGGCCGGGCTGCGCAGCACCTCGTCGTCCCCGGGGCGCAGTGCGTCGGTCGCTGCCTCCTCCTGACCGGTGAGGTCGAGCTGGTCCAACGGCAGCTCGTCGGCCACGCCCTGCCATGCGGCGTCCGGATACGTGGGGTCGGCGGCGTAGAAGGTGGTGGCGACGTCGGAGTCGTTCGGGTCCGTGACCTCCACCGACAGGTCGGCGCTCGGACCGTCGACGACCGCACCGCTGTGCGGGTTCATCGCCCCGATCGTCGGCGAGCCCGGCGCGGTGGTGAAGGGCACCACGTGACGCGAAGCGTTGCCGAGCTGGTCGCCGGACTCGACGACGAGCTCGTGCTCGCCCGCCGAGAGGTCGTCGGTGCTGATCGTCTGGCCAAGCTGCACGGGGTCGCCGTCGAGGAAGACCTCGACGAGTCCACGCACACCGGCGTCGTCAGCCACTTCCGCACCGATCGTGAACTCGCCGACGACGACGTCGCCGGCTGCGGGAGTCGAGGAGACGAGCGCAGGTCCCGTGTTGTCGACGATCAGCCTCTGGGTGGTCATGGCACCCGAAGCCGTCGTGGCGGTGACCGCGTAGTTGCCGTCGCCCACGCCGCTCGTGTCGAACATGTGCAGCAGGCCGGAGCCGGGCGTCGCCTCGCCCCCGATGGTGAAGGTCAGGTCCTGGGTGGCACTCCGAGCGGTGGTCGACATGCAGCTGCCGACGTCGAGCGTGACGTCGTCCGGGTTGGCGGCGTCCCGGATCTCCGTCCCGTCGGCGAGGACGAGCCGGAAGTCGTCGAGGACGAGGTCATCGACGTCGATGCCGCACGCGCCCGGGCGTGGGACGGCGCCGATCGTGATGTGGTTCTCGCCCAGGACGAGGAGCTCGTACGGGACCTCCACGCGGGTGGGCTCGCCCGCGTCGGTCTCGACGTTCGTCAGCCGGGTGCCGTTGACGACGAAGTAGCTGGCGGAGCCGAGCGACATCGAGCTGCTGCCGACGTCGACCTGGAAGAGCGCGTCCTCGCCTCCGCCGAGCGTCGTGCGGGCCCGGACGTCCTCACCGTCGATCGACATGGACTCGAGCGGGTCAGTCCCCGACGTCGGGCTCGCGACGAGGGTCTGCCGCCCGGAGAGCCGGGTGCCGTCGGCGGGCGTGAGCGTCGGCGCCCCGGCCGCCTCCTGCTCCGGGCCGGCCGTCGCCGGTTCGTGCTCGAGCGGGAGGACGGGACCGGCCGACCCGCCCTGGTCGTCGGCGGGTTCGGCGGGTTCGAACCGTACGGCGCCCGGGGCCGCCGCCGCGGGGAGAGCGGCGCCCGGGCCAGCCGCCGCAGGAAGCGCGGCACCCACCATCAGTGAGGCGAGGGCGATCGCCGTGAGGCGACGCGGTCTGCGAGTAGCCATCGGTCGGAACTCCTTCGGAGGCGAAACCGTGGTTAGCGACCGGTACAACCAGGCTGCCCGCCGATGGACAACCCGTGCCGACCGCCCGGTGTAGAACTCGTGAACTGACCTGCCGGTGCACCGATATCGACAGAGATCAGGCGAGTGCGCATGGTACCGCAGGCCTTCTTGAGGGGCCAGGCCCACACGGTCGATGCCCGGCTCGTCGCTCCCGATGGCGAGTGAGCGGGGTTCGGTCCGCTCCGCCCGATGACGAACGGGTGAGCGCCGCCCGGACCGTGGTCCGGGCGGCGCTCACTGCTGTCGACGGACGTCGCTCACTTGCGGGGAGGACGTCCGCTCACCCGCGGAAAACTCCCCTCACTCGTGAGAGGTGGTCAGCGGCGGACGCCGAGGGTGTCGGTGCCGTTGCCGTCCCAGTCGCCGACGAAGACCTCGTCGCCGGTGCGGCCGTAGTCCTGCTCGATCTCCGCCGTCGTCGAGGTCAGCGAATTCGAGACGAAGAACGTGATCCCCCGACGGACCGCGAACGTGTCCGTCGCGTCGCCGTCCCAGTCACCCACGTACACCTCGTCCGTGGCCCGGCCGTAGTCCAGCTCGGCATCGGCGTCACCACCGGTCAGCGAGTTGGCGATGAAGTACGTGTTCCCACGCCGCACCGTGAAGGTGTCCACGCCGTCGCCGTCGTAGTCACCCACGAGAACTGCGTCGTCGGCCCGGCCGTAGTCCAGCTCGGCGTCCGCCCAGCCGCTCTGAAGGCTGTTGGACACGAAGTAGCTGTTGCCACGGCGCACGGCGAAGGTGTCCACGCCGTCGCCGTCCCAGTCACCGACCAGCACGACATCCCCGGCACGGCCGTAGGCCAGCTCGACGTCCGCGTTCCCGCCGTACAGGGAGTTCGTCAGGAAGTAGGCGTTCCCGCGGCGCACCGCGAGCGTGTCACTGCCGTCGCCGTCCCAGTCCCCCACGAGCACCTCGTCACCGGTGCGGCCGTAGGAGAACTCGTGCTCGGCCGCTGCGTCCCACCCGTCGTTGAGGTGGAAGCCCACGCCCGCCGCCGGCGGCGTCGGTCCCGGCTCCTCCGGGTTCTCCGGCTCCTCACCCGGCTCGCCCGCGGTGGTGAAGGTCGCCAGGGGCGAGACCGCGCGACCACCGGTCGCGTTCTCCGCCACCGCGTACCAGCCGTGCGTCGTGCCGGGCGCCAGGCCCGTCCATTCGGCGGTCGCGGTGCCCTCGCCCTCGACGGTGTCCGTGGCGATCGCCTCGTCGCTCAGGACCGCCACCGAGACGGCGTCCGTCGCAATCGAGGTGGTGCGCGAGCTGAGGTCGACCGGGACGGTGAACTCGTCCGCCGTCGCGTCGTACCGCTCGCCCGTGTCGTACTCGTTCGCGCCGTGCTCGTCGAGGCGGGGCGAGTAGGTGTCCACCGTCATCTCGGACCGGTCGACGTCGAACTGCAGCAGGCGGAAGAAGCCGGTGGTGCGCTCGCCGTCGACCTCGAACGCCTGGTAGTCGGCGAGCATCTCGACCACGTTGTGGCCCGGCTCGGCGACGTCGGTGCGCACGTTGGTCGCCACGCCGTGGATGTGCCCGGCGAGGGTGAGGAACACGTTCGGGCTCTGCGAGACCACCGCGTCGTAGATCCGCTGACCGTCGGTACCGCCGTAGGCGCCACCACGGCCGTCGGGTGCCGACGAGGCGTTCAGGTACTCGTGCGAGGCCAGGATCCCGTTGCGGTCCGGGTGCTCGGCGAGGAGCTCACGCGCCCAGGTGAGCTGGGACTCGGTGGCGAAGTAGGGCAGGTGCACGGCGATGAAGTCCAGGCCGCCCTCGGTGAACAGGTCGTAGTGCGCGGAGTTGTCGCCCTCGCGCCACGGCCCGCCGTACTCGGCGTTCTCCCAGCTCTCGGACAGGGCCTCGTACCGCTCCGGCCCGAAGAACTCGTTGAACAGGTCGTGGTTCGCCCCGTACACGTTGTCGTGGTTGCCGGGCAGCACGCCGTTCGGCACGCCCGCGTCGTCGATGATCGCCTGCATCTCGTCGGCGAACTCGAACTCCGCACGCACCTGGGCGTTCCAGGCCTCGTCGTCAGTCAGGAGGATGTTGTTCTCCGTGATGTCGCCCGTGTGGAACGCATAGGCGATGTTGTGCTCGTCGGCGTTGTCCGCGATCCACTGGGCGATGCCACGGTAGGAGTCGGCGAACAGCGCACGCTCCTCCTCGGTCTCCCGCTCCGAGGCGCCCTCGGCGTAGTACTGCGTGTCCGTGAGGTGCGCGAGGGAGAAGTCGTAGGTCTCCGGGTCGCGGAACGCGTCGTCGGGCGCGTCCGAGAGGTCGTCGGCGAACGGGTCGTAGCCCTCGACGAGCACGTGCACCTCGCCGTCGTCGACGTGCGCGGCCTGCGCGGCACCGCTCAGGTGCGTCTCACCCTCGTCGGCGCCGCGGACGTCGTCAACCTGCTGCCAGCCCTGCTCGGCCGTGTCCCAGACGTGCAGGCGAGCACCGCGGGCCGGGTCGACCTCGCCGGACCAGGACACGACCATCTCGTCGTCCTCGGAGGCCTCGACCGGCACGTCGAAGCGCTGGAACGTCACGTCCGCGCCGGCCGGGCTGCGGAGCACCTCTCCGTCGCCGGGCAGGAGCGCATCGACCGGCGCCTCCTCCTGGCCCGTGAGGTCGAGCTGGCTGAGCGGCAGCTCCCGGACCGTTCCCTGGGCGGCGGCGGTCGGGGCGGTGGGCTCGGCGGCGTAGAACGTCGTCTCGACGTCGGCGCCGTTGGGGTCCACGACGTCGACGGACAGCTCGACGGCGTCGCCCACGTCCGCGGTGCCGCTCTCGGGGCTCATCGCCCCGACGGAAGGAGCGTTGGGCGCCGACGTGAACGGGACGACGTGGCGGGAGGCATTGCCGAGCTCGTCCGTCGCCTCGACGACGAGCTCGTGCTCACCGGCCGCGAGGCTGTCCGAGGAGAGGGTCTGCCCGACCCGGACGGGCTCGCCGTCCAGGGTGAGGGTCGTCTCGCCCCGCACGCCGGCGTCGTCGGCGACCTCGGCCGCGATCACGGCGTCCCCGACGAGGGTCGAGCCCGCTTCGGGCGTCGAGGAGACCAGGGCCGGTCCGGTGTTGTCCACCGTGTAGGTGTGCGTGGTGTCCGCGCCGGTCGCGCTGGTCGCGGTGACCTCGTGCTCCCCGTCCTCGAGCGCCGTGGTGTCGAGGGCGTGCAGGAGGCCGGACTCGGCGCCCTCCTCGGCGTCGATGGTGAACGTGAGGTCGACGGAGCGGGCACGGGTCGTGTTCGACCCGCAGTTGCCGTCGCCGAGGATGATGCTGTCGGGGTTCGCGTCGTCCCGGACCTCGGTGCCGTCCGCCAGGGTGAGGCGGAAGTCGTCGGCGTCGAAGTCGTCGTGGTTGATGCCGCAGCTGCTGGCGCGCGTGCCGGTGCCCAGCGTGATCGTGTTCTCGCCGTGCACGAGCAGCTCGTAGGGGACCGGGATCTGCGTCGTCGCGTCGACCCACGTCTCGAGGATGGTGATGCGCGTGCCGTTGACGACCAGGTAGTTGCCGTAGCTGCGGTCCATGGAGTTCGAGGCGATGTCGACCTGGAACAGGGCGTCGTCCTCGCCCCCGAGGGTCGGGGCGGCGGGAACGCTCTCGCCGTCGACGGCGATCTCCTCGACCGGGTCGTCCGCGGAGGTCCGGGAGGCCACCAGCGTCTGCGTGCCGGAGATCCGTGTGCCGTCGGCGGGGGTGAGCGTGGGGGCGCCGGACGCCTCCTGCTCGGGGGTGGCCGTCGCGGCCTCCCACTCGGCAGGGAGCACGGGTCCGTCGACCTCGCCCTCCACCAGTGCCGGCTCGTCGGGCTCGAGCACGGCGGGGCCGGGTACGGCCGCGGCGGGCAGCGCGACACCGACGAGCGCGGTGCCGAGCGCGGCCGCCGCGATGCGGCGCGATCTGACGTGATTCATACAGCATCTCCTTGAGGGGTGAGCCGGGCGTCACCGTCCGGCCCCAGCACGGTGCACCTCGACTGCGTCTCGCCGACGTCGTACGAGTGACGTGGAGATGAACTGACCTGGGAGAACACGAAGAACGCGAATATGTGGGGCGGGTCGCGAGGACCCGGTGGTGCTCACCCGCCGGGCGTGACCCGTGCTCGCCCGCGACGCCGAAACGCGCTCGCTCGCCGGGCCGACGTCCGCTCACCCGCCCGTGAGGGGGAGCACATGGGGAGCGCTCCCCCGCGCGAGGCACCCCCAGAGGTCGTGCGCGGGGCCCTCGAGCGGCAGGATTCGCAGGATGAGCCAGACGCCTGCGGCACACACGTCCGCCACCTCGCCCGCGGGTGTTCCCCCCGCGGCTGCGTCCGGCTGGCCCTACCCGGGCGCGAGCTCGCCGGCCCCCGCGGGCGGACCGACGACCGACCCGTACGCCGGGAGCCCGTGGGCACCCCCGACCGACCGGCCTGCGCCGTCACACCCGGGTCCCGCGCCGTCACACCCGGGTCCAGCCTCCTCGAACGGGCTGCCGGCACGGGGTGGCACCCTCCCGTCCTGGCGCGGCGCGCACCGGACCGACGCCCCGCCGGGCACCGGCTCCCCGCCCGGGACCACCGCCGACGACGGCACCCGGGCGAACGGGCCTGCCGCCCCGCGCGGCACCGCCCGCCTCGTCGGGCTCGACCTCGCGCGCGGCCTCGCGGTGCTCGGCATGGTCACGGCGCACGTCGGGTACACGACCGACGACCTGTCGACCCTGTCCGGCTGGCTGGGGTTCGCGCACGGTCGCAGCTCGATCCTCTTCTGCCTCCTGGCGGGCGTCTCGCTCGGCATACTCACCGGTGGCCGCACGCCCCACACGGGCGTCAGGGCGCTGCAGTCGCGCACCCGGGTCCTCGTCCGTGCCGTGCTCCTGCTCGCCATCGCCGCCGCGCTGGCGATGCTCGACACGTTCGTCGCGCTCATCCTCGGCTTCTACGCCGTCTGGTTCATGTTCTCCCTGCCGTTCCACCGGTGGCGGGCACGACGGCTCCTCGTCACGGGCGGCGTCTGGCTGGTGGTCTCCGCCGTCGGCATGCCCTACCTGTTCACCGTGCTCGAGGGCGCGGGGATGGTGACCGACTCGTGGGGCGCCAACGGCGCCGTCCTCGACGCCATGTTCGGCCTCTACCCGGGGCTGGTCTGGTACGGCCTCGTGCTGGTCGGCATGGGCGTCGCACGGCTCGACCTGCGCAGCTGGAAGGTCCTGCTCATCCTGCTCGGCGCAGGTCTCGTCTCGGCGGGCGTCGGCTACGGGGGCGGCGCACTCCTGCGCGATGCGGCCTCGGACTCCGTCTCGTTCGCGGGCGAGACCGCCGACGACCCCTACCCGGGCGAGCAGTCGTCCGTCCAGTTCGGCTGGACGGGCGCGAACCCGCCCGCCGTCATCGACACCGAGATCGGCTCCACCGGCATGCCCGAGGGATCGGTCGGAGACGACCCGTGGCACGTCCCGGGCATCCCCGGGCTCAGCTTCAAGACGGATCTCGTCTGGCCGTCCGTCAACGACCACGCCAGTGCCGACGCGCACAGCGCCTCCCTGGTCGAGATGCTCGGCTCCGGCGGGGTGGCGCTGGCGATCCTCGCCGCGTGCCTGCTGCTGCCCCGAGTCGCCCACGTCGCGCTCCTGCCGATCCGGGCGATCGGAACGATGTCGCTGACGGCCTACTCCGCGCACGTCGTGGCGATCGACTGGTGGCCGGACACGTTCGCGACCTACAGCGAGAGCAACCGGGCGCTCGCGATCCTCGCGGCCGGTCTCGCGATCGGCTGCCTCGCCTGGTACCTCACCCTGGGCCGCGGGCCGCTGGAGAGACTCATGCACGGGCTCTCGGTCCGGGCCGCGCGGACGGACGCGGGACCACCCGGGACAGACTCCCCCGACGCCGGACCTCACCTCGGTGGGTCCGCCCACCCGGGTGCAGGTCACCCAGGCGGGTCGTCCGCCGCACACGCCTGGTCGCCCGGCGCGCCGGGGGCGCGGCGTCCGTAGTCTCCAGGCGTGACCCCGCCCGTAGGACCGCCACCGTCAGGCCGGCCACCCGTCGACGCAGCCGGCGGACCTGCCGGCCACGGCTCGCTCGACCGCAGACTCGGCCTGCCCGGGGCCGTCGCCATCGGCCTCGGCTCGATGATCGGTGCCGGGGTCTTCGCCGCGTTCGCACCGGCCGCCACGGCCGCCGGCGGGCTCCTGATCGTCGGGCTGACCCTCGCCACCCTCGTCGCGCTGTGCAACGCGACGTCGACTGCGCAGCTCGCCGCCGCCTACCCGACCTCGGGCGGCGCGTACGTCTACGGTCGTGAGCGCCTCGGCGAGTGGGCCGGTTTCACGGCGGGCTGGGGATTCGTCATCGGCAAGACCGCCTCCGCCGCCGCGATGGCGACGACGTTCGCCGCGTACGCCGTGCCGCCGGAGTGGTCCCGTCCGGCTGCCGCCCTCGCGGTCCTCGCCCTCACCGCGGTCAACCTGCGCGGGATCACCCGTACCGCCCGGGCGGCGGCGGTGGTCGCCGGCCTGGTCCTCACGATCCTCGCGACCGTCGTCGCGGCCATGTGGCTCGGCGGCCGGGCGGATCCCGGCGCCGCGCTCGGTTCCTGGGACTCGCCCGGTGGCGTCTACGGGGTCCTCCAGTCCGCGGGCCTGCTCTTCTTCGCCCTCGCCGGCTACGCGCGGGTCGCGACGCTCGGCGAGGAGGTCGTCGACCCGCGCCGCACGATCCCGCGCGCGATCGTCGGCTCGCTGCTCGGCGTCGTCGTGCTCTACGCGATCGTCGCCCTCACCCTCCTCGCCACGCTCGGGCCCGACGACCTGGCCGCCTCTACCGCCCCGCTCGTCGACGCCACCCGCGCAGCCGGGCTCGGTGATTGGGCCGGCGCCGCCGTCAGGGCGGCCGCGGCGGCCGCGTGCCTCGGCGCCCTGCTGGCCGGACTCGCGGGCGTCTCGCGCACCGCACTCGCGATGGCGCGCCACCGCGATCTGCCCGGACCCCTCGACGCCGTCCATACCGTCCACAAGGTCCCGCACCGGGTGGAGATCGTCGTCGGCGGGCTCGTCGCCGTCGCGGTCCTGCTCGTCGACCTGCGGGAGATGATCGGCTTCTCCTCGACCGGGGTGCTCGTCTATTACGCCGTCGCCAACATCGCGGCACTCACGCAGCGGGGTGCCGCGCGCCGGTACCCGCGGGCGCTCCAGATGCTCGGGCTTACCGGCTGCATCGTCCTCGTCGTTACGCTGCCGTGGACCTCGCTCGCGGCCGGGCTCGCGGTACTCGCCGTCGGGCTGGTCGGGCGTGCGGTGGTCGTCGCGCGACGGAGCTGACTCCCTGTTTCGTCGAGAGTGAGGTGGGGCCCACCGAGAGTGCGGTGGGGAGCCGGCGTGCGGAAGTCGGCCCAGTCGAGAAGCGGAACTCCCCTCACTCGTGGCGAAGAATCCCCTCACTCGTCGGAGGGTGGGAGCGCCGTGACACCCTGGGCGGGTGATCTCCTCGCCCGACTCCCCCGCCACCGCCCCCGCGCCGGAGGCCCCGGCGTCGGACGAGGTCCCCGGCGGGCCGCCGCTCAACCTCCTCCTCGACCGCCTCGAGGACGAGGCCGGCGGGGCCACGCCCGACGGCGACTCGATCCTCGAGAGCTTCCTTCACTGGGTCTCCTCGACCGGCCGGGAGCCCTACCCGCACCAGGAGGAGGCCCTCGTCGCGCTCGCCACCGACGCGCACGTGGTCCTCGCGACGCCGACGGGCTCGGGCAAGTCGCTCGTCGCCGTCGGGGCGCTGACGCACGCGCTGGCCCAGGGCCGCCCCGGGGTCTACACCGCCCCCATCAAGGCACTGGTGTCGGAGAAGTTCTTCGAGCTCGTCGCCCTGTTCGGCGCGACCAACGTCGGCATGGTCACCGGCGACAGCTCGATCAACCCCGACGCCCCGATCATCTGCTGCACCGCGGAGATCCTCGCGAACACGGCGCTGCGCGAGGGGCCGGACGGTCCGACGGCGGAGGCCACCGTCGTCATGGACGAGTTCCACTACTACGCGGACCCCCAGCGCGGCGGGGCCTGGCAGATCCCCCTGCTCGAGCTGCCCCGCGCCCGGTTCCTGCTGATGTCCGCCACGCTCGGCGACGTCACCTGGCTCGCGGAGGACCTCACCCGCCGCACGGGGCGGGACGTCGAGGTCGTCGACGACGCCGTGCGCCCCGTGCCGCTCACCTTCACGTGGTCCGTCCAGCAGCTGCAGGACCTGCTCGTCGAGCTCACCGCCACGCACCGGGCGCCCGCCTACGTCGTCCACTTCTCCCAGAAGGACGCCGTCACCCGCGCCCAGGCGCTGACCTCGGTGAAGATCGCCTCGCGCGAGCAGCGCGACGCGATCGCCGACGCCATCGGGGACTTCCGCTTCGGGACCGGGTTCGGCGCCACCCTGTCCGGCCTGCTGCGCAAGGGCATCGGTGTGCACCACGCGGGGATGCTTCCGCGGTACCGCCGCCTCGTGGAGCGCCTCGCCCAGCGGGGTCTGCTGCCGGTCATCTGCGGGACCGACACGCTCGGCGTCGGGATCAACGTGCCCATCCGCACGGTGGTGCTCACGGCGCTGACGAAGTTCGACGGCGAGCGCATGCGCCACCTCTCCGCGCGCGAGTTCCACCAGATCGCCGGCCGGGCCGGCCGTGCCGGGTTCGACACCTCCGGCGAGGTCCTCACCCAGGCCCCGGAGCACGAGATCGAGAACGCGCGCCTGCTCGCGCGCGCGGGCGACGACGAGGCGAAGAAGAAGCGCATCGTGCGAAAGAAGCCCGAGCCGGGACTCGTCAACTGGACCGAGAAGACGCACGACCGGCTCGTCGAGGCCACTCCCGAGCGGCTGACGAGCCAGCTCCAGGTCAGCCACACGATGGTCCTGTCGCTGCTGGCCCGCCCCGGGGACCCGGTCGCCGCCGCGTACCGGCTGCTCACGGACAACCACGAGCCCGACACGCCCCGCAACATGCACGTGCGCCGGGCGATCGAGATCTACCGGTCGCTGCGCCTCGCCGGAGTCGTCGAGCACCTGGGCGCGCAGTGGCGCCGCGCGCATCCCGGTGAGCCGTACGTGCGACTCACGCTCGACCTGCCGAAGAACTTCGCCCTCACTGCGCCGCTCGCCCCGTTCGCGCTGGCGTCGATCGACCTGCTCGACGTCGAGGACGAGCTGCACGCCCTCGACGTCGTCTCCGTGGTCGAGGCGACCCTGGAGAACCCCCGCCCCGTCCTCTACGGGCAGGAGCGGGCCGCCCGCGGGGAGGCCGTCGCCGCGATGAAGGCGGAGGGCATGGAGTACGAGCAGCGGATGGAGGCCCTCGAGGAGATCACCTGGCCCAGGCCGCTCGAGGAGATGCTCACCGCCGCTCTCGCCACCTACCGGCAGTCCAACCCGTGGGTCGCGGACCTCGAGGTCGCCCCGAAGTCGGTGGTGCGCGAGATGGTCGAGAGCGCGATGACGTTCTCCGAGCTCATCTCCCGCTACGACCTGGGCAGGTCGGAGGGCGTGGTCCTGCGCTACCTCACCGACGCCTACCGGGCGCTGCGGCAGGTCGTCCCCGACGCGCACCGCACCGAGGCCGTCACGGAGATCGTCGACTGGCTCGGGGCGATGGTCCGCGCCGTCGACTCCTCCCTGCTCGACGAGTGGTCCGCGCTCGCGGACGGCACCGTCGACCCCGGTGACGAGAGCGCGGCGTCCCGCGCCGAGGGCGGCCTGGAGGAGCCTCGGCTCGGGGCCGACGCCGACGGGAACGTGGCGCTCACCCGCAACACCCACGCCTTCCGGTCCGCGGCGCTCCGGGCGACCACCGCCTACGTGCGACAGATGGCCAACGACGCCCCGGACGCGCTCGCCCGCCTCGCGTCGGGGTCGGGCTGGCACGCACCCGACGGCGGGGCTCGCCTCGCCCCGTCGGCGCCGGTCACGGAGGACGACTGGACGCACGTGCTCGACGACTTCTACGACGCGCACGAGTGGCTGTCGACCGGGCCGGACGCGACCAGCCGCCAGGTGGTCACCGTGACGATCGACCCCGACGACGCCGACCTCGAGCTGGCCGGCGTCGATGCCGAGGTCGCGCCGGAGCCGGGCGAGCGACGCTGGTGGCTCGTGGTCCAGCGGCTCGTCGACGAGAACGAGGAGCTGGACTGGGCGCTCACCGCGGTGGTCGACCTCTCGGCGTCCGACGAGGCGGGGCGCGTGGTGCTGGCGGTCGTGCGGGTGGCCGCCGCGGGCTGAGTGCCGCCACGACGCCCCACCCGACGGGGGTGCGGCTCGTCGTCGGGTCGGTCGGACGGACCACGGGCAAGGTCCGTCGAAGGGCGGACGACCACCCGCCCGCCCGCCGCTTGACTGGGCCCATGGCGAGGAACGGACCGAAGGGTGAGCAACCGGGCGACGGCAGCGCGCTGCGTCGGGTGACCGGGTGGCAGTGGCTCTGGCGCTCCCAGCTCGGGATCACGGTCTTCGGCGTCACGTGGGACGTCGACGTCGACCTGTTCGACCTCGACGAAAAGGTTCGTCTGTACCGCGACGGTACGCAGGACCGCATCCAGCGCGGTCGGTCCACCTTCGAGATCCCGCCCCGGCACCGCGTCGAGGTCGCCTGGAGCATGTACGGGATCAGGCGCGCGCACCTCGTCGACGCCGTGGGGAACGAGATCCGGCTCGAGCCGCGACCCGGCACCGGGGAGCGCTGGCGGGCCGACCTCGAGCGCCAGCAGCCCGGGCTGAGCCGGCTCCTTGTGGCGGCGTCGTGGACGCTCCTCGTCATCGCGCTGATCCTGCAGGCCCCCCAGCTGCTCCAGCTGGTGAGCGTCTGGACGGGATGGTTCGACTTCACCTCGCCGGTGTCGCTCCCCGGCTGGCTGAACACGCTCCTGACCATCGGCGGCGCCCTCGCCGCGCTCGAGCGCGCGCTGGGGATGCGCCACCACTGGCTGCTCGACGACTGAGCCGCCGGCCCGCCTCGTGCGGTCGACCGATCGTTCAGCCGAGGCCGTCCCGGCGCGCGCCGCCGCTCGGCACGACGGGGAAGATCTCGGGACGCGAGAAACCCGCCCGCACCACCGCCTCGTCGACCTCGGACGCGATGCGCTCGGCCTCGGACGCGTCCACCAGCGCGATGGACGCCCCGCCGAAGCCGCCCCCGGTGAGCCTGGCACCGTGCGCGCCGGCGGCGACCGCGGCGTCGACGGCGGCGTCGATCGCGGGCACCGAGACCTCGAAATCGTCCCGCAGGGAGGCGTGCGCCTCGGTGAGGAGCGGGCCGACCGCCCGGGGTGCCCCCTCCCCCAGGAGGCGTGCGACCTCGTGGCAGCGGGCGGTGTCGGTCACGACGTGCCGCATCCGGCGGTACTCGGCGTCGGGCATCCGTCCCGCCCAACCGGCCACGTCGCCGGGAGCGACCTGCGCCAGGTGCTCGACGCCGGCGAGCGCCGCCGCCCGCTCGCACTCGGCCCGGCGCTCCCGGTAGCCGCCGGTGGCATGGTCGTGCCGCACCGTCGAGTCGACGACGAGGACCTCGAGTCCCGCCCCGACGAGGTCGAGGGGCACCTCTGCCACCGTGCCCCGGCCGAAGTCGAGCAGGATGCCGGCGCCGGCGCGGGTGAGCAACGCCGCGGACTGGTCGAGCGTGCCGGTCGGCGCACCGGCCACGACGTTCTCGGCCCGCTGGCACACGCGCACCATTGTCGGCCGGTCGAGGCCCAGGCCCCAGAGCGCGTCGAGCGCGACACACACGGCGGCCTCGATCGCAGCGGAGGACGAGACGCCGACACCGACGGGGACGTCGGAGTCGATCCAGGCGTCGAACCCGGGCAGGACGTCGAGCGCACGCACCTCGCCGAGCGCCCACACCACCCCCAGCGCGTAGGCGCCCCACCCGGTGGGGCGTGCCGAGCCGTCGGCGAGGGCGTCGACGTCGTGGGTGACGACGCCCGGGGAGAAAGTCGTGCCGGCCCGCACCACCCGGTCCTCGCGCGGGGCCACGGCGATCCGGGCCCTGCGGTCGATGGCGAACGGCAGGCTGGCCCCACCGTTGTAGTCGGTGTGCTCGCCGACGAGGTTGACGCGCCCGGGGGCGGACCAGGCGCCCAGCGGCTCCCGCCCGAACGCGGCGGCGAACGCCTCACGCATCCGACCCACCCCCGCGCTGGGCCGCCATGTCGGCGTCGACCCGCGCCAGAGCCTCCCGGAGACGCTCCGCGCCGTCCTCCGGGACGACGTCGCCCACCCAGGCGCCCATCGCGGCCTCGGAGCCCGCGAGGTACTTGAGCCGGTCCGCCGCGCGCCTGGGCGAGGTGATCTGCCAGGTCAGGCGGACGTCGTCGCGTCTCTCGCGGACCGGCGCCTGGTGCCACGCGGCGATGTACGGCGTCGGGGTCTCGTAGAGCGCGTCGACCGCTCGCAGCAGA
Source organism: Georgenia sp. Z2081 (assembly GCF_055326445.1). NCBI lineage: Bacteria > Bacillati > Actinomycetota > Actinomycetes > Allobogoriellales > Allobogoriellaceae > Georgenia > Georgenia sp. Z2081. The sequence continues at coordinate 134,599 of NZ_JBUZNK010000008.1, forward strand.
CGCAGGGAGAGCCCGGCGAGCTCGTCCCGCTCGACGTCGTCGGTCGCCGCGAGGTCGGGGACCTTGCGCCGGGGCTGGACGTGGAGCTCGATCGGCCAGCGGGCGGCGAAGGGCACGTAGGCCACCCACCGATCGGTCTGCGCGACCAGGCGCGGTCCCGCCAGCTCGCGCTCGAGCACGTCGCCCTGGAGGTCGCCGCCGTGCTCCCGGACCCGGTCGAGCAGCAGCCGCGTGCGCGGTGTGACGTAGGGGTAGGCGTAGATCTGACCGTGCGGATGGTGCAGGGTCACGCCGATCTCGACCCCCCTGTTCTCGAACACGAAGACCTGCTCGACGCCCTCCATCGCGCCGAGCTCCTCGGTGCGCTGCGCCCAGGCGTCGATGATCGTGCGGGCCCGGGCTGACGTCTGCGTGGCGAACGAACCCGTGCGGTCGGGGCTGAAGCACACGACCTCGCACCTGCCGAACGCGTCCCTCGCCCGTTCGAGCCCGTGGGTCTCCTCCGCCTCGCCGAGTCCCGGCCCGAAGGAGGGCGAGCGGTTCTCGAACACCGCCACCTCGTAGTCGTCCGGGATCTCGCTCGGGTTGGTGGGCGCCTGCGGTGCGAGCGGGTCGAACTCGGGCGGCGGCAGGTGCGCCCGGCCCTGCCGCGCCGTCGCCACGGTGATCCAGTCGCCGGTGAGCGGGTCTCGTCGCAGCCGGGGCGTGGCGGGGCGCGGGTCGAGCGGCCGCCGGTCCGGGCCGGGCTCCCGCCGGGGTGCACCGTGCGCATCGAAGTAGATCAGCTCGCGGCCGTCCGCGAGCGTCGTCCGCGTCATCGTCGTCATGCCCGTCCTCACCTGGGGTGTCGGGCGACGACGCTACCGCTTCGCCGACGGAGAGCGTCGGACCGGACGCCCCGGCGGCGATATGGTGCCCCGATGACCGACCTGACCGCGCGGATGCGCGCCGTGCGCGACCGCGTGGTGTCCGCGGCGACCGACGCCGGCCGAGACCCGCGGGAGGTGCGCATCCTGGTCGCGGTGAAGACGCAGCCGACGGAGGAGATCCTGGCCGCGCTCGACGCCGGCGCGACGGTCCTCGGCCACAACCGGGTCGACGAGCTCGCGGGCTCCGGGCCCGCGCTGTCCGCCCCGGACGTGCTGGGCCACGAGATGCACCTGATCGGGCACCTGCAGTCGAACAAGATCAACGCGGCCCTGCCGTGGACGACGTGCGTGCAGTCGATCGAGTCGACCAGGCGGGCGCGGAAGATCGACGAGGCCGTCGGGCGCCGCCTCGACGCCGGTGAGGGTATCGGCCCGCGTCGGCAGCCGCGGCCGCTCGACGTCATGATCCAGGTCAACACCTCCCGCGAACCGACCAAGCACGGCGTCGACCCGGAGTCGGCCGTCGACCTCGCCGCGTACGTCGGCGAGCGCCCGCACCTGCGGCTCACCGGTCTGATGACGATCGGCGCGAACAGTCCCGACGCCGGGCTCGTGCGCGCCTCGTACACCGAGCTCGCCGAGCTGCGCGAGCGCATCGGTCAGGAGGTCGGCGGGCTCGGCGCGCTCGAGCTGAGCATGGGGATGTCGGGCGACATCGAGCCGGCCGTGGCCGCCGGCGCCACGATCGTCCGCGTCGGCACGGCGGTCTTCGGCCCCCGCCCCGCGCCTGCCCGCCCCGATCCTCACGAGTGAGCGGGGTTCCGCCCGACGAATGAGCGCGGGTCCGCCCCGCGAGTGAGCGGGGTTCTGCCCCGCACGTGCCCGCCGATCGTCCCGCAGGTCTCAGCCGCGCTCCGCAGCGACGAACGCCGCCGTCTCCTCGGCCACCGCGCTCCCCTCGCGCACGAACAGGGCCGGCTCACCGATCGGTGCGTCGACCTCGACCTCGGCAACACCTGAGTCCTCGCCGTACACGTCGCCGCTCCAGACGTGCACCCACCGGCCGGGCGGGAGCACGACGTCGACACTGTCCTCCCCCGGCTCCAGCACCGGGGCGAGCACCACGTCCGGCCCCATGGCGAGCTCCGCGCCGGCCTGCTCCAGCAGCTCGTCGCCGCCGTGCACCATCCACGGGTGGTGCTGGGCGGCCCCGAGCGGATCGTCCGCCGTCAGCCGCGCGCGCTCCGGCCCGAGGGCGACGAACAGCCGCGCCGACGATGCGAGCACCTCGGCGGTCTCGCCGGAGCCGGCGGCCTGGACCACGTCGGCGGGCCGGTTGCCCTCGTGGGTCCGGAAGACCGGACCGAGCACGGAGGCCTCGCCCCACCGGGCGAGGAGCTCGGCGTCGCGTCCGATGTCCGGCACCACGGGCAGGGCGAGGCTGGTGTAGCCGCCGACGTCGGAGTGCATCTGCGCCATCCCGCTCGCCGCGGTGGCGTGCAGCATCGCCGGCACGGAGGCGAGCCCGTCCTCGGCCGACCAGTCCTGGAGCTGGTCGCCGAGCCAGAGCGCGTCGGCGGATCCCGAGGACGCGGAGTGCCCGCTGCGGTGCCAGACGAGGCCCTCCTCGGCGAGACCGGCCAGCTCGAGCGCGCGGTTGTTGACCTCCTGCCACAGCACGGGCCATGCGGCCCGCCACTCCTCGCCGGTCCCGCCGGCCAGGACGGCGTCCGGCGGCGGGCCCTCGGCGAAGTCCGCCATCCAGCCCGACGCCCCCGCGCCTGCGACCTCGTCGGCGATCGCCTGGGCGATCCACTCGCGGGCCTCCGGGCTGGTCAGGTCCACCATGGCGGCGGTGAAGCCCTGCTGGTCGAGCTCGACGACCTCACCGTCACGGCCGACGACGAGGTGGCCGAGCTCGGTTGCCTCCGCGTGCAGGTCCCGGTCGCCACGGTCGGCGGCTGCGGCCCCGCTGTCGGCGGAGAGGAAGGCGTTGGTGTAGGTGAGGACGCGGATGCCGTCAGCCGCCAGCTCCTCGACGAGCTCGTCCCATCCGGGGTAGCGCTCCTCGTCGAGCACCCAGTTCCACTGGAGGCGGTCACCGAATGAGGTCACCCGTCGACCCGTCCAGTCCTGCAGCCACACGGCGGCGACCGGCACGCCTGCGCCCCGGAGCACCTCCAGCTCCGCGCGCACCTCCTCCGTCCCGCCCTGCAGGCCGACGACGGCGCCCTCCTGCGTCCAGTCCGGCGGCGGTTCGGCGGCCCCGGCCCACCCGGACTGGATCTCGACGGCCTCGAGCGGCGTCCCCGCGGCAGCGACCGAGAAGGACGCCTCCTCCGACCAGACCTCCCACACGAGCTCGTCGCCGGTGAGGTCGACGCTCGCGATCCGGCCGCCCCGGTAGGCCAGGCTCCGCGCGCGGCTCGTGACGTTGACGCCGCTGACGAGGTAGGTGGTGTCCTGCCCGCCCGCGGCCGCCTCGGCCATGTCGACGGCGAAGGAGAGCGGCTGGTTCCCGCGCCCCACACCCTGCTCGCGAGAGATCAGGGGGACGCGTCGGCCGCGCAGGTCGAACTCGCCGCTCTGGGCACCGAGGCCGTGGACGCTCTCCTCGTCGGCGAGCGCAGCGGTGAGGTAGAGGCGGGTCGGCGCGGGCCCCTGGGTCACGAGGCGGGCATCGACGTCGAGCCGTTCCTCGGCCCCCTGGGCGAGCGTGAGCTCCCACCCGATCTCGCCCTCGTCGCCGCTCAGCCGCCCGCTGAGCCGGAGCTCCTCGCCGTCGAGCGTGGCATCGGTCAGGCTCTGCTCGGTCCAGGTCGCCTCGTGCTCGTCGGCGATCCTCAGCAGTCCGACGTCGTCGCGGTAGGTGGCATCGCCGTCGGCGGCCGTGAGGAAGGCGCCCCCCGCGGGCGTGGACCAGACCGGTCCGTCCGCGGCCGGGTGCGTGACGGTGAGGCCGTCGTCCACGACGACGGTGAACCCCCCGACCTCCCACGTGCCACCGGCCCCGGCGTCGAGCTCACCCTGCGGCGGGTCGGCGAGGTCGGTGGCCGGCGGCGGCAGGCGCCACAGGACGCCGGCCGTCACAAGCACGATGACCAGACCGAGAACACCGACGACGATCCAGCGACGCCTGATGCGCCTGCGCGGTGGGCTCATCTGCACGGGCGCTCCGTCGATTCTCGGTGAACGCCCGCCATCGGGCACCGCGAGACATCGTACGTGGCGGGGTAGCTCGGATCGCCGCTGCTGATCGACAATCTCCCGTCAGGTTCGCGTGATTAGGGTCGTGTACCGGAACAGGCCGCGCGGGCCGTCGAGCCGGGAGTAGTCGTGCCACCGGGGCTGGTACGTGCCGCGGAGCTCGATCGGTGCTGCGCGGCCGCCGCTCTTCGTGCCCGGACCGGCGCCCGGCCCCCACTCGCGGACACCTTCGATGACCGCCCCCTCGTGGATCCGGAAGTCCTCGGCGTTCGTCGTCCCGCCATTCTTAGGGGGCGACCAGTAGCCGGGGTCGTTGGTGAGGACAACGAGCAGCGCGGAACGCCCCTGTTCCACGGCCACGAAGTCCTCGTTGCGTCGTAGGTCCTTGAGGCAGTCGTAGCCGCCGAGGTCCCGAGCGTCGTGACCAGGCAGCTGATACTGCTCGTCGTCGACAGTTCCACGCCATGCGGCCTTGAGGTACTTGAGCTCCACCGCCGTCTGAGCGCCGGTCTGCGAGTCGGTGACCATCATGTCGAGATGCACACCCGGCTTCACAGCGACCTCGAGCCGGACACGCGCCCCCGTCTCCTCCCGTACGGCCATCCCGAGGGCGAGCTGAAAGTCCGCCTCCGAGTGGAACACTCGCCGCTCGTGCGACAACAGGGGTACGACTGCCGCCACGACCTCGGCGTCGACCCTGCCCTTCCGCTTCTGGATCGAGCGCGCGGTCGAGGTGATCGTGACCTCGTCCTCCGCCCAGACGAAGCGGCTGCCCACTTCGCGATCGACGTCCTGCTCGGCGTCGTGCGGCTCGTCCACCATTTCTCCATCCTGCACCGCTCGCTCAAGCGTCGCCCCCTGTCATGCGGCAGGCGCAGCCCCGCGACACACTGGCGGGGACCCTGGGCACGACACGATCGACGAAAGGGACGCCATGACGATCCGCCCGCAGGAGACGGCCACCCGAGACTCGCGCCGACTCGACGGGATCTGGGACTTCGCCCTCGACCCTGACGGCCGCGGCCGGGACGAGCACTGGTTCGCCGGCCCGCTCCCCGACGCCCGCGACATGGCCGTGCCCGCCAGCTACAACGACCTTGTGCCGGACCCGGCCGTCAAGAACCACGTCGGCGACGCCTGGTACCAGCGCACCGTCCGGGTGCCGCGCGGCTGGGCGGGCGAGCGGATCGTCCTGCACCTGGAGTCGGCCACGCACCGCGCGACCGTCTGGCTCGACGACGTCGAGGTCGTCTCCCACGAGGGCGGCTACACGCCGTTCGAGGCGGACGTCACCGAGCACGTCACCCCCGGTGGGACGTTCCGCCTGACGGTCGTGGTCAACAACGAGCTGAGCTTCCGGTCGATCCCGCCGGGCGTCGTCGAGGACACCGAGGACGGACGCCGCCAGACCTACTGGCACGACTTCTTCAACTACGCAGGTCTGCACCGCTCCGTCCGGCTCCACGCGACGCCGCACGACCACGTCACCGACGTCACCGTCGTCACCGGCCTGGACGGCTCCACGGGTACGGTCGACTGGTCCGTCCGCGCGTCGTCCCAGGCCACACCGACGGTTGCCGCCATCCTGCGCGACACCGCAGGCCGAGTCGTCGAGGAGGGGGACGCGGCACTCGTCGCCGGCAGTGCGTCGGGCACCCTCACCGTGCCCGACGTCCACAGGTGGGCGCCGGGCGACGGCTACCTCTACGACCTCGAGGTGCGCATCGCCGACGGCGAGGAGGTGCTCGACAGCTACCACCAGAGCGTCGGGATCCGCACGGTCGAGGTGCGCGGCACCGAGCTCCTCATCAACGGGGAGCCCTTCTACGTCCGGGACTTCGGCATGCACGAGGACCACGACGTCATCGGCAAGGGGCACTCCGACGCGCACCTCGTCCATGACACCGAGCTGCTGCACTGGATCGGCGCGAACTCGCTGCGCACGTCCCACTACCCCTACAGCCAGGACGTGCTCGACCACGCGGACCGCCACGGGCTGGTGGTCATCGACGAGGTCGCCGCCGTCGGGCAGAACATGGGCCTGGGCGGCGGGATCTTCGGCGACCAGGGCTGCACGACCTTCTCGCCGGAGACGATCAACGACGAGAGCCGCGAGGTCCACGCTCAGGCGATCCGCGAGCTCGTCCACCGGGACAAGAACCACCCGAGCGTCGTGCTGTGGTCGATCGCCAACGAGCCCGAGTCGGACACGGAGCCGGCCGAGGACTACTTCCGGCCGCTGTTCGCGCTGGCTCGCGAGCTGGACCCGACGCGCCCGGTGGGTTTCGTCAACGTCATGCTCGCGCCCCACGGGAAGTGCCGGGTCACGCAGTTCGCGGACGTCCTCATGCTCAACCGTTACTACGGGTGGTACGTGCACACGGGGGAGCTGGCGGCCGCCGAGCGCGCATGGACGGCTGAGCTGGAGGCCTGGGCGGGCGACAGCAAGCCGATCATCGTCACCGAGTACGGCGCAGACACCCTGGCCGGACTCCACTCGGAGCCAGCAGAGCCGTGGAGCGAGGAGTACCAGGTCGCGTACCTGGAGATGAACCACAAGGTGTTCGACTCGATCGACGCCGTCATCGGCGAGCACGTGTGGAACTTCGCCGACTTCGCCACGAAGGCCGGCGTCATGCGGGTCGGCGGCAACAAGAAGGGCGTCTTCACCCGTGACCGCCGCCCGAAGACCGCCGCGCACGCCCTGCGCAGGCGCTGGCTCGCGGCCGACCGTCAGGGCTGAAGCAGCTCCAGTACGCGATCGAGCTTGGTGTCGACCGCGTCTACCTTGGTGTCGACCGTGCCCACCTTCGACTCCACCGACCCCACACGGCCATCGACCGCATCGACCTTGGACTCGATCGAGTCGAGCCGAGCGCCGTGTGCGGTGATGTCGTTGCTGATCTCGCCCAGGCGGTTGGTGTGACGCCGCTGGGTGAGGGAAATGGTCGAGAGCATCTCGTAGATGGCCTCGACGTCGTTGTCCAGCTGGCGCACCTACTGCTCGATGCTCGTCGACGTCATGCCCACGACAGTAGCCCCGTCCGCGGGCCCGATCGAGGGGCGGCCGCCCGGCTGTGGACAACGTCCCGGCGCCGGGGCGATGTGGGCCGGACCACGTCTGGCGCGGCCGGGCACCGCTGCTCCCCAGCCTCGCGGGACCGCCGTCGCATCAGCGGATCGTGAACCCGCCGTCGACGACGAGGTCGGCGCCGTTGATCATCGCCGAGGCGTCGGAGGCGAGGAACACGGCGGCCGCGGCGATCTCCTCGGGGTACGCGAACCGGCCGTTCGGGATCTCGGCCTTGTGCGCGTCACCCTTCGGGCCCGCCCACGCCTTGCGGCCCATGTCGGTCAGGACGACGGTCGGCGAGATCGTGTTGACCGTGACCCCGCGGCCGCCCCACTCGTTGGCGAGGTTCTTCGTCAGGCCGATGACGCCGAACTTCGAGGCGCCGTACGCCACGTGCTGGTCGAGCGCCACGCTCCCGCCCTGGGACGCCATGTTGATGACGCGTCCCTGACCGGCCTCGAGCATGTGGCGGGCGACGGCCTGCGCGACGACGAACGAGCCCGTGAGGTTGATGTTGATCGTCGTGCGGAAGTCGTCGACGGAGAGTTCCTCGGCGGGGCCGAGGAGCGCGACGCCGGCGCTGTTGACGAGGATGTCGATGCGGCCGGTCTCGGCGACGACGGCGTCCACGGCCCGCCGGACGGAGGCCTCGTCGGAGACGTCGCACTGCTGGGACACGCCGCCGTCGAGGTCGGCCACCTTCGCGGCTGCGGCATCGCCGTCGAGATCGAGGACGGCGATACGCGCACCCTTGGCGGCATACGCGTCGACGATCGCGGAGCCGATGCCGGCGGCGCCGCCAGTGACGAGAGCGACCTTTCCGGCCAGGTTGAAGTCGAGGTCGACGGTGGGAGCTGTCTCGGACACGGGGGTCTCCTTCGGTCGGGCGGCGATGACGCGGCGACCGGCACTCGACCGGCGCCACTCCCATCGTCTCGTCCGGGAGCCGGCGCTGCACCGTCGCGGCTCACGGCCCGCACCGAGCGCCGAGCACCGACGCCGCCGCTCACCCCACGCGGCCGACCTCGCGGACGGCCGCGCCGAACACGCCGGGGAGGGCGCGCGCGAGCGGCACGAGCCGTCGTCGGACGGCCGGCACGCCGGTCGCGGTCAGCAGCGCCCGGGTGAGAATCCGGTGGCGGCGCACGATGCGCCGCCACTGCCGCTCGTACCGCTCCGGGTCGTCGTCGACCACTGCTCCTACCGCCGCCTCGGCCTGCGCCAGGGCGAGGGACAGCCCCTCCCCCGTGAGCGCGTCGACGTAGCCGCTGGCGTCACCGACCAGCAGCGTCCGGCCGGCCACCCGGCGCCGCGAGGCTTGCCCGAGCGGGCCCGCGCCGCGCACGGACGAACGTGGGCCTCGCCCGCCCGCACCCGGGCCGCCGATGCGTTCGACCAGCTCCGGGAACGCCGCGAGGTGCTCCGCATAAGGTCGCCGCGTCGAGGTGAGGATCGCGATCCCGACCTCGTCCGGTCCGACGGGCGTCACGTACGCCTCGGCGTCGGCGGCCCAGTGCACCTCGACCCGATCGGTCCAGGGCGCCACCGCCACGTGCTGCCGCAGCCCGTAGCGGCGCGGGCCGCGGACCGCCGCGTCCAGTCCCAGCGCTCGCCGCAGGGGCGAGTGCAGCCCGTCAGCCACGACGAGGTGACGCGCCGGGCGCCCGTCGGCCACGACACCCTCCCGGTGCGCCACGACGTCGCGCACACGCCCGGCCTCGATCGGCACGCCCGCCTCCCGCACGGCGTCGAGCAGGGCCGCGTGCAGGATCGTGCGACGCACCCCGCGTCCGGGAGCGCCGTCGGCGAAGTCCGCCTCGGCGGTGACCGTCCCCGCGCAGTAACGGATCCCCCGGAGCTCCCGTCCCGCAGGCTCGACCCCGAGATCGAGCAGCCGGCTGAGCGCGGCCGGCATGAGCCCCTCGCCGCAGGCCTTGTCGATGACGCCGGCCCGGGGCTCGATCACCACCGTGCTCAGGCCCGCCCGGGCGGCGAGCAGCGCGGTCGCGAGGCCCGCGGGTCCCCCACCGGCGACGAGCAGGTCGAGGGTCACGACGGGCCGGCCACACCGGTCGGGTCGCCGAGCTCGGTCAGCGCCCGGTTCTCGGTGCGGATCCGCACGGTCAGCAGCGCCGCGTTCGCCACGCTGAACACGAGCGCCGTGACCCACGCCGTGTGCACGAGCGGCAGCGCGAACCCCTCGACGACGACGGCCACGTAGTTCGGGTGCCTGAGCCACCGCAGCCGGTAGGGCCCGCGGGCCACGAGCGTCAGGCCGGGGACGATGATGACCCGGGTGTTCCACTGGTGCCCCAGCGAGGCGATGCACCACCAGCGCAGACCCTGCGCCGCCAGGGCGAGCGCGAGCATCGACCAGCCCAGGACGGGCACGAAGTCGGGGCGGAGCGTCCACACCTCGACGAGGCACCCGAGCAGCAGCCCCGTGTGCAGCACCACCATCACCGGGTAGTGGCCGACCCCGTGCTCGCGCCCCCCGCGCGCAAAGCTCCAGCGCGCGTTGCGCCTGGCGACGACGAGCTCGGCCACACGCTCCACGCCGACAGTGAGCACGAGCGCGGTGAAGAGCAGCAGGCTCGTCCCGGTCACGGTGCCTCCGGCATGCGCAGCAGCACGACCTCGAGGCTGAAGCCCGGGCCCATCGCCATCATCACCCCGTACGAGCCGGGCGCGGGCGGTCGCCGGTCGAGGGTGTCCCGCAGGATGTGCAGCACCGACGCCGAGGACATGTTGCCGACGCGCCGCAGCGAGTCGGTGGTCAGCGCGAGCGCCTCGGGGCCGAGGCCGAGCGCCTCGACCAGCGCGTCGATGACCTTGGGGCCGCCCGGGTGGCACACCCACCAGCCGACGTCACGGACGCCGAGCCGGTGGTCCCGAAGGAACGCGGCGACGTCCTCACCCACGTGGCCGCGGACGAGGTCGGGCACCTCGGCGCCGAGGACGATCCGCAGACCGGTCGACCGCACGTCCCATCCCATGACGTCCTGCGTGCCGCCGTACAGGCGGCTCAGGCTGTCGACGACGACGGGGCCGGCGGCGCTGTCCAGCGCGGCACCGCGACCGGACGCGAGCGGGTGCTCGTCGCCGACCATGACGACGGCGGCGGCGCCGTCGCCGAACAGCCCGCTCGCCACCAGGTTGGCCGGGGAGGCGTCGCCACGCTGGATCGTCAGGGAGCACAGCTCGACGGAGAGCAGGACGGCGACGCCCCGCGGGCGCCCCTTCAGCAGGTCGTGCACGCGCGCGATGCCGGCCGCGCCACCCATGCAGCCGAGCCCGATCATCGGTACCCGGACGACGTCGTCGCGAAGTCCGACGCGCGCGGCGACGCGTGCCTCGATCGACGGCACCGCGAGCCCGGTGACGGTGGTGGAGACGACGAGGTCGACCTCCCCGGGCCGCAGCCCCGCGCGCTCGAGAGCGCCGGTCACCGCCTCGGAGCCGAGCTCCCGCGCGGCGCCGATGAAGGCGTCGTTCGCGGCGCCGAAGTCTGTCAGGGCCGCGTACTCCTCGAGCGGCAGAGCGACCTGACGCTGGTCGACGCCGCAGTTCGCGTGGATCCTGCGGAGCACCTTCTCGGTGGCGCCGTCGACGCCGATGACCTCGACCAGGGCGTCCGCGAGCCGCTGCTGCGCGTAGCGGTGGTCCGGCAGCACGGGTTCGACAGCGACGACGCTGGTCATCTCGTCAGGCTAGGGCCGCGAGCCTGGTGCCGCTCGGTGGGCACCGTCGCCCTACGCTCGCCCCATGCGGACCGCCCTCGCGCTCGCCCGGGCGTGCCACCCGGCGCCGACGGTGGCCGTCACGGTGCTCGCCGGACTGCTGGCGGTCGCGGCCGGGCACCCGGCGTCGATGACGGTGCTGGTCGCGGCGGCGGTGTTCGCCGGGCAGCTCACGGTGGGGTGGTCGAACGACCTCGTCGACGCCGACCGCGACGTGGCGACCGCTCGCCGGGACAAGCCGCTCGTCACCGGCGAGATCACGCGGGCGGCGCTGCGCCGCGCGCTGGTTCTCGCCTCGGCGGCCTGCGTCGCGCTGTCCCTGGCGGTCGGTCTGCTCGCCGGACTCGTGCACCTGACCCTCGTCGCCGCCGCGTGGGCATACAACCTCGGGCTCAAACGCACCGTGTGGTCGTGGCTGCCGTACGTGGTGGCGTTCGGGCTCCTACCCGCGTTCTCCTGGCTCGCCCTCGATCCGCCGGCGATGCCGCCGTGGTGGGTGATGGTCGTCGGCTCGGTCCTGGGGTTCGGCGCGCACCTGCTCAACACGCTGCCCGACCTCGACGACGATGCGCGCACCGGCGTGCGTGGGCTGCCGCACCGCCTCGGCGCCCGCCGCTCGAGCGTGCTGGCGGTCGTCGCGCTCGTCGCCGGCACGGCGGTCGTCGTGCTCGGGCCCGCCGGCACCGGTCCGTGGTGGGGATGGGCGGTCCTCGCCATGAGCGTGCTGCTGTCGGTCGGCGCGCTCGTGCTCGGCGGGCGGGCGCCGTTCCGCGCGGCACTGGTCATCGCGCTCCTGGACGTCGTCCTGCTCGTCGCGCGGAGCTGACCGAGCAGACCGCCGCTCAGCGACCCGCCACCGCTCCGCAGGCCGCCGCGACGTCGTCCGCCAGAGCCTGCGCGGCGTCGTCGTCGAGGTGGTGCACGGTCAGACGCAGGTGCCAGGACGGGTCGGCGTCGTCGATCGCGAACTCGTCCCCGGTGCGCGCGAGCCACCCGCGCCGCATGAGGTGCTCCGACACGTCGCGGGCGGGCCCGGGCAGCGGCACCCAGAGGCTGAGGCCGTCGGAGCCAGGTACGTCGATGCCGTGCGCGGCCAGGCGGGCGGTGAACGCCGCGTTGCGGTCGGCGTAGTGGACGGCCGCGCGCTCGATGGTGCGCCGGGCGGCGTCGTCGGTGAGCAGTGCGTGCGCGAGGCGCTGGAGGATGTGGCTGACCCACGTGGTGCCGGGGCTCAGGCGCATCGCGAGGCGGTCGGCGGTCTCGGGGTCCGTGGCGGTCAGGGCCAGCGACATGTCGGGGCCGAGGAACTTGGAGACCGACCGGATCAGGGCCCAGCGCTGGTGGTCCGGGCCGACGATCGTGCGGAACGGCCGCCTGGACAGCAGCGAGTAGTGGTCGTCCTCGACGACGAGCACGTAGGGGTGCTCCGCGAGCAGCTCGCGCAGCGCGGCCGCGCGCGACTCGCTCAGGCTCGCGCCGGTGGGGTTCTGCGCCCGGGGCGTGCACACGACGGCGCGGACGCCGCTCTCGAGGGCGGCCCGCAGCCCGTCGACGGTCATCCCCTCCGCATCCACCGGCACCGGGACGGGCCGGTACCCGGCGAGCCGCACGGTGCGGATGGTGGCCAGGAAGCACGGGTCCTCGAGCGCGACGGCGTCGTCCCGGGTCAGCGCCTGCGCCAGGAGGCGCTCGACGGCGTCGAACGCCCCGCTCGTCACCGTGAGGCGGCGCTCCCCCGCGGCCCCGACGTCGGGGTCGAGCCAGCCGCGCGACAGGTCCTCGAGCCCGGCGTCGACGACGGGCTCGCCGTACATCACGGGCCTGCTCGACAGGGCGGCGAGCGCCGGACCGGGGTCGGGGACGTGCGCGGGGTCGGGGTTGCCGGTGGCGACGTCGCGCAGGACGGTGTCTGCGGCGTAGCCCTCCTGCGCGACGGCGGAGCGACCTGCCACCTGCGTGCCTGCCCGGCCGCGGGTGACGACGAGCCCGGCCTGCCCGAGCTGTCGGTAGGCGGCCACGACCGTGTTGCGGTTGACGCCGAGGCGGTCGGCGAGCATCCGCACCGAGGGGAGCTGCACGCCCGGACGCAGGCCGCCGCGCTCCACGAGGTCGCGCACGCTGTCGACGATCTCCGCCGCCGTCCCGCCCCGGATCTCCGCCGAGGTCTGCCCCGCGGCGGCCCGGGCGATCTCACCTGTCGTCATCGGGTCCGAGCCTACTGGCGGACGGGTTACGCTTTTGACCTAGGCCAATCATCGGCCGTGTCTACACATCGCACGGAAGGTTCGTCATGACCGCCACCAGCACCGCGACCGCCACCAGCACCGCGACCACCACCAGCACCGCGACCACCACCCACGCCGGGCGCGAGACGTCCGCGCGCCTGGCCGAGGAGCTCACGAACTCCTTGCGGGGCGGCGTCATCATGGACGTCGTCACGCCCGAGCAGGCGCGGATCGCCGAGGACGCGGGCGCGGTCGCCGTCATGGCGCTCGAGCGCGTCCCGGCCGACATCCGCGCGCAGGGCGGCGTGGCCCGGATGAGCAACCCGGACCTCATCGACGGGATCATCGCCGCCGTCTCCGTGCCCGTCATGGCCAAGGCGCGCATCGGTCACATGGTCGAGGCGCAGGTCCTCCAGCACCTCGGGGTGGACTACGTCGACGAGTCCGAGGTCCTCTCGCCGGCCGACTACGCCCACCACATCGACAAGACGGCCTTCACGGTCCCGTTCGTCTGCGGGGCGACCAACCTGGGCGAGGCGCTGCGCCGCATCACCGAGGGCGCGTCGATGATCCGGTCCAAGGGCGAGGCCGGGACGGGCGACGTCTCGGAGGCGACCCGCCACATCCGCCAGATCATCGGCGAGATCAACGCGCTGCGCGCGAGGTCCGCGGACGAGCTCTACCTCGCGGCCAAGGAGCTCCAGGCCCCGTACGACCTGGTGGTGAAGGTGGCCGAGGCGGGACGGCTGCCGGTCCCGCTGTTCACCGCCGGCGGGGTGGCCACGCCCGCCGATGCCGCCATGATGATGCAGCTCGGCGCCGACGGCGTGTTCGTCGGTTCGGGCATCTTCACGTCCGGGGACCCGGTCGCCCGCGCCAAGGCGATCGTCCGGGCCACCGCTGCCTACGACGACCCGGCGGTCGTCGCAGAGGTCTCGCGCGGCCTGGGCGAGGCGATGGTCGGCATCAGCGTGACCGACCTCCCGGCTCCGCACCGGCTCGCCGAGCGCGGGTGGTGAGCGGGCCGGTCACGGCACGCGGTAGGTCCACGTGTCATCCGTGAACTTGGACCGGACGAGCGCCTGCGCCTTCTCGAGCTCTTCGGGGTGGAGCCCCGACTCGACCGTGGAGTACCGCAGCCGCAGGTGGTCGAGAAAGGACTCGATGATCGCCTCGCGCGCCATGCCGGTCTGGCTGCGCATGGGGTCCACGCGCTTGGCGGCCGAGCGCACGCCCTTGTCGGAGAGCTTCTCGCGGCCGATCCGCAGCACGTCGAGCATCTTCTGCGCGTCGATGTCGTAGCTCATCGTCACGTGGTGCAGCACCACTCCGGACGCGAACCTCTTCTGGGCCGCTCCCCCGATCTTTCCGGCGTCGGACGCGATGTCGTTGAGCGGGACGTACCGGGCGTTCACGCCGATCTCCTTCAGGGCGTCGAGCACCCACGCGTCGAGGAAGGCGTAGGACTGCTCGAAGCTCAGGCCCTCGACGAGCGAGGTCGGCACCACGAGCGAGTACGTGATGCAGTTGCCGGCCTCCATGAACATCGCCCCGCCACCGGAGACGCGCCGCACCACGGACATGCCGTAACGGTCGAGGGCGGCCTCGTCGACCTCGTTGCGCACGGACTGGAACGAGCCGATGACCACCAGGGGTGCGTCCCACTCCCAGAACCGCAGGACAGCGCCGCGCCGTCCTGCGGCGACCTCGCCGGGGATCACCTCGTCGAGCGCGACGTGCATGGCCGGGTGGAGGGTGGGCCCGTGGACGAGCTCGATGGTCAGGTCGTCCCAGGAGATCGCGCGGCCCAGCGCCCGGCGCACGGCGATGCCCACGCCCTCGGCGGTGAGGCCGAACGGGTGCACGTCCGGCCGGTCGAGGACGGTGGCCGCCACGGCGGCGAGCTCGGCCGACGACGCCGACTCCGGCTGCCCGGTGAGGGCCGCGTCGAGCTCGGCGAGCGCCGAGTCGGGTTCGAGGAAGAAGTCTCCCGCGAGGTGGACGTCCGTCAGTCGTCCGTCGGCCACCTCCAGGTCGACGACGACGAGCTTGCCTCCGGGGACCTTGTACTCACCATGCACGACTCGAGCCTACGCACCCCCTGACATTCGTCGAGAGTGCGGTTCTCCGACCGCGAGAGTGCGGTCACCCGCACTCTCGACGACCAGGAACCGCACTCTCGACGACATGGGGGAGAGCCTCACGCGCCGGTGGCGTGGCGATCGAGGAACTCGTAGACCTCGGTGTCGTCGACGCCGGGGAACGTGCCCGGCGGGAGAGCGGCGAGCAGGTGACTGTGCGCGCGGGCGCTCGGCCAGGCGTGCGACTTCCACCGGCTCGCGAGCGCTGCCGGCGGGCGCCGGCAGCACGCCGGGTCCGGGCAGCTCGACCTCTGCCGCACGGACGTCTCGCGCCCCCGGAACCACTTCGCGTGGTCGAACGGGACGCCGACGTCGATCGCGAAGTCCCCGCCGTCGGTGCGCTCCACGTGCGTGGTGCACCAGTACGTGCCCCGCCCCATGTCCGTGTACTGGAAGTGGGTGGCGTAGCGGTCGACGTTGTCGAACACGCGGCGCGAGGCCCATCTCCGGCAGACGATCTGACCCTCGACGGCGCCGGTGACGTCGGTGGGGAACGTGACGTCGTCGTTCTCGTAGGCCTTGTAGATCACCCCGTCCTCCCCGACGCGCAGGAAGTGCACCGGCAGACCGAGGTGCTCGGTGGCGAGGTTGGTGAACCGGTGCGCGGCGGTCTCGTAGGAGACCGCGAAGGCGTCGCGCAGGTCGTCGATCGCGAGGTCCCGCTCCTTCTTGGCGGCGGTGAGCAGGTCGGCGGCGGAGCGCTCGGGCACGAGCAGGGCGGCGGCGAAGTAGTTCGCCTCGACCCGCTGAGCGAGGAACTCCGCGTAGCCGCGGGGGTCGGCGTGCTCCAGGGCGAAGTGGCCGAGGGTCTGCAGGACGATCGTGCGCGGGTCGTGACCGCCCCGGGCCGTGATCGGGAGGTAGATCCTGCGGTGGTGCAGGTCGGTGACCGAACGCGTGGAGCGGGGCAGGTCGTCGGTGCGGTGGATCGTGAAGCCGAGGTGCGCGGTGACGGCGGAGACCCCGCGGTCGGTCAGCGGTCCGCCCCGGTGGCCGACCGCCTCCGAGATCGCCGCCGCGACCTGCTCGATCTCCGCGAAGTAGTTGTCCCGCCCCCGCATCGTGGCGCGCAGCTCGGCGTTCGCGCGTCGGGCCTCCTCCGGCGTGGCCGAGCGGACCGTGGCGCTGCGGGCGAGCTCGGCGTGCAGGCCGACGAGGGCCTCGAGCGCGTCGGAGGGCAGTTTCGCGGTGGCGCGCACGGAGGGCAGTCCGAGCGAGGCGTAGGTCGGGTCGGCCTGGGCGCGCTCGAGGGCGAGCTCGAGGGCGGCGCGCCGGGTCGGCGGCTCGGCGCGCATGAGGTCAGCGACCGGCACGTCGAGGGAGCGCGCGATCGCGTGGACGAGCGCGAGGCGGGGCTCGCGCCGTCCGTTCTCGATCTGGGAGAGCAGCGACGGCGCCCGGTCCACGCGTGCCGCCAGGTCGGCGAGCGTGAGGCCGGCGCCCTGGCGCGCGTGCCGGATGCGCCGGCCGAGGACGGCGAGGTCGAGCCCGTCGTCGCCGGCGCGTGGCTCGGCCCGTGCTCCGGTCCCGGCCGCGCTCCCCTGAGTGTCCGGCTCGCCGGGGTCCCCCGGTCCGGCCGGCGACGCGGCGGGCCGCCGAGCGGCTCCGGCGTCGTCGGGCGTGGTGATGCGTGTGCGCGCGGCCATCTCTTCTCCCTCGGTGAAGATCGCTCGAACTTTACACAGATCCGTGCTGGATGGGACGGCCACCGCTCGCGAACGTGTACTCATCGCGGATTTCACCCGATCTCCGCGGAGAGCCACGAGGAAGAGGCATCCCATGAGCACCGTTCTCGAGACCACAGCCGGGACCACCGGGACCACCGGCGCCGCTGCACCCCGCACCGGCCACCCCCGGTCGATCGAGGGCCGCATCCGCTCCGAGGCCGCCGACCTGGCCCAGGACTGGGCGAGCAACCCACGCTGGTCCGGCGTGCGGCGCGACCACACGGCCGAGGACGTCGTGCGCCTGCGCGGGACCGTCCGCGAGGAGCCGACCCTCGCCCGGCGCGGAGCGGACCGCCTGTGGGAGCTCCTGCACACCCGCGACTACGTCCACGCACTCGGCGCGATCACCGGCAACCAGGCCACGCAGATGGTTCGCGCCGGCCTCGAGGCGATCTACCTCTCCGGCTGGCAGGTCGCGGCGGACGGGAACTCAGCCGGCCAGACCTACCCCGACCAGTCGCTGTACCCCGTCAACTCCGTCCCCAGCGTCGTGCGCAGGATCAACAACGCCCTGCTGCGGGCGGACGAGATCTCCTTCTCCGAGGGCACGGACCCGGGCTTCGACTGGCTCGCCCCGATCGTGGCCGACGCCGAGGCCGGCTTCGGCGGCGCGCTCAACGCGTTCGAGCTGACCAAGGCGCTGATCACGGCCGGCGCGGCCGGGGTCCACCTCGAGGACCAGCTCGCGTCGGAGAAGAAGTGCGGGCACCTGGGCGGCAAGGTCCTCGTCCCCACGGCGCAGCACGTGCGCACGCTGGGGGCGGCCCGGCTCGCGTCCGACGTCCTCGGCGTGCCCACGCTGATCGTCGCCCGCACGGACGCGCTCGCGGCCACGCTCATCACCTCGGACATCGACCCGCGGGACGCGCGGCTGACCACCGGCGAGCGCACGGCGGAGGGCTTCTACCGGACCCGCGCCGGGACCGAGGCCGTCATCGCCCGCGCCCTGGCCTACGCGCCCTACGCGGACCTGCTGTGGGTCGAGACCTCCACGCCGGACCTCGACCACGCCCGCGAGGTCGCCGAGGCCGTTCACGCGGAGCACCCGGACCAGATGCTCGCGTACAACTGCTCGCCGTCGTTCAACTGGCGCGCGCACCTCGACGAGGAGACGATCGCCCGCTTCCAGCGCGAGCTCGGCGCCATGGGCTACCGGTTCCAGTTCATCACCCTGGCGGGCTTCCACCAGCTCAACCACGGCATGTTCGAGCTCGCTCGCGGCTACGCCCACGAGGGGATGACCGCCTACGTCGAGCTCCAAGAGCGTGAGTTCGCCTCCGAGGCCGACGGGTACACCGCGACGAGGCACCAGCGCGAGGTCGGCACCGGCTACTTCGACCTCGTCGCCACCGCGCTCAACCCGACGGGCGAGACCCTCGCGCTGCGCGGGTCCACCGAGGAGCAGCAGTTCCACTGACGACGACGTCGCCCGACCGACACCCCACCGACGCACCACGCGCAAGGAGCCACAGCCATGACCCTCACCGACACCCGGCCCGCACACGGCGCCACCACGATCCCCCGCCCGACGGCGAACACCCGCACCACCGGTGCGCCACCCGTCGTCGTCGGCGTGCGGCGTGACTCCGGGCGGGTCCCCTCACCCGACGCCCTCGCCCTCATCGGAGCCCTCCACGCGCGCTTCGACGGCGAGCGGGGCGAGCTCCTGGCCGAGCGGAGGCGCCGCGGGCAGTCCGCGGCGGACGGCGCCCTGCTCGGCCCCGGGCCCAAGGCGCGCCGTGTGCGCGAGGACCCGACGTGGCGGGTTCGCCAAACCTCCGGCCGGACCACCGTCGTCGCGCGACCCCGGGGCTGGGAGGCCGTCGAGGAGCGCCTCGAGGTCGCCGGCCGTCCGGCGTCCGCGACCCTCGTCGACGTCGGGCTGCACGTCTTCGACGCCCGTGCCCGCCTCGCCCACGGTCCCGGGCTCGAGATCCGACCGACGGGTCTCCAGTGCCACCGGGAGGCGCGGCTGTGGCACGACGTGCTGACCGTCGCGGAGGACCGGCTGGGGCTGGCGCGCGGTTCGGTCAGGGTGCGGATCGTCCTCGACAGCGTCGCTGCCGGCCTCGAGGCGGAGGAGATCCTCTTCGAGCTGCGCGAGCGGGCCACCGCCGTCGAGATCGGCGACGTCGACGCGCTGATCGCGGAGGCGGCCGACCTCCGCGCGCGTACCGCCCAGGTGCACGCGGGATGCGGGGAGGTCGGTCCGACGTCGACGTCCGTTCGAGGTCTCCCGGAGCGGGCCGCCGAGATGTGGCGGCGCCGCTACGCGGGGCCGGCCAGCGGGATCACGGCCTGAACCTGGTGGAGCGGCCCACCAGCGGGTCCCTCGCCGAGCCGGGAGGAGACGAGCTCGACGGCGTCCGCCCGCCAGGTGGGACCCTCGTAGACCGCGAGGGCGGAGGCGAGGCCGGCCATGTCGGTCCCGCGCGATCGGCGCGACTCGCGCGCGACGGTGAGGTGGGCACGGCGACGCTCCTGGCGACCGCGGCCGTTGCCGCGCGCGGGCGCTCCCGGTTCGTCGTCGTCCTGGTCCTCCGGGTCGGGCGGGCGGACGTAGGGGGCGTCGGCGACGTCGGCCATGAGCACGGTGAGCCGCGCGGTCTCCCCGCCGACGCCGACCCACAGGATGCGGCCGGAGAAGGACCCGCCACCACGCAGGCGCAGGTCGAGCGGGGCGTGCCGGGCGGCGGCCTCGGCGAGTGAATCGGCGACGTCGCCGACCGCGCCGTCGGGCACCTCGCCGTAGAAGGCCACGCTGACGTGCTGCTGGTCGACCGGCACCCAGCGCAGGGGCGCGCCAGCGCCGAGACGGAGGTTGGTCAGCGGCAGCTCGAGGTGGTCGAGCACCTCGGCGGGCGGCCGGATCGCAGCGAAGAGGCGCATCGGGTCAGCCTCTCCCCCGCCGGGCGCCGGCGTCCATCCGAATCGTTGGGCTGAAAGGGGTCGTACGCGTGGACGGGCGTGGGGGGTCCGTCAGCCGGTCCGTCGCGTGGCCGCCTCGATGTCGAGGCCGGTCATCGAGCCAGGCTCTCGAGCAGCGCACGCGGTCAGCAGCGATCGCTCGCCGGCACACACACGGTCACGACGCTGCGGCCAGATCACGGCGCGGAGGCCCGTCGGGTCAGCGTCACGCTCGGGTCTCGGGTCACTGACGCGCAGCTCAGCCCTGCGCGGGCGACGGCGCCGAGGACACCTTCCCCAGCTCGACGGACCGCGCGGCCAGCACGCGCAGCATGTCCCTCAGGTCCTCCTGCGGCGGTCGCGGTTCCACCCAGCCGCTCGCGAGGCGCAGGGCGAGTCCGTCGATGAAGGCGTGGAGGTGTCCTGCCAGTCGTTCCTGCTCCCGAGGAAGTTCCTCCGGGTAGTCGGGGACGGTCTCGGCACCCGCGAGCAGGAGGACTAGCTGACGGTGGAACATCCGCTTGCCCGTCCAGGCCCAGCTCAGTTCCTCGGCCGCGATGCCGGGATCCACGTAGAGCGCGAGCCAGATGCGGTGCTCCGCGTCCCGCTCGGCGTCCAGCGGCAGGATCTGCTCGACCATGTGGGCCACCAGCTCGACAGGGTCGAGACCGTCGTTGCGACCGTTTCGCACGACGTCCCCGACGCGGCGCTGCACCTGTCCTGCGACGTGCTCGAGCATGAGCGACTCGAGGGCTGCCGTGGACGGGACGTAGTGCCGCACCGCCCCCGCGGACCAGCCGGTGGCGTCCGCCAGCGCGCGCACCGTCGCCGCACGCCGCCCACCGCGGGCCACGAGCTCGAGCGCCGCACGGGTGACTTCCTCGCGACGCGCGCCGTGGTCGACGATCTTCGGCACGGCGCTACCGTCCCGCCGCGCGGGGAGCCGGACTGCCGCCGCGCGCACCACGGGCGTCGGGCGCCCGAGAGGCCCGCATCGCCGCGGCACCGGCCAGGACCAGCCACAGGAGGAACGGCCACGCGGCGGCCCGCTCGAGGATGCCGAACGGTAGCGACCATGCCGTCGGCGCCATGAGCAGGAGGAGCCCGAAGATCGTCACGATGCCCGCGATCAGGGTGGTCCGGCCGAGCGCGGCGCGCGACCGGAGCCAGCCCGAGCCGATGAGGATCAGGGCCACGCTCTGGGCGAGGAAACCGATCATCGCGATGATCGTGTGGAGCGTGAGGTCCACGTCCGAGGGCCACAGCCCGGCGCCCGCCTGCCCCAGCCCGCCGGCGACGAGGAGCCACGCCCCGATCCCGCCGCGCTTGCCAACCGGCAGGAACCGACGCAGCGCGAGGGCAGCCGCGGCGAACGCCAACCCGGTGACGATCCACGCGACGTTGAGGACCGTGTGCTCAGGTGAACAGATCTCCACGGGCCCGTCCGGGTAGGCGTCGGACGCGCCGCAGCCGACCCACCCGAGGTCACTGATCGCCTGCTCCGCGAAGGAGTACGGGGCGGACGAGCGGACGCCCGACCAGAGCTCCGCCCCGACGGCGGCCAGGCCGGAGACGATCCACACGATGCCTGCGATCGGCCACCAGTGTTTTCGCATGCTGTATGAAAACAGATCGGGCAGGTGCGCGCCAGCCGGATGACCAGGCTGCCGTCCTCGTCGAGCTCGGAGCATGACTCGCCCGCGACAACTCGTGCGACCTGCCGACCCGTGTCCCCGGCCGGCTGGTCCATTCGCCCTGCGCAGGACCGGCCCGGCCCCGCACCCTCACACCGTCGGCGTGCCACCCGCCCGCCGGTCGCGCTGGTCCTTGATCGCCACGACGAGCGTCGCCACGACCACCAGCGTCACGAGGCCGAAGCCGACCGACGCCGCCGTCGGCCAGTCGGTGACCTCGAGCGTGCTGAACACCGCCGCCGTGATCACCGCGATCCCGATCGACGTCCCGATCCGCTGACCGGTCTGCATGATCGCGCCCGAGCTGCCCGCATACCGCAGCGGCACCTCCGCGAGCGTGAGCGTCTGGTTCGGACTGACCACACACCCCTGCGCAGCCCCGATGAACGCCAGCGACAGCAAGAGCCACCACACGCTCAGGCCCGCGACGTCATGCAGGATCACCACCGCGATGCTCAGCAGCAGGCCGACCAGGGCCACGAGCAGGCCACCGATCACCAGCTTGCGCCCATACGTCAGCACGCGCTTGCCCGCCCAGTTCGCACCGATCGCCGACAGCACCGCCGACGGCAGACCGATCGTGCCGGCCTCGAGCGCGGACCGGCCGTCGCCCTGCTGCATGTACAGCGCGACGAGCACCCACACGCTCGTCATCCCCAGGAAGTACAGGGTGATCATCAGCGCCCCGTTGCTGAAGCTGCGGGTGCGGAAGATGCTGAGATCCACCATCGGACTGCGCCCGGTGCGCGCGTACCGCCGCTCCCACCACACCCAGACACGCACGAGCAGCAGACCGACCGGCACGAGCAGCCAGAGGATCGCCGAGCCACGTCCCTCCATGAACGGCAGCAGGATCGCGAGGACCGCGGCGCCGAGGAGCAGCGCACCGACGGGGTCCAGCGAGCGCTCGGCCCGGGTGGCGGGGTCGGCGTGCCGACGGGAGCGGATGAGAGGCCTGGGGAACCACAGCAGCCCCAGGACGATCGTGGCGATCCCGACGGGCACGTTGACGAGGAACGTCAGCCGCCAGCCGAGCTCGGGGCCGCCGGCGTTGATGAGCACGCCGCCGAGCACCGGGCCGATGCCCACCGAGACCCCGACCGCCGCGCCGAAGTAGCCGAACGCGCGGGCGCGCTCGGCGCCGCGGAAGTACTGCTGGATCATCCCGACGCCCTGCGGGTTGATGAGGCCCGAGCCCACGCCCTGGACGAACCGGGTGATGTTGAGCCACTCCGAGCTGGGCGCCGCGCTGGCGGCGATCGAGGAGGCGGTGAAGATGGCCAGCCCGATGAGGAAGATGCCGCCGCGGCCCATGACGTCGCCCGCGCGGCCGGCGGCCACGAGCACGACGCCGAACGTCAGCGCATACCCGGACAGCACCCACTGCAGGTCCGACGCCGAGGCGCCGAGCCCCTCCTGCATCGACGGCAGCGCGACGTTGACGATGCTCACCGCGATCAGCGACATGAAGATGGCGCCGAGCACCACCATGAGGATCCGCCAGCGCGCGGGGTCCGGGGCGTCGACCGACCGGTCCGGCTCAGTCTCGGCCCGCACCGATCAGCTCCCTCCTCCTGGCCGTGGGCGCGCGCCGCACGGACATGCCCGACGACGAAAGGCACAGCCCCCCGCTCGCCGCCCCGGCCAGCCTACGTCGAAGCGGCGGGTACGCCCCCGCCCTGCCCGCGACCCACCCCTGCGCTGCCCACGGTCCTGCCGTTCCGCCCAACCCGGCGACCCTCTCTCGTTCCCTGCGCCGCGGTCCCTCCGGGACGTTCAGCGCCGGTCACCGATGAGCGGGAGCACCGGGCCCGCGGTGATCCGCGCGCGGACCTCCGTCGCCGCCACCCACTCCGAGTTGGTCATGACGGTGGGGCGGACAGCGCGCCTGACGACCGGCTCGACGATCTCGCACACCTCGAAGACCTCCTCCGCGTCGGCGGGGCCGATCACCATGACGTCGATGTCCCGTGGCGACGGCCCCTCCACGCCGCGGGCCCGGGCCGCGAACGGGCCGTGGATGAACACCTGGTCGATCCCGTCGACCGCCGACAGCGCATGCCCGAGCGCCGCGACGACGCCGGTGGACACGAGCAGGATCTCCCGCAGCGGGGGCACGAGCGGGCTGTCCTCGTCGGCGCGCAGGAGCCTGGTGCGGCCGACGCGGCGCTCCGCCAGGATGCCGGCGTCCACCAGCCGCTCGACCTCGCGGTGCACCGTGGGATAGGCGAGCTCGGTAGCCGCCGCCAGATCGGTGACGCTCAGCTCCCTGTCACCGAGCAGGATCTCGGACAGGATCCGCGCCTGGCCCTCGGACCGGAAGATCGGCGCCATCAACGGGGGCTGAGTTCTCATGAAACGGACAGTATTGTCCGTCTTACCGAGAGGTTGTCCGTACACACATCAGGGTCCGTCGCCGGTACATGCATCCGGATCCGACGACGACGCAGAGCACTCGTGGCCCGGACCGGACTCAGCGCGGCGCGACCTCGGCGTGCACGAGTCCCCACACGAACGACTCCACGAGCGCCTCCCAGGACGCCTCGACCACGTCAGTCCCGACCCCGACCGTCGACCAGGACCGCACCCCGTCGGACGACCGCACGAGCACGCGCACCGACGCGTCGGTGCCCTGCTGGGAGTCGAGGATGCGCACCATGTAATCGACGAGCGCGAACGCCTCGATCTCGGGGTAGGTGTCCACCAGCGCCTCGCGCAGGGCGTGGTCGAGCGCGTTGACCGGCCCGTTGCCCTCCCCGGTGCGCACGATCCGGCCCCGGCCGGTCCGCAGCTTGACCGTCGCTTCGGCCTCGGTCCGTCCCCGACCGTCGAGCGAGGTGACCTGTGCACGCCAGGACTCGACGTCGAAGTACGCCTCCGCGCCGCCCTCCCCCAGCTCCTCACGCAGGAGCAGCTCGAACGAGGCGTCCGCGGCGTCGTACGTGTACCCGCGCGCCTCCGCCGCCTTCACGCGCTCGGTCACGCGGGTGAGCAGCTCGGAGCGGCCGGCGAGGTCGAATCCGAGCTCGCGGCCCTTGAGCTCGATCGAGGCCCGCCCCGCCATGTCGGACACGATCATCCGCATGTCGTTGCCGACGGCCGCCGGGTCGGCGTGCTGGTAGAGGTCCGGGTCCACCCGGATCGCCGAGGCGTGCAGGCCCGCCTTGTGCGCGAACGAGGAGAACCCCACGTAGGGCTGCCGGGAGAACGCGGGGATGTTGGTCAGCTCGGCGATCTGGTGGCTGATCCGCGTCGCCTCGCGCAGCCGGTCCGGTCCGATGCCGACGATTCCCCGCTTGAGCTCGAGGTTTGCGATCACCGCCACCAGGTCGGCGTTGCCGGTGCGCTCGCCGTACCCGTTGACGCAGCCCTGGACGTGGCTCGCCCCGGCGTCGACCGCTGCGATCGACGAGGCCACGGCGGTGCCGGCGTCGTTGTGGGTGTGGATCCCGATCCGCCCCTCGACCGCACCGTGCACCTCGGCGACGATCCGGCCGACCTCGTCGGGCAGCGTCCCGCCGTTGGTGTCGCACAGGACCGCGGTCGTGGCACCGGCCTCGAGCGCGGTCCGCACGACGTCGCGCGCGTGCCCGGGGCCGTGCAGGTAACCGTCGAAGAAGTGCTCGCAGTCGACGTGCACCTCCCGGCCCAGACCCACGAGGTGGGAGACGGTGTCCCGCACCATCCGCAGGTTCTCCTCGAGGGACGTGCGCAGCGCGCGCTCGACGTGCCGGGAGTCCGACTTCGCCACCAGCGTGAGCACGCCGGCGCCCGACTCCACCAGCGCCTGGACCTGGGCGTCCTCGGCCGCGGGCACGCCGGGCTTCGTCGTCGAGCCGAAGGCCGCGAGCCGCGCGTGGGTCAGCTCGAGCTCCTTCTCGGCAAGCTGGAAGAACTCCGTGTCCCGCGGGATGGCGCCCGGCCAGCCGCCCTCGATGTAGTCCACGCCCAGCTCGTCCAGGAGCGCGGCGATCGCCAGCTTGTCCGTGACGGTGAGGTTGATGCCCTCCTGCTGGGCGCCGTCCCGGAGGGTCGTGTCGTAGACGTGCAGCTCGTGCGTCATTCGGGTCCGCTCCTGCTCAGACGAGCCGATACATCCACTGGTGGGTGTCCGCCGCGCGGCCGTACTGGATGTCGGTCAGCTCGGCGTGCAGCGACCGCGTGACCTGGCCGGGCTGACCGTCGGCGACGGTGACGTCGAAGTCCTCCCCCGCCAGGCGCCCGATCGGCGTGACGACCGCGGCGGTGCCGCAGGCGAACACCTCGGCGACGGCGCCCGAGCGGATGTCGGCGAGCAGGTCGGCCAGGGCGATCGGCTCCTCGCGGACCTCGCGGCCGGACTCGGCCAGCAGCGTGAGCAGCGCGTCCCGGGTGCCGCCGCGGAGGATCGTGCCGGTGAGGTCAGGCGTGCGGACGGTGCCGTCGGAGCCGACGACGACGAGGTTCATCCCGCCCAGCTCGTCGACGTACGTGTTGGTCGAGGCATCGAGGAAGAGGACCTGCTCGAAGCCCTTCTCGTAGGCCTCGGCCTGCGGCAGCAGGGAGGCGGCGTAGTTGCCACCGGTCTTGGTGTCGCCCATGCCGCCGACGCCGGCCCGGTGGTAGGTCGAGGAGACCCAGATGCCGACGGGCTCGAACCCGTGGACGAAGTAGGGGCCCACCGGCGAGGCGATGAGCAGGTACTCGACCTGGCGCCCGGCGCGCACGCCGAGGAAGGGCTCGGAGGAGAACATGAACGGCCGCAGGTACATCGACGCCCCCTCGTCCGAGGGGACCCACCGCTCGTCGACGCTCATGAGCGCGGCGATCGACGCGACGACGTCCTCGGCCGGCATCTCGGGCAGCGCGAGCCGCCGCGCGGAGTGCGCGAGCCGGGCGGCGTTGAAGCCGGGCCGGAAGGTGCGCACCGAGCCGTCCTCCCAGCGGTAGGCCTTGAGGCCCTCGAAGACCTCCTGCCCGTAGTGCAGGACGGAGGCGGCGGGCGAGAGCTGCAGCGGCCCGTACGGCTCGAGGCGCAGGGGCCCCCATCCGTCGTCGTGGGTCCAGGTGGCCCGGACCATGTGGTCCGTGAACGCCGTGCCGAATGACAGGTCGCCCATGATCTCGGCGTACCGCGCGTCGTCGGCGGGGTTCGGGTTGCGGCCGCCGGCCACGCGCGCGGCCAGCTCGCCGGCCGGCGGCAGGTCGGCCGACGGCGTCCCGGGCATGTCCAGGCCGGTGCCGCGCGCGGGCAGCGGAAGACCGCCGGGCGTGGTCGCGTCGCCGGGCTCGCCCTGGCTGACCTGGGCGTCGCCGACCTCCTGGCCGACGGCGGTGGGCTCCTCGGCGTTCATCGCTCGCCCCCGGTGGTGGCCAGCGCGTCGGAGGTGACGGCGGCGGCGACGGCGTCGCCGATCTCGCTCGTGGTGCGCGTGGCGCCGGCGCGGGCGGCGACGTCGGCCTCGACGGCCGCCTCGATGCGCGCGGCGGCCGCGCCCTGGCCGACGTGCTCGAGCATGAGAGCGGCCGACAGGATCGCGGCGGTCGGGTCGGCCTTCCCGGTGCCCGCGATGTCCGGGGCGGAGCCGTGGACGGGCTCGAACATCGACGCCGAGGTGCGGTCGGGGTTGACGTTGCCCGACGCGGCCAGGCCGATGCCGCCGGTGACGGCGGCGACCAGGTCCGTGACGATGTCGCCGAACAGGTTGTCGGTGACGATGACGTCGAACCGCGACGGGTCCGTGACGAGGTAGATCATCGTCGCGTCGACGTGGGCGTAGTCGACCGCGACCTCGGGGTACTCGGCGGCGACGGCGTCGACCGTGCGCCGCCACAGGTGGCCGGCGTGCACGAGGACGTTGTGCTTGTGGACCAGGGTGAGCTTCTTGCGGGGCCGGGCCTGCGCGCGGGCGAACGCGTCGCGGACCACGCGCTCGACCCCGAACGCGGTGTTGACGGAGACCTCGGTGGCCAGCTCGTTGGGCGTGCCCACGCGCAACGCGCCGCCGTTGCCCACGTACGGGCCCTCGGTGCCCTCCCGCACGACGACGAGGTCGATGGCACCGGGGTCGGCCAGCGGGGTGGCGACCCCGGGCAGCAGCTTCGCGGGCCGCAGGTTGACGTAGTGGTCGAGCTCGAAGCGCAGGCGCAGCAGCAGGCCGCGCTCGAGGACGCCGGAGGGGACACCGGGGTCGCCGACGGCCCCGAGCAGGATCGCGTCGTGCTCACGCAGGGAGGCCACCTCGGCGTCGGTGATCGTCTCCCCGGTGCGGTGCCAGCGGGCGGCGCCGAGGTCGTACGGGGTCTCCCGCAGGGTGACGCCGGACCCGTCCAGCGCGGCGCGCGCGACCTTGAGGGCCTCGGCCACCACCTCCGGGCCGATCCCGTCGCCACCGACGACACCCAGGTCGATCTCGCGCTGCTCGCTCACAGTTGTCCTCTCCACGTCCGTGCGGGCCTGGCGGCCCCGTTCATCATGCCGGGCCGACCCGGCCCGGCCCGCCGCGCGGGGCGACGGGCCGGGCCGGGTCGAGCTCCTCGTGCGGGCAGCCGGTCAGCGACCGACCTGGCCCTGGGTGTAGTCCGCGTCCCGGGTCTCGACCCAGGAGAACAGGTTGCGCAGCTCGAGGCCGGTCGCCTCGATCGGGTGCTGCTCGCCCTTCTTGCGCAGCGCGGCGAACTCGGGGCCGCCCGCGTCCTGGTCCGCGATGAAGCGCTCGGCGAAGGCGCCGGACTGGATGTCCGCGAGCACCGCGACCATGTTGTCCTTGACCTCGGGGGTGATGACCCGCGGGCCCGAGACGTAGTCGCCGTACTCGGCGGTGTCCGAGACCGACCAGCGCTGCTTGGCGATGCCGCCCTCGTACATGAGGTCGACGATGAGCTTGAGCTCGTGCAGGACCTCGAAGTAGGCGATCTCCGGCTGGTAGCCGGCCTCGGTGAGGACCTCGAAGCCGTACTGCGCGAGCTGGCTGACGCCGCCGCAGAGCACGGTCTGCTCGCCGAACAGGTCGGACTCGGTCTCCTCGGTGAAGGTGGTCTTGATGCCGCCGGCGCGCAGGCCGCCGATCGCCTTCGCGTAGGAGGCCGCGAGGTCCCAGGCCGTGCCCGAGGCGTCCTGCTCGACCGCGAGGAGGACCGGCACGCCGCGGCCGTCCTCGTACTGGCGACGCACCGTGTGGCCCGGGCCCTTCGGGGCAACCATGGCGATGTCGTGGCCGGCGGACGGCGTGACGAGGTCGAACCGGATGTTGAAGCCGTGGGCGAAGAAGATCGCCGCGTCGTCCTTGAGGTTCGGCTCGATGTCCTCGGAGTAGATCGTGCGCTGGTGCTGGTCCGGGGCGAGGACCATGATGACGTCGGCGCCGGAGACGGCGTCCGCCACGGTGGCGACCGCGAGGCCCTGCTCCTCCGCCTTCGCGCGGGAGGAGGACCCCTCGCGCAGGCCGACGACGACCTCGACGCCCGAGTCCCGCAGGTTCAGCGCGTGCGCGTGCCCCTGGCTGCCGTAGCCGATGACGGCCACCTTCTTGGACTGGATGATCGACAGATCGGCGTCGTCGTCGTAGTACAGCTCGGCCACGAGGGCCCTCCTTCGTTCGTTGGTGCTCGGTCGTGTTCGTGCAGGTCGTCGGTCGTGCGGGCGCCGGTGCGGGAGCGCCGGCATCACGCGCGGGTGGTGCGTGCGCGCGTGTGCGTGCGGTGCGCCGGGCGCCCGGTCAGGCGCTGCGCACGCGGTCCAGCGTGCGGTCCGTGAGCGAGCGCGAGCCGCGCGCCAGCGCGACGGAGCCCGACTGCACGATCTCACGGATGCCGTACGGCGCGAGGGCCGTGAGCAGGGCGTCGAGCTTGGCGTCGCCGCCCGTGGCCTCGATCGTCACGGCCTCCGGCGCGACGTCGACGACGTGCGCGCGGAACAGCTCGACGACCTGGAGGACGGCGGTGCGGGAGGCGTCGTCGGCGCGGACCTTGACGAGCAGGAGCTCGCGCTCGACGGTGTTCCCCGGCTCGAGCTCGACGATCTTCAGCACGTTGATCAGCTTGTTCAGCTGCTTGGTGACCTGCTCGAGCGGGAGCTCGGCGGCGTCGACGACCACCGTGATGCGCGAGACGTCCTCCCGCTCGGTGGGACCCACCGCGAGCGAGTGGATGTTGAACGCGCGACGGGCGAACAGCGCGGTGACGCGCGTGAGGACGCCGGGCTTGTTCTCGACCAGAACGGACAGCGTGTGCCTGGTGCTCATGTCCTTCCCCTCAGTCCTCGTGCTCGAAGTCGGGCGTGAGCCCACGGGCGTACTGGATCTCGTCGTTGGAGACGCCGGAGGCGACCATCGGCCACACCATCGCGTCGCGGCTGACGACGAAGTCGATGACCACCGGGCGGTCGTTGATCTCCATCGCGCGCTCGATCGCGGCGTCGATCTCATCGACCTTGGTCACCCGGATCGCCACGCATCCGTAGGCCTCCGCGAGCTTGACGAAGTCCGGGATGTGCACCGTGTCGTGCCCGGTGTGCAGGTCGGTCGACGAGTAGCGGCTCTCGTAGAACAGGGTCTGCCACTGGCGGACCATGCCGAGCGAGGAGTTGTTGATGATCGCGACCTTGATGGGGATCTGGTCCAGCACGCAGGTGGCCAGCTCCTGGTTGGTCATCTGGAAGCAGCCGTCGCCGTCGATCGCCCAGACCGGCGTGTCCGGCAGGGCGGCCTTGGCTCCCATGGCGGCCGGGACCGCGTAGCCCATCGTGCCCAGGCCGCCGGAGTTGAGGAACGTGCGCGGCTTCTCGTAGCTGATGAACTGGGCGGCCCACATCTGGTGCTGCCCCACGCCCGCGGCGTAGACGGCGTCCGGTCCGGCGAGCTCGCCGAGGCGCGAGATGACGTGCTGGGGCGCGAGCTGGCCGTCGGCCGTGGGCGCCCAGCCCAGCGGGTAGCGGGTGCGCAGGTCGGTGAGCTGGTCCCACCAGGCCGCGACCTCGGGCTCGCCGTGCTGGACCTGGGCGTCGCGCAGCGCCGCCGTGAGGGCAGGGATCGTCTCGGACAGGTCCCCGACGATCGGGACGTCGGCGCGACGGTTCTTCGAGATCTCCGCCGGGTCGACGTCCGCGTGCACGATCTTCGCGAGCGGGGCGAAGCTGTCGAGGCGGCCGGTCACGCGGTCGTCGAACCGGGCCCCGAGCGCGACGACGAGGTCGGCCTTCTGCAGCGCCGCCACCGCAGCGACGGTGCCGTGCATGCCGGGCATGCCGACGTTGTTCGGGTGCGAGTCCGGGAACGCGCCGCGGGCCATGAGCGTCGTGACGACCGCGGCGTTCGAGACCTCGACGAGCTCGGCGAGCGCGTCGGTGGACTGCGCACGGATGACGCCGCCACCCACGTAGAGGACGGGGCGCGAGGCGGAGGCGATGAGCCGGGCCGCCTCCTTGACCTGACGACCGTGCGGCTTGACCGTCGGCTTGTAGCCGGGCAGGTCCATCACCGGCGGCCACACGAAGTCCGCCTCGGCCTGCTGGGCGGACTTGGCGACGTCGACCAGCACCGGGCCCGGTCGGCCCGTGGCGGCGAGGTGGAACGCCTCGGCGATGCGGGCCGGGATCTCGTCCGGGTCCGTGACGAGGAAGGAGTGCTTGGTCAGCGGCATCGTGGCGCCGACGATGTCCGCCTCCTGGAAGGCGTCCGTCCCGATCGCCGCCGCGCCGACCTGGCCGGTGATGGCCACGAGCGGGACGGAGTCCATGTTGGCGTCCGCGATGGCCGTGATGAGGTTGGTCGCCCCCGGCCCCGAGGTGGCGATGCAGACGCCCGTCCGGCCGGTCGCCGCCGCGTAGCCCACGGCCGCGTGGCCGGCGCCCTGCTCGTGGCGGACGAGGATGTGCCGCACCTTGTCCGACTGGAACAGCGGGTCGTACGTCGGCAGGATCGCGCCGCCAGGGATCCCGAAGATCGTGTCGACGCCCAGCTCCTCGAGGGCGCGGACGATGTTGCGGGCGCCCGTCGAGGGCTCGGTGATCTCCGCGTCCTGGGCGACTGTCTCGATGCGGCCGCCCCGCAGGACGACGCCGGTCCCGCCCGTGCCACCGTGGGCGAGCGTGCGCTCGGCGACGGCCGCCGTCGCGAGGATGTCGGCCTCGACCGGGTCGATGCCGGGCGTGGCTCCCCTGGCGGGCACGGCCCTGCGCCGCGCGCCGACCTCGTCCCCGAGTACGGCGTCGTCGGTCCCGGTCCCGGCCGCGCCGACGTCGTGGCGCGCGGCCTCGTCGTCGGGCGCGGAATGGCTCGGCGCGCTGTGCGACGTGCTCGTCATGGTCCCTCCTTCGCCTCTCCGGCCCGCGGGGCCGGTTCGTGGACGACCCTGGTCCGGGTCAGCCGTGTCGCCGGGCATGCAAAAACCCCTCGACCCGGCGGGTGTCGAGGGGCGCGGCCGGACCAGCTCTCAACGAGCGTCGGCCGCGCGGCCGACTACGAGAATGCTGATCCTGAGCACACGTGCACTGTACGCCCGCCGCCCGCGCGGACGCCAGTCGTCTTGCATCGTGGTTCACGTTCCCGATCAGTGAGACGAATTGGGGAACGGGGGCCTGCGGGCCGTCCACCCGGCCGGCAGCGCGCTCCGTCGTCGTGAGCGAGGCGCCCTCACTCGTCGTGAGCGAGGCGCCCTCACTCGTCGTGAGCGAGGCGCCCTCACTCGTCGTGGGCGAGGCGCCCTCACTCGTCGTGGGCGAGGGCGCGCCCGAGGGCTCGGCGCGCGTCGACGGTCGCCGGGACGAACCGGGCTCCCTCGGCGACGTCGAGGGCCGACGTCGCCGCGATAGCGGTGACCACGAGCGCCCCGGCGAGCTCGCCGACCGGCACACCCGCGGCGTGGCCGGCGACGGCGACCGCGGCGAGCGCGAAACCGACGACGACGAGCCCGACCGCGCGCAGCGTGCCCAGCGCCTCGGCCGACCCGGCCTGGGCCTCGGCGAGCCGCCCGAGCGCGGTCCGGACGTCGGCCGGAAGGTCGCCGGGACGGTCCGCCTCGGCACCAGCTGAGTCACCAGCGCCAGCGGCACCACCGCGGGCGGCCGGGTCGCGCGTCCGGGCGCCGGCCAGCTCGTCGTCGTCGGGGTCCAGGGTGTCGGCCACGGCGTCCTCCCCCGCGTCCGGCTCGTGCTCGGCACCCGCGACGACCACGTGGGACGCGACCGGCTCGACCTCGTAGGTGTCCGGGGGCGAGAGGGCGGAGCCGAGCGCCGTGGTGAGCTCGTGCCTGGCGCGACGCTCGGCGCGCGTGGCGCGGGATGCCGACGCGGCCGTCGCGGCCGCCACGGCGCCCAGCATGATGAGCGGCGCGGCGGCGACGAGCGCGAGGCTGCGGTGAACGATCGTGAGCGCGACGGCGGCGCCGACGAGCACGACGGCGAGCGGGACGAGCCGGGCGTGGAGATGGGCGGTCGCGTCCCGAATCGCACGGACCGAGTGGGCACCGAGCCGCGACACGGCGGCCGGGTGGTCGACGCTCCGCTCGACCACCCGGTGCAGGAGCGACTCCGCGTAGTGGCGGGCGATGCGGTCGGACAGGAGGTGGTCCAGCCAGCGGGCGACACCCAGGAGGGCGATCGCGCCTGCGCCCATGAGGGCGCTGCCGGCGAACGCACGCGACGTCGAGGCCGAGGTCAGGTCAGCGACGACGGGGGCGACGAGCACGAGGGCCGCGACGGCGAGGAGCCCGACCCCGAGGAGACCGAGCACGTGCAGGAGCCGTGCGCCGGCGACGAGGCGGGGCAGCGCGACCGACGGGCCGAGGTCTTGCCGGTCGGCGGCGGTCGGACCGGCGGTAGGTCCCTCGGCGGCCGTGGCATGGTCCCCGCGCACAGGCACATCGACCGCGCGGGGCGACAGCTCGACGAGCTCCGCGCCGCGGCCGTCGTCCGGCTCGGCGGGCGTCGCTGCCCTCGGGTCGCTGACCGGCAGCGAGCTGGTGGGCGCCTGGGCGTCGGTAACCGGGAGCGAGGTGGTGGCGACCTGGGCGTCGGTAACCGGGCGGAGGGGCCGGGTGGGGCGTTCGACCGGCGGCGAGTACCGCGCGGCGATGCGGGCGGCGGCGGAACGCACGGGGCGAGCGGGGGTGTCGGTCATGGCTACGCGTCCTCACGTCGGCCGGGAACCTCCCGGCGCTGCCTCCACGCTAGGGAACAGATGAGTCCGCGCGAGTGAGTCCGCAGTGACAGCGTTCTCACCTGCCGTCGGTGCCGGCGCACCACGGCGTCGTCTACTCGAGGATCGCGCCGCGGGAGGCCGACTGGACGAGCTTCTGGTACTTGCCGAGCACGCCGGTGGTGAACCGCGGGGCAGCTGGTTCCCAGGTTCCGCGGCGGCGGTCGAGCTCGTCGTCGTCCACGAGCAGGTCGAGGGTGCCGGTGCCGACGTCGAGACGGATGCGGTCGCCGTCGTGGACGAGGGCGATCGGCCCCCCGTCGGAGGCCTCGGGGGCGACGTGCCCGACGCACAGGCCGGTGGTGCCGCCGGAGAATCGGCCGTCCGTCATGAGCAGCACGCTCTTGCCGAGGCCCGCCCCCTTGATCGCGCCGGTGATGGCCAGCATCTCGCGCATACCGGGTCCGCCCTTGGGGCCCTCGTACCGGATGACGACGACGTCGCCGTCGGTGATGGTGCCGTCCGAGAGCGCGTCCATGGCGGCCCGCTCCCGCTCGAACACGCGCGCGGTGCCCTCGAAGACGTCGGACTCGAACCCGGCGGACTTCACCACGGCGCCCTCGGGGGCGAGGGAGCCCTTGAGGATGGTGATGCCACCGCGCTTGGCGATCGGCTCGGACATGTGGTGGATGATCTTGCCGTCGGGGTCCGGCGGAGAGACGGCCTCGAGGTTCTCGGCCATCGTCCTGCCGGTGACCGTCATGCAGTCGCGGTTGAGCAGCCCGGCCTCGTCAAGCGCCTTGAGGACCACGGGGACTCCCCCGACCTTGTCGATGTCGTTCATGACGTACCGGCCGAACGGCTTGACGTCACCGAGGTGCGGGACCTTCTCGCTCATGCGCTGGAAGTCCGCGAGCTCGAGGTCCACGTCGGCCTCGTGCGCGATGGCCAGCAGGTGGAGGACCGCGTTGGTCGAGCCGCCGAACGCCATGACGACGGCGATGGCGTTCTCGAACGCCTCACGAGTCATGATGTCCCGGGCCGTGATCCCCTGGCGGAGCAGCTCGACGACCGCCTCGCCCGCCTCGAAGGCGGCGGTGTCCCGGCGCCGGTCGATCGCGGGCGGGGCCGCCGAACCGGGCAGCGACATGCCCATGGCCTCGGCGACGGAGGCCATGGTGTTCGCCGTGTAGAAGCCGCCGCAGGCGCCCTCGCCCGGGCAGATGGCCTTCTCGATCGCCGTCACGTCCTCGCGGGACATCAGGCCGCGGGCGCAGGCGCCGACCGCCTCGTAGGCGTCGATGATGGTGACTTCCCGCTCCTCCCCGGTCGAGAGGCGGGCGTAGCCGGGCATGATCGAGCCCGCGTAGACGTAGACGCTGGCCAGGTCGAGGCGTGCGGCCGCCATGAGCATGCCGGGCTCGGACTTGTCGCAGCCGGCGAGCAGCACGGAACCGTCGAGGCGCTCCGCCATCATCACTGTCTCGACGCTGTCCGCGATGATGTCGCGCGACACGAGCGAGTAGTGCATGCCCTCGTGGCCCATAGAGATGCCGTCCGAGACGGAGATCGTGCCGAACTCGAGCGGGTAACCACCGGCGGCGTGCACGCCCTCCTTCGACTTCTTGGCGAGCCGATCGAGGGAGAGGTTGCAGGGGGTGATCTCGTTCCACGAACTGGCCACACCGATCTGGGGCTTGGCGAAGTCGTCGTCGCCCAGCCCGACGGCACGCAGCATGCCGCGCGCAGCGGTGGCCTCGATGCCGTCCGTGACCTGCCTGGAGCGAGGCTTGATGTCGGGTGCGCCGTCGGAGCTCATGCCAGCGAGTCTAGGACGCGAGACGAAGCAGACGCTCGGCGCGCGGAACCGAGGACGGGCGACGGGGGTGCGGACGGTGCGATACGACGTCTCTCGGTCCGACGCGGCGCAGCGACGGCGCACGGATGCGTTCGGCGATGTCTTCAACGCGCCGCCATCACCTGTTTCCGGGCCGGCACGGGGCTGGACGACCGGTCACGCAGGTCATCGACACGCTTGACGCGCGAGGCTTACGGTGCTCGTCCGCTCGATGTGCGCTCGAGGGATGGCTGAAGGCCCCCACCGGTGTTGGTGGGGGCCTTCAGAATGGTGTGTACGGCGGTGTCCTACTCTCCCGCACGGTCGCCCGTGAAGTACCATCGGCGCTGAGGGGCTTAGCTTCCGGGTTCGGA
>NZ_JBUZNK010000009.1:0-152028 GCF_055326445.1 Georgenia sp. Z2081
GGAACGCCAGGAACGGGGTGAACCGCTCCCACGCGGCGCGGAACGTCTTGACCGCCGAGGGGTAGCGACGGCCGAGCTCGCTGGCCTCGAAGGCCTCCAGCACCTCCAGGGCGGCCTCAGCGCTGGGCGCCTGGTATATCGGCCGCAGCGCGGCCGTCAGAGCCTTACGGTCCTTGTAGTTCACGAACCTCGTCGCGGCCCGGATCAGGTGGACCACGCAGGTCTGCACGGTCGCCTGGGGCCAGGTCGCTTCGACGGCCTCGGGGAACCCCGTGAGCCCATCGCAGCACACGATCAGCACGTCACGCACGCCCCTGTTGGCCAGCTCGGCGCAGACGCCGGCCCAGAACTTCGCTCCCTCGCTGGCCTGGACCCAGATACCCAGGACGTGCTTGATCCCGTCCATATCGACGCCGATGGCGAGATGGGCGGACCTGTTGCGCACGTGTCCGCCATCGCGGATCTTGACCACGATCGCGTCGAGGTAGATCACCGGATACAGCGCCTCCAACGGGCGGTGCTGCCAGGCCAGGACCTCCTCGCTGATCTGGTCCACGACCTTGGAGATCGTCTCGTAACTGATCTCGGTGCCGATCGTGGTCGCGAGGTGGTGCTCGACGTCCCGCAACGTCATCCCGCCTGCGTAGAGGCTGATGATCATGCCGTCCAGGCCATCGAGACGGCGCTGCCCCTTGGGCACCAGCATCGGCGTGAACGTCCCGTCCCGGTCCCGGGGGACGGCCAGATCGACGTCCCCGATCTGGGTCGCCACGGTCTTCGGGCTGGTCCCGTTACGCGAGTTCGGGTGCTCGGCAGCGTCCGCGTCGCCACGGTCGTAGCCCACGTGCTCGGTCAGCTCGGCACCCAGACCCCGCTCGAGCGCGGCCTTGAGCATCCCGCCGAGCAGGCCCTGCTCACCCGTGAGCGGCTCGCCGGCATCGATCTTGGCGAAGATGTCGTCCAACGCTCCAGAGCCCTTCAGACCGTCCGCGATCTCCTTCTGCCGCCGTCTGCGTTCCGCACGCTCCGGACTCTCCTTGGTCATGGTCACAGCATGTTCTCCTTCGAACGCTGACCCCACCCCTTACACAAACCATCTGACACGCCCCGCCGGGTGGGTACCGAAGTACTCCTCGCAGACCCGGTCCCAGCCGTAGTCCGGGTTGCACACGTAGCTCGTGAACGCGCGCAACGCGCAGTGGTAGCTGCGCAGCGTGGAGTGCGAGACGTGCCGGACGGTGCGTAGGTCGGCCGAGAACTCCTCGACCATCGCCTGCGTCCAGCGCCACGGTTCCTCGTTCATGTGCGCGACGAACCTTCGCACGCACCGCACACGCTGATCGATCGTGGCGAACTGCAGGTTGCGCGAGAGCTGCTGATTCCGCCAGCCGTCCAGCATCAGCTCGAACACGCGCTCCTCGGGCCGCAG
The DNA here is from genome assembly GCF_055326445.1 of Georgenia sp. Z2081. Lineage (NCBI taxonomy): Bacteria > Bacillati > Actinomycetota > Actinomycetes > Allobogoriellales > Allobogoriellaceae > Georgenia > Georgenia sp. Z2081. The sequence goes on from NZ_JBUZNK010000009.1 coordinate 1,430, forward strand.
CACCGGCAGCGCCGGCACCAGCTGGACCCGACCCGCGCCATCCACCTGCATCACAACACCCCCGATCGGTGGTTACACCTAGTGATTCAATGATGCATCTGTTGAGACTACTCGGATGCTCCTGCAGGTCAAGGGCCAGCCATCGGAGCTCCACCAGACAACTGCCGGAGTTCCGCGACGAGTCGCATCCACCAGCCGAAGCGCGTCGCAAGCAGCGTTCATGCAGGTCAGACGTGTACAGCCGGCGAGGTGCACCGGCTGCCGAGCGGGGGACCCCGGTGATTCATCTGATGCAATACGCAGAGTCCGTAATGTCATAATGTACATTATCGGATCGTGGGGTGCTGCGCCGAGAGCGGTGCTGAGGGTCGCCCGTGAGCCGGGAGCCGACCACGACATGGCACTGAGAACGACGTGGGGCCCGCCGAGCTGATGCTCGACGGGCCCCACGGCCGTGCTGATGGATCAGCGGCGCACACCCAGGGTGTCGACGCCGTCGCCGTTCCAGTCACCGACGAAGACCTCGTCGGAGGCCCGACCGTAGTCGAGCTCGATGTCGGCGTTCGTCGACGTCAGCGAGTTGTTGACGAAGAACGAGTTCGCACGACGCACGGCGAACGTGTCCGTGCCGTTGCCGTCCCAGTCACCGACGTACACCTCGTCCGAGGCGCGGCCGTAGTCGAGCTCGGCGTCCGCCCAGCCCGAGGTGAGGCTGTTGGACAGGAAGTAGCTGTTGCCGCGACGCACCGCGAAGGTGTCGACGCCGTCAGCGTTCCAGTCGCCGACCAGGACCGTGTCGCCCGAGCGGCCGTAGTTCAGCTCGGTCTCGGCCCAGCCCGAGGTGAGGCTGTTGGACAGGAAGTAGGCGTTGCCGCGACGCACCGCGAAGGTGTCCACGCCATCGCCGTCCCAGTCACCGACCAGGACCTCGTCGGAGGCCCGACCGTAGGTCAGCTCGACGTCCGCGTTCCCGCCGTAGAGGTTGTTCGACAGGAAGTAGGCATTCCCACGGCGGACCGCAAGCGTGTCGGACCCGTCACCGTCCCAGTCACCGACGAGGACGTCGTCACCGGGACGACCGAAGGAGAACTCGTGGTCCGCCCAGATGTCCCAGCCGTCGTTGAGGTAGAACCCGCGACCCGGCGTCGGCGGCACCGGCTCCGGCTCCACCGGGGGTTCGGGCTGGCCGGCTTCCTGGCCGGTGAGGTACTCGAACCCGGTGGTCACGAAGTCCTCGCCGTCGGGCGCCACGTCGTACTCGAGCACGTAGTACGCCACGGGCGCGTGCTCCTGAGCGGCAGCGATGATGCCCGGCAGGTCGACCTCTCCCTCACCGAGGTTGGTGAAGGTCGGACGGCCGTCGCCGCCGACGTTGGTGGCGTCCTTGATGTGCAGGAGCTCGATGCGGTCGCCGTGCTCCTCGATCAGCGCCGGAACATCGACGCCGGCATGCGCGGCCCATGCGATGTCGAGCTCGAACGTCACGAGCTCCGGGTCGGTCTCGGCGACCAGGATCTCCCAGGCCGACATCTCCACACCGTCGTGCTCGTAGGTGGTGGTGAACTCGCCGTCGTGGTTGTGGCCGAAGAACTTCCCGACCCCGGCGTCCACCGAGCGCTGACCGAGTCGGTTCATCGCCTCGGCCGTGGCCAGGGTGTCCTCGTAGGACTCGATGCCCGGAGACGCGAACCCGCCCGAGCCGACGTACTCCTGGCCCAGCGTGCTGACATAGTCCAGCGTCTCGTCGAACGTGTCCTCGTCGGTGTTGTAGTGCGACGACGGCACGCTCAGACCCAGACCATCGGTCAACGCCCGGAACTCATCTGCCGAGTACCCCTCGAACGTCCCACCGAACGGCTCGATGTTCTCGAAACCGATCTCGGCCAGGCGCCCGAGCACCGGCTCCAGACCCGCATCCCCCACCCACGGGATCAGCGAGAACATCTGGATCGACACATCCTCCACCGGAATCAGCTCCGGCTCGGGCGGTGCGGGCTGGCCGGCTTCCTGGCCGGTGAGGTACTCGAACCCGGTGGTCACGAAGTCCTCGCCGTCCGGGGCCCGGTCGTACTCGAGCACGTAGTACGCCACCGGTGCGTGCTCCTGGGCGGCGGCGATGATGCCCGGCAGGTCGACCTCTCCCTCACCGAGGTTGGTGAAGGTCGGACGACCGTCGCCGCCGACGTTGGTGGCGTCCTTGATGTGCAGGAGCTCGATGCGGTCGCCGTGCTCCTCGATCAGCGCCGGAACATCGACGCCGGCATGCGCGGCCCAGGCCACGTCGAGCTCGAACGTCACGAGCTCCGGGTCGGTCTCGGCGACCAGGATCTCCCAGGCCGACATCTCCACACCGTCGTGCTCGTAGGTGGTGGTGAACTCGCCGTCGTGGTTGTGGCCGAAGAACTTCCCGACCCCGGCGTCCACCGAGCGCTGACCGAGTCGGTTCATCGCCTCAGCCGTCGCGAGGGTGTCCTCGTAGGACTCGATGCCCGGAGAGGCAAACCCACCGGACCCGACGTACTCCTGACCCACGGTCTCGACGAACTCCAGCGTCTCGTCGAACGTGTCCTCGTCGGTGTTGTAGTGCGACGACGGCACGCTCAGACCCAGACCATCGGTCAACGCCCGGAACTCATCTGCCGTGTAGTCACCGAAGGTGCCACCGAACGGCTCGATGTTCTCGAAACCGATCTCCGACAGGCGCCCCAGCACCGGCTCCAGGCCTGCATCGGCCACCCAGGGCGTCAGCGAGAACATCTGGATCGAGACGTCTTCCACCGGGATGAGCTCGGGCTCGGCCGGGGGCTCGGGCTGGCCGGCTTCCTGGCCGGTGAGGTATTCGAAGCCGGTGGTCACGAAGTCCTCGCCGTCGGGCGCGACGTCGTACTCGAGCACGTAGTAGGCGACCGGTGCGTGCTCCTGGGCGGCGGCGATGATGCCCGGCAGGTCGACCTCTCCCTCACCGAGGTTGGTGAAGGTCGGACGACCGTCGCCGCCGACGTTGGTGGCGTCCTTGATGTGCAGGAGCTCGATGCGGTCGCCGTGCTCCTCGATCAGAGCAGGGACGTCGATGTCGGCGTGGGCGGCCCACGCGATGTCGAGCTCGAACGTCACGTACTCCGGGTTCGTCTCGGCCACGAGGATCTCCCAGGCCGACATCTCCACACCGTCGTGCTCGTAGGTGGTGCTGAACTCGCCGTCGTGGTTGTGCCCGAAGAACTTCCCGACCCCGGCCTCGACCGACCGCTGCCCGAGACGGTTCATCGCCTCAGCCGTCGCCAGAGTGTCCTCGTAGGAGTCGATCCCCGGGGAGGCGAACCCGCCCGAACCGACGTACTCCTGACCCACGGTCTCGACGAACTCCAGCGTGTCGTCGAACGTGTCCTCATCGGTGTTGTAGTGCGAGGACGGGACATTCAGACCCAGACCGTCCGTCAGCTCACGGAACTCCTCTGCCGTGTAGTCACCGAAGGTGCCACCGAACGGCTCGATGTTCTCGAAACCGATCTCCGACAGGCGCCCCAGCACCGGCTCCAGACCCGCATCCCCCACCCACGGGATCAGCGAGAACATCTGGATCGACACCTGCTCCACCGGGATCAACTCGTGCTCGGCCTGCGCGGGGGCGTCCGCCGGCTCGGGCTCGGCGGGCGAGGCACTCGCCGCGCTGAGCGCCATCGGCAGCACGAGTGCGCTGGCGAACGCTGCTCCCACCGCTCGGGGTAGCCAACGGCTACCTGGTCCTCGTCTGGTCACGATTCCTCCTTGAGCTCGCATACCTGTCTGGCCGTACCGTCACGGCACCTGTGCCCGAGGGCGGCGGCCACTCCGCCTCACGCCCCTCGGCCGGTCCGCGGCGCAGCGCACGCACCTTCCCGTCCTCGGGTCGAGGCGCCGCTCCGCCGCGGGTCTGTCCATCCAATCACCATGAAGACCAAAGCAACAGGGGTTTCGCTCAGGCAAAAAAGAAGTGGTGTGCCAGGTCTCGGTCGACGCCTCTCCCCCGCCAGTGCCGTGGCGTCGTTGCCGAGTCAATCAGGTAGCCATCGAGGCAGTCCCCCGGGTCGACTGCCTCGGTCGTTATCCGACTGCCTCACCGCACTAACCGAGCCGACGCCGACTATGACGACGGCGAAGGGCGGGCCCCGCACCCATCAGGGTGCGAGGCCCGCCCGTTGGTGAGCAGAAGTCCGCTCAGTGGTGGAGCGGAAGTCCGCTCACTCGCCGATGATCGGCATCAGGTTGCTGGTCAGCGGCGGACTCCGAGGGTGTCGGAGCCGTCGCCGTTCCAGTCACCGACGAAGACCTCATCGCCGGCCCGGCCGTAGCGGACCTCGATGTCGGCCCACCCACCAGTCAGCGAGTTCGACACCAGGTACAGGTTCCCGCGACGCGAGGCGAACGTGTCCGCCCCGTCACCGTCCCAGTCCCCCACCAGCACGTCGTCGGACGCCTGTCCGTAGTCGAACTCCGCATCCGCCCAGCCCGAGTTCAGGCTGTTGGAGACGTAGTAGGTGTTCCCACGACGCACCGCGAACGAGTCCGCACCGTCCGCGTCGTAGTCACCGACCAGGACCTGGTCGTCCGCGCGGCCGTAGTCCAGCTCGGCCTCCGCATTCCCACCAGAGAGCGAGTTCGTGAGGAAGTAGCTGTTCCCGCGACGCACCGCGAACGAATCGCTGCCGTCGCCGTCCCAGTCACCCACCAGCACCGTGTCCGACGCGCGACCAAAGGTCAGCTCCACGTCCGCGTTACCCCCGTAGAGGTTGTTGGACAGGAAGTACGCGTTCCCGCGGCGCACCGCGAGCGTGTCCGACCCGTCGCCGTCCCAGTCACCGACCAGGACCTCGTCACCCGGGCGACCGAAGCTGAACTCGTGGTCCGCCCAGATCCCCCACCCGTCGTTGAGGTAGAACCCACGACCCGGCGTCGGCGGAACAGGCTCCGGCTCCACCGGCGGCTCCTCGTCGTCCAGCTCGGCGATACGGACGTTGCGGAACGAGACGTCGTCGCCGTCACCGTGGTTCTGCAGCCCGATGTAGCCGGAGCTGAGGTCACGTGCCGGGTCGGTCGACTCGAACTCGTTGATGAGGACGTCGTTGAGGTAGACCTCGATCATCGGGTCGTCGACGACGATCTCGTACGCGTTCCACTCCCCCGGCGGGTTGAGCGCCTCGTCCCTGGCCGCCTCGTCGGCGCCCTGGAACGTGTAGATCGCGCCGGTGGTGCGGTCGGGCTCGTCGGTGGCGTCGATCTGGATCTCGTAGCCCTCGTTCACGGCGACCCACGGGTCGTCACCGGGCTCCGGGAACCCGACGAACACGCCCGAGTTGTCGTCGCCCGCCATCATCCAGTCCAGCCGGAGGCTGTAGGCGTCGAACTCCTCGGGGAACCACAGGAGGCCCATCCCGCCCGTGGTGAGGGCGGTGCAGTCCTCCTGCAGCTCGAAGCTGCCGGGGCCGGCCATGTTCCAGGCGTCCAGGCTCGCCTGGGTCCCGTCGAAGAGCGGGGTGTAGCCCTCCTCGACCTCGACAGGCTCGCAGACCGGGGGCTCCGGGTCGTCGCCGACCACCCGGAAGTGGTCGAAGCTCACGGTCGTGGGCTCCGCCTGCTGCGCACCGAGGGCATAGATGCCCGGGCCGGCGTCGCCGACCTGGTCGTTGGTCACCGCGCTGGGCAAGTCCTGCCAGGTCTCACCGTCGGTCGAGAAGGCACCCGTGAAGGTGTCTCCGTCCCGGGTGAGCCGGACGTGGTACTCGTCGGACAGTGGCAGGTCGGTGAGGTCGTCCTGCGGGTTCTGGATCTCGCCGCCCACCTCGCTGCGGAGCTCGACCCGCAGCGGGGTGTCGCTGCCGTTGGTGGCGTAGACGGGGTCGAGCTTGACGTAGTTGTCCTCGTCCCCGTAGACGATGATCCCGCCCTGCTGGTAGGCGCTGCCCAGGTCGGCGCTGAACGTCGTCTCGACCGTCCACTGGTCCCCCGTGAGCACCCGGTTCTGCAGGATGTTCGGCACGGGCGAGTTGTCGCCGGCGTAGAAGTCGGCGTCGGTGGTGGTGACGTTGTAGGCACCGTCCGCGACCGTGGCGAGCTCGGGGTCGTAGTTGATGATGTCCCACCGGCACGTGTCGACGACCGTTCCGTCGAACTCGTCGTCAGCCGAGATCTCCGCGTCCGGGTCCTCGCAGACCGGCGGCTCCGGTGCGGGCTCCTCGCCCCCGCCGGACGCCGTGAAGTGGAGGAAGTCGAGGTCGACGCCACCGGTTGAGGTGACGTAGACGGTGCCGGAGCCCTCAGGGATCGTCTCGAGCGTCGTGGCCACCTCCTGCCAGCCGTCGCCGCCGGAGATCTCGATCTCGGCGAACGGGTCGGCCGCGACGTCGTTCCAGCGCAGTGCCAGGGTGCCCTCGCCGGACGCCTGTGCTGCGACGGTGTCGATCGGCTCGCCCGTCGCTGCGTGGGTGAACGCGATCGGCTGGAACGCGATGTGGTCGCCCTCGTCGAACGAGGTGACGTAGGAGCCCGCGCTGGCGCCGGGGTCGTTCGCGACCTCGATGCCCTCCTGGGAGTCGTACCACTCGCCCTGCTGGACCTCGGGCTTGGTGATGAGCGTGGCCTCGCCGGTGGTGGCCGGGACCTCGCCCTGGGGCTCGTCGGTGTACGTCACCACGAGGGTGCCGTAGATCTTCTCGCCCTCACCGTGCTCGACGGCGGACTCGTTCGTCTCGATGGTGAAGTCGCAGCCGTTGCCGCTGACCTCCGGGTGGGCGTGCTCGTTGTGGCCCAGACCGAACGTCCATGCGACGCGGCCGCACTCCGGCGTGTCGCCGTCCTCGGCGTCGGTCACCGAGACGCTCATCGGGATGTCGTCGCCCCAGTCGAAGATCGCGCCGTCCGGCACGGACAGCGAGACCTCCGGCGCGGTGTTGCCGACGGTGATCGGGGTGTTGGCCAGACCGACCTTGCCCTCGGGGTCCGTCACCCTCAGGGTGACGTGGACCTGTCCGAGCTCGGCGAACGTGTGCGTGACCTGGACGCCCTCGGCGTCGAACTCGCCGTCGCCGTCGAAGTCCCACTCGTAGGTCAGGTCACCGCCCTCGGGGTCACGCGACTCCGAGGCGTCGAAGGCCACGTCGAGCGGAGCCTCGCTGCTGGCGACCGGGTCGGCGGTGAAGCGTGCCTGCGGCGTCTTGTTGTCCGGCGCGTAGTCCACGCGGTACAGGCCGGCGCCCGGGTTCTGCCGGAAGAAGCCGTCGCCGTAGTCCAGGACGTACAGCGCGCCGTCCGGTCCGAACTCCATGTCCATCACACCGTTCCAGACCGGCATGTTGGCGGTCTCCAGGTGGGCGTTCGGCAGGAAGTCGGAGATGCTCGTGACCGAGCCGTTCGAGCCGAGCTCGTCGACCCCGAAGGACACGACGTAGTCCTGCGAGAACTCCGCCAGGAACGGCGTGCCGTCCCACTCCTCGGGGAACGCGATCGTCGACTCGCTGGTCTCGTCGTAGCGGTAGACCGGGCCACCCATCGGGGCCTGGCCGCCACCGCCGAGGGTGACGAGGGCGTCCCACTCCGCGGGCTGGTCGCCCGGGTTGTCGCCGTACCAGATCTGCGGCTCGGTCACCGGCGGGAGCTGCTCCAGACCCGTGTTCCAGGTCGAGTTGTTCACCGGGCCCGCGTCGCAGTCGAAGAACTCGCCGGGCGTGCTGGTCTCGAAGTCCCACTCGTTGTACGCGCCACCGTCGTTGGGGCCGTGGCAGTACGGCCAGCCGCCGTTGAGCGGTTCGCTGGTCATCTGCCACTCGACGAAGCCCATCGGGCCGCGCTCGTCGCTGGCGGAACCGGCGTCAGGACCGTAGTCCGCCCAGATCAGGGTGTCGGTCTCCAGGTCGTAGTCGATCCGGAACGGGTTGCGCAGACCCATCGCGTAGATCTCCTCGCGCACGAGGTCCGGGTCGTACTCGCCAGTGTCGAACAGGTTTCCCTCGGGGATCTCGTACGTCGTGCCCGGGCCGACCTCGGCGTCCGCGGCGATCTCCTCGAGGGGATCGATCCGCAGGATCGCGCCGCGCAGGTCGTTCGTGCTGCCGGCGCCGCGACGCGCGTCGAGCCCGGGGTTCATCCCGGAGGCGTTGTTGATCGGGGTGTACCCGTTGGCCCCCGGCGTTCCTGCCGGCGTGTTGTCACCGGTGGACAGGTAGAGGTTGCCGTCGCTGTCCCAGGCCATGTCGGCGCCGACGTGGCAGCACTGACCGCGCTGGGCCTCGATCCGGATGATCTCCTCCTCGGAGTCCAGGTCGAGCGTGCCCGCCTCGGGGTCGAACACGAAGCGGGAGAGCACGTTGTAGCCGAGCCACTGCTCCCACTCCTCGAGCGAGTCCGAGCCCTCGATCTGCTCGGGAGCACTGCCCTGCGGCGTGGTCTCCGGGTACGGGAGGCCCGACGGCGAGACGCCGTCCATCACGCGCGGCGCGTAGACCATGTAGACGAGGTTGTTCTCCTCGAAGTTCGGGTCGAGCGAGATGCCCTGGAGCCCGTCCTCGGAGTTGGCGTAGACGTCGAGCTGTGCGATCTCGTTCGTCGTCCCGGTGTCCGGGTCGGTGAGCCGCACGACGCCGTCGCGCGCGGTGTGCAGCACGCGCGAGTCCGGGAGCACAGCCAGGTCGATCGGCTCGCCGGTGTCCTTCGAGAGCAGGATCCGCTCGTAGTCGTTCCAGTCGGTGTCACCCTCCTGCACCGGCGCCGCCGGGGGCGGGTCGGCCGGATCGCTCGGTGGGTGATCCGGATTCGCGCTCGCGGCGCTGAGCGTCATCGGCGCCACGAGGACGCCGGCGAGCAGCGCGCCCGCAGCTCGAGGTAGCCAACGGCTACCGGTTGATCGTCTGGTCACGATTCCCCCTCTTGAGATCGCACACCTGACGCGCCGCATCGGTGCGACGCGCGGCCCCCGGGGACGGCGGCAGCTCCGCCTCACGACCCCCGGGGCACCACGGCCGACCAGGGGTGCTCTCCCCCGTCCGGGCAGGGCGCCCGTCGACCGTGGATGAAGGGAGTAGACCAGGCCGTGAGCGTGAGCACAAGGGGTTTCGCTCAACTAAAAAATAAGTCGGCAGGCCCGGGACCAGGCGAACAGCGTCATCCTCCGCGGCCGTCCTCGTGCCGGGCGGCGGGGCGGCGCCACCGCGCGAAGCACGGCACGATCGTGCGTCAGTGGCGTTTGATCCGGGTCTCAGCCTAGATTCCAGAGGACGGCGCGTCGTGACATGTCATGCACTGATCTAGTTCTGAGCCCTGATCTCCTGCATGCGCGGGACCGCCGACAGTTCGAGCCCGGCTCGCCACACACGCCGGGGACCCGTAGCGTCGAGGACATGTTCTCCTTCCCGGACGGAACCGCCGTCCCCGCCGTCGGCCTCGGCACCGCGTCCGTCGACGGCGAGGCCGGGATCGCCGCGATCGCGGGCGCCCTCGACCTCGGGTACCGCTACGTCGACACGGCGGTCAACTACCGCAACGAGACCGAGGTCGGCGAGGCTCTCTCGCGCAGCTCCGTGCCGCGCGCGGAGGTCATGGTCGCCAGCAAGATCCCCGGTCGCGCGCACGAGCGTGACAAGGCGATCGCCGCCGTCGAGGGATCGCTCGAGCGGCTCGGCCTGGACCGGCTCGACGTCATGCTCGTCCACTGGCCCAACCCGTCCGTCGGCCGCTACGTCGAGGCCTACGAGGCGCTGCTCGAGTGCCGCGAGCGCGGTCTCGTCGACCACGTGGGCACGAGCAACTACACCGAGGCGCACCTGCGGGAGATCGTCGCGGCGACCGGGGAGGCGCCTGTGCTCAACCAGATCGAGTGCCACCCGCTGCTCCCCCAGCGACGGATGCTCGACGTGCACCGCGAGCTCGGCATCCTCACGCAGGCCTGGAGCCCGCTCGGCAAGGCGTCGGCGCCCTACGACGCGGAGCCCGTCGAGCGGGCCGCGCACACGCACGGGGTCACCGCCGCCCAGGTCATCCTGCGCTGGCACCTCGAGCGCGGCGTCATGCCGATCCCGAAGTCGATGCACGCCGAGCGTCAGCGGGCGAACCTCGACGTAGGGTCCTTCTCGCTCACGCCGGACGAGGTCGAGGCCGTCAGCGCGCTCGAGGTCGCGGACGGACGCCTGTTCGACGGGGACCCCGACACGCACGAGGAGATGTAGCCGGCCCGCATCCGCGCCGGCCCGCGGCCGGGCTCAGCCCCGCGGCGGGGCCGAGGTCCGCTCCGGCATCGGCCCGCGGCCTCGCTCAGTCGTCGCTGCCCGAGCCCAGGTGGGCGACCGCCTCGATCTCGATGACGGCCTCCTTCTGCCACAGGCGCGTGACGCCGAGCCCGGCCATCGCCGGGTAGTCGCGGCCTGCCATCTCGCGCCAGATCCGTCCGATCTCGCGGCCGTTGGCCATGTAGTCGTCGACGTCGGTGAGGTAGAGCCGGACCGAGGTGAGGTCCGCGGGCGACCCGCCGGCCTCGGCGAGCGTGGTGAGCACGTTCGAGAAGGCCTGGCGGAACTGCTCGACGACCCCTCCCGGGACGATCCGACCGTCCTTGTCGAGTGCGGTCTGACCACCGAGGTAGACGACGCCGTCCGCCTCGATGCCGTGCGCGTAGCCGGAGGGGTCGGCCATGGACGAGGGGTTCACGGTGCGGCGGCGGGCCATGTGCTGCTCCTTCACGTAGCGGGTGGGACCGGGTTCTTCCGCGTGCTGGGACCCGGTGCTATATTGAGCATACGTGACGGTCGGCAGATTGACGATATGCCGATCGAGCCCATCGCTGTCGCTGGTCTCACCCGGAAGGACACCCATGACATCTCCGGAACCCACGGATGCCGCCCCGACGGTCGGTCCCGACGTCGTCCCCGTCGTCACCCGCGCCGGTGAGGAGGACACCGCGACGATGCAGTCCGGCGACGCCGTCCGGGTCTCCGGCGTCGGGCCGCAGCACACCCCGGCCACGAGGATCTGGTTCGGTCAGGTGTCGAACGCGCCCGGCTACCGCTCTCCCCCGCACCACCACGGTGAGGCCGAGACCGGCGGCTACGTGCTGCGCGGGCACGGCCGCATCTACTTCGGCGAGGGCTACCGGGAGTTCCTCGACATGAGCGCCGGCGACTGGGTGTTCGTCCCGCCCTACATGCCGCACGTCGAGGCGAACATGTCGATCACCGAGGACCTGGTCTGGCTCACCGCACGGACGCCCGACAACATCGTCATCAACCTCGACGAGGTGCCGGACGAGTCGCTTCAGGGGTACCGCCGACCATGACGGGCGCGACGAGCTCGGTGCTGCTCGGCGCCCTGGAGCTGACGGCCGCCGAGCGCGAGGGCGCCGACGAGGCCTGGACCGCGGTGACGGGTCCGTGCCCGTGGCCCAAGGCGTACGGCGGGGACATGGTCGCGCAGGCGTCGCTCGCCGCCATGCGGTCCGTCGACCCGGGCCGCGTGCTGCACTCGATGCACGGCTACTTCATGCGTCCCGTCGAGATCGGCCGACCCGTCCGGTACGAGGTCGACCGCACCCGCGACGGCCGGGGCTTCTCCACCCGGCAGGTGCGCGGCATCCAGGCGGGCAAGGTCGCCTTCCTCATGATGGCGTCCTTCCAGGTCCTGGCGGCGGGCCCGGAGGTCGCCGCGCCGGCACCCCCGGACGTCTCGGGGCCCGAGACCCTGCCGTCGTCCGCCGACGTGCTGGCACCGGTCGAGCCGGGCACGCCCGCCGCGGGCTCGATGACCGCCGAGGCGAAGGAGTACTGGAGCCGAGGGCGCAGCTTCGACATGCGCCACGTCCCCGGCCCCGTCTACCTCGAGGTGGAGGGCGGACGCACGCGGCACCAGGCCGTGTGGGTCCGCGCGTTCGAGACCCTGCCGGACGACGACCTCCTCCACCGCGCCGCCCTCGCCTACGTCTGCGACTACACGATCATCGAGCCGATCCTCAGGGCGGCCGGGCTCCCGTGGGCGGAGCCCGGGCTCGTCACGGCGAGCCTCGACCACGCGATGTGGTTCCACCGGGCCGCGCGCGTCGACGACTGGCTCCTGTACGCCCAGGAGGCCGTCTCCGCACAGGACGGGCGCGGCCTCGCCACCGGACGCTTCTTCGACCGCGACGGCCGGCTCGTCGCGACCGTCGTGCAGGAGGCCCTCGTCCGCCCACCTGCCGACTGACCCACCCGGGTCGAGGGTCGGCGACGGCGCCACCCCTTGCCCCTCCCCTCTGAGAGGACCCTGCACGGATGGACCTGACCCCGTCGTCGCACGTCGACACCTTTGCGCGCGACCACCTCCCGCCCCGCGAGCTGTGGCCGACCTTCGAGTTCACCCTGCCCGAGCTGCAGTTCCCCGACCGACTCAACGCGGCCGTCGAGCTCCTCGACCGGCAGGTCGAGCGATGGGGCCCGGACCGGGTCGCCCTGCGCACACCCGCCGGCGAGACGTGGACCTACGGCGAGCTGCGGCTCCGGTCCGACCAGGTCGCCCAGGTGCTGACCGAGGACCTCGGCGTCGTCCCGGGCAACCGGGTCGTCCTGCGCTCACCGAACAACCCGTGGACCGTGGCTGCATGGCTCGGGGTCCTCAAGGCGGGAGGCGTCGTCGTCACCACCATGCACGCGCTGCGCGCCGCGGAGATCGGCCAGCTCATCGAGGCGACGCGGCCCTCGGTCGCGCTCGTCGACGAGCGCTTCGCGGAGGATCTCGACACGGCCGTCGCCCGCTCGGGCGCGGACGTCGCGGTGCTCCGGTACGGGGGCGACGGGCCGGAGGACCTCACCGTCAGGTGCGCGGCGAAGGACGGCGTGTTCGACGCCGTCCAGACGGCGGCGGACGACGTCGCCCTGCTCGGTCCCACCTCGGGCACGACGGGCGTCCCGAAGATCACGATGCACTTCCACCGCGACATCCTGGCCAACGCGGAGACGTTCGGCCGCCACGTCCTGCGGCCGGAGCCCGAGGACCTGTTCACCGCCACGGCCCCGTTCGCCTTCACCTTCGGGCTCGGTGCGCTCGTCGTGTTCCCCCTGCGCTTCGGCGCCTCGTCCCTGCTCCTGGAGAAGGCGGCCCCGCTGGAGTTCGCGGAGCACGTCCGGGCGTCCGGCGCGACCGTCATCTTCAGCGCCCCCACGGCCTACCGCGCGATCCTGCGCGAGGGGCGGGAGGACCTCCTGGCCGGGGTGCGCACCGCCGTCTCGGCCGGCGAGCACCTGCCGGCCCCGGACTGGGAGGAGATGCGGCGGCGCACCGGGCTCGAGGTGATCGACGGCATCGGCTCGACCGAGCTCCTGCACATCTTCGTCTCCTCCCCGGTCGGGGAGATCCGGCCGGGAGCCACCGGCCGCCCCGTCCCCGGGTACCGGGCCACGATCCTCGACGACGACGGTCACGAGGTCGGTCCCGACGTCGCTGGCCGGCTGGCCGTCATCGGCCCGACCGGCTGCCGCTACCTCGACGACCCGCGCCAGGCCGCGTACGTGGTCAACGGGTGGAACGTCACCGGTGACACCTTCTCCCGCGACGCCGACGGCTACTTCCACTACCAGGCGCGTCGGGACGACATGATCGTCAGCTCCGGCTACAACATCGCCGGGCCGGAGGTCGAGACGGCGCTCTCCCGGCACGACGACGTCCTGGAGTCCGCGGTGGTCGGGCGCCCCGACGAGGCGCGCGGCACGGTGGTGTGCGCGTTCGTCGTCCTGCGCGAGGGTGTGGTCGGCGACGACGGCAAGCGCCGTGAGCTCCAGGACTTCGTCAAGCAGACGATCGCGCCGTACAAGTACCCGCGCGACGTGCGGTTCGTCGACGTCCTGCCGCGCAACCCGAGCGGCAAGCTCCAGCACTTCCGTCTGCGCCAGGAGCTGGCGGAGCAGGCGGCGCGCCCTGCGTCGCCCGCGTCCGCCCCCGTCTCCGGTTCCTGATCCTCGCCCCGAAAGGACGTCAGCCATGAAGATCGCCGTGATCGGCGGTGGGCCCGGAGGACTGTACTTCGCGGCCCTGATGAAGCAGCTCGACGCCGCTCACGAGGTCGTCGTCTACGAGCGGAACCGGGCGGACGACACGTTCGGGTTCGGCGTCGTCTTCTCCGACGAGACCCTGGGCGGGATCGAGAATGCCGACCCCACGGTGGCGGCGGCGATGACCAGCCAGTTCGCCCACTGGAGCGACATCGACGTGCACTACCGCGGCGAGGTCGTCACCGTCGGCGGACAGGGCTTCGCGGCGATGGGGCGCAAGGAGCTGCTCCGGCTCCTGCAGCAGCGGTGCGCGGACCTCGACGTCGACGTCCGCTTCAGCACGACGGCGCCGGACGTGGCGGAGCTCGCCGCGGCCAACGACCTCGTGCTCGCGGCCGACGGCGTGAACTCGGCGGTCCGTGGGCGCTACACCTCCTCGTTCGGTCCGGACGTGCACACGGGCCGCTCGAAGTTCATCTGGTTGGGCACCGACAAGGTCTTCGAGGCGTTCACGTTCATCATCAGGGAGACGCCGTGGGGCGTCATGCAGATCCACGGCTACCCCTACTCCGCGGACCGCTCGACCTTCATCGTCGAGATGGACGAGACCACGTGGCGCCGAGCAGGCTTCGACGTGACCGAGGACGCCGTCCTGAAGCCGGGCGAGAGCGACGAGCACGCGATCGCCCGGATCCGGGAGATCTTCGGCGAGGACCTCGGCGGCCACCAGGTGCTCGCCAACAACTCCAGGTGGATCAGCTTCCCCACCGTGCGCAACGAGTCCTGGCGGCACGAGAACGTCATCCTCCTGGGGGACGCCGCGCACACCGCACACTTCTCCATCGGCTCCGGCACCAAGCTGGCGATGGAGGACTCCCTCGCGCTGGCCGCGTGCCTGCACGAGAACGCCGACCTCCCCACCGCGCTCGCCGCGTACGAGGAGGAGCGGCGCCCGGTCGTGGAGTCCACGCAGCGGGCCGCCGAGGCCTCGCGCGGCTGGTTCGAGTCGATCCACCGGTACGTCGGGCAGGACCCGGACCAGTTCGCCTTCAACCTGCTCACCCGCTCCCGGCGCATCACCCAGGCCAACCTCGAGCTCCGCGACCCGGACTTCGCGCACCGGATCGACGCGGCGTTCGCCGAGCGGGTCGGGGCGACGGAGGTCGTGCCGGCCATGTTCCAGCCCCACCGCATCGGGTCCCTCGAGCTGCGCAACCGGATCGTCGTCTCGGCGATGGACATGTACTCCGCCGTCGACGGCGTGCCCCAGGACCTCCACCTCGTCCACCTCGGGTCGAAGGCCATGGGCGGGGCCGGCCTCGTGATGACGGAGATGGTCTGCACCTCGGCGGACGGACGGATCACGCCCGGGTGCACCGGGCTCTACACGGACGCCCAGCGTGACGCGTGGGGGCGGGTCGTCGACTACGTGCACGCGCACAGCCGGGCCGCGATCGGCGTGCAGCTGGGCCACTCCGGCCGCAAGGGCTCGACCCGGCTGATGTGGGAGGGCATCGACGAGCCGCTCGAGTCGCACAACTGGGAGACCGTGGCCCCCTCCCCGATCCCGTACGGCCCGGGCAACGCCGCCCCCCGGGAGATCACCCGCGCCGAGATGGACGAGATCCGCGAGGACTTCGTCGCGGCGACGCGCCGAGCCGCCGAGGCCGGGTTCGACCTCGTCGAGGTCCACCTCGCCCACGGCTACCTCCTGTCCTCGTTCCTCTCCCCGGTGTCGAACCGACGCACCGACTCCTACGGCGGCAGCCTCGAGAACCGGCTGCGCTACCCGCTCGAGGTCGTCGACGCGGTCCGCAGCGCCTGGCCCGCCGACCGTCCGCTGCTCGCGCGCATCTCCGCCGTCGACTGGCTGCCGGACGGCAACACCGACGACGACGCCGTCACGATCGCCCGGGCGCTGATCGCGCACGGCGTGGACGGGATCGACGTCTCCAGCGGCCAGGTGGCCAAGGAGGAGCGGCCGCGGTTCGGGCGCAGCTACCAGACGCCGTTCGCGGACCGCATCCGCAACGAGGTGGCGGCGCCGGCGGGCGCCACCGTCATCGCGGTGGGCGCGATCTCCTCCTACGACGACGTGAACTCCATCCTGCTCGCCGGCCGTGCCGACCTGTGCGCGCTGGGTCGGACGCATCTCTACGACCCGCAGTGGACGCTCCACGCCGCGGCCGAGCAGGAGTACACCGGGCCGGCGGTCACCTGGCCGCCGCAGTTCCGGGCCGGGCGCCGCAGGCCGCCGACCGCGCGGACCGACGCCGTCCGTCCGCGGCTGTCGCTGCTGCGCGACCAGGACAGCGACGCCGGGACCCACCGACGATGGGCGCCGAGGTCGCCGAGCCGCGCGTGAGCGCCCGCGCGGGTCGCCGAGGAGAAGGAGGAACGGTGGGAGCGTCGATCAGCTACGAACGGACCGTGGCCTGGGCGGAGACCGACGCCTCCGGGCACTACCACAACAGCACCGTCATGCGGCTGTTCGAGGCCGCCGAGGCCGCGCTCGTCCGCGACCACGGGCTGACCGACTACTTCGGGGTCACCCCCCGGGTGCGGCAGGAGATCGACTTCGAGGCCAAGCTCTACTTCGACCAGCCCACCACCACGGTGGTGACGGTCGAGCGGATGGGACGCACGTCGATGACGTACCGGTTCGAGGTGTGGGGCGAGCCGTTCCGTGACCAGCCGCGGGCCCGCGCGGCCAGCGGCATCGTCGTCGTGGCCCACGTGCCGGTCGGCTCGCCGTCCGCCAGGCCGTGGCCCGAGGACGTCGTCGCCGCGCTGGGCTCTCGCGCGGCGGACGGCTGAGGAGGAGCCCGGGACGGGACAGTGGTCCCGGAGCCCGGAGCCCTGGTCTCGGACGACGTGCCTCGCCCGCCCCGCCTCCGGTGTGCCCTCAGCCGGGCTCGCCCCGGCGGGGATCGTGGATGACGCTCAGCGCGTGCTCCTCGGCGCGCGGGCGCATGACGGCGTCCAGCCTCTCGAACAGGGCCCTGGCCGACTCCCCCGGCCAGTTCTCCGGCAGCAGGGTGAGCGGCAGGCCGGGATCGCGGTACGGCAGCCGCCGCCATCGCGTGAGCATCGGGACGTAGGCGCGGAAGTGGTCGCGGGCGGACGACCGTCCGGACTCGGCGAGCACGCGGTCCTGGTCGTGGCGCGCGAGGAACTCCGAGTACAGGGCACCCAGCTCGCCCAGCTCCCACCACCGGGCCACCCGCTCCCGCAGGTCGCCGTAGGCGAGGTGCTCCCCGCGGAACAGGTTGACGTAGGTGTGCAGGCCGTGCCGCTCGAGGGTGTGCCGTACCTCGTCCTCGAGGTTGGCCGGCGCCACCCAGAAGCCGGGGGCGATCGTGCCCAGGCCGAGCCGGGTGAGGTGCGACCTCAGCTCGTGGCGACGCGCCCGGTGCGACTCCGGTACCGAGAACACCACGAGCAGCCACCCGTCCTCCTCGGTGGCCCGACGCCGGTCGAAGATGCGCCGGTCACCCTCGGCGACGAGCCCGAGCGCGTCCTCGCTCAGGGCGTACCCGGCGGCGCCCCCGCGCCGCTCGCTCCGCAGCACGCCGCGTCGCTTGAGCCGCGAGATCGAGGACCGTACCGCGAGCCCGTCGACGTCGAGATCGGCCATCAGCGACACGACCGAGGCCACCGAGATCCAGTTGTCCTCGCGCCGCGCGTACAGGCCGAAGATCGTGAGGATGAGCGGGGCGAGCCTGCCGTCGTGGCCGCCGCCGCCGGCGCCGGCCCCGCTCCCGGAACCGGCGCCCGCGCGGGTCCCGCCCGCATGTCCGGCCCCTGAGCCGGTACCGCGCGTCGTCGCCATCAGCCCACCCCGAGGAGGCTCCGCGCGGCCGCCTCGTCGCGCCGGAACTCCGCCACGGTGCTCTCGTGCACGACGACTCCCTTGCGCATGACCGCGACCCGGTCCGCGACGGCGAACGCCAGGCGAAGGTCCTGCTCGACGACGACCGTCGCTAGACCGCCGGAGGTCAGGCCCTCGAGGATCTCCCGCACCTGGTCGACGACGGCAGGCGCGAGCCCGTCCGAGGGCTCGTCGAGCAGCAGGACGCGGGGGGAGCCCAGCAGGGCCCGTCCGATGGCGAGCATCTGCTGCTCGCCGCCCGAGAGCTGCGAGCCGAGGTTCGTCCGACGTTCGGCGAGTCGCGGCATGAGCTCGTAGACCCGCTCGGGGGTCCAGTCGCCCGACCGCCGGTGGGAGATCTGCAGCGTCTCGTGCACGGTCAGCGGCGCGAACACCCGCCGGCCCTGCGGCACGATCGCCAGTCCCGCCCGCGACCGGGCGCTGGTCGGGCGGTGGGTGACGTCCCTCCCGTCGATCCGGACCGTGCCCGCGCTCGCTCGCACGAGCCCCATCATCGTCTCGATGAGGGTCGTCTTGCCGGCGCCGTTGCGGCCCAGCACGGCGACCGACTCCCCCGCCGTCACGGCGAGGTCGATGCCCTGCAGGACCCGGCTGCCGTCGTACCCGGAGACCAGAGCGCTCACCTCGAGCAGCGGCGGCGCGGTCACGAGGACACCTCGAACAGCTCGGTGCCCGCGGACCGGCCGAGGTAGGCCTCCTGCACCGCGTCGTCCGCCCGCACGGCCTCCGGCGATCCGTCCGCGATGAGGCGCCCGGCGGCGAGCACGCTCACCCGCTCGGCGAGCCGGAAGACGACGTCGAGGTCGTGCTCGACGACGACGACGGTCACGGTGCGCGGCAGGGACTCCACGAGGGAGGCGAAGAGCTCGGTCTCCGCGACCGACATGCCTGCCGTCGGCTCGTCGAGGAGGATGAGCCGCGGGTCGCAGGCGAGCACCATCGCGACCTCCACCTGACGGCGTTCGCCGTGGGAGAGCGCCCCGCACAGGGCGGCGTGCCGGTCGGCGAGGCCGACGTTCTCCAGGTGCGTCATCGCGGCGTCGCGGATCGCGCGGTCGCGGCGCGGGCTCGGCCACGCCCGCACGGGAGAACCGGAGGAGCGTTCGACGGCGGCCCACACGTTGTCGAGCACGCTCATCCCGAGGAACAGGCTCGAGTGCTGGAACGTCCGGACCAGACCGGCGCGCGCGCGGCGCGCCTCGCCGAGCTGGGTGATGTCCTGCCCCTCGAGGTGCACGGTGCCCGACGTCGCGCGGGTGCGGCCCGCGAGCACGGCGAAGAGGCTGGACTTGCCGGCCCCGTTCGGGCCGATGAGGGCGTGGCGGGCGCCGCGCGCGATCTCGAGCGTCACGGAGTCGACGGCCGTCAGCGAGCCGTAGCGCAGCGTGAGGTCGTGCGTGCGCAGGATCGCGGCGTCGGTGGGTGGGCTCACTGCTCGGTCCCCCGTCCCCTCGTCGTGGATCGTTGTCGGTCGGGCAGCAGTCCCAGGGGCCACCGGGCCCGGATCCCGGCGATGCCCCGGGGCAGCAGGTACACGGCGGCGACGAAGGCGATGCCGAGCAGGAGCGTGCCCCGGCCGTCGAAGTAGCCGCCCAGCCAGTCCCGCACGAAGATGACGAGGCCCGCACCGAGGACCGGTCCCCACAGGACGCCCGCCCCTCCGACGACGACCGCGAGGAGGGCGAACGCCGAGACGTCGAACCCCATGTCGCCGGGCGACATGAACCGCGTCTGGGCCACCCAGGCCGTGCCGGCCGCGCCGGCGATGCCGCCCGCGATCGTGTACGCGATCAGCTTGGTGGGGTAGGTCGACTGACCGAGGGCGCGCAGACGCGTCTCGCCGTCGCGCACGCCGCGCATCGACCGGCCCAGCGGTGAGGAGGAGACGAGCACCGCTGCGCCGAGGCCGAGCAGGAAGACGCCGAGCACCCACCAGTACACGTATCCCTGCAGCACGAGGGGCTCCCCGCCCGGGACGAGCGTGACGGCGGGGATCCCGGTGAGCCCGTTGGAGCCCCCGAGAGCCGCCACGGTGTCCGCCGCCCGGTGCGCGAGCTCACCGACGGCGAGGGTCACCATGAGGAAGAAGACTCCCGACGTGCGGACGACGACGGCGCCCGTCGCCGCGGCCAGCACGGCCCCGACGGCGACACCCACCCCGAGCTGGATGAACCCGTTCGTCGTCAGATGCTTGCCGACCAGGCCGGCGGCGTAGGCACCCGCGCCGAAGTAGGCGACCTGCCCCAGTGAGGGCATGCCCATGAGTCCGGTGAGCATGTCCACGCTGACCACGAGCAGGGCGAACGACAGCGCCCTGGCGACGAGGCCGAGCGGATAGGGGGCGAGGAAGAACGGCAGGAGGGCCAGGGCCAGCAGGGCGAGGGCGATGAGCAGCCGGCCGAGCCAGGCGCGGGAGGGCGCCCTGGTCGGTGCGCTCGGGCGCACGGCCTCGGCGGTCTCGACGGTCGTCGTCATGCGTGGGACCCCGTCCGTGCGGGCAGCAGGCCCTGGGGCCTGAGCAGGAGGACCGCCGCCATGGCGGCGAAGAGCAGGAAGGAGGCGAACTCCCCGGCGAGAACCACGCCGATCGACTGCACCTGGCCGACGATGAGCGCACCCAGCACGGCGCCGCCGAGCGAGCCCAGGCCGCCGATGACCACGATGACGAGGGCGAGGAGGAGGATCTGGTCGTCGAGCCCCGGCTGGGCGCCGAGGATCGGCGCGGCCAGCAGCCCGCCCACCGTGGCCAGCGCCGCGCCGACCCCGAAGACCAGCAGGAGCACGACCCGGGTGCGGATGCCGATGGACTCGACCATGCCGCGGTCCGCGACCGTCGCGCGGACGATCGCGCCCGCCCGGGTGCGGTCCAGGGCCAGGTACAGGGCGACGGCGATCACCGCGCCGACGCCGATCATCAGCAGCCGGTAGACCGGGTACGGGCTGCCGCCCAGCGAGATGGATCCCGCGAGGGCCTCGGGCGAGGCGACGGAGCGCACGTTCGACCCGAAGACCTCGCGCAGCAGCTCTGCTGCGATGAGGGCCATGCCCAGGGTGAGCAGCGCCTGCCGCAGGTGGTTGCGCACCGGCCCGGTCATCGCCGCCAGGAGTCCCCCGGCGGCGAACCCGACGAGCGCGGCGACGACGACCGCGAGCAGGAACGTGCCGGTCGAGGGGCGTCCGTCGAACATGGCGACGCCGACGTAGGCACCCACGAGCGAGATCGCACCGTGCGCGAGGTTGAGCACGTCCATCGTGCCGAAGACCAGGGAGAGCCCGATCGCGATGAGGAAGAGGACGGAGCCCAACGCGAGGCCGTTGAGCAGGGTCGTGAAGTTGGCTGCGAACCAGTCGAGCACGCCGCGGTTCCTCAGCCCTCGAGCTCGGCGATGATCACGTTGCGCAGCTCGCCGTCGACCTCCTGGACCTCACGGATGTAGTACGGGGTCAGCGGGTCGTGGTTCTCGTCGAAGCTCCACGGGCCGCGCGGGCTGTCGATCTCGCCGATCTCACCGAGCGCGGCGGCGATGCCGGGCCCGTCGATGCTCTCGGCTGCCTCCGCGGCGGCGTCGACCGCCGCTGCGGCGTCGTAGGCGGAGACGGCGTAGATGGTGGGGTACTCGCCGTACGCCTCCTCGTAGGCCTCGACGAACTCGGTGTTCCGCTCGGTGTCGATCATGGCGCTGTACGGCAGCGAGGTCTGGATCCCCAGTGCGGACTCGCCCTGCGCCTCGAGCAGGTCGCCCTCGACGATGAAGCCGTTGCCGTAGAGCTGGATGTCCTCCGAGAGACCGAACTGGTCGTACTGCTGGACGAAGCTCGCGGCCTCGGCCCCCGCGTAGAAGGCGAACACCGCCGATGCGTCCGACGCCTGGATCTCGCTGAGGTAGGGCTGGAAGTCGCTCGTGGTCCCGAACGGCGTGTAGGTCTCGCCCGCGACGGTGCCCCCGGCGGCCTCGAAGGCCTCCCGGAAGCCCGCGACGTGCTCCTGGCCGGCTGCGTAGTCCGCCGCGATGAGGTAGACGGAGCCGTCCCCGACGGCCTCGACGACGTGCTCGCCGATGGCGCCGCTGACGTCGCCGTTGCGGTAGGAGCTGCGCCAGATGTAGTCGGAGCCCTCGGCGGTGATGTCGTTCGCCCCGGCGTTCGCGAGGATGAGCGGCACCTCGGCCTGGATGAACGCGTCCTGGAGGCCGAGCGCGACCGCGGAGCTGACGATGCCCACGACCACGTCGGCCCCGTCCTGCGTGACGAGCCGCTCGGTGGCGGGCACACCGGTCTGCGGCCCCTCCCCCTCGTCCGCGGTGACGAGCTCGACGTCGAGCCCACCGAGCTGACCGTCGTTCTGGTCGAGGTAGAGCTGGAAACCCTGGTTGATGTCCTCGCCGAGCGGCGCGTAGACGCCGGACTGCGGGTAGGACAGTCCGACGGTGATCGAGGTGGCCCCGTCCTCCCCTGCCTCGTCGTCGTCGCCGCCGCCGAGGCTGCCGCCTCCGCAGGCGGCGAGCAGAGCCATGGACGTCAGTCCTGCTCCGAGGACGACGGTGCGGCGGGCGGGTCGGGGGGACCGATCCATGATGGACCTCCGGAGGTTCGTGTGCGGCACTGCAACGACCCCGGCAGCGTACGGCGTCCTCGTGACGGTCGTCAATATTCCGCGGTATGCGCGTGTCCTGGGCTCCCGCGCGCCTGCCTGGGTCCGCCTCCGTGCCTCGTCACGTCCCCTTGCCTCGGCCCCGCCGCGCTCAGGCGCCCACGTACTCCGCAAGGTGCTCGCCCGTGAGGGTGGACCGCGCGGCCACGAGCTCGGCCGGCGTGCCCTCGAAGACCACTCGGCCACCGTCGTGCCCGGCCCCGGGGCCGAGGTCGATGATCCAGTCGGCGTGCGCCATCACGGCCTGGTGGTGCTCGATGACGACGACCGACCGTCCGGACTCCACGAGCGAGTCGAGCAGCGCGAGCATCTGCTCGACGTCCGCCAGGTGCAGCCCGGTGGTGGGCTCGTCGAGGATGTAGACGTCGGCCGGCTCCCCCATCCGGACCGCCAGCTTGAGGCGCTGCCGCTCCCCGCCCGAGAGCGTGGTCAGTGGCTGTCCGAGGGTGAGGTAGCCGAGCCCGACGCCGACGAGCCGGTCGAGGATCTTCGCCGCGGCCGGGACCTTCGCCTCGCCGGCGGAGAGCAGCTCGAGGGCGGCCACCACCGGCATCTCCAGGACGTCGGCGATCGAGTGGCCGCCGAGGGTGAGCTCGAGGACCTCCGGGCGGTAGCGGCGGCCGCCGCACTCCTCGCAGGTGGTCGAGACGGTGTCCATGAAGCCCAGCTCCGTGAAGATGAGGCCCGCGCCGTTGCAGGCCGGGCAGGCGCCCTCGGAGTTCGCGCTGAACAGCGCGGGCTTGACGCCGTTGGCCTTGGCGAAGGCCTTGCGCAGGGGCTCGAGCGCGCCGGTGAAGGTGGCGGGGTTGGAGCGTCGCGAACCCTTGATCGGGCTCTGGTCCACCACGACCACACCCTCGCGACCGGCGAGCGAGCCGTGGACGAGCGAGCTCTTGCCCGAGCCGGCCACGCCGGTGACGGCGACGAGCACGCCGAGCGGCACGTCGACGTCGACCGACCGCAGGTTGTGGCTGTCCGCCCCGCGGATCTCCATGCTGCCCTTCGACTTGCGGACCGGGTCCTTCAGGCGTGCGCGGTCGTCGAGGTGCCGACCGGTCAGGGTGCCCGACGCCCGGAGCTCCGCGACCGTGCCCTCGAAGACGACCTCTCCCCCGGCGGAGCCGGCCCGCGGGCCGATGTCGACGACGTGGTCGGCCACCGCGACGGTCTCCGGCTTGTGCTCGACGACGAGGACGGTGTTGCCCTTGTCCCGCAGGCGCCCGAGCAGGTCGTTCATCTGCCGGATGTCGTGGGGGTGCAGCCCGATCGTCGGCTCGTCGAAGACGTAGGTGACGTCGGTGAGGGCCGAGCCCAGGTGCCGGATCATCTTCGTGCGCTGCGCCTCGCCGCCGGACAGCGTCCCGGAGGGCCGGTCGAGCGAGAGGTAGCCGAGCCCGATCTCGACGAACGCGGCGAGCGTGTCCGCCAGGTTCTCGAGCAGGGGTCCGGCGCCGGTCAGCTCGAGGCCGCGGGTCCACACCAGGAGGTCGGAGATCTGCATCGCGCAGGCGTCGGCGATCGAGACGCCGTCGATCGTCGAGGTGCGGGCGCCCTCGGCCAGGCGGGTGCCGGCGCACTCGGGGCAGGTGCCGAACGTGACGGCCCGGTCGACGAAGCGGCGCAGGTGCGGCTGCAGCGAGTCGCGGTCCTTGCTGAGCATCGACTTCTCGATCCGGGGGATCAGCCCCTCGTACGTGATGTTCATGCCCTCGGCCCTGATCTTGCGCGGCTCGGCGTAGAGCAGGTCGTGACGCTGGTTCTTCGACAGGTCCTTGATCGGCACGTCCAGCGGGATGACCGCGCCGAACAGCTTCGCGTACCAGCCGTCGGCCTTGTAGCCGGGGACGAGGACGGCACCGTCGGTGAACGACAGGTCCTCGTCGATCACCGCGGTGAGGTCGATGTCCGAGACGGACCCGGTCCCCTCGCAGCGGGGGCACATGCCGCCGACGATGGTGAAGGTCGCCTTCTCGGCCCGCGTACGATCTCCCTTGTCCACGGTGAGGGCGCCGGTGCCGGTGGCGGAGGGCACGTTGAAGGAGTAGGCCTGGGGCGAGCCGATGTGCGGAGTGCCGAACCGGCTGAACAGGATGCGCAGCACGGCGTTGACGTCGCTGACCGTGCCGAGCGTGGAGCGGATGCTGGCGGCGAGGCGCTCCTGGCCGACGATGATCGCGGTGGTCAGGCCGTCGAGCGTGTCGACCTCGGGCCGGTCGAGCCGGGGCATGAAGCCCTGGACGAACGCGGAGTAGGTCTCGTTGATCATCCGCTGCGACTCGGCGGCGATCGTGTCGAACACGAGCGAGCTCTTGCCGGAGCCCGAGACCCCGGTGAACACGGTGAGCCGCCGTTTGGGGATGTCGAGCGAGACGTCCTTGAGGTTGTTGACGCGTGCGCCGCGCACCCGGACGAGGTCGTGGCTGTCGGCGGGGTGTCCGCCCGGACGAGGTGCCGGCGTGCTGGCCATGGGGTCCTTCTTCGTCGGTGCCGAGGTGGAGCGGGCGTGGTCGTTCGGAGCGCGCCCGGGTGCGCCGGCACACGTTACACGCGGGGTCGGACGTCCCGGCGGGGCCCGGGGCGCCCCGGTCTCAGTCCGACGGCGGCACTGCGTCGGCGGGGCCGTCACCGGGGACGGGGCCGGCCGGCGCACCCGCGCCACCGACCGGTGCCGCGCCCTCGACCACCGCCTCGTCGGCGTCGGGGTCGACCCCCTGGGAGAACTGCGAGCGGTAGAGGCGGTGGTAGGCACCGCCCGCCTCGAGCAGCTCCTCGTGGTCGCCCTGCTCGACGATGTCGCCGTGCTCCATGACGAGGATCGTGTCGGCGTCGCGGATCGTCGACAGCCGGTGCGCGATGACGAACGAGGTCCGGTCCGTGCGCAGCGCGCCCATGGCCTGCTGCACGAGCACCTCGGTCCTCGTGTCGACCGACGAGGTCGCCTCGTCGAGGATGAGGATCGGCGGGTCGGCGAGGAACGCCCGGGCGATGGTGATGAGCTGCCGCTCCCCGGCGGAGATGTTGGCGCCCTCGTCCTCGATCGCGGTGTCGTAGCCGTCCGGCAGGGTGTGGACGAAGCGGTCGACGTAGGTCGCCGTCGCGGCCGCCCGCACCTCGTCGTCGGTCGCGTCGAGACGGCCGTACCGGATGTTCTCCATGATCGTCCCGCCGAAGAGCACGGCGTCCTGGAGCACCATGCCGACCTGGCTGCGCAGCACGCTCCGCTCGAGGGTCGCCGTGTCGACGCCGTCGAGCCGGATCTGGCCGGCGTCGATGTCGTAGAAGCGCATGACGAGGTTGACCAGCGTGGTCTTGCCGGCCCCGGTCGGCCCGACGATCGCCACCGTCCGCCCGGGCAGCGCCGTGAGCGAGAGGTCAGTGATGAGCGGCTGGTCGGGGGTGTAGGAGAAGGCGACGCGGTCGAACTCGACCATGCCCCGTACCGGCTGCGCGAGGCGCCCGGGCTGCGGGCCGGCCGGGTCGAGCGTGCCGCGCCCGGCGGACTCGGCGAGGTCGGGCTCCTGCTCGTCGGCGTCGAGCAGCTCGAAGATCCGTTCGGCCGACGCGACGCCGGAGATGAGCATGTTCGCCATGCCGGCCATCTCGCCCAGCGGCGCGTTGAACTCGCGCGAGTACTGGATGAAGGCGGTGACCTGGCCGAGCGACATCTGGCCGTTCGCCACCCGCAGGCCACCGACGACGGCGATGCCGACGTACCCCAGGTACGTCACCCACTGCATGACGGGCATGATGACGCCGGAGTAGAACTGCGCCTTGAACGACGCCTCGAAGAGCTCCTCGTTCCGCTCGTCGAACCGTTCGCGCATGCTGTCCTGGCGCCCGAACACCGTCACCAGGTCGTGCCCCGTGAACGACTCCTCGATGTGGCCGTTGACGCGCCCCGTGTGGCGCCACTGCGCGGTGAAGAGCTGCTGCGACCGCGACCCCACCACGCCGACGACGATCCCGGCGATCGGCAGGGCGGTGAGCGCGATGAGCGCGAGCTGCCACGACAGCACGAACATCATGATGGTGATGCCGATGATCGTCATGAGCGCGTAGAAGAGCGACGCGAAGGCCTGCTGCATGGCGGCCTGGACGTTGTCGACGTCGTTCGTCGTGCGGGAGAGCAGGTCCCCGCGCTGCCGGGTGTCGAAGTAGCTCAGCGGCAGGCGGTTGACCTTGGTCTCGATCGCCTCGCGGAGCCGGTAGACGACCCGCATGACGATCTCGTTGAGGACGAATCCCTGGAGCCAGTCGAACAGGGCCGCGGCCGCGTACATGCCGAGCACGACCAGCAGGAGGCGGCCGAGCTCGGTGAAGTCGACACCGGTGCCGGACAGGACCCCGTCGAAGATGACGTCCATGGCGTCGCCGAGGATCGTCGGCGCCCAGACGGTGAGCACGGTCGAGATCGCGCCGGCCAGGAAGACGGCGGCCACGCCGAGCTTGTGGTCGGCGAGCGTGGCGAACAGCCGGCCCAGCGAGGGCCAGAAGCGCTTGGCCTTCCGGGGCGCGGAGCCCTCGCCCCACTCACCCGCACCGACGCTGTCCTGCAGCTCGGCGATCTCCTGCTCGGAGAGCTCGTGCTCCGTGCTCATACCAGCTCCTCCGCACTGATCTGCGAGGCCACGATCTCCCGGTAGGTCTCGGAGCTCTCGAGGAGCTCGTCGTGGGTACCGCGGGCGACGATGCGGCCCTCCTCCATGACGAGGATGAGGTCGGCACCCGTGATGGTCGACACGCGCTGCGCGACGACGATCGTCGTCGCCCCGTCCGTGTACCGGCGCAGGGCCGACCGCAGCCGGGCATCCGTCGTCACGTCGAGGGCGGAGAACGAGTCGTCGAACAGGTAGACCCGGGGGCGTGCCACGAGGGCACGGGCGATGCACAGGCGCTGCCGCTGACCGCCGGAGACGTTCGTCCCGCCCTGCGAGACGTTGGACTCCAGGCCGGTGCGGGCATCGTCGCCCTCGCCCGTGGTCCGGTCACGGACGAACTCGGTGGCCTGGGCGGTGTCGAGCGCCGCCCACAGCTGTTCGTCGGTGGCGTCCGGGTTCCCGAACCGGAGGTTGTCGGCGACCGTGCCGGAGAACAGGTACGGCTTCTGCGGCACGAGCCCCACGGCCCGCGTGAGCGAGGAGCGGGAGAGCCGGTCCACGGGTAGGCCGTCGACGAGGATCTCCCCCGCCGTCGCGTCGTAGAGGCGGGGCACGAGATTGATGAGCGTGGACTTCCCCGACCCGGTCGAGCCGATGATCGCCGTCGTGGTGCCGGCGCGCGCGGTGAAGGTGACGTCGTCGACGACCGGGGCGTCGGCGCCGGGGTAGGCGAAGGTCACGCCGCGCAGCTCGACGGTGCCGTCCGGGTCGCTCGGCTCGAGGGGTGCCTCTGGCTCGGTGACGGAGCCTCGGGCCTCGAGCACCTCGCCGATGCGCCGCGCGCAGATGATGGCGCGCGGGAACATCATGAACATGAAGGTGCCCATCATCACGGCCATGAGGATCTGCAGGAGGTACTGCATGAACGCCGTCAGGGCGCCGACCTGGACGAGGCCCTCGTCGACCCGGATGCCGCCGAACCACAGCACGGCCGCCGTGGCCAGGTGCAGGACGAGGGTGATGACCGGCCCCATGAGGACGAACAGCCGGCCGATGTGCACCGAGGTGCGGGTGAGGGTCGCGTTGGCGCCGGTGAACCGCTCGGTCTCGTGCCGCTCGCGGACGAAGGCGCGCACGACCCGGATCCCCATGATCTGCTCACGCATGACGCCGTTGACGTCGTCGATGTTGGACTGCATGCGCTCGAACAGCGGCATCAGCCTCACCACGAGGACCCCGACGACCACGAGCAGGACGGGGACCGAGACCCACACGAGCCAGGACAGGCCGGGGTCCTCCTGGATGGCCATGACGATGCCGCCGATCGACATGATGGGCACCATCACCATGAAGTTGAGCGCCATGAGCACGACCATCTGGACCTGCTGGACGTCGTTCGTGCCCCGGGTGATGAGGGTCGGTGCACCGAACCGGCCCATCTCCTCGGCGGAGAAGGCGTCGACGCGCGTGTAGACCGCGCGTCGCAGGTCGCGGCCGAGCGCCATCGACATGCGGGCGCCGAACCAGACGGCCGCCACGGCGGTGACGAGCTGGACGAGAGCGACGCCGAGCATGAGGGCGCCCACGCGCCAGATGTAGGCGGTGTCCCCGGTGGCGATCCCGTGGTCGATGATGTCGGCGTTGAGGCTGGGCAGGTAGAGAGTGGCGATCGTGGCGGCCAGCTGCAGCACGAGGACGGCGACCACGAGGCCGAGGTACGGGCGACCGTAGGTCCGGACGAGCTTCCAGAGCATGAGGACTGCTTTCGGTCGGTCGGCGGTGGATCGGGGTTCGAGAGACAGGAACGAGTGCCGGGCTCGCGGTCGGGACCTCATGCGCGGGGCCGGGGTCCCGCGCCGGGCCGCCGTCACGAGCCGGCCTACCTTAGACGCCCGTGCCCCGGTGGGCGCCAGTGGATTCTCGACGTGCTCCGCAACGGTCGTGCTCGGGCGGGGTGGTGCTCACACGCGGTGGTCATGCGCGGTGGATCAGACGTGGTGGTGCTCGGGCGTGCGGGAGGCACGGTATCGACCCCCACCGACAGCGCGCGGCCCCGGGCACCGCGTGGGTGCCCGGGGCCGCGATCCGGGTCGTCTCCCGCTCGGTCAGGCGCTGCGGCGGCGCAGCTGACCGCTGCGCAGGAGCGCGAGCCGCTCCTCGAGCAGGACCTCGAGCTCCTCGACCGAGCGGCGCTCGAGGAGCATGTCCCAGTGGGTGCGGACCTTGCGGGCGGGCTTGACGGGCTCCGGCCGTTCGGTGTCCCGGCGCAGGGACTCCTTGCCGCAGGTCGGGCAGTCCCACAGGGCCGGGATCTCGGCCTCCATGGAGAACGGGACGGTGTAGGTATGGCCGTCCACGCAGTCGTAGGTCACGCGCTGGCGCTCGGCGAAGTCCACACCGTCCTCGGACTCCATCGAGTACGCACCGATCTTCATGCCACGCAGTGCTCGGTCCGCCATGGTCTCTCTCCTCACCTGTCGGGGGCCGCGGCTGTTGTCCGCCGCGGCGGTGGGTCTCGGCCGCGCCACGACGCGGGTCGTGGGGCTGCGGAGCCACCTCCTGCTGATCTCGTGAACACCGGACGGTCGTCCGATGTTCCCTCGTCGGTCGCTTTCGTGTGTGACCTGGGCGACGCCCGCCGGATCCTCAGCGGCGGCGCAACGTGCCCAGGAGTCCGCGGACCTGCCCGGCCCGGTGGCGGGCGCCCCAGGCGGTGGTGCGCCACAGCGCCTCCCGCACGATGCCCCCCGTCATCTTGGACACGCCCTCCTCGCGCTCGACGAACACGATCGGCACCTCGACGATGCGCATGCCCGCGCGGTGGACGCGCCAGGTTATGTCGACCTGGAAGCAGTAGCCGGCCGACTCCACCTCGTCCAGGTCCAGCGCGCGAAGCGTCGCGGCGCGGAAGACCCGGAACCCCGCGGTGGCGTCGCCGACCGACATCCCCAGCGCGAGCCGGACGTACGTGTTGCCGGTCCGCGAGATGAGCTCCCGGCTGCGCGGCCAGTTCGCGACCTCGCCGCCCGGGACCCAGCGCGAGCCGATGACGAGGTCCGGGGCGTCGCCCGCCTCCGCGCGCTCGAGGAGGACCGGCAGGTCGACAGCCCGGTGGGAGCCGTCGGCGTCCATCTCCACGACGAGCTCGTAGCCGCGCTGAAGGGCGCGCGAGAACCCGTCGACGTACGCCCGACCGAGGCCCTCCTTGCCGGCCCGGTGCAGGACGTCGACCTGCGGGTCGGCCGCCGCCAGCTCGTCGGCGAGGTCGCCCGTGCCGTCCGGGCTCGCGTCGTCGACCACGAGGACGTCGACCCACGGTGCGGCCTCGCGCGCGCGGCGCACGGCCACGGGCAGGGACTCCAGCTCGTTGTAGGTCGGGATGATGACGAGCGTGCGCGGGTGCGCGTCCTCGGGCGAGGACGGGTGCGCGTCGTCGGGTGCGGACACGGGTGCTCCTGGGTCGGGGCCGGGGCGTGCGCCTCGGCTCACCGCGAGCGGGCGGGAGCCGTGAGGCGGCCCCTGACGATACCGGCCACGCCCAGGCCCGCGGTGACCAGGACGGCCACGAGTCCTGCGGGACGCGCCACACGCACGGCGGGCGTGATCTCCGTGCGCAGCGGGAGGTCCTCGCCCGTGTACGTCGTCACCTCGAACAGGTCGGTGCGCTCGAGCAGCTCCCCGTCGGGGGCGACGACGCCGGACACGCCGGTGCGTCCGACCTGCACGGCGGACCGCCCGAACTCCACGGCGCGGAACCGCGTCATGGCCAGCTGGTGCGCGCTGACCGCGGTGTCGCCGTGGGTGGCGTTGTTGGTCGGGATGACGATCATCTCCCCGCCGAGCGCCACGCCCTCGGCGATGATCGCCTCGTAGCCGACCTCGAAGCAGATCCCCACCGCGAGGGGGACCTGCCGACCGAGCCGCTCGACACCGACCTCGACGAGGCCCGGTCGGTCGCCGGGCAGCATGTCGGTGGTCACGCGGTCCACGGCCGGGGAGAAGAACCGGAAGAAGTTCCGGTAGGGCATGTACTCGCCGAACGGCACCGGGTGCTGCTTCGCGTAGGCCTGACCGACCGGCCCCTGACCGGCCTCCCAGACGACGAGCTCGTTGTAACGGTTCCGGCCGCCGTCGCCGTCGTCGACGTACCGCTGGGTACCGAGGAGGACCGGCACGCCGGCCGCCTGCGCGGCCCGCTCGACGGACGCCGCGACGTCCTCGTCCGTGCGCGGGTCGACGTCGGCCGCGGACTCGGCCCACAGGACGAGGTCCAGATCGGGCTCGCCGGACACGAGCTCCTCGGTGAGGTCCGCATGGTCGGCGGTGACCTGGCGAGCCTCCGCGCTGGTTGTCAGCCCGCCGCCGGGGACGTGGACCTGGACGGCACCGACCGAGAGCGTGCCCGACTGGGCGCCCGTCGGCAGCGGCAGGATCAGGCCCACGAGCAGGACGACGCCCCCGGTGGCGACCAGCCGCACACCACGGAACGGACGCAGCCTGCTCGTGGCGGACACGCCCTCGGCGAGCAGCACGCCGGTGAGCACGACGAGCGCGGAGACGAGCGGCTCCCCGCCGAGCCGGGCGAGGGAGACGAGCGGCCCGTCGACCTGGCTGTGCGCGAGCACGCCCCACGGCAGTCCGCCGAACGGGACGTTCGAGCGCACCACCTCCACGCCGACCCAGGCGAGAGCCGCGAGGAGTGCGCCGATCAGCGGTCGACGGGATGCGCCGAGCGCGGTCACGGCCCAGGCGCGCAGCGGCCCGTACAGGGCGAGGATGAGGGCCTCGAGGATCGACAGCGCCACCCACGGCAGCCACTCCCCGCCGCCGACAGCCTGGACCGCCCACGAGAGGTGCCGCAGCATGAAGGCCAGTCCGAAGCCGGCGGCCACGAGGTAGGCGAACCTCGCGGAGTGACCCCGCAGCGCCAGGTGGAGCGCCCCGACGGCGAGGATCGCGAGCCACCACCACGTCCGGGGGGCGAACGCCAGGTCGGCCGCGAGCCCGGCGGCGACGGCGAGGACCAGGGCGATCGGGCGCGGGAGCGTGGCGGGCACCGGGGAAGTCTACGAAGGAGCGGGGGCGCCCGCCGATCCGCCCCGGCGACCGCACCGGGGGAGGCCCGCGCACCCTTCGGACCGTGCCGTCGCCCGGGGGCGTCGACAACGTTTTCTACTGGGCGCGCGGGCCGTGCGACCTACGGCGTCACGGCCAGGTCGGGGCCCGGCCACCTGCCGCGAGGCGTTGGGAGAACATAGCCCGGACGCGGAGTACCCCGCATCCTCCCCTCCGCCACCGGCGGCGGTGTATTGGCAGGTCAAGGGCTTGGTTGCAGGTCAGTGGGCCGCGGACTCCCCGGCGTGTCGTCCCTCGGCGTGTCCTCCACGGGCTGTGGACAACCCCGGTGGCGTGGCCGCCGGCAGACGCTCAGACGCTCAGACGCTCAGACGCTCAGACGCTCAGACGCTCGACCATGCCACCACGCCTCGACGCACGAGACCGACCGCCTCCCAGGCGGCGTGCGCGAGCTCGGGGCTCGGGGCGGCAGTCGCGATCTGGTCGAGGACGTCGAGCAGCTGCTTGCACTGGCGCACGAGGTCGCCCGCCCCGATGCCGGCCAGGTCGAGGACGTCGATCAGGTAGCCGCCCTGCGCCCACTCGAGGATGGCGCGGACGAGTGCGTCGTCCACGGGCTCGGTCGGGGGCAGGCCGTGCGCGCGCTCGAGGTCGGCGAGGCGGGCCGCGTGCCGGTGGGTGCGTCGGACGGCCTCGCCGAGGGGGCCCGGCGGCCGGGCGGCCCCGGCGGCCGCGAGGTCCGCGGTGCGGTTCGACGAGACGATCATCGAGGCCGCGGCCGCGAGCTCCGCGGGTGCGAGGCCGTCCCAGTCGCCCGAGCGCAGGCACTCCGCGAGCAGCAGGTCGCGCTCGGCGTAGATGCGGGCGAGCCACCGGCCGTCCTCGGTGACCGTCCGGCCCTGCTCGGTCCCCGTCTCGTCGTCGAGGTAGCCGAGCTCGCCGAGGACGTCGCACACGCGCACGAGGTCCTGAGCCACCGACCCGGTGCGCTGCTCGATGCGTCCGGTCAGGTCGGCAAGCTCGACCTTCGCCCGGGACCAGCGCCGGGCGACGCGCGCGTGGTTCTCGCGGTCGGAGCAGCCGTGGCAGGGGTGGGCGCGCAGGGCCTCCCGCACAGCCTCGGCCCGGGCGTGGGGGCCCGGGCCCGCCGGCGTCGCGCCGCCGTGCGCGCCCGGACCGGCCGGCGCGTCGCCGGCCGGCGCGTCGCCGGCCGGCGCGCCCGCGCCGTGGCTCGG
Source organism: Georgenia sp. Z2081 (assembly GCF_055326445.1). Classification (NCBI taxonomy): domain Bacteria; kingdom Bacillati; phylum Actinomycetota; class Actinomycetes; order Allobogoriellales; family Allobogoriellaceae; genus Georgenia; species Georgenia sp. Z2081. The sequence continues at coordinate 34,855 of NZ_JBUZNK010000009.1, forward strand.
GGCGTCCGCCCGCGGGCGGGTCCCCTGCGCCAGGGCGTTGCGGAGCGAGGAGGCCAGGTCGCGGCGCTCGGTGGGGTTACGCGGGTTGAACCGCTTCGGGAGGGGGACCTTGGAGACCACGCGGAGCCCGTGCGGGACCTCGGTCGCGGTGAGCCGCCGGGCGCGCCGGTCGTCGCCCAGGACCTGGATCCCGACCCGGTCCATGCCCGCCTCGGCCGGCTCGAGGACGACGGCGTGCTCGGTGCGGCGGCCACGACCGAAGGCGACGACGTCGCCCCGGCGCACCGTCCGGAACGACGCCTCGGTCTCCCGGCGGCGGGCGGCGGCGCGAGACCTCGACTCCTCGCCCTCGGCCGCGGAGAGCTGCTCGCGCAGCTCCTGGTACTCGGCGAAGTCCCCGAGGTGGCAGCGCATCTGCTCGGCGAGCTCCGCGACGGAGCGCTCGTGCTTACGCACCTGCCGGGCCAGGCCGACGGCGGACCGGTCGGCCTGGAACTGGGCGAACGACTGCTCGAGGACGTGCCGGGCGCGGGTGAGGTCGAGGCGCTGCAGCAGGTTGACGGCCATGTTGTAGGTGGGGCGGAACGCGGAGCGCAGGGGGTAGGTGCGGCGCGAGGCGAGGCCGGCCACGTGGGACGGGTCGACGCCGTCGGCGTAGAGCACGACGGCGTGGCCCTCGACGTCGATGCCCCGCCTGCCGGCCCGGCCCGTCAGCTGGGTGTATTCCCCCGGCGTGAGGGCCGTGTGCGCGGACCCGTCCCACTTGTCGAGCCGTTCGACGACGACGGACCGCGCGGGCATGTTGATGCCCAGGGCGAGGGTCTCGGTCGCGTAGACGACCTTGACGAGGCCGGCGGCGAACAGGTCCTCGACGACCTCCTTGAACACCGGCAGCATGCCCGCGTGGTGCGCGGCGACGCCCTGCTCGAGGGCGTGGGCCCACCGGTCGTAGCCGAGGACACCGAGGTCGGCGGGCGGCAGGGAGGCGGTGGCGGCCTCGTGGTGCCGGCGGATCTCGGCGGCCTCCCGCGCGGTGGTGAGCCGCACGCCGGACCCGACCGTCTGCCGCACGGCGTCCTCGCAGCCGGCGCGCGAGAAGATGAAGACGATCGCCGGGAGCAGCGCCTGGTCGTCGAGGGCCCGTACCACGTCGGCCCGCGCCGGGCGCCGGACCGGCCGGGCGTCGTCGCGGCGGCTCTCGAGGTCCCGGCCCCGGCCCCGGGGGCGGTGACGCCGCTGCGGCCGTCCGTGCTGGCCGCGCGTGTGGCGGGACGCCCGTCGGACGGCCTCGAGGAGCTCGGGGCTCAGGGGCGGGTCCGCACCCACGTCGGTGGGGTCGACGTCGTGGGAGTACAGGTCGTGGATGCGGCGCCCCACCATGAGGTGCTGCCACAGCGGGACCGGGCGCCGCTCGGAGACGACGACGGCCGTGTCGCCGCGGACCTCGGTGAGCCAGTCGCCGAACTCCTCGGCGTTGGACACGGTCGCGGACAGCGAGACGATGCGCACGCGCTCGTCGAGGTGGAGGATGACCTCCTCCCACACGGGCCCGCGGAACCGGTCGGCGAGGTAGTGGACCTCGTCCATGACGACGAAGCCGAGCCCCTTGAGCGCCGGCGAGCCCGAGTAGAGCATGTTGCGCAGGACCTCGGTGGTCATGACGACGACGTCGGCGTCGCCGTCGATCGAGGTGTCCCCCGTGAGAAGACCGACCCGGCCCTCGCCGTACCGGGCGCGGAGCTCGGTGAACTTCTGGTTGCTCAGCGCCTTGATCGGCGTCGTGTAGAAGGCCTTCCTGCCGCGGCGCAGAGCGAGGTGGACGGCGAACTCCCCCACGACGGTCTTGCCGGCACCGGTCGGCGCGGCCACGAGCGCGCCCCGGTCCTCGGCGACGGCGCGGCACGCCTCGACCTGGAACGGGTCCAGGGAGAACGCGAGCCCGGCCCGGAACTCGTCGAGCTCGAGCTCGGGGTCGACGCCGGCCGGTCGCCGGCGGGACGCGGCGTACCGCTCGGCGGGAGAGGTCATGCTGATCAGGCTATGTCGCTCGCGTCGAGGTGCACACTCGCCACGCCCCCGGCGCGGCCTCGGCGACCAGCGGGCCCGCCCCCACCTCCTCGCCGTCGGCCATTGCGACCGGCAGTGACCGGCCGTGCTCGGGGGCGTCGTGGATCTCGACCCGCCGTCCGCGCGAGACGTGCACGGGGTCCAGCCCCACGTGCGAGCCGCCCGCGAAGCGAGGGAAGAGCGTCGCGATCGTGGGGCGTCCCACGGCGTCGATGTGGACGACGTCGAGCATGCCGTCGCCCGGGTCCGCGCCGGGGGCGACCTCGAGGCCGCCACCGATGAGCGGGGTGTTGGACACCGAGACCAGCGTCGTCGGCCCGGTGCGGACCTCGCCGTCGACGTCCACGCGCGCGCCGTAGGGGCGGAAGCGCATCGTCTCGACAGCGGTCGCCCGCACGTACTTCGCTCCCCCGCGCGGCCAGCGGTAGCGGTTGGCCGTGAGGTTGACCTGGGCGGCGAACCCGACGACGAGGGACGACGCGCACCAGCGCACGTCCTCGCCGCCCGGGACGAGGCCGAGGCGGTCACCGGCGGCGTGGCGCCCGAGCGGCGCACCGGGGCGGGCGACGCGGACGGCGTCCATCGCGCGTGGCGCCGCGGACCGGTCGCGCGGGTCGAGGGCCGCGTGGATGATGCGCAGCGAGTCGACGTGGCGGCCGACGGGCAGGCCGAGCGCCCGGGCGACGTCGTTCCCGGAGCCGACCGACACGAGCCCGAGGGGGACGTCGGTGCCGGCCACGGCGTTGAGGCCGAGGTGGGCCATGCCGTCCCCGCCGACGACGACGAGGGCGTCGATCCGGCCCTCGCGCGCGGCGGCGTGCGCGCGGGCCAGCGCGTGCAGGGCGTTCGCGGAGGTGAGGTCGTCGGTGATCGCGAGGTCGGCCAGGACGGCCCGGACCTCGCTCGCCACGCGCGAGCCGTTGCCGGCGCCGGCGGAGGGGTTGATGACGAGCCCGACGCGCGCGGTCATGCGGGGTCCTCCGTGGCGGTCGTCGGTGCGGCTGTGGCCCCGGTGGGGCCGTCGGCGCCGGTTGCGGCGGTGGCCGCTGACCGGTCGCGGCGGGCACGGATGCGCTCCAGCACCGCGCACACGCCGATCGCCCCGAAGTACAGCACGAGGATCGGCATGGCCATGGCGATCATCGACCACGCGTCGGGCAGCGGGTTCGCGAAGGCGGCGAAGACGAACGCGCCGATGATCGCCCAGCGCCAGCCCCGCAGGAAGGTCCGGGCCCGCACGAGGCGGGCCGCGCCGAGCCCGACCATGACGACGGGCACGAGGAACGCCACGCCGAAGACGACGAGCACCCGGAGGACGAACACGAGGTAGGACCGGGCGTCGACGAGGCTCGTGCCCTGCTCGGGCACGAAGGACGTGAGGATCTCGACGACGTGCGGCACGAGCATCCACGCGAACGCACCGCCGGCGAGGAACAGCGCCGCGCCGGTGAGGGCGAAGGCGGCGGCCGTGAGGCGCTCCCCGCGGTGCATGGCGGGCGAGAGGAACAACCACAGCTGACCGACCCACCACGGCGAGGTGAGGAACAGCCCGATGACGACGGCGACCTGGACGCGCAGGTCGAACGCGGAACCCAGCGTGGTGAAGTTCAGGCCCGCGAGCGCGCCGTCCGCCCGGGCGACGTTGAGCGGCGCGGACACGGACTCGAGGACCGGGTCGTAGAGGAACCAGCCGGCCACGGCGCCGAGCAGGACGCCCGCGAGCGCGTAGAGGAGACGACGGCGCAGCTCACCGAGGTGCGCACGCAGCGGCATCCGTCCCTCGGGGTTGCGCCTGCGGCGCGCCACCGGCTACCCGGCGGAGCCGGAGGGCGGCTGCTGCCGACCGGGGGCGTGCGTGCTCGGTGGCCGGGAGGACGCGTGGTCGTCCGGGGCACGGTCGTCATCGGAGCCCGCCGGGCGCGGATCCGGTGCTCCCCCGCGTGGCGACCGGCCGCCGTCTCCCTCACCCCCGGGTGCCCGACCACGGTCGTCGATGCCACCGTCTCCCGTGCCACCGTGGGCGCCGGGGTCCTGGTCCGCGCGGCCGGACGGCGCGTCGTCGTCCTCGCGCAGCTCGCGGACCTCCTTCTTGAACACCTTGAGCGACTTCCCGATCGACGAGGCGATGTCGGGCAGCCGCGAGGCGCCGAAGACGAGCAGGATCACCACGACGAGCACGAGGATGTGCATCGGCTGGAGGCCGTTGCGGAACATGGCGGTCACCTTCGTCGGGGAGGATGGAACATGCCCAGGATAGACGCCCGCGCCGGATCAGGACCGGAGGGCGGGGCGGCGGACGACCACCTCGAGGTCCTCGGGCACCGCGGGGCGTCCGCCGAGCGCCGCGAGAACACGCTCCCGGCGTTCGTCCGCGCGGTCGAGGTCGGTGCCGACGGCGTGGAGCTCGACACGCACCTGTCGGCGGACGGGGTGCCGGTGGTCCGGCACGACCTGCTGATCGGCCGCCGGGCCACGCGCGAGCTGACGGCGGACGAGCTGGGGCGCCTCGGCGTCCCCACGCTCGTCGCCGCGCTCGACGCGATCGAGGTGGCGGCCGGGGATGCCGGGAGCGACCCGTGGGTGCTCGTCGAGATCAAGTCGGCCCCCGACGGCTCCCTCCCGTGCGCCACGCCGCGCGAGGTCGTGGCCGCCGTCGGTCAGGTGCTGGCGGGCCGCTCCGGCGGGCCGCGGTGCGTGCTCGAGTCGTTCGACCGGGCGGTGCTGGCCGCGGCGGCCGAGCTGCTGCCCGCGCTCCCCCGCGCCGTGCTCGCCGACGGTCCGTCCACCGCGGCAGGCTCGCCGTTCCTCGGGCCCGCGACCGAGGCGTGGGGAGATCCCGACCCGGTCGCGGCCGCCCGTGCTCTCGGCGCTCTCGCCATCGCTCCCCGGCACACCTGGTTGGGTCCGGAGCTCGCCTCCCGCGCGCGGGAGGCCGGCCTGGAGACATGGGCGTGGACGGTCAACTCGGTGACCCGCGCCGCGCGGGTGCGGGCGCTCGGGGCGAGCGTGGTCATCACGGACGACCCCGCCCGGATGGTCCCGGCCCTGCACCCGGGGCGGGAGTAGCCCGCGGCTGCTCGGCCCTCGTCGCTCAGCCGCCGTAGCGCCGCAGTGCCGCGCGGGCGGCCGCGCGCACCCGCTCGGCCTGCTCCTCGGGTCCGATCGCGGTGACCTCCTCGCCCAGGTCGAGCATCGCCCCGACGAACCAGGCCCGGTCGGCCACGCGCAGCCGGACCCGCACACCGCCGTCCGCGAGGTCCTCGGTCGCGATCGACGGCACGGTCTCGGCGAACGGCCGGGCCGCCGACGTCAGCTCGACGACGACCTCCTCGCCGATGTCACCGACCTGCCCGGTGCGCTCCGGCCACGGGTGCTCCTCGACCGGTGTGTCGGTGATGTCCGCGGTGACGATCCGGTCGACCCGGAAGGTCCGCGGCGCCCCGGCGCGCAGGCACCATGCGGAGAGCAACCAGTCGTCCGCGTCGAGGACGAGTGAGCGCGGATCGACGTCGCGCTCGGTGCGCACGTCGCCGCCGGAGACGTAGACCAGGTGCAGGCGCCGTTCCAGCCGCAGCGCCTCTCGCGCGCGCGACAGCGCGACCGGGTCGGCACCGGGCACCGCCACGTCGATCGCCCGCGCGACCGTCGACGCCGTGCCCGCGGCGACCTCGAGCTTGTCCGCGAGACCGTCGATGAGGGCGGTGGGCATCCCGACCGAGCCCGCGACGGCGCGCAGCGGCCCGAGGGCGACGAGCAGGAGGACGGCCTCGTCCGTGGTGAGCCGCAGCGGGCGGGCGAGCCCCTGGTCGTTCGCCAGCGAGATCACGCCGGACTCGAAGGCGTCGACGGAGAAGTCGATGAGGTCGTCGTGCTGGTAGCCGGGCAGGCCGGTCACCCACAGCAGCTCGACGTCGGCGATGACCTGCTTCTCACTGACCCCGAAGTGCTCGGCGAGCTCGGTGACGCTCTGGTCGCCCTTCTCGTGGAGCCGCAGGACCAGCGAGAGCAGCCGGGCCAGCCGGTCCTCGGCCCCCTCGCGACGCGGGGCGGGCTTGGTCGGGGCCGTGGTGCCCGTCTCCTCGGCGACGGGCGCCGAGGAGACCGGCACCGCGGCCGCGCGCGCGAGCCGGCGCCGCACGGCGTCGACGAGTGCCGGCGGCGCGAGGGCGAGGGCCACGTCCCCGAGCGCCGCGACGTCGCCGGCCAGCCCCTCGAGGTCGTCGGTCGTGAGGTCGAGGACGTCCCAGCCGTCCGGGACGAGGTCGGTGGCGGGCGCGGGATCCCTGTCCGCCGCGTGCCCGTCGGCAGCGCCACTGTCCGCCGCGTCCCCGTCGGCGGCGTCGCGGCCCTCGCCCGCCCGTGCGCGCACCACGGCCCCCCGTCCCGGCGCGAGCGCGAGGCTCGCCTCGGCCCGCTGACGACGCGACGCGCTCAGCACGGCCGACAGGTCGAGGTCCGCGGGTGCGGGCACACGCTCCGGGGCCTCGGCGTCGCTCACCCTCCCGCGCACGCGCGAGAGGTGGAAGACCCGGACGGCGCCCCGGTCGTGGTCGTGTCCCACGAGGTACCAGGAGCGTCCGCGTGCGGCCAGTCGCCACGGGTCCACGAGGCGGGTGCTCAGCTCGCCCGTCGAGGCGGCCCGGTAGTCGAACCGGACGGCACGTCCCGTCTCCAGCGCGTCGAGGAGCGCCGTGAAGGCCGGGCCCGGCTCGGCCAGCCCCACGCCGGTCCGGCCCCCGGGGCCGCCGGAGCGGACCTCGGGGGCCAGCCCGCGCAGCTTCGTCAGTCCGCGCTGGGCGGGAGCGCTCGTGGCGGCGTCCCGCCAGACCCCGGCGGCCGCGGCGAGGACCGCGGCCTCCTCGGCGGTCGGCTCGAGCTCCGCGACGCTCTCGTCGTCCCCGCCGAGCCGGTAGGCGATGTCGGTGAGGTGGACGGGTGAGACGGTGGTGAGCAGCGGGACGCCCAGCGAGCGCAGCGAGTCCTTGTCGCGCTCGAACATCCGCTCGAACGCGTCGTCCTTCTGGCCGCCGTAGCCGTGGACGAGTCGCCGCACGTCGGACTTGGACAGGCCGCGCTCGGTGGACCTCAGCGCGGCGAGGAGGTTGAGGAGTCGCTCCTCCTTGGTCACCCGGACCTTCGGCTCGCTCACCCCCTCACGCTACCGGCGGAGGTAGCGTGACGACGTGATCCTGTGGCGCGCCGGGACGGTGCTCTCCCTTCGACGCGAGTGGTCGGGCGCCGTCGAGCTCGAGGTCGACGTGGACGGGCGGTCCGTGCGCGCACTCGCCTACCCGGCGCTCGTCGGCTCGCCCGTGCCCGGCGACCGGGTCCTGCTCAACGTCACCGCCCTTAAGAAGGGCCTCGGCACCGGGGGCTACGCCCTCGTCGTCGCCCTGCCCGACCGGCTCCCGGCCGACCCCCCGCCCGGGCCCGGCCATCTCGTCAAGGCGCGCTACACGCCGGGGCAGGTGATGGTGCTCGGCGTCGACGAGCAGGAGTCCGCCCACCACGGCACCCTCGAGGACGCCGACGACCTCGGCGGGACGCCCGTCGTCGTGGCCGACCTGCACTCCGCACTGCCGGCCGTGGTGGCCGGCGTGCACGCGGTCCGGCCGGGCGCACGCGTCGCCTCGCTCATGACGGACGGCGGCGCCCTGCCCGCCTGGTTCTCGCGAACGGGGGCGGCTCTCAAGGACACGGGCCTGATCATCGGCACCGTCACGGTCGGTCAGGCGTTCGGCGGCGACGTCGAGGCCGTCACCGTGCACACCGGCCTGCTCGGCGCTCGCCTCGTGCTGGAGGCGGACGTCGTCGTCGTCGCCCAGGGGCCCGGCAACCTCGGCACCGGCACACGCTGGGGCTTCTCCGGGGTCGCCGCGGGCGAGGCGCTCAACGCGGCCACCGCCCTGCGGGGGCGCGGCATCGCCGTCCTGCGCATGTCCGGCACGGACGCGCGCGAACGTCACCTGGGGCTGTCCCACCACTCCGTGACCGCGCTGGGGCGGGTCGCGCTGGCGCCGAGCGACGTCGTCGTGCCCGGCGGGCTGTCCTGGCCCGGCGAGGACCTGTCCCCGCTGGTGGAGGCGCGGCTCGTCGACACCCTGGACGGCCGCCACCGGCGCGTCGACCTCGACGTCCGTGGGGATAGGGCCTCCGGCGCGCCGGACCTGCTCGCCGCGCTGCGGGGCGTCGAGGAGGCCGCGGGGCTACGCCTGTCGACGATGGGGCGCGACCTCGATGCCGATCCCGTCCCGTTCCTCGCGGCGGCGGCCGCCGGCGCGCACGCGGGGAGCCTGCTGGACCGCTGACGGCCGACACCCGGGGCGGCGGCCCGGTCAGCCGCGGGAGGAGCCGTTCCCGAGCTCGCGCGCGTGGAGCTCGACCAGCGTCGACAGTCGCGCCGCCGCCACGGTGGCACGCCGCCCGTCGCTGCGCTGCACGGCCATGACGGCGAGCGTGCTGGAGTCGGCGAGGTCGAGGTTGGCCCAGGGCCGGTGCTCGCCGTACTCGACGCCGAGGATCTCGGCCCACTCGACGCGCCGTCCGGACAGGAAGTTGCGGACCGTGAGCCCGGCCTCGTCCGGCAGCGCGGCGACGCGCGCCTGGCGCTCGAGCACCCCGACGATGATCAGCGCGAGGAGGGCGGTGAGCAGCTGGTCGGTGAGGTCCCAGTGCTCGACGCCCGGGATCCGGCCGGTGAGCAGGATGATCGCGGCGGCGCCGATCACGACGGCGACCTGCAGCGACCGTGCGACCAGCGGTACGAGTCTTGGGCGGATCGGTCGGTGGAGCCGGGCCCGGACCTGCTCGGGCCGCTCGTGACCCTTCGGCGCGCCCTGGCCGTCGGACGCACCTGGGCCGTCAGCGGCTCCCGGGCCGTCGGGTGCCGCTGGGCCGTCGGCCCCGTCGTGCGTCACAGGCGGCTCGCGAGGATCGAGGTGACGAGGATCGCGCGGGCCCCCGCCGTGTAGAGGTCGTCCATCACCTTGTTGACGCCGGCCCGCTCGACCATGACCCGCACGGCGACCCAGCCGTCGTCGCGCAGCGGGGAGATCGTCGGCGACTCCTGTCCGGGCGCGAGCGCGACGGTCCGCTCGACGTCCTCCTTGCGGACGTCGTAGTCGATGAGCACGAACTGGCGGGCGACGAGCACGCCCTGGATGCGACGGTCGAGCACGGACAGGCCGTCCGGCTCCTCGCCCGAGGCCCGCCGGACGAGGACCGCCTCGGACCGGAGGATCGGCTCGCCGAAGGTCGTCAGGCCGGCGGCCGCCAGGGTCGAGCCGGTCTCGACGACGTCCGCGACGGCGTCGGCGATCCCGAGGCGGACGGCAGACTCCACGGCGCCGTCGAGGTGCACGGTGCCGGCGTCGATGCCCCGATCGGCGAGGAACGCGCGCACGACCGTGTCGTAGGAGGTGGCCACCCGCAGCCCGGCGAGGTCCTCGACGCGCCTCGGTCCGTCCTCGGGCGCGGCGAACCGGAAGGTCGAGCGCGCGAAGCCGAGCGCCCGGTGCTCGACGGCGTCGGCACCCGAGTCGAGCAGGAGGTCCCGTCCGGTGATGCCGCAGTCCACGGTGCCGGCACCGACGTAGACGGCGACGTCGCGCGGGCGCAGGAAGAACAGCTCGACCTCGTTGTCGGGGTCGGCGACGACGAGCTGGCGGGCGTCCCGACGTCGGCGGTACCCGGCCTCGGACAGGAGGTCGGCGGCCGGCTCGGACAGGGAGCCCTTGTTGGGCACGGCGATACGCAGCATGTGGGGGTCTCTTCCGTGGTGCGGGCGGGGCGCGCTCAGAGGTGGCGGTAGACGTCGTCGAGCTGGAGGCCGCGGGCGATCATCATCACCTGGACGTGGTACAGGAGCTGGCTGATCTCCTCGGCCGCCGCCTCGTCGCTCTCGTGCTCGACGGCCATCCACACCTCGGCGGCCTCCTCGACGATCTTCTTGCCGATGGCATGGACGCCCGCGTCGAGCTGGGCGACGGTGCCCGAGCCCTCGGGGCGCTCCTCGGCCTTGGCGCTCAGCTCCGCGAACAGCTGGTCGAACGTCTTCACGCCCGTCAGTTTACGGCGCTCTCGGCGAGCACGACCGGGGTGTCCGGCAGCGCGGTGATCGCGGCCTCCGGGTCGACCTCGCCCTCGAGGAGGCCCGCCGAGGACATGAACTCCGCCATGGCGGCCCAGCGCTCCGCGTCGATCGTGCCGCGGGAGTCCGCGTCCCCGTACAGGGCGGCGGTGGCCTCGGAGACGGCGATCGCGGCCGCGCGCGCGTCCTCGCCCGTGAGGTCGGGGACGTGCGTCGCTGCGACGTCGACCGCGCCCTCGGGATCCTCGGCCATGTCGGCCATGCCGCGCAGCACGGCGCGCACCACGGCGGCGACGTCGCCCTCGCGCTCCCCCAGTGCCGCGTCGGTGGCGACGAGCCCGACGCCGACCAGCGGGACGTCGTCGCCGAGGGCGATCTCGCGCACGGGGGTGCCGGCGCGGGCCAGGCTGACGGCGTCGTTGTTGACGAAGCCCACGACGGCGTCGACGTGACCGGCGGTGAGCGCCGAGACCTGGGTGAAGCCGATGGTCTGGACGTCGACGTCCTCGCCGCCGCCGGGCAGCGTGGCCAGAGCCGCCTGCAGGCCGAACCAGGTCTGACCGAACTCGCCCGGCACGCCGACGCTGGCGCCGGCGAGGTCCTCGAGCGTGGTGATCCCGGAGTCCTCCGGCGCGAGGACCGCGACGGGGTAGTCCTGGTACATGGTGGCGACGGTGGTCAGACCCGCGCCCTGGGCGACGGCCTGGAGCATCTCGTCCCCGCCCGCGACGACGACGTCCTCCTCGCCGGCCTCGGCGGCCGTGAACAGTCCCTCGGAGGCACCGTGGTGCCGCAGCTCGACGTCGACGCCCTCGTCCTCGAAGTAGCCGCGCTCCTGCGCGATGTAGAACGGCGCGAACTGGACGTCCGGCACGTAGGTGAGGCCGATGGTCAGCGGCTCGCCGCCGGAGCCGGCGTCGCTCCCGGACTCGGTCGGGCTCTCGGTGCCACCGCCGCAGGCGACGAGCGTCGTGGCGGCGAGGCCCGCGACGAGGAGAGCGGCGGCGCGGCGCACGGTGCGTGGTGACGTGGTCATGGTCAGGCTCCTTGACGGTGGCGGAGGTGGCGCTGCAGGGCCCCGACCGCGGCGAACAGCGACGCGGCGAGGACGCAGAGGACGGCGAGGATCGAGAACAGGCCGACCGTGTCGGCGGACGCTCCGCGCGCGGAGAGCAGCATCCCCAGCCCGCGACCCCCGGTGACGATCTCCCCGACGATGGCGCCGGTGAGGCTGAGCGTGACGCCGTTGCGCACGCCGGTGAGGATCGCGGGCACCGCGAGCGGGAGGAGGATGCGGGCCAGCAGGACGGGTCCGCCGGCGCCGTCGAGGCGGGCTGCCTCGACCACGTCGGGGTCGATGTGGGTGAGCCCGTACACGGTCCCCAGCAGCATGGGGAAGAACACCATGAGGGCGCACAGGACGACGACGGGCAGGACGCCGTAACCGAGCCACAGCGCGAGCAGCGGGGCGACGGCCACGGCGGGCAGTGCCTGGGACGCGGCGACGTAGGGCTCGAGCACGCGGCGGGCGAGCGTCGAGGAGGCGATGACGATGCCGAGCGGCAGGGCGACGGCTGCGCCCAGGAGCGAGCCCCAGCCGGCGGCGACCAGCGTGGGCCAGAGGTAGGCGCGGGCGGGGCCCGCGAGGTCCTCGGCGACGCGGGCGAGGATCGCGCTGGGCGCGGGCAGGAAGTACGGGTCGACGGCGCCCGCGCGGGAGGCGGCCTCCCAGGCGACCAGGACGATCAGGCCGAAGGCGAGCGGCGCGAGCGCGCTGCCGGGGCGGGTGCGCTCCCGCGTGCGGGAGTCGGCCGAGGCGCGGGCGTCGTCGTCGTGCTCGATGGCCTGTGCCACCCGTTCCTCCTCCCGGTCGACGTGGCGACCGGGGCGAGGGGACGCGGGCGTCCCGAGAGGGTGGGCCGGATGGCCCACCGCGTGCTTCCTCTCATCCGGACTTTGACCGTCGGTCCCGGAGTTCCACCGGATCGGCCCTGACCACGCGTTGCTCTGCGTGGCCTCGGGTTCGCGGACTGTTACCGCCGGTTCGGATTTTCACCGACCCCGGAGCACGTGCTCGAGGGTCAGTGTACGACGACCGGGCCCGTTCCCACGACAGGGGCCGGGCCCGGTGGCGGAACGAACGAGGATCAGTCCTCGTCGTCCTCGGCATCCGCCGCGAGGTTGTCGTTGTCGGCCCGGGTGCGGGCGTCGTTCATCCGTCCCTCGGCGTCGTTGGTCATCGAGCCGTACGTCGAGCCAGCGCCGTCCTCGTGGTCGTTGAGGTAGTCGACGAACTGGGCCCGCTGATCGTCCGTCATCCGGTCGTAGGGGATCACCGAGCCGTCGCTGTCCCAGAACTGCGACCCGGCGTCGAGCTCGCGACCCGTCGCCTGCTCCCACCCCGTGAACGACGGCGACCCGTCGAAGTTCCCGGCCGCAGCGACGGTGGCGTAGAACCGGTCGTTGACCATCGCGTTCTGCGCCTGCTGCCACTCGGCGCCGGTGGCGCGCTGCGCGTCCTCGTTCCCGGTCTCGAACATGGCCTCCAGCACGGGGTCCGCGGCCCAGTCGATCCCCTTGTCGACGGCACCGCCGACGACCGGGATGTCGTCGAAGGGCACGAGGCCGATGCCCTCGTTGGCCATCGTCTGCATGTACTCGTTGTAGCTGTCGAGAGCGCCCGCGCTGTCGCCGTTCTCGTTCGAGAGTGACTCCAGGACGAATGCGTCGAAGTAGCTGCCCCGGCCGAACGCTTCCTGTGCGGCGTCCATGTTGCCGCCGGTCAGCGCCTCGTACATCCCGTTGTTGGTGTGCGCGCAGCTGGCGTTGAGGATCCGCTGCAGCGCGGGCGGGTTGTTCGGGTCGCCCTGCGTCGTGCCGTCCTCGCCGGGCATGACGATCGACTCGGGCCGGTCGTACCCGAGGTCACCGAACACGTGATGGAGGTTGTTCAGAGTGGAGTTGCTGAAGGTGATGTCGTACGTCCCTCCGTCACCCGCCCCGACCCCGTCCGCGGTCGCCTGGCCATCGAACCCGGTGTGGAGGTCGTCGACGTAGGTTGCCATGACGGTACCCATGGCAGGCCGCAGGGACATCATGTTGAACCCGGCCCTGGTCTCCGCGGTGTCGCCGGCGATCGGCTCGGACCCGGCGATCGCGTCGTTGTACCCGACGATGGACTGCTGCGCGAGCTCGACGGACTCACGGTCGCCGTCGTCGAGGGCATAGCTCTCGAGGACGTCCCCCATCTCGACGCCGAGGTCCGGCATACCCATGACCGCGCCGTCCGTGGCGTCGCTTCGACCGTGCATGTAGTACTCGATGATCGACTGGGTCTCACCGTCTCCGGCAGGGATGTCGGCGAGCAGAAGCCCGTAGGCGGCCTCCTCGCTCGTCCCGGCGGCGGCCAGCAGGTTGTGCAGCGGGTCGCGGCGGGGATCCGTGGGGTGCAGGTCGCCGAGCGGCGACGCACCCAGGTCGTACATGCTCCCACCCATGTGCGACGTGTTGGACCGGTGGGGGAAGTTCTCGGTGAGCCATTGGTCCCACTCGACCATGTCGGTACCGACGTGCTCCATGTAGTCACGGCCCACCTCGACGTCCGGGTTGACCTCCATGCCTGCGGCAAGGAGCTGGCTCTGGATGTCGTACCCGTACACCGCCGTGCCGTCCATGCCCTCCTCGTAGGGCTGCCCGGTATAGGGGTTGAAGCCCTCGCGGCCACTCGTCTTCAGCTGCTCGTACCACTCGGTGCGCCAGGTCTCCGTATCCTCGCGAGTGACCGGATCCATTCCCTCGAGCGAGCCCGTCGAGGTCGTGTACGCCCCGCCGAGGACGCTGAACATGTCGCGGTACTGCTCCTGCCTGTCGGGGTAGCCCTCGGAGGCGTCGATCCTCTCCATCAGGTGCATCGACACGGAGTTGACCCCGTCCGGACCGAGCCGTTCCATGAGCGCGGTCGCGAAGTACGGGTCGTCGGTGAGGTCGCCGTACGTGTCGACGATCTCCTGGATCGCGTCCTCGTCGCCGTTCTCGGCACGCTCCAGGAGGTCCTCGGCATGCTCTGCCTGCTCGTCCGCGACGTGGTCGCGCCGGCTGCCGTCAGAGATGGTGGTGCCCTCGGTCATCGCGGCGGCGATGTCCGCCGCACTTCCCTGCTGGGCCGCGGGGACGAACCCGTCGGTGAGCTCGGTGAGCTTCCTCGCCGCGGTGGCGGCCTCCTCGCCCAGGGTGTCGAGCGCCGTGTCGTACCGCTCCTTCATGTCCTCGCGCCGACTCTCCCGCTGGAGGTCGATCGACTCGATGGCCTCGGCCTTGTCCCGCTGGTTCGCGGGATCGGTGTAGTACGGGTCGGAGTTGATCTGGTCGAGGGCATCGTCGAACCAGGTGTCGACCTCGTCCCACTCGGTCTGCAGCCCCTCGATCGTGGATTCGCAGGTCTCGAACGAGGCTCCGACGTCCCAGATGCGCTGACCGGCGCCGCCCATGTTCTCGGCCGCGGTCTGCACGTGGCCGGACAGGATCGACAGCTCGGTATCGATCGCCGCGGCCGTCACTCCCTCCGGGAAGGCGCCACGCATCCGCTGCGAGGCCGAGCCGTCGGAGAGCAGGGTCTGCTGCAGGCGGCCCTGGATGCGCGAGACGTTGGTGCCCTGCACCATGAACGTCGTCGCCACACCGTCGGGCAGCGGGAGCTGATCGGCGCCGGCCATGTGGAGTCCTCTCGGATCTGGATCGGACGGGACCGACCCGGGGCGTGCGGAACGTGGTGTCGTGCGGCCGTGCGGCGGGCCGTGGTGCGGCTCGGCGCGTCAGACTTCGAGGACCACGGCTCAGACCTCGAGGAAGTCGAACCCGGTGCCGGAGTCGTGGTCGATCTCGTCGAAGCCCTCGGAGACGCTCACGGTGGACGAGCCGCACGCCTCGGTCGCCGCGGCGAGCGCGAGCAGGCCGGTGTCGTGCGTGGAGAGGAAGTCGGCGATGGCCGAGCGCAGGGAGGACAGGTCACCGGCGATCCGGTCGGGGCCCGTGCCGACCGCACGGTCCATGACGCCTTGGTCCGGGAGCTCGCCGGCGCCGTCCCGCAGGAGCATGCCGTCCACCCAGACGTCGTCCCCGACGGCGGCGGTCGAGTAGGGGTCGATCTCCAGCGTCATCTCGTGCTCCTCGTCGGCGGGCCACGACGGGGCGAGCAGCCCGGTCATGGGGTCTGCGTGGAGCGTGACCCGCGGACGGGTCCGAGAGGTGAACGACGAGTGACGTTCAGGTGCCGGCCGCCGGGAACGGGCGGGGAGAACTCCCCGTGGCGCCGACGGTCCTCCGGCGCCCGGCCGGGAGGCCTGCTCAGTGCGCGTGAGCGGCCGAGGCCAGCTCCCGCAGCGCGGCGATCTCGTCGTTCGCGTTCTCGGCGTTGTAGACGGCCGACCCGGCGACGAACGTGTCGGCGCCCGCGTCTGCGGCGCGCTCGATGGTCGCCCGCGAGATGCCGCCGTCGACCTGGAGGCGGATGTCCAGCCCGGCGGCCGAGACCGCCTCGCGGGCACGGCGGATCTTCGGCAGGACCGACTCGATGAACGACTGCCCGCCGAAGCCGGGCTCCACGGTCATCAGCAGGATCATGTCGAACTCGGCGAGGTGGTCGACCAGCGGCTCGAACGGCGTGCCGGGGCGGATGGCGATCGAGGCCTTCGCGCCGGCCGCACGCAGCTCCCGGGCGAGCTTGACCGGCGCCGCGGCGGCCTCGGCGTGGAAGGTCACCGACGCGCAGCCGGCCTCCGCGTAGCCGACGGCCCACCTCTCGGGCGCCTCGATCATCAGGTGGGCGTCGATCGGCACCGGGCTCACGCGCACGCACGCCTCGACGACGGGCAGACCCCAGCTGAGGTTGGGCACGAAGTGGTTGTCCATCACGTCGACGTGCGCGTAGTCCGCGCCCGAGATCCGCGTGAGCTCGCCGCGCAGGTCGGCGAGGTCGCTGGTGAGGATGGACGGCGAGATCACGACGGGGGCCATGGACCGAGGCTAGCCTCCCGGCGACGCACGGGAGTACCGCTCGCGCCCCCGAGGGCCGCATCGATGTCCGCCTTCGGTCGGGCGGCCGTGCGCGCGCCCCGGATCAGGCCTCGCGGCGCAGGAGCGCCAGGAACATCGCGTCCGTGCCGTGGACGTGCGGCCACAGCTGGACGACGGTGCCTTCCGCGCCGTCCAGCGAGCTACCGGCGACGTCGTCGGCGAGTCCCCCGGCGACCGACCGCGTGATCCGGGCCGTGTCCAGCAGTGTGAGCCCCGTTCCTGCCCGCAGCAGGCGGGAGACCTGCGCGCGGGTCTCGGTGACATGCGGGGAGCAGGTGACGTAGGCGAGCACCCCGCCCGGGGCGAGGGCGTCCGCGGCGGCGTCGAGCAGCTCGCGCTGGAGCGCGGCGAGCGCGGCGAGGTCCTCCGGGCTCCGGCGCCAGCGGGCCTCCGGGCGGCGCCTCAGAGCGCCGAGCCCCGTGCAGGGCGCGTCGAGCAGGATGCGGTCCGCCCTCTGACGACCGGCCTCGACGAGCGTCCCGGCCGCGCGGCGACCGTCCCCCACCGTCACCCGGACGTCGCCCTCGGCCCTGGCCACCGCGCGACGCACGAGGTCCGCCCGGTGCGGCTGGACCTCGTTCGCGACGAGCCGAGCCCCGCGGCGCCCCGCCTCCGCCGCGAGGAGGGCGGCCTTCCCTCCCGGCCCGGCACAGAGGTCGAGCCAGGTCCCGCCGTCGTCGGCCGCCGGACCGGTGAGTTCGGCGGCGAGGAGCGCGTGCGTCACGAGCTGTGAGCCCGCGTCCTGGACCCCTGCCCGGCCGGTGGCGACATCGGCGAGCTCGCCGGGCGCGATGCCGACGAGGTCGACCGCGCCCGGGAGCGGGTGCTGCTCCACGTCGCCGCCCAGGTCGCGCGCCTGACGGCCGAGCTCGCCCACGGACGACCAGCCGGGGCGGGCGACGAGCGTGACCCGCGCCGGGGTGTTGTCCGCGTCGAGCAGGTCGCCGAGCTCGCGTCCGTCGCGACCGTCGGCGAGCAGGGCCTGCTGCAGCGCGCGGACGATCCACGCGGGATGGGACTCGACGGCCGCCGCGACGTCGAACCACTCGCCGCCGCCGGACCGCGCGGCGTCCGCCACGTCGTCGAGCCAGTCCTCGACGTCGCGGGCCGCGACCTTCCGCAGGACCGCGTTGACGAGCCCGGTCGGTGACTGCCCGGCGACCTCGCGCACGAGCGTGACCGACTCGGCCACCGCCGCATGCGAGGGGACGCGCATCCCGAGCAGCTGGTGGGTGCCGAGCCGCAGGACGTCGCGGACCGGCGCGTCGAGCGCGGCGACGTCCCGTCCGGAGGCGAGGGCAAGGATCGCGTCGTAGCGGCCCCGCATGCGCAGGGTGCCGTACGCGAGCTCCGTCGCGAACGCGGCGTCGCGCCCCGCGATCCGGCGCTCGCGCAGCAGGCCGGGGAGCACGAGGTTGGCGTAGGCGTCGTCGTCGTGGACCTGCCGCAGGACCTGGTAGGCCGCCCGGCGGGCCGGGTCGGGTCCGCCGCGTCGACCGGGGCTGCGTCGAACCGGGCCGCCGCGAAGACCAGGACTGCGCCGTGCGTCGGTCATGCGCCCGGCCGGTGGGCGCCGAGCCGGTCGCCCGCCTCGAGCCGTGCGCCGCGGGCCCACGCGTCGGCCGCCATCCAGCTCTTGCCGGCGGGCGCGAGCTCGGTGAGCTGCAGGGCGTGCGTCGCCGTGCCGACGAGCACGTCTCGCCGGGTCTCCCGCAGCTCGCCCGGTGCGAGGTCCGTGACGTCCGGGCGCAGGGTGAAGGGCCGGAGCTTGAGCCGGGAGCCGTCGGGCAGCGTGGTCCAGGGGCCGGGTGACGGCGTCGTCGCCCGAGCCACGCGGTCGATGCGCTCGGCGGGCGCGTCGAGGTCGAGGAGCCCGTCGGACGGGTCCAGCTTGGGCGCCGTGGACACCCCGAGCGCGCTCTGCGGGGCCGGGTCGATCAGACCCGAGACGAGCGTCTCCAGCGAGCGCGTGAGCAGCCGGGCACCGGCGACCGAGAGGCGGTCGAGCAGCGCGCCGGAAGTGTCGGTGGGCTGGATCGTCTCGGTCATGGTCGCGAGCACGGGACCGGTGTCGAGCCCCTCGTCGAGGAGGAAGGTCGTGGCTCCGGTGACGTCCTCGCCGGCCAGGAGCGCGTGCTGGACGGGCGCCGCGCCCCGGTAGGCGGGCAGGAGCGAGAAGTGCAGGTTGACCCACCCGTGGGCGGTGGCCGCGAGGGCCGGCGGCGGGACGAGCAAGCCGTAGGCGACCACCGCCGCGACGTCGGCCCCGAGCTCCCGGATCTCCTCCACGACGTCGTCGTCGCGCAGGGTACGTGGCGTGAGCACCGGAAGTCCGGCCTCCGCGGCCGCCTCCCCCACGGGAGACGGATGGAGCGTCCGGCCGCGGCCCCGCGGCGCGGGAGCGCGCGTGAGGACCCCCACCACCTCGTGCTGCGACTGCAGCAGGTGGTGCAGGGCCGGAAGCGCCACGACCGGAGTACCGGCGAACAGGACTCGCACGCCTTCGATGGTAAGCGCCGTGCCGACCTGCTGCCTCCGCGAGGGCCGGCGGCCGGCATCGGGGCGCGCGGCGTCGACGCGCTCAGAGCATGTCGGTCGGCGCCACCTGCACGCGCACGGTGCCGGGCTCCTTGCGCGCGGACCGCGCGGCCGCGGCGGCGGCGAGCAGCGGTCCCAGCTCCACGTCGTCGGCCGCCCGCAGCACGGCACGCGCCTGGGGTGTCTCGGCGGGTCCGTCGCGAGCCGCGTCGCGGGCGGAGCGCCCAGGCCCTCGTGCGTCGGTGGCCGGCGGGTCGACGGGCACCGGACCGAGCACCTCCACCCGGTCGGCCCGCGCGTCCGCGGCCAGGTGGGCGAGGAACGAACGGAGCGCGGCGGCTGCGCCCTCGGCCACGGCCACGGGCACGGCGGGAGGCAGCGAGAGCTCGGCACGCTCGCCGAGCTCCCGCTCGGCGAGCCCCACCGGGTCCCAGCGCACCAGTGCCTGGGCGACGTGCGGGGCCGGCCGTCCGAGCAGCAGGACCTTGCCGCCGTCGGTCGCGGGCCGCACCAGGGCCGCGGCGCTCACCCACCGCCGCAGCGCCTCCTCGGCGGCAGCGAGCCCGGGCCGGGCGGTCGCGACCCCGCCGTCCAGCAGCAGTGCCGCGACGTACCCGCCCTCCGCGGTCGGCTCCGCGCCGGGCGTGGCCACGACGAGCCGCGGACGGTCGTCGACCGTCCTGGCCACGCCCGTGTCCTGGCCCGCGTCCGAGGCCAGGACCGGCACGCCCGGGAAGGCACGGCCCAGCTCGTGGGAGGTGCGTCCGGCCCCGACGCGGATCGCCCGCAGCGACGGCGAGCCGCAGTGGGGGCAGCGGAAGTCGGCGGCGGCGCGGGCGCACCAGCGGCAGCTCGGCGGTCCGCCCGCGCGCGTGGCCTGCAGGGGGCCGGAGCAGTGCCGGCAGCGGGCGGGCTCACGGCACCGTTCGCAGGCGAGAGCGGGTACGTAGCCGGCGCGCGCCACCTGGACGAGGACGGGCCCCGTGGCGAGCGAGTCGCGCACGAGCCGCCACGCCGCATGCGGGATGCGGGCCGCCGCCGCGGGGCCCTCGGCGGCGAGGTCGAGGTCCGTCGGTGCCGTGACGCGCGGCGTACGGGAGCGCACGAGGGAGCGGTCGGCCGCGAGGGAGGCGGCGACGCCGGTGGCCACCAGGTGCTGGGCGGCGACCGATCGCCCGACGCCGATGATCGCCAGCGCCGCCCGCTCCCCCGACGTCCGTGGCCGGTCCTCGCTCGCGGTCGCGTCCTGCTCCTCGTCCAGGTGGCGCGCCAGCAGGACGTCACGGACGTGGGGGTAAGGTGCGCGCGGTTCCGCGAGCCGGTCGTCGCCGTCGTCGACCACGACGACGAGACCCAGCCGAGCCACCGGTGCGAAGGCCGCCGACCGGGTGCCGACGACGACCCGAGCCTGCCCGGTGAGCGCGCGCAGGAATGTGCGGTACCGGCGCGCGGTGCCGTCGTCCGCCGACAGGCGCACGACGTCGGCGATCCCCGCCTCGTCCAACGCGCCGGCGACGTCGTCGACGTGCCGGGCGGTCGGGGCGACGACGAGCGCACCCCGTCCGCCGTCGAGCGCGGCCCGGACTGCGCGCACGACGAGCGCGGGCGTGGTCCCGGGCAGCGCGGTGACGACCGCGGCGGGCGACTCACCGGCCGCGACGTGGGCGAGGAACGCGGGTCCGGCGGTGAGCTCGGCCCACGCGCCGGGATCCACGGGCGGCGCCGGGACCGGTGCCGGTGCTGTCTCGCTGCTGCCCGGACCGTCCTCGCGTACCGGCGCGTCCGGGCGGCGCGCCCCGTCGGCGTCGAGGGGCTCGTGCTGGTGCGCGGGTCCGTCCTGACCGGGAGCGGCCTGGTCGGCCCCCCTCATCGACTCCTCTGTGCCGGCATGGCGGGGCGGAACGGCGAGGCGGACGACGTCGGCGGTCGTGCCGCCGTGTGCCCGGGCGACGGCGCGGCAGAGCCGGGCGACCGGCTCGGCCAGCACCGGCACGGCGCTCACCGCGCGCCGGAGCGGGGCGAGGTCGGAGCGCGTCGTCCCGCGCGTGCGGGCGGTGACGTACCCCCCGAGCTCGCGACCGGCGAAGCGCACGCGCACCCGGGAGCCGACGGCGACCCGGTCGGCCATCGCCGGTGGGACCAGGTAGTCGAAGGGCCGGTCGAGGTGGGCGAGCGGGGTCTCCACGAGCACGGAGACGACGTCGGCGTCCGGGTCCCCCGCGCCGCCGGGCGGAACCGCGGCAAGGTCGACGAGCTCGCCCAGGGAGGGCTGCTCGGCTCGGGGGGTCATCGCCACATCACATCACGGAGCGCCGACGGCGGGGCCGACCGCCGGGGCGGTCTGTGCAGGACGCGCGCGGGGAGGCACCTGTGGGCCGGCGCCGTCGGCCGCGTCGCGCTCACACCCCGCCGGGCTCGGGCCCCGCCGGACTCAGGCCGCGGCGGCGCGCAGGGCCTCGACGCGGTCGAGGCGCTCCCACGGGAGGTCGAGGCCGGGCCGGCCGAAGTGGCCGTACGCCGCCAGCGGCCGGTAGATCGGGCGGAGCAGGTCCAGGTCCCTGATCACGGCGAGCGGTCGCAGGTCGAAGACCTCCCGGACCGCCCGTTCGATGGCCTCCTCGGGGACCGTGGCGGTGCCGAAGGTCTCGACATACAGGGAGACCGGGGCAGCCTGACCGATGGCGTAGGCGACCTGGACCTCGCAGCGCCGGGCCAGTCCCGCGGCGACGACGTTCTTCGCGACCCACCGCATGGCGTAGGCCGCGGACCGGTCGACCTTGCTCGGGTCCTTCCCGGAGAAGGCGCCGCCGCCGTGGCGGGACATGCCGCCGTAGGTGTCGACGATGATCTTGCGTCCGGTGAGCCCCGCGTCCCCCATCGGGCCGCCGAGCACGAACCGGCCGGTCGGGTTGACGAGCAGCGCGAGCTCGGCGGTGTCGACGTCGGCCGCGACGCCCGCGAGCTCGGCCGCGAGGACCGGCTGCACCACCAGCGTGCGGACGGCCTCGTCGAGCATCGACCCGGTGACGTCCTCGTCGTGCTGGGTCGAGACGACGATGCCCGTGATCGCGGCCGGGCCGCCGCGGGAGTAGCCCACGGTGACCTGGGTCTTGCCGTCGGGCCGCAGCCACGGGACCTGGTGCTCACGCCGGACCGCGGCGAGCTGCTCGGCCAGCCGGTGCGAGAGGTGGATCGGCAGCGGCATCAACGTGTCGGTCTCGTCGGTGGCGTACCCGAACATCAGGCCCTGGTCGCCGGCGCCCTGCACGTCGAGCGGGTCGATCTCGCCGAGGTCGTCGCGGGTCTCGAGGGACTTGTCCACGCCGGCGGCGATGTCCGCGGACTGCTCGCCGACGCTGACCGACACGCCGCACGACCGGCCGTCGAAGCCGACCTCGGAGGACGTGTAGCCGATCGCGCTGATCTCGCGCCGGACGATGGTGGGGATGTCGACGTACCCGTTGGTGCGGATCTCCCCCGCCACGTGGACCTGACCCGTGGTGACGAGGCACTCGACGGCGACCCGCGCGTCCGGGTCGACCTCGAGGAGCTCGTCGAGGATCGCGTCGGAGATCCGGTCGCAGATCTTGTCCGGGTGTCCTTCCGTGACGGACTCGGACGTGAAGGTGCGCAGCTGGGTCACCGCTGAATCGTAGGCTCCGCCAGTCGATCGACGATCGCGTCGAGCAGGATGTCCGCCATCTGGGCCTTGCTGCCGGCGCCGGTGGTCACGACCTCGCCCGCGGCGTCGAGGATCGTCAGCTCGGTGTCGACATCGCCGAAGCCGACCCCGACCCCGACGGCGTTGACGGCGAGCAGGTCGGCGCCCTTGCGGATCGCCTTCGCCCGGCCGTGGTCGAGCACGCTGCCCGTCTCGTCCCCGGTCTCGGCGGCGAACCCGACGACGAGCCGGCCGGGGCGGGACCGGTCCGCCGCGAGCCCGGCGAGGATGTCCGGGTTCTCCACGAGCTCGATCGTGCGTCGGCCGCTGCCGTCCTTCTTGCCCTTGGTCCCGGCCACCTCGGCCGGCCGGAAGTCGGCGACGGCTGCCGCCATGACGATGATGTCGGCCTCCGCGGCAGTGTCCTGGACGGCCTCGGCCAGCTCGAGGGCGGAGCCGACGGGGACGACCTCGATCGCGAGCTCGTCGGGCAGCAGCGCGCGCTCGACGTTGGCCGCGAGGAGGGTCACCCGGGCGCCGCGGTCGGCCGCGGCGCGGGCGATCGCCACGCCCTGCCGGCCGCTGGACCGGTTGCCGATGAAGCGGACCGGGTCGACCGGCTCGTACGTGCCACCGGCCGAGACGATGGCCGTGCGACCGGCCAGGTCCTGGCGACGCGGCGGGCACGCGCCGGACGAGAGCGGAGCGGGGACCTGCGCCGAGTCGGCACCCGATGGGGCGGCACCCGACGACGCCGCGACCGGGCGGCCGCCCGGGGTCAGTCCGACCAGCGCGAGGCCGGCGGTCACGATGCGCTCGGGCTCGGGCAGGCGCCCCGGCCCGGTGTCGGCACCGGTGAGTCGGCCGGAGTCGGGGTCGAGGACGGTGACGCCCCGGGAGCGCAGGGTCGCGACGTTGGCGACGGTGGCCGGATGCTGCCACATCTCGGTGTGCATCGCGGGCGCCAGCAGCACCGGGCAGGTCGCGGTGAGCAGCGTCGCGGTGAGCAGGTCGTCCGCGAGGCCGGCGGCGGCCCGGGCGAGGGTGTGCGCCGTCGTGGGAGCGACGATCACGAGGTCCGCGTGCCGGCCGAGATCGACGTGGTCGACGGCGGTGGCGCCGTCCAGCACGCCGGCGCGGACGGGCTGCCCGGACAGCGCCTCGAACGTCGGTGCGCCGACCATCTCCAGGGCCGTGGCGGTCGGCACGACGCGGACGCGGTGGCCGGCCTCGGTCAGCAGGCGCAGGACCAGGGGGGCCTTGTAGGCGGCGATGCCGCCGGTGACACCCAGGACGACGTCGAGCCGGCGGGGGGCGCGCACGCCCTCTCCCCCGGTGCCCGACGTCACGACCGGATCAGTCCTCGGTACGGGTGAGGGTGAGCTGCCCGGCGTTGATCTCGCGCAGCGCGATCGACAGCGACTTCTCCTCCGGGGCCGACGGCACGAGCGGGCCGACGAACTCCAGGAGACCGTCCTGCAGCTGCTGGTTGTAGGTGTTGATCTGACGCGCGCGCTTGGCGGCGTAGATGACGAGCGCGTACTTCGAGTCGACGGTGGTCAGGAGCTCGTCGATCGGCGGGTCGGTGATGCCGATCGGCTCGGCGACTGTTCCGGCCATGGGTCCTCCTCGCATGATGGGTGCGCTCGCGCGTGAGGGCGACGGGCACACGGACCGCCATCCTAGCGTGCGGGCTGCCGGACCAGGCCCAGGAGCCCGGCAAGGGCCAGTGCGGCCTCGGTCACGTCGGAGTTGACGATGATCTCGTCGAACTCCGCGACGGAGGCCAGCTCGACGTCGGCGGTGGCGAGCCTGCGCTCGCGCTCCTCCTCGGTCTCCGTGCCCCGACCGACCAGGCGCCGGACGAGCTCGACCCGGTCGGGCGGGGCGAGGAACACGTGGCGGGCCCCGGGCAGTGCGGCGCGCACCTGGCGGTGGCCCTGCAGGTCGAGCTCGAGCAGGACCGCCCGACCGGCGGCGAGCTGGTCGACGACGGCGCGGCGCGGCGTGCCGTAGCGGTGGACGCCGTGGACCACCGCCCACTCGAGCATCTCGCCGGAGTCGACGGCCTCGTCGAACTCGTCCGAGGTGAGGAAGTGGTAGTGCACGCCGTCGACCTCGCCGGGCCGGATCGGCCGCGTGGTGGCCGACACGGAGTACCACAGGTCCGGGTACAGGCGCCGCAGCTCGGTGACCACGGTGCCCTTGCCGACGGCGGTCGGCCCGGACAGCACGGTCAGGCGCGAGGTGTCGACGGGCGCGTGGTCGGGCCCGTGGGTGGTCTCCCCGATCGGTGGCGTCTCGTTCGGCACCGCGTCATTGTGTCAGGTCGACGGGCACGGTCGTCAGTCGCCGGTCGCGATCGTCAGCCGAACCGCTCGACGAGCCGCGAGCGCTGGTGCGGGCCGAGCCCACGCACGCGCCGGGACTCGGCGATCTTGAACTCCGCCATGATCGCCCGCGCCGTGGAGGAGCCGACGCCGGGCATCGCCTCGAGCAGCGCGACGACCTTGAGCTTGTTGAGCGCCTCGTCGTCCGGTGCGCGGCTGAGCACGTCCGAGAGCTGCAGGGCGCCTGCCTTGAGCTGGGACTTGACCTCGGCGCGCACGCGACGCGCCTCGGCGGCCTTGGCCAGGGCCGCAGCCCGTTCGTCGGCCGTGAGCGGGGGGACTGTCACAACGACCACCTCGTCAGTTGGTGAACACCGGTCCGGAGTAGAGGCTGACCCTAGCCCGGGAGACGCGGGTCACGCCAGATGAACACGCAGGTCCGTCCGGGCATCCGGGACGTACCGCGTGGGCGATGACGCGGTGAACGGCGCGTCGCCGGTCCGCCGCACTCCCCCTGCGGGTGCTCCGCCGCCCTGCCACCGCGCCGCGCGCGGGTCGCCCCGGCGGTCGGCCCTCGGGTGTCGCAGGCGGTCGCCCCGCGGGTCGCCCGGACGATCGTCCCGCGGGCCGGGGCTCACCGTCCGCGCAGCGCGCTGGTCACCACGGCGGCGGTCTCACGGGCGGCGCTGCCGACGGCGCCGCGCTGCGGACCGGCGGCGAGGACCGCCCGGGAGGCGGCGGCGAGCACCCGGTGGCGGGCGGGTCCGAACACGGCACGCAGCTCGTCGGGGCCGGCGCCCTGCGCGCCGACTCCCGGGGCGAGGATCAGCCCGCCGAACCCGTCGAGGTCGAGCCCGAGGTCCGTGGCCGCGGTGCCGATCGTGGCCCCGACGACGAGGCCGACCGGCCCCGGCGACGCCTCGGCGCCCAGACGGGCGTTGGTCGCCTCTGCCCAGGCCGCGACCTGACCCGCCACGGACCTGCCCGGGCCGCCGGCGTGCTGGACCGCGGAGCCCTCCGGGTTCGAGGTGAGGGCCAGCGCGAAGACGCCGCGACCGCCCGCGTGCGCGAGCTGGACGGTCTCGTCGAGCGAGGCGGGCCCGAGGTAGGGCGAGACGGTGATCGCGTCCGCGGGCATCGCGGCGTCGTCGGCGAGGTGCGCGGCCGCATAGGCTGCCATCGTCGAGCCGATGTCGCCCCGCTTGACGTCGAGGATCGTCAGCACGCCCGCCGAGCGCGCGGCCACCAGCACCTCCTGCAGGGCCGCCCAGCCGGCCGGGCCGTGCCGCTCGAAGAACGCCGACTGCGGCTTGAGGGCCGCCACGGAGCCCGCCACCTCGTCGACGACGCGCAGGCCGAGCTCGCGCGCCCCGTCGGCGGTGTCCGCCAGCCCCCAGGACGCAAGGACGCCGGCGTGCGGGTCCACGCCGACGCACAGCGGCCCGTGGTCGTCCATCGCGCCGGCGAGCCGCTCGCCGAACCCTGTGCGGGGAGCAGGTGCGTGGCGCCCGGATGACGCGTCGCCGGCCGACTCGCCGCCGGCCTGCGTCATGCGCTCGCCCCGGCCGCGGGAGCGGCACTACCGGGAGCGGCGCTGCCAGGAGCGGCGGCGCCCGCCCGGCCCAGGCCGAGGCGCTCGTCGCGCGCGGCGTCGAGGTCCTGGAGGGAGGCGACGTCGAACGCCCCGGCCCGCTCGGCCTCGATGGCGCGCACCGCGACGACGAGCTGCGCCGTCGTCGTGATGATCGCGCGGTCCACGGCCGTGGTCGCGGTACGGATCTCGTACCCGTCCGCGCGCGAGCCCTGCCCGCTGGGGGTGTTGATGACCATGTCCACCGAGCCGTCGGTGATGAGGTCGATGATCGTCGGCTCGCCGTTCGGTCCCCGCCCCTCCGAGTGCTTGCGCACCGTCGTCGAGGGGATGCCGTGGCGCAGGAGGACCGCCGCGGTGCCCTCGGTGGCGAGGAGCTCGAACCCGAGGTCGACGAGCCGGGCGGCCGGCCCGGCGATGTCCCGCTTGTCCCGGTCGGCGACGGACACGAACACCCGACCGCCGCTCGGCAACCCGCCGAACGCCGCGGTCTGGGACTTGGCGAAGGCGACCGGGAGGGTCGGACCGACCCCCATGACCTCACCCGTGGAGCGCATCTCCGGCCCGAGGATGGAGTCGACGACCTGTCCCTCGCGGGTGGCGAACCGCTTGAAGGGCAGCACGGCCTCCTTCACGGCGATCGCGGAGCCGAGGTCGATCGTGGAGGCGTCCACGGCGGGCAGCAGCCCGGACGCCCGCAGGTCGGCGATCGACTCCCCCGCCATCACCCGCGCCGCGGCGCGCGCGAGCGGCACGCCGGTGGCCTTGGCGACGAACGGCACGGTGCGCGAGGCGCGCGGGTTGGCCTCGATGACGTACAGGACGTCGGAGACCAGGGCGAACTGGATGTTGATGAGCCCGTGGACGCCGACGCCTGCGGCGATCGCCTCGGTCGAGTCGCGGATGCGCGCGATCTCGCCGGCGGAGAGCGAGACGGGCGGCAGCACGCACGAGGAGTCGCCGGAGTGGATGCCGGCCTCCTCGACGTGCTCCATGACGCCGGCTAGGTAGAGCTCGGTGCCGTCGTACAGGGCGTCGACGTCGATCTCCACGGCGTCGTCGAGGAACCGGTCCACGAGCAGCGGGGCCGCGCGACGGGTCGCGTCGCCGGCGTGGACGGTGGCGTCGGCGAGGTAGTCGGTGAGGTCGGCCTCGTCGTAGACGATCTGCATGCCGCGGCCCCCGAGCACGTAGCTGGGCCGCACGAGCACCGGGTAGCCGATGGATCCCGCCACGGCGAGCGTGTCCGCCGGGGTCACGGCGGTGCCGTGGGCGGGGGACGGCAGCCCGGCGTCGTCGAGGACGCGGCCGAAGATCTCGCGGTCCTCGGCCGCGTCGATGGCCTGCGGCGGCGTGCCGAGGATCGGCACGCCCGCGTCCGCGAGGCGCTGCGCCAGCGAGAGCGGCGTCTGGCCGCCGAGCTGGACGATGACGCCCTCGACCGGGCCGGCGGCGAGCTCGGCGCGGTAGACCTCCATGACGTCCTCGAACGTCAGCGGCTCGAAGTACAGGCGGTCGGAGATGTCGTAGTCGGTGGAGACCGTCTCCGGGTTGCAGTTGACCATCACCGTGGTGAACCGGTCGGCGAGCTCGAGCGTGGCGTGCACGCACGAGTAGTCGAACTCGATGCCCTGCCCGATCCGGTTGGGGCCCGAGCCGAGGATGATGATGGCCGGCCTCTCCCGGGGCGCGACCTCGCTCTCGGCGTCGTAGGCGGAGTAGTGGTACGGCGTCTGCGAGGCGAACTCGGCGGCGCACGTGTCGACCGTCTTGAACACCGGGTGCAGGTCGAACGCCCGGCGCACCTCGCGCACGGCGTCCTCGGACAGGCCGCGCAGCTCCCCGATCTGGACGTCGGACAGGCCGTGCCGCTTGGCCCGCGCGAGGACGCCGGAGGTGAGCGCGTGCGCGCCGGCCACCTCCTGGGCGACCTCCTCGACGAGCACCATCTGGTCGAGGAACCACGGGTCGATCCAGGTCGCCTCGAAGAGCTCCTCGACGCTCGCGCCGCCGCGGATCGCCTGCTGCACGTCGACGAGGCGGTGCTCGGTGGGCGTGGCCGTCGAGGCGACGAGTGCGGTCAG
Organism: Georgenia sp. Z2081; assembly: GCF_055326445.1. Taxonomy (NCBI): domain Bacteria; kingdom Bacillati; phylum Actinomycetota; class Actinomycetes; order Allobogoriellales; family Allobogoriellaceae; genus Georgenia; species Georgenia sp. Z2081. Next base: position 63,287 of record NZ_JBUZNK010000009.1, read on the forward strand.
CTCCTCACCGGCGGGCGCCTCGCCGCGCCAGTGGAACTGCTGGCCGGACTGGTCCAGGGAGCGCAGCGCCTTGCCGAGCGCCTCGGTGAAGTTGCGACCGAGCGCCATGGCCTCGCCCACGGACTTCATGGTGGTGGTGAGCGTGGGGTCCGCGGCGGGGAACTTCTCGAACGCGAACCGCGGGACCTTGACGACCACGTAGTCCAGCGCCGGCTCGAAGCTCGCGGGCGTGGAGCCGGTGATGTCGTTCGGGATCTCCGGGAGCGTGTAGCCGATGGCCAGGCGCGCTGCGATCTTGGCGATCGGGAAGCCGGTCGCCTTCGAGGCCAGCGCGGAGGACCGGGACACGCGGGGGTTCATCTCGATGACGACGATGCGGCCCGTGCTCGGCTCGACCGCGAACTGGACGTTGCAGCCGCCCGTGTCGACGCCGACCTCCCGCAGCACCGCGATGCCGATGTCCCGCATCCGCTGGAACTCGCGGTCGGTCAGCGTCATGGCGGGCGCCACGGTGATCGAGTCGCCCGTGTGGACGCCGACCGGGTCGACGTTCTCGATCGAGCAGACGACCACGACGTTGTCCGCGTGGTCGCGCATGAGCTCGAGCTCGAACTCCTTCCACCCGAGGATCGACTCCTCCAGGAGCACCTCGGTGGTCGGCGAGAAGTGCAGGCCGGCGCCGGCGATGCGGTCGAGGTCCTCGCGCGTGTGGGCCAGGCCCGAGCCGAGGCCGCCCATGGTGAAGCTCGGGCGGACCACGAGCGGGAGCCCGAGCTCGTCGGCGGCGGCGTGCACCTCGTCGATCGAGTGCGCGATGACCGAGCGGGCGGACTCCCCGCCGGCGCGCTCGACGACCTCCTTGAACGCGAAGCGGTCCTCCGCCTTGTTGATGGCGTCGACCGAGGCTCCGATGAGCTCGATGCCCAGGCGGTCGAGCACGCCGGAGTCGTGGAGCGCGATCGCGGTGTTGAGCGCGGTCTGGCCGCCGAGGGTGGGCAGGATCGCGTCGGGCTTCTCCTTGACGAGGATGGCCTCGACGACCTCGGGGGTGATCGGCTCGACGTAGGTCGCGTCGGCGACCTCCGGGTCGGTCATGATCGTCGCCGGGTTGGAGTTGACGAGGACCACCCGCAGGCCCTCCTCGCGCAGCACGCGGCAGGCCTGGGTTCCGGAGTAGTCGAACTCGGCCGCCTGGCCGATGACGATCGGGCCCGAGCCGATGACGAGGACGGAGCTCAGGTCGGTCCGGCGGGGCATCAGTTCTCCTCGGAGGTGGTGGGGGTCGCGGGCTCGGCGCCGCGGTGGGCGGCCATGAGCGCGAGGAAGCGGTCGAAGAGGTGCTCGCCGTCGTGCGGTCCGGCGGCGGCCTCGGGGTGGTACTGGACGGAGAACGCCGGCAGGTCCAGCGCCCGCAGGCCCTCGACCACCTGGTCGTTGAGGCCGACGTGGCTGACCTCGACCCGGCCGTAGCGGCCGTCGTCGTAGGGCGCGACGGACTCCCCCTCCACGGGGGCGTCGACGGCGAAGCCGTGGTTGTGCGCGGTGATCTCCACGCGGCCGCTCGCCTTGTCCAGGACCGGCTGGTTGACGCCCCGGTGACCGTAGGCGAGCTTGTAGGTGCCGTAGCCGAGGGCCCGGCCGAGGAGCTGGTTGCCGAAGCAGATCCCGAAGAACGGGATCTGCTCGTCGAGGATGCCGCGCAGCAGCTCCACCTCGTGCTCGGCCGCGCCCGGGTCGCCGGGGCCGTTGGAGAAGAACACGCCGTCCGGCGTCAGCGCGAGCACCTCGGCGAGCGTGGTGTCACGGGGGACGACGTGGACGCGCGCGCCGCGCTCGGCGAGCTGGGCGGGCGTACGGGCCTTGATGCCCAGGTCGACGGCGACGACCGTGGCGACGGGCTCGCCGTCGGGCTCGATGGTGTACCGCTCACCGGTGGAGACCTCGCCCGCGAGGTCGGAGCCGGACATCGCCGGAGCGTCCCGGACGACGTCGACGAGGACCCGGGTGGCCTGCGGGTGCAGGTCCGCGGCGCCCGCGGGCAGCGCGGAGCCGGAGAAGATCCCGGCGCGCATGACGCCCGCCTCGCGCAGGTGGCGGGTGAGCGCGCGCGTGTCGACCTCGCAGATCCCGACGACGCCCTCGGCGGTCAGGCGCGCCTCGAGCCCGCCGGTGGCCCGCCAGCTGGACGACCGCCGGGCGGCGTCGCGCAGGACGTAGCCGGCGACCCACACGCGGTCGGACTCGTCGTCCTCGTCGTTGACGCCGGTGTTGCCGACGTGCGGCGTCGTCATCACCACGATCTGGCGGTGGTAGCTCGGGTCGGTGAGGGTCTCCTGGTAGCCGGTCATGCCGGTGGAGAAGACGATCTCACCGAGTGTGCGGCCGCCCGCGCCCCAGGCAGATCCTCGGTAGGTGGTGCCGTCCTCCAGGACGAGCAGGGCGGGTGTGCGCTCGGCGCTCACTCAGGACTCCTTCTTCTCGGGCATGCCGGCGAGGTCGTCGACGAGGGACCCGTCGAGGACGGTCGCCCGGCCGGCGTAGAACGTGTGCGTCACGGCGCCACCCAGCTCGCGGCCCGCGAACGGCGAGTTGCGGGACCGCGAGGCGTGCGCCGCGGTGTCGACGGTGCGTCGGGCGGCCGGGTCGACGAGGGTGAGGTGGGCGGGGGCGCCGGGAACGAGCTGCCGGCCCTGGTCGGCGACGCGGCCGATCCTCGCGGGCGCGGTCGACATCACGCGGGCGACCCCGGCCCAGTCGAGCAGGCCGGTGGCGACCATCGTCGTGGTGACCACGGCCAGGGCGGTCTCCAGCCCGGTCATCCCCATCGCGCCGGCGGCCCACTCGGTGTCCTTGTCCTCGGCGGCATGCGGGGCGTGGTCGGTGGCGACGATGTCGATCGTGCCGTCGGCCAGCCCGGCGCGCACGGCCTCGACGTCTGCCGCGGTGCGCAGCGGCGGGTTGACCTTGTACAGCGGGTCGTAGTCGCGCACGAGGTCGTCGGTGAGCAGGAGGTGGTGCGGCGTGACCTCGGCGGTGACGTCGATCCCCCGGGCCTTCGCCCAGCGGACGATGTCGACCGAGCCGGCGGTCGAGAGGTGGCAGACGTGCAGCCGGGAGCCGACGTGCTCGGCGAGCAGGACGTCGCGGGCGATGATCGACTCCTCCGCGACCGCCGGCCAGCCGGTCATGCCGAGCTCGGCGGAGACGACGCCCTCGTGCATCTGGGCGCCCTCGGTCAGGCGCGGGTCCTGCGCGTGCTGCGCGACGACGCCGTCGACCGAGCGGACGTACTCCAGCGCCCGGCGCATGAGGACGGGGTCGCTCACGCACCGGCCGTCGTCGGAGAACACGGTGACGCCGGCCGCGGAGCGGTGCATGGCGCCGAGCTCGGCGAGCTGGGCACCGGCCAGGCCGACGGACACGGCGCCGACGGGTCGGACGTCGACGTAGCCGGCCTCGCGGCCGAGGCGCCAGACCTGCTCGACCACGCCGGCGGTGTCGGCCACCGGCATGGTGTTGGCCATCGCGTGGACGGCGGTGAAGCCGCCCGCGGCCGCGGCTCGGGAGCCGGTGCGGACGGTCTCGGTGTCCTCGCGGCCGGGCTCGCGCAGGTGGGTGTGCAGGTCGACGAGGCCGGGCAGCGCGACGAGGCCGTCGGCGTCGACCCGGACGGCGTCGGACGAGGCCTGCGCGGCCGCGTCGTCGCCCACGGCGGTGATCGTCCCGCCCGAGAGCAGGAGGTCGGCCCGGTCCCCGCCGAGGGGCCGTGCCCCGGTGATGAGGTAGCTGGTCATGACGTGGTCCCTTCGGAGCCGGCAAGCAGGAGGTAGAGCACGGCCATGCGCACGGCGACGCCGTTGCGGACCTGCTCGAGGACGACGCTGCGCTCGGAGTCGGCGGCGTCGGCGGAGATCTCCAGGCCGCGGTTCATCGGGCCGGGGTGCATGACGATGCCGTGCGCCGGGAGGAGCGCGAGACGGGCGGCGTCGAGCCCGTAGAGGCGGTGGTACTCCTGGGCCGAGGGGAAGAACCCTCCCCCGCCGGCGGACATCCGCTCGTGCTGGACGCGGAGCATCATCACCGCGTCGGGCGCGGCCTCGAGGGTGGCGTCGAGGTGGTGCTCGACGCGCGCGGGCCAGGCGCCCACGCCCACGGGCAGGAGCGTCGGCGGGGCCACCAGCGTGACGTCGGCGCCGAGCGTGGTGAGCAGGTCGACGTTCGACCGCGCCACCCGCGAGTGCAGGACGTCCCCGACGACGACGACGCGCGCCCCGGCGAGGTCGCTGCCCGGCGGGGCCGGGGTGTCGGTGGTCGGGGGCTCCCCGGGCGCGGGTTCCTCGGCACGCGAGTGCAGGTGGCGGCGCAGCGTGAAGGCGTCGAGGAGGGCCTGCGTGGGGTGCTGATGGGTGCCGTCGCCCGCGTTGAGGATCGGGACGTCGGTCCAGCCGGCGTGCGCGAGGCGGTGCGGCGCGCCGGAGGCGGGGTGCCGGACGACGACGCCGTCCGCGCCCATCGAGCGCAGCGTGAGCGCGGTGTCCTTGAGCGTCTCGCCCTTGGACACCGAGGATCCCTTGGCCGAGAAGTTGATCACGTCGGCGCTCAGGCGCTTGGCCGCCGCCTCGAAGGAGATGCGCGTGCGGGTGGAGTCCTCGAAGAAGAGGTTGACGACCGTGCGGCCGCGCAGGGTGGGGAGCTTCTTCATCTCCCGTTCCTGCGTGGCGGCCATCTGCTCGGCGGTGTCGAGGATGCGCACGGCCTCGGCGCGGGAGAGGTCGGCGGCGGAGAGCAGGTGCCTCATCGGTCCCCCTCCCCGACGATCCGGACGGACTCCGGCGTGCCGCCGACGGCGTGGGTGCCGGCGTCGGTGTGGATGGCGGCCGCGACCTCGTCGGCAGTGCGATCGGTAGTGCCGCCGGCGTCGGTCGCGGCGATGATCCCCGCGTCGGTCTCCGCGAGCGAGACCCGCACGCTCTCCTCCCGGGAGGTCGGCAGGTTCTTGCCGACGAAGTCGGCGCGGATCGGGAGGTCGCGGTGGCCGCGGTCGACGAGGACCGCGAGCTGGACCCGGCGCGGTCGGCCCAGGTCGGACAGGGCGTCGAGCGCCGCGCGGATGGTGCGCCCGGAGTAGAGGACGTCGTCGACGAGGACGACGGTGCGGCCGGTGAGGTCGACCGGGATGTCGGTGCGCTCGAGGCCGCGGACCGGGTGGTCGCGCAGGTCGTCGCGGTACATCGTCGTGTCGAGCGAGCCGTGCGGGACCGGCTCGGCGAGGTCGGCGGCGCGCGCGACGCGGGCCGCGAGCCGGGCGGCCAGCGGGACGCCGCGCGTGGGGATGCCGAGCAGGACGAGGTCGTCGGTGCCCTGGTTGCGCTCGACGATCTCGTGCGCGATGCGGGTAAGCGAGCGGTCGATGTCGCTCGCGGTGAGGACCTCGCGTCCGGCTCTCTCGCCGGCCGGCGTGGGTGATGTGGATGTGGGGTCTGCGGATGCAGCCGGGTCGGGGCACATGGTGCCGTGACCTCCTTCCCTGCCTCGCTGGACAGATCGTTAAAGGATGTCGGTGCGCCCAGGGTACGCCGGGCGCGGGTCAGATCCGGTAGAGGTCCTTGTTCCTGGACACCTCGCCGAGGACGCCGCCGACGAACCGCGGGGAGTCGTCGGTGGAGAGCCGGCCGGCCAGGTAGGTCGCCTGCTCGATGGCGACCCCATCCTGGACGTCGTCGAGGAAGACGACCTCGAAGACCCCCAGCCGCAGCAGACCACGGTCGACCGCGGGCATCCGCCTGAGCGACCAGCCGTGGGAGGTGGCGGTGAGGATCTCGTCGATGATCGTCAGGTGGTCGGCGACGCCCTCGACGAGCTCGACGGCGTAGGCGGGCAGGCCGTCCTGCGCGATCGTGCGCCCACCGCGCTCGGCGAGGACGGCGAGCAGCCGGTCGCCGTCGGTGACCAGGCCCTTGGCGTCGGCCTCGAACAGGACGTCGAGCGCCCGGTGACGCGCCTTGGTCCGGGCGGTGGCGTGGAAGGCCCTGCGCACGCCCTGGGTGTCCGAGGTGCTCCCCCGTACCGAGTCCGACCGGTCCGCGCTCACGCGGACCGCGCCGGCGGGCACCTCGTCCTCGGTCGTGACCTCGACCGGAGTCGGCTCGTCCTCGGTCAGCGGCGCGGGCAGGTCCTCGGTCGACGGCACAGCTTCGTCCTCGCTCACCTGCGCAGGGACGTCCTTACTCACCGGCGCGGAGCCGGTCGGCGCGCGGTCGAGGCCCTGGTCGTCCTCGCGCGCGGGTGTCTCTCCGCCCACTCAGGCGCGTCCGAGGTAGTCGCCCGAGCGGGTGTCGACCTTGACCTTGACGCCTTGCTCGAGGAACAGCGGGACCTGGATCTGGTAGCCGGTCTCGAGGGTGGCGGGCTTCGTGCCGGCCGAGGAGCGGTCGCCCTGGAGGCCGGGCTCGGTCTCGGTGACCTCGAGCACGACGGAGGCGGGCAGCTCGACGAAGAGCACCTGATCGTCGTGGGTGGCGACGACGACGTCGGTGTTCTCGAGCATGAAGTTCGCGACGTCGCCGACCACCTCGGGGCGCACGGGGATCTGGTCGAACGTCGCGGAGTCCATGAAGATGAAGTCGGTGCCGTCGTTGTACAGGTACTGCATGTCGCGGCGGTCGACCGTGGCGGTCTCGACCTTGACGCCGGCGTTGAACGTCTTGTCGACGCCCTTGCCGGACAGGACGTTCTTCAGCTTGGTGCGCACGAACGCGGGGCCCTTGCCCGGCTTGACGTGCTGGAACTCGACGACCGACCAGAGCTGGTTGTCGATCTTCAGCACCATGCCGTTCTTGAGGTCGTTCGTCGATGCCATGCGTGTGCCGTCCTTAGCGTCGGGAGTCGTCTCGGTCGTGCTGTCTCGATGCTGCCGTCCCGGCCCCGCCGGGCGCGTGGTCGGTGCCGGGGCCCGCGATCGTGGCCCGCGACCGGCCGTCGGCCTGGCCGCAGGGGCCCGGGCAGCGGTTCAGGATATCGCGACGAGGACACCCAGTCCCGCGAGCCCCCATGATGCCGCCCACAGGTAGGAGGCGAGCGTGCCGATGATGAAGCGCTCGGCCGTGAGTCCGGCGACGACGACACGCGGCGGGACCGGACGCTCCTGAGGGTCGCCCTGCAGGACGATCGGGGTCTCGTCGTCGCGGCGTCCGACGCCGGAGCAGTGGTCCGCACGCAGCTCGGGATAGCGCCCCAGGCCCTTGAGCGCGAGGACCACGGCGACGACCTCGGGGAAGCCGGTGACCAGGCCGCCGGCGATAGCGGCGCGCTCCAGGTAGCCGATCCACTGCCCGCCGCGGTCGAGGCCGACGGGGTGGGTGACGAGTCCGGGCGTCCCCTCCCTCCCACCGCCGGTCACCGTGAAGCGCCGCAGCAGCCGGGCGACGATGGGGCTCCCCGTCAGGGCGGCGCCGACGGCGGCGACGAGCACGAGGCCGGCCGTGACGAGCCCGAGGAGCCAGCCGTTCACGGGGTCTCCCCCTCGGCGTCGGCGACCATGCCGGCGACGTGCGGCAGCGCGGCCAGCTCCTCACGGACACCGGCGACCCGGACCCGGTCGTGGACCGCCTGGTAGGTGATGCCGAGCTCCTCGGCGACGGCACGCTGGGTGACGCCGGTGACGAGGCGGTCGGACACCTCCCAGCCGGCGTCGGACCTCGTGCGTCTCAGGGCACCGACGAGGTGGAGCACGGCGGTGGCGGCCTCGGCGGCTCCCTCGTCGGCACCCCGCACGACGATCGGGTACGGCGACGCCTTGCTCCGCGCGGTCTCCACCGCGTCCCGGGCGAGGACGAACGCCGTTCCCGACGACGCGCTCGCGCTGTCCGCGAGCGGTGAGTCCACCGGTCCGGCGCCGACCCCCACCGCCCAGTCCAGGCGGGCGAGGCGCAGCGCGACGTCGACCGCAGCGGGGGCGCTCGAGAGCACGGCCTGAACCTCGTCGCCGACCGTCCGCTCGAACGGGAGCACGACGGCGCGGCCCGCTCGTCGCTGCCATGGAGCCAGTTCGGCGAGGATCTCGTCCACGAGAACCCCCCGCTGGGTCGACCGATTCTGATCGGCGGTGACGACGAACATGCGATCAAGGCTATGTTCTTGATTGCAGAGGATCAAGGGGATGATCGGGGGCGGTTGGCCCGGCCCTTTCGCGGGCGATCTCCTCGTCGTGCGCGCGGAGTGCCTCCCGGTTCGCGGCGACGCGGGCCCTCAGCGAGTCGACCCGCCTGTCGGTGACGTTCTGGGCGAGCGTGGATCGGCTCGCGGCGTAGCGGTGCCCGGTCGGCGTCGTCACGGTGAGGCTCGTCGCCGTCGACTCGTGGGTCCAGCCGGCGTTCTCCTTGGCGAGGTTGCACCGCTGGCACAGGCCCGAGGCGTTGGCGAGGCTCGTCTCTCCGCCCTCGGCCCACGGGGTGGCGTGGTCGACCTGCCGGAAGTCCGCCCCGCAGAAAGGGTTGCGGCAGATGTCGTCGCGCAGGCTCACGAGGTGCCGCAGCGAGGCGGGGAACCCTCTGGCACGTGAGTCGACGCCGTCGATCTGCCCGTTCTCGGGCCGGACCCACAGGCGGCGCAGGGTCACGTCGGCCGCCTGGGCCTCGGAGAGGTAGCCGCGGGCCACCGCGGCGGGCACAGGGCCGTGCCCGGGCAGCCAGGCGGACTCGGGTCCGCCGAGCAGCGTCTCGTCGGTCATCACCAGGGTGAGCGCGACGTCCCGCGGCTCGCTGACGTCCGTGCCGGTCACGCGCTCGACGAGGAGGTCCGCACCGATCTGCGCGTTGCTCCGACCGTCGGCGGCGCCTGCTGTGACGGCGCTCCCGGAGTCGCGGTCGAGCGTGGTCTTCACCCGCACGGCGTCCGCCACGGTGAGCAGGGCGGTGAGATAGGCCATCCCGTTCGGGGCCGGGCGGACGTTCACGCGACGCTCGCTGGTGGCACGCTGCATGCGCAGGACGGCGCCGGCCTGGTCGAGCTCCTGGGCGAGCTTGCGCGCCCGGTTGCCGGCCTGCCGGTCACCCATCGCGGGGAGGTCGGGTGCCAGCGCCTCGTCGACGGCGCGGCGATCCTCCGGGGTGAGGAAGGCGATCTCCCTCGCGACCAGCGTGGCGCGCCACTCGGACACCTCACCGGCCTCCATGAGCGCGAAGGTGCGCGGCATCTCCGTGGTGAGGCAGCGGGCGAGACGTAGGTGTACGCCGCCCTGGCTCGGCGACTCGCGGCGCGCCAGTGCGATCTCGTCCGCCACTCCCCTGCCCTGGAGCTCCGCCGGCACACCGCGGTGATCCTCGTCGTCCCGACGCATGTCCTCCAGCGCCACAGAGGCTCGCGCCTGCAGGGCCTCGGCGGCGCACTTGAGCGACTCGACCGCGGAGACGACCGCGATCACCTCGGCCTGGCTCGCGACCTCGAGGTCCGCCAGGGCGCGCGAGAAGCTGGCGATGCCCTCGGTACCTCGAAGGGCGGCAGGAGGCATGACCGGCTCTACGGCATCCGTGGCTGCACCGACGGGGACGCCGGAGTCGCCGCTCGGCGAGCCGCCGTCGGGACCACCCTCGCCCGAGCCCGGCGTCCACTCCGTCGTCATACCGCTCACCTCCCCCGTCCTGTCACTGACCGCCGACGGATCCCTGTCCACCGACCGCGCCACGCCTTGTCGCGAAGACCCCTGCGTCGGTCGATCTGGTGGCTACGTTACGGGCCACCACCGACATCGAATCCTTGGAATTGCAACGGTTGTGGACGGTCATGCAGTGGGGGGACCTGTGGAGACGGCGACGAGAAGCTGGGCCTCATCCGGCACGGCCTGCCACGTATCTCCCGTGCGCCTCCGCCGTGCTCCCCCTAGCCTGGCTCCCACGCGATGTCGTCCGACGGCGGACGACCGACAGGTGGGCAGAGCGATGCGGGTCGCGATCGTCGGCGGCGGGATCTCCGGGCGGGCCATCCAGCGCGCCGTGACCGACCGGGGCGGCGCGGCCGTCCAGCTCTCCAGGTCCACCGGCTACGACGTCATCTGCCACAACCCGCTCGAGCACCTCCGCGGCTACGACGTCATCATCGAGGCAGCCAGCCGGTTCACGACGAGCGCGCGGGCGGCGACCGACTTCTTCACCCGTTCCACGACGGCGGTCGCGAGGGCGGCGAACGCAGGCGGAGCGCGGCACGTCCTGCTCTCGATCGTCGGTTGCGAGCTGCCCGAGGTGCAGGGCTACGGCTACTTCGCCGGCAAGGCCGCGCAGGAGCGCATGGCGGCCGAGGTCAGCGAGCACCTCGTCGTGGTCCGCTCGAGCCAGTGGTTCGAGTTCGCGGAGCAGAACCTGGGCCGTATGCGGCTCGGCCCCCTCGTCGCGGTGCCCACCATGCGCATCCGCCCGGTCGCGCTCGACGCCGTCGCCGACGTCCTGGCCGACTGCGCGCTCGCGCGACGTGCGGGCGACCGCCACGACCTCGTCGGTCCCGAGGAGCTGACGCTGTGGGACATGACCCGGCGCGTGGCCGGGAACGCGGCCGGGGACGGGCGGCGTATCCGGCCCTTCCCGCTCCCGCTGCCCGGACGGATGGGTCGCGCCTTCCGCGACGGCACGCTCGGCCGCGCACCCGGCGCCGAGGTGGTCGGGCCGACGTTCGAGGAGTGGCTCGTCGCGCGGGGCTGACGACAGGGGGGCGGCCCGGTGCCGCCCCGCGCGTCGGTCGGGGGTCGAGCTGCCAGGGCCCCACCCGCCGGTCGGGGGTCGAGCTGCCGGTCAGCCCGCCCGTACGACCTCGAGCACGGCGTCGCGCACCTCGTCCGGGTCCATCGCCGTCGTGTCGATCGTCGTGCTGGCGACGGCCTCGAGAGCTGCGTCCCGCTCGGCCGCCATGGTCGTCCACATCGCCCGCGGGTTCGGCAGCGCGACCGAGCCAAGGCCGGACAGACCGAGCCGGCGCATCGCGGTGCCCGGCGTCAGCCGGAGGTGGACGACCGGCACGCCCTCGGCGCGCAGCTCGGCCAGCCGGTCGGCGACCGCGCCGAGCGCACCCGAGCCCAGCCCGACGACGGCGGGCCTGGCGAGCGGGTCCGTCGCCAGCACCTCGGTCACCACAGCGGACTCGGCCGCCCGGTACTCGTCCTCGCCGAGGTCGACGACGAGCTCGTGCACCGGGGCACCGAGCCGTTCGGCCACGAGCTCGTCGGTGTCGCGCACCTCGATCCCCAGCGCCTCGCCCACCGCGACGGCCGTGATCGAGACCCCGGCCCCGGGCACGCCTACGAGGACGATCGTGCCCGTGCCGCGTGGCGTCGCGGTCTCCGGCGCCCGGTCGCCGTCCGCGCCGGCGATCGGAGCGTCGCCGGTCGCGAACCCGCCCGCGTCCCCGGTCACGCGCTCACCGTGTCCCAGGCCGCCTCGAGCGCAACCTCGTCGGGCCCGTCCAGAATGACCGGATCGCCCTCGGCGCGCAGGGCGACGAACCGCAGTCGGTCGCCGCGCACCTTCTTGTCGTTGCCCATCGCCGCACGGACCTCGCTCCACGGAAGCCCGCTCACGGTCACCGGGAGGCCGAGCGAGCTCAGCACCTCGCGGTGGCCCTCGGCGAGCCCCGGCCGCGCGAGACCCACCCGTTCGGCGAGCTCGGCGGCGACGACCATGCCGACGGCGACGGCGTCCCCGTGGCGCCACGCGTACCCGGAGGCGCGCTCGATGCCGTGCCCGGTGGTGTGCCCGTAGTTGAGGACCTCCCGCAGCCCGGCCTCGCGCAGGTCCTCCCCCACGACGTGCGCCTTCACGGCCACCGCGCGCTCGACCAGCTCGCGCAGTACGCGCGAGCCCGGGTCGAGCGCGGCCTCGGGGTGCGCACGCACGAGCCGCAGGACGTGTCGGTCGCCGAAGAAGCCGACCTTGACGACCTCGGCGAGCCCGGCGGCCAGGTCCGCCCGGGGCAGGGTGGCCAGCAGGTCGAGGTCGCAGACGACGGCGAGCGGCGCATGGAACGAGCCGACAAGGTTCTTGCCGGCCGGCGTGTTGACACCCGTCTTGCCGCCGACGGCCGCATCGACCATCCCGAGCAGCGTCGTGGGCACATGGACGACGCCGACACCCCGCAGCCAGGTGGCCGCAACGAATCCGCCGACGTCGGTGGTGGCCCCGCCGCCGAGCGTGACGACGACGTCCTGACGGCCGTAGCCGTGCTCGCCGAGCAGGTCGTGGCAGCGCCCGACGACCTCCCACGTCTTCGCGGCCTCGGCGTCGGGCAGGACGAAGGAGTGCGCGTCCCTGCCGCCGAAGCGAAGCGCGGCGGCGATCCGGCCGGCGCGCTCGGCCATCGCCTCGGGGTGGACGATGAGCACGCGGCGCGCCGTCTCGGGGATCGCGCGGGCGACCTCGCCGGACAGGTCGTGCCCGATGGTCACGCGGTACGGGTGGGCGCCGGGCACCGTGAGCACGGTCGGCTCCGTCGCGAGCGTGGCGACCTCGGCGGCGACGTCGGTCAGCTCACGGCCGTCGGTGTCGACCGTCCACGTGGCGACCTCGTCGTAGAGCGGGGCCCGCTGCTCGGCGAGCACGGTGAGCCGGCCGACCGGGTCGTCGGCGAGCAGCGGCCGGGTCGAGGCGGTCCCCACGCGCGCGTGCGCCTGCTCGGGCGAGACCGACAGGTGCACGACGCGTCGCGTCGCAAGGTCGGCGCGCGTGTCCGGGTCGAGGACGGCGCCACCGCCGAGCGTGAGGATGCCGGTCCCGTGCCCGAGGGCATCGATGATCACCTCGCGCTCGAGCTGCCGGAACGCGTCCTCGCCGGCCGCGGCGAAGACTTCCGACACGCTGCGGCCGGCCCGGCGCTCGACGAGGTCGTCGGTGTCCGCGACGGACGTGCCCAGCATCCGCGCCAGGTGGCGGCCGACCGAGGACTTGCCCGCACCCGGCAGGCCGACGAGCACGAGGTCGGGGCCGCGGCCGGGGACCGGCACGCCGGCGATCCGAGTCCCGGTGATCGGCGTCCCGGCGATCGGCAGCGCCGTCCCTTCCCCGCTCACCGCTGGTGCTCCGGGAACGAGGCGAGGTAGGCGGCCAGGTTGCGGGACGCCTCCGCGAGGGAGTCGCCGCCGGTCTTCTCCAGCAGGGCCTGCGCGAGCACGAGCGCGACCATCGCCTCCGCGACGACGGCGCCCGGCGCCACGTGGCAGGTGTCGGAGCGCTGGTGCAGGGCCGTCGCGTCCTCACCGGTGGAGACGTCGACGGTCGACAGCGCCCGCGGGACCGTCGAGATCGGCTTGAGCGCGGCGCGCACGCGCAGGACCTCGCCGTTGCTCATGCCGCCCTCGGTGCCGCCGGCGCGGTTCGTGGTCCGCGCGATGCGGCCGTCGTCGTCGTGGACGATCTCGTCGTGCGCCGCGGAGCCGCGGCGCCGGGCGGTGGCGAACCCGTCGCCGATCTCGACGCCCTTGACGGCCTGGATGCCCATGACGGCGCCGGCCAGGCGGGAGTCGAGGCGGGCGTCGCCGGACACGAACGAGCCCAGGCCGGGCGGCAGACCGTAGGCGAGGACCTCGACGACCCCGCCCACGGTGTCGCCGTCCTTCTTGGTCGCGTCGACCTCGGCGACCATCTCCTCGTCGACCCCGGGGACGATGCACCTCAGCGGGGAGGCGTCGAGCGCGGCGACGTCGTCGGGCGAGGGCAGGGGGGCGTCGTCGGGCACCCGGACCGGGCCGACGGCGAGGGTGTGCGAGACGAGCCGCACACCGGCGACCTGCTCGAGGATCGCGGCGGCCACGGTGCCGAGCGCCACTCGGGCGGCCGTCTCCCGCGCGGAGGCGCGCTCGAGGACGGGCCGGGCGTCGTCGAGCCCGTACTTGCGCATACCGGTGAGGTCCGCGTGCCCGGGGCGGGGACGCGTGAGGGGGCGGTTGCGGGCCACCTCCCGCTCGTCGCCGGTGCCGGCGTCGACGAGGAGGTCGGCGGGGTCCACGGGGTCGGCCGACATGACGGTCGACCACTTCGGCCACTCGGCGTTGCCGATCGTCATCGCGACCGGACCGCCCATCGTCACGCCGTGGCGGACGCCGCCGAGGAGGGTGACGACGTCGGTCTCGAACTTCATGCGCGCCCCGCGGCCGTAGCCGAGGCGGCGCCGGGCGAGCGCGGCGACGATCTCGTCGGAGGTGATCGACAGGCCGGCGGGCACGCCCTGCAGCACGGCGACGAGCGCCTGGCCGTGGGACTCCCCGGCAGTGGTCCAGCTGAGCATGGGACCGATCATCCCATCTGCGGGTCCGGTCGCCGTCGCGTGCCCGAGGGCCGGAAGCCACGGGCGAGAAGTGATCGCCTCCGTGGTGTCACACCGGGGAAACATCACGGTCCTAGCCTGGATGTTGATGGTATCAACATCCACCGAGGAGCACCCATGACCGTCACCCGACCGGCACGCACCATCGACGACGGCGTCGCCACGTCGTTCCGCACGGCCATGGCCGGACTCGCCGCCGGCGTCTGCGTCGTCACCAGCTGCGCCCCCGACGGGGCACCCGTCGGGACGACGGTGAGCACGGGCTTCAGCGTGAGCATGTCTCCGCCGCTCTTCGGCGTCTGCTTCGACACCGGCTCACGGACGCTGCCCACCGTGATCGCACGCGGCGCCTTCGTCGGCAACGTCCTTGCGGGCGAGGCCCAGGACGTCGCTCGTCGCTTCGCCTCCCGCGAGCCGGACAAGTTCCGCGGGATCGCCCACCGGTACACCGCCGACGGTCTGCCGTGGCTGATCAAGGACGCCGTCAGCGCGGTCGAGTGCGAGGTCGTCGGCGCGACCGAGATCGGGGACCACGTCCTGGTGCTGGGCGCCGTCTCAGGCGTGCACCGCGTCCGCGACGAGTCGGCGACCTCGCTCGCCTACGTGGACCGCCGGTTCTTCTCGCTGCCTCGGGGCACTACCGACTGAGCGGGGTCCGGCCGTTCGGGCGGACCACGTTCTCCGTGGATGACGCGCAGCGAGGGGGGCCGGGCTCCGGTCCCCCTCGCTGTGCGCCGTCCACGTGTGCGCCCGGTCGCTACGTCACGGAGAAGGTCGATGCCTCGGCGATCGCCCGTGCGGCCTGGTCCACCGCGGCCCGGAACAGGGCGCGCCCGTCGTCGGCACCGGCCGTGGTCGGGTCGCCGACATGGCCGTCCGGCCCGAAGTCGTCGGACAGCCACCCGAAGCTCGCGGGCCTGCCGAAGCCGACGACCTCGAACCCGTCGAGCCGTTCCGGGACCCGCCTGACCGCACGATCCATGTGCACGAGCTCCGGCCGCAGGTGCAGCATCATCGACGTCTCGGTGTGGCCGCCGTGGATCCCCAGTCCGAGCTCGCTGGGATTGCCGTGCTCCCGCGCGACCTCTCCACCGACGGAGGCCGGGACGAAGAAGGTCGCGAGCCCGAACCTCCGCCTCAGCTCGCGCAGCGCCACCTGCTCGAGCGCGGCGTTGCCGCCGTGGCCGTTGACGAGGAGCACCCGGGTGATCCCCGATCCGGCGAGCGAGCGCCCGATGTCGACGAGCGTCGACATGAGGGTCTCCCACGACAACCAGATCGTGCCGGGAGACCAGGCATGCTCGTCGGACTTGGTGTAGGCCAGTGCCGGGAGAAGGACGACGTCGGCCCGGCCGTCGGCGGCTACCGCGTCGGCGGCGTGGGTCGCGACCTCGGTGGCCGTGACGAGGTCCGTCGACAACGGGAGGTGCGGTCCGTGCTGCTCGATCGCGCCCGTCGGCAGGACCGCCACGGTGTTCTCGGGCAGGGCCGCGACGTCAGGGAACGTGAGGTCGGCCCAGCGGGCGGCCCTCGGCGTCGGCGCGGTCACCGCACACCGATCGTCGTGCGCGTGTCGGTGCGTGCCCGCTCCGGCACGAGCTTGCCGGGGTTGAGCAGCCCCAGCGGATCGGTCCGGGCGGCCGTGGCCGCGACGAGCTCGACGTTGCGGTCGACGTACCACTGGTGCGGCGAGTGGACGCCGAGTCCGGCGGCCTCCAGGAGCGGTATCCCGTCCAGGACCTGCTGCTCGTCCACGTAGTCACCCACCACCATGGCGAGCGGCTCGGCACCCATGAGCTCGAGGTGGAGCCGGGTCCCGGGGTAGACGGCGCGGACCCGGGCCGGGTCGTCCCAGAGCGCGCGCCCGCCGGTCTCCATGTGGAAGCATGCGGGCTCCCCCACCTCCCGCTGCCAGTAGTAGATCGGGTGGTTGTAGGACATCGACGAGAGCCGGTCCGTCTCGGCGTACTCGTCGTAGGTCGCCACGACCTGGCCCCCGCCGGCGGCGACCAGGTCGGCCACCTGATCGACGGTGGAGGACTCGGCGATGACGCGCAGGCTGTGCTGCGTGGCGTCGAGCGGCGTCGGCGCGGGGAGGGTGGCGACCAGGGCGGGCTCGTCGGCGGACGCCAGGCGCGGCAGCACCGGCAGCGTGAGGAGCGCGCGGTGCGCGGCCACGAGGCCGTCGTAGGTCGGGAACGACGCGTACACCGCCGACCAGTCGCGGGCGGGATCGGTGCGGACCGTGGCGCTCGTGACCACTCCCGTGACCCCGTACGCGTGGATGTACGGCGTGGTGTCGGCTCCGTGGACGGTGAACGTCCGGCCGCTGCCGTCCATCGGGGCGACGGTCAGCGAGACCACGAACCCGTCGGTCGTGGTGCCGTGCTCGATCGTCCCGGTGCCCGCGCTCCCGCCCGCGAGGAAGCCGCCGAGCGTCGAGCCCTTCGTCGAGGGGAACATCCAGATGTCCCGCCCCGCCGCCCGCCCGGTGGCGTCGACGGCCGTGAGCCGGGCTCCGGCACCCGCGGTCATCGTCCCGTCGCTGTCGACGGCGATCTCGTCGAGCGCACGGAGGTCGAGGCTCAGCCCGCCCGAGAACGGCGTGAGCTGGCCGTAGTTCCCGGTCCCGGCCCCGCGCGGCGTGACGGGGACGCCGGCCTCGTAGGCGAGCTGGAGGACGCGGGCGACCTCCTCGGGTGTCCGGGGGCGGACGACGGCGTCGGCGAGGTAGCGGCCCGCCGGCAGCTTCTCCTGCAGGATCGGCGACATCCGCGACCAGTCGGAGGAGACCTTGGTGACGAGGTCGAGATCGGTCGAGACCGCGTCCGGCCCGAGCTCGTCGGCGATGAGGGCGGCGAGCCTGCCCGCGGCGGTGGTCGTGCTCATCGTGGCTCTCACTCCCCCATCGAGATCGACGGATCGATGAACTCGTTCGTGTACAGCTCGGCGGGGTCGAGCTCGGCGAGCGTGACGGTGCCCTGGTCGCGCAGCAGCGGGAGGAACGTGTCGGCGATCTCCTGCATCCGCGCGTCGTCGAACTGGCCGAAGACCCCCGTGGCCGGGTCGTCGGTGACGATCTCCTCCTCGACCAGCGCGGCCGCCGAGAAGTCGGCGACGCCCGCGGAGTAGGTCCACCCGACGTTGTACTGCTCCACCACCTCGACGAGCAGGTCGTTCGTCGGCCCCGGGTCCGCGAGGAAGTCGATCTGCGACTGCTGGAAGATCGGCACGAGCCGCTCCAGGCACCCGGCCAGCTCGTCGACCCGGTCGGCGCGCACCGCGAGGGACTGCGGGTAGATCGAGAACCCGACCTCGCTCATAAGCTCGAAGGCCACCGGACGCCCCCAGGCGTCGACCTCGTTCTCGTAGATGTAGGGCTCGGCCGTGACGAAGCCCTGCTGCACGATCGACGGGTCGGAGACGAACCGCGAGGGCGTCCCCTCGTAGCTCGTGTCGGAGGCCGCCATGTCGAAGCTCGTCGTCCGCGCGAGCAGCGCGGGCAGGACGTCGCCCGAGGTCACCACGGTGGCGCCCTGCGAGACGACCTCGTCGATGGTGGTCGCGCCGGGATAGGTCTCGGGGTCCCACATGAGGATCTGCGGGCTGTTCGTCATCTGGGACACCACCGCGACGGTCGGCTGTGCCTCGTGGGAGCTGATCGCGACGTCGGTGCTCACCGCGCCGAGCGTGATCTCGTCGTCGAGGTACATGAGGGCGGGAACCGGCTGGAAGCCGACGTTCGCGCCACCCGTGCGCACCTCGATGTCCACGCCGGTGTCCACGCCCTGGGCGACGAGCGAGCCGCGCACCGACTTCGTGTCCGTGTCGATCTCGGCGTCCGACCCCACGAGCGCGTACGTCCCGCCGTGCTCGGACTGCGGCTGCCAGTCCCACTGGACGACGACGGTCGCCGGGCAGACCTCCGCGAGGTCGAGGGCGCTGCCGGCCTCCGCGGCCTCGGCGTCGGGCGCGGCCCCCGCATCCTCCGCGGGGTCGTCCGCACCGTCGGCGGAGGAGCACGCGGCGAGGGCGAGAAGTCCGGCGACGGCGAGCAGGAGGTGTGGTCGGGCGTGCGTCATGGTGGTTCTCCTTGGCTGGGTGGTTCGGCCGGCGGGGGCCGGGCGAGGGACGGAGGGCACTGAGGGGTCCGCTCTCACGAGCTGGGCCGCTTCCCGTACCAGCGGCCGAGCACGAGGCGGTCGAGGACGGCGAAGAGACCGAAGACCACGACGCCGAACAGGGCGGTCAGGGTGATGGCGGTGAACAGGGCGTCCATCTGGAGGCGCAGCGTGTAGGTGCGCAGCAGGCCGCCGATGCCCACGGGGCCCTGCTGGAAGAAGTAGTCGCCGACCAGCGCACCGATGACGGACAACCCGGCGGCCGTCCGCAGACCGGTGAAGATCGACGGGACCGACGCGGGGAGCTGGAGCTTGACGAGCCGTTGGGTCCGTGAGGCGTTGTTGAGGGTGAGGAGATCGTGCGCGGCGGCGCTCGCCGACTGCAGCCCGAAGAACGTGTTGGAGATCATCGGGAACAGGGCGATGATCACGCAGACGATGACCCGTGCCGGGAAGCCGTAGCCGAACCAGATGCCGATGAGCGGCACCAGGGCGAGGATCGGGATCGTCTGGAGGATGACGGCGTAGGGGTACAGGATCGACTCGGTCCACCTGGACGCCGACATGGCGAGGGCCCAGAGGATCCCGATCACGACGGCGACGGCGAGCCCGATGGCCGCGACGACGACGCTGCGTCCCAGCGCGTCGAGCATCGGCTCCATGAGCTGCGGGTTGGTCAGGGTGCTGCCGAAGACCTCGTGCGGGGGCGGGAGCAGGAACCGCTGGTCCACGGGCAGGATCGCGAGCGCGACGACGTACCAGATGACCACGATCCCGATGAGCGAGAGCACGACAGGTGCCGCCCCGCGCAGGGCACCCACCGTCGCCGGGCCGATGCGCCGGCCGACGCCGGCACGACGACGGCCCGGCCGCTCCGGCGCGGGGACGGGGACGGTGAGTACCCGGTCGGGGTCGGCCACGGGTCGGTCGGACCCCGGGTCCGGGAGGTCGTTCGCGGTCCCTGCGTCGGGACGGATGTGGGCGTGCAGTGTCATGAGTGCTCTCCAAGGGCTGCCGAGACCTCGCCCGTCAGGGCGGCGAACTCGGGGTCGTAGCGGAGCTCGGCGGGTCGCGGGTAGGCCCACGGGATGCGGATGTCCGCCACGATCCGCCCGGGACGGCCGCTCATGACGATCACCCGGTTGGCGAGGTAGACGGCCTCCGAGACGGAGTGCGTGATGAACAGGCCCGCGAACTGCTTGAGCCGGAAGATCCGCTGGAGCTCGGTCTGCATGCGCAGCCGGGTGATCTCGTCCAGCGCCCCGAACGGCTCGTCGAAGAGGGCGAGGTCGGGCTCGGTGACGAGGGCGCGGGCGATCGACACACGCATCCGCATGCCACCCGACAGCTCGCGCGGATACTGGTTCTCGAACCCCGTGAGCCCCACGAGCTCGAGCGCCTCCCGGGCGAGCCTGCGTCGGTGGCCGGCGTCGACCTTCCGCAGCTCACCGGTCAGCTCGACGTTCGTCAGGGCCGTGCGCCACTCGAGGAGGGTGGCCTCCTGGAAGACGTAGCTGGTCGAGCGCGAGCTCACGGTGAGGACGCCGGAGCTCACGGTGTCGAGGCCGGACGCGAGACGCAGGAGGGTCGACTTCCCGCAGCCGGACGGGCCGACGACGGACACGAAGTCACCCGGCCCGATCTCGAGGTCGATGCCGTCGAGCGCGACGGTGCCCGTGGAGAACCTCTTGGTCACCCCCGACATGCGCAGGGTCCTGAAGCTCGTCGCGCGCGGGACCGCGGTGGGGGCGGACGGTTCGGTGAGGGTCATGACGTGGACCTTCCGATCGGTTGACGTGCGGGGGACGGGGCGGGGGCGAGATGCCGGTCGGCGGACCGGTGACCGAACGGACGTCGGAACCGGTCCGGGTGAGCAGCCGGACCCGGGTCCGCCAGGGCGAGGTCCCGGCTCACGCGGGTGTCGGCGACCACGACCCCGGCGCGCAGCACGATGCGGGCGACCTCGGCGCCGGCGAGCACGTCGGCGACCGGCACGTCGGGCACGAGCATGAGGTCGGCCGCGGCGCCGTCGGTGGGCCCCGCCGCCGACAGCCCCATGACCGTGCGGGCGCCCGACGTCACGGCTGTGAGGGCCTCGTCGGCGCCCAGGTGGCCGGCGGTCATGAGGAGGGCGGTCGTCCCGAAGGGATCGGCGGTGCCGACGGGGTTGAACGGGTCCCGGACGTTGTCCCCACCGGCGGCGAGCTCGATCCCGGCGTCGAGGATCTGCCTGAGCGGGGGCATGCCACGCAGCCGCGGCTCGTCGGGGCCGCGCCCCTGCAGGTACAGGTTGGTGATCGGCAGCGTGACCAGCCCGATGCCGGCCCTGCCCACGAGCTCGAGCACGGCGCGGAGCCGGTCGCTCGGCAGGGAGCCGAGCCGCACGCAGTGGCTCGCGGTCACCCGCTGCGCCAGGCCGCGGGCGATGACCTGCTGCGCGAGGTCGACCAGGTCGAGCCGGGGCGCGGCCGTCTGCTCGTCGGTGTGCAGGTCGACGGGGAGACCGGTGCGCTCGGCGACGTCGAGGAGGTCGGCGGTCTCGGCCGCCGGGTCGTCGGCCAGGTGGGGGCAGCCGCCGATGACGTCGACCCCCCGGTCGACGGCCTCGCGCAGGTGCCCGTGGTCGGCGCCCGGTCCGGCGAGGACGCACACCTGGATGGTCACGACGCCCGAGAGCTCGTCCCGCAGCCGGACGAGCGCGTCGACCCCGCGCAGCGGGTCGCCGTCCGCCAGGAGGTCGACGTGCGTGCGGATGGCCGTGACGCCGTTGGCGACGTACCGGCCCACGGCCCGCGTCGCGCGGGACCTGATGTCGGCGGCGCTCACGGACGGCGTGAGCGCCCGCCACCTGGACACCGCGGACTCGAGGTCGTCGCCGCCGGGCGGGAGCCGGTCGGCGGTGAAGGCCTTGTCGAGGTGTGCGTGCGGCTCGGCGGCCGCGGGCAGCAGCCGCCACCCGGAAGCGTCCAGCTCGGTGCGGGGGGCGGTGCTGCCCGCGGTCGCGGCTCCGCCTGCCAGCGGGAGGTCACCGAGGGTCCCGTCGAGCAGTCGGACCGAGCGCAGGCGGTCGACCCGCAGCCCGGCGAGGTGCGCGCGTCCCGACGGCGGCCCGGCGAGGTGGCGGCTCATGCGCCGAGCCCGGTGAGGACGACGACGCCGCCGACCTCGTGCCGCAGGGCGGGGCTGCCGAGCATGTCCCTGCTCGGCACCGGGCAGGTGCGTCCGTCGGCGACGGCGCGCGCGGCGGTGGCCACGCGTGCGACGGCCGTGCCGGGCAGCTCGTGGACGAGGTTGTGCGCGGGCAGCACCCGGCGTACGTCGAGCGCGGCGAGCCGGTCGAGCGAGTCGGCGAAGGCTGCGGTGTCGGCCTCGTCCCCGTGCAGCCAGTGCGCCGAGGCGAGGACCGTGTCGGCGGACAGCAGGGTCCCGGTGGACTCCTCGAGCAGGACGAGCGCGTCGGGCGCATGACCCGGTGTGTGCAGGACCGTGAGGCGTCGGCCGCCGAGGTCGATGACCTCGCCGTCCTGCACCCTCCCGGTCGGCGGGACGGCGCCCACCCGCCAGCCTGTGAGGTCCGGCAGGTCCCGCATCCGCGGCAGGTCGGTAGCCGCGAAGAAGAGCTCGTCGTCCAGGCGCCGGAAGTCCCGGTGGCGGGCGACGACGTACGACATCGCGTTCCAGTACCCCCGAAGCACCTCGGGATCGACCGCGCCGTGCCGGCCGCCGGGGTGGGCGAGCAGCTCCACGACCTCGACCGGGCCGGACGGGTCCAGCAGGTCGCCGTTGCCGCCCCGGTGGTCGAGGTGGTCGTGCGAGCTGAGCACGACGACCGGGAGGTCGGTGAGCCCGGCCACGACGCGGGATATCGGGGCGATCCCGAGACCGGAGTCGAGAAGCAGGGCGCGCTCGGCGCCGATCACCAGGTAGCAGCTCACGTGGCCGGGCTCGCCGATCAGCCAGATGTTGCCGGCGAGCTCCCGCACCTCGAACCAGGCCTGCGCCCGGTCGAGCCCCGCCAGCGGGGGCGCGGTCGGTGTGTGCGTCATCGATCCTCCTCGTGGGATCCTCATGTTGATCTGATCAACATCATCGACAGTACGGAGCGGCTGTTTCACGCAGGTGTCAGGCGGGCGCCGGGCGCGTGACAGAGTCGGCGACGACGAAGGAGTGCCACCCATGGACCGTCAGACGCGCGCCGACCTCGCCCTCGGCTCCGCGATCCGTGCCCGCAGGCACGCCCGCGGCGCCACGCTCGTCTCGCTCGCCGGCGCGACCGGACTGTCCCACTCGTTCCTCTCCCAGGTCGAGCGGGGGCATGCCCGGCCGTCGATGCGCTCGCTGTTCCAGATCGCCCAGGCCCTCGGGACCACGCAGCAGGCCCTCATGGGTGCCGGCCGGGTCGACGCCGACGAGGTCCTCCGCGGTCGGGACGCCCCCCGCGTGCGCGCGGTGCGCACGGGCGGCTCGTCCCGGCCGGACGCCGGCGCGTCCGGCGCCCGGCTGGTGCTGCGCGCCGGCGACGTCGACATCACCGAGTTCGTCGCGCCGCCGCAGGACTTCCGCGACCTCTTCACCCACGACCACGCCGAGTCGCTCTACGTGGCAGCAGGGACCGTCGAGCTCGAGCTCGTGGACCCGGACGGGACGCACCGGCTCGTCACGCTCGATGCGCGCGACACCGTGAGCTACGGCGGCGGGGTCCCGCACCGGTTCCGGCAGGTGGGGGCGCCGACCGCGGTGGTCCTCGTGGTGCACGCCCACGACGGCGGCGCGGACGCGGAGCACGTCAGCGACCCAGGGTCGCCAGACCGGCGATGACCGCGGCCCGGTCCTCGTCGTCGAGCGCCTCCGGCACCCCGGAGGTCACGAGGTGCTCGAACCCGCTGTCCATCGAGCCCAGGTCGTTGGCCATGATCGTCACCGCGTAGAGCCGCTCCGTCCCGGAGGTGTTGCGGATGTGGTGCACCGACCCCTCGGGCAGCACGAGGACGTCGCCCGCGGCGACCTCGACGGTGTGCTCGTCGCTCACGGCCTCGCCGCGCCCGGACAGGAAGATGAAGATCTCGACCGAGTCCGGGTGGGTGTTGTCGGGCTGCACCCCGTGCGGGTCCCAGATCTCGAAGAACACACTCGTGGGCGACTGCTCGGACGGCCCCGTCAGGTGGGTGAGCTTGACCGTGTCGCCCGCCTGGATGCGGTACGTCTGCAGGTCGGAGAGGTGCTTGAGGATCGGCGCGTCGGCCATGTGCGTTCCGTTCGTCGTGGGTGCGGTGGGGGGCAGGTGGAGCGCGGGGGCGCGGGTCAGGTCGTGACACGGGTCGGGGCGAGTGCCGCGGACAGCTCCGCCGGCGTCGTCGTGAATCCGAAGCACTGGCGCACGTTGTAGAGGGTCGCCGCGCGGCAGAAGTCCGGCGACGTGGTCGCGCTCGCGCCCTCGACGAGGACGACGTCGTAGCCGAGGGCCGCGGCGTCGGTGAGCGTCGCGAGCACGCACTGGTCGACGTTGACACCGGCCAGCAGCAGCGTGTCGACGCGCAGCCGGCGCAGGATCGAGTCCAGCGGGGTGTCGACGAAACCGGTCATTCGATACTTGGAGACGCGCAGGTCGCCGGGCTCGACCGTCAGCTCGTCGACGACCTCGGCGCCCCAGGAGTCCTCGGTGAGGACGGCCGGGCTGAGCCCGGCCCGCTCGCCGATGCCTCCCCCGCGCCCGTCGGCGTCGTACACGTGCAGCACGCCGGGAGGGAGGTTGGCCCGGTCCGGGCGGTTGCCCCAGCCGAGCCACACGACGGGTACGCCGGCCCCGCGCAGCTCCGGGAGCAGCTGTCGCAGCGGTTCGATCGCTGCGCGCGCGGGTGCGACGTCGACGCCGATCGAACCGAGCCACCCCCGGGGATGGAGGAAGTCGTTCTGCATGTCGACCACCACGACGGCCGTGCGCGCCAGGTCGATCGTCAGCCGTTGCGGCAGGGCGCCGAGGTCGACGGGCCTCGTCCCGGGCTGACCGGTGAGGTCGACGTGCTCGGGCCACAGGCCCCACGACCGGGGCCGCGGAGCGACGCTCGCCGCGGTCATCGCGCCGCCACCGCCCCGGCGGCCCGGACCAGTGCGAGGTCGGAGCCCGGGGGGCCGACGAACGACACCCCGGCGCGGGACCGCCCGTGGTGCAGCAGCGGGGCGCTGACGGCGGGCAGACCCGCGAGGGAGGCCAGGCTCGTGAGCCGCAGCGTGCGCGAACGGTCGACCTCGACCGACGCGGGCGACGCCGTCAGTGCGGGCGGCGGGCCCGAGGTGGTCGGCAGCAGGAGGATGCGGTCGGCGACGAGGTCGCGGAGCAGGCTCCGCGCGACGTCGAGCGTCTCCCGCGCCTCGGACGCGGCACCGGCGCTCACCCGGGACGCGGCGCCGAACCGCTCGGCGACGTCGGGGGCCAGTGCGCCCGGGTGCGCGACGATCCATGCCCCGTGGGACTGCCAGGCCTCGAAGGCCTGGACCGTTCGGAAGGCGGCGAACCACTCGTCGAGGTCGCCGGGGAGCCCCGCACGGTCCGCGCGCAGGTGCTCGGCCAGCTCCTCGACCTGCAGCCCGAGACTGGTGTCCGCGAGCCCGGTGATCGCGTCCACCACGACGTACGACCGCGGGCGGTCCGGCGTGGCCGACGGGGAGTCCCCGCCGAGCACGACGCGGGCGGCCCGGAGCAGCGTGCCGGGGCCACGGGTGAGCAGGCCGACGGTGTCGAAGCTGGGGGCGAGCGGAAGCATGCCGTCGGTCGGAACCGCCCCCTGGGTGGGGCGCAGCCCCCAGAGCCCCTGGTAGGCCGCGGGCACACGGATCGAGCCGGCGGTGTCAGTGCCGAGACCGATGCTCACCTCCCCGCGTCGCACGGCCACCGCCGGGCCGCTCGAGGAGCCGCCCGGCACCCGACCGGGAGCCTCCAGGTTCGGCGGTGTCCCGGTGGCGGGGTTCGTCCCCGCGATGCTGTAGGCGAGCTGGTCCGTCTGCGCGACGCCGGTGACGGCCGCCCCGGCGAGCAGCAGCGCGTCGACGGCCGGGGAGCTCTTAGCCTCGGGCTGCCGCTCGGCGAGCAGCGCCGGCACCCCGCCGCCGACGGCCTGGCCCCGCAGCGCCAGGACGTCCTTGACGGCCACCGTCTCACCCGTGAGCTCGCCGTCGCTCGACGGCGCGAGCAGCGGGCTCCCCACGACCCGCCAGACCGCGTGGTCCACGGTGCGCGGCGGCGCGGTGACGTGGGCGGCGGCCACGCGCCAGCCGTCGTCGGTGCGTCGCCACACCTGGGTCTGCAGGCCCGGCGTCCCGGTGGGCGAGCGGACCTCGGCCATGACGAGCGCGGTCCCGGGCGCAAGGTCGCGCACGTGCACGGCCACGACCTGCCGGGTCGGCGCGGTGCCGCGGGCAGACCGGTAGGCGGTGATCGCCCGGTGCCCGACCGTCAGCGTCGTGCCGTCCCCGCGCAGCGTGTCCTCGGCGTCGAGGAAGAGGGCGCCGAGCGCCTCGAGGTCGTTCGCGAGCAGCGCGCGGTCGTAGGCCCAGAACGCGTCGAGAAGAGCGGGGGGCGCCGTGCCGTCGACGCGGACGGGTGCGACGGCCTCGACAGGGCCCGGCGCGGTGGTGGTGTGCATGCCGCCCACGCTAGGAAGGGGTGCGTGTCGGTTCTGTTTCTCCCCGGGTCGGCCAGCGAACGATCACGTGTCCGTCATGTGTCCGGGGTGACGGACCCGTGAGACTCTAGGATCCCGCCACCGTCGCCGAGAGGGCCCCATGAGCAGGCACCACGTCACCGTGCACCCGTCCACCGCCGACCTGCCGCGCGAGCGCCAGCTGGCGTGGGCGATCGCCGAGCTCGCGGCCGACCGGGTCGAGCCGGACGCCGAGGTGACGGACATGGTGATCAACCGGGTGATTGACAACCACGCGGTCGCCGCCGCCTCCCTCACGCGGGCGCCCGTCGTCGCCGCACGAGCGCAGGCCCTGGACCGCCCGCGTGACCCGGGCGCGACCGTCGTCGGGCTCCCGTCCACGACCCGGGTGGCGCCCGAGTGGGCGGCCTGGGCGAACGGGGTCGCGGTGCGTGAGCTCGACTTCCACGACACGTTCCTCGCGGCCGACTACTCACACCCGGGCGACACGATCGCGCCGATCCTCGCCGTCGCCCAGCACCTCGCCGCCCGTGGGATCACGGGGGCCGACGTCGTCGCGGCGATCGCCACCGCCTACGAGGTCCAGGTCTCCCTGGTCACCGCGATCTCGCTGCACAAGCACAAGATCGACCACGTCGCCCACCTCGCGCCCGCGGTGGCCGCGGGCCTCGGCACGCTCCTGCGGCTCGGCCCGGACACGATCTTCCAGGCCGTCGGGCAGGCCCTGCACACGACGACGGCGACGCGCCAGTCCCGCAAGGGCCAGATCTCGACGTGGAAGGCCTACGCGCCGGCGTTCGCCGGCAAGGCCGCGATCGAGGCCGTCGACCGGGCGGTGCGCGGCCAGACCTCGCCGGAACCGATCTACGAGGGCGAGGACGGGGTGATCGCCTGGCTGCTCGACGGCCAGGGCGCCGCCTACGACGTCGACCTGCCGGCGCCCGGCGAGCCACGCCGCGCCATCCTGCGGACCTACACCAAGGAGCACTCCGCCGAGTACCAGGCCCAGGCGCTCATCGACCTCGCGCGCAGGATGGGCGAGCAGCACCCCGAGCTGCGCGACCCCGAGCAGGTGGCAGGCATCGTGCTGGAGACCAGCCACCACACCCACCACGTCATCGGCTCCGGGGCCAACGACCCGCAGAAGTACTCACCCGACGCCACGCGCGAGACCCTCGACCACTCGATCCCCTACATCGTCGCCGTCGCGCTGCAGGACGGGACGTGGCACCACGAACGCTCCTACGCGCCGGAGCGGGCCCGCCGGCCGGACACGGTCCAGCTGTGGCAGCGGATCACGACCGTCGAGGACCCCGTGTGGACGGAGCGATACCACTCGAGCGACCCGGCCGTGAAGGCGTTCGGCGGCCGCCTCGTCGCCACGCTGACCGACGGCAGGGTCATCGCCGACGAGCTCGCCCTCGCGGACGCCCACCCGGACGGCGCGCGCCCCTTCGCCCGCGCGCAGTACGAGGGCAAGCTCGTCACGCTCGCGACCGACGTCGTTGGCGAGGACGAGGTGCGACGGTTCCTCGGCGTCGCCGCTCGCCTGGCCGAGCTCGGCCCGGACGAGCTCGGCGAGGTCACCGTCACCGCGCCGGAGCAGACGATCGCGTCCGCCGGCCGACCCGAGGGGATCCTCTAGGTGCTGCACTCCGCCACGTCCGCCGCCGACAAGCGCCGTGCCCTGCGCGAGCGCCTCTCCTCCGGGGAGCTTCTCGTGCTGCCCGGGGCGTTCAACCCGCTCTCGGCCAGGCTCATCGAGGACACGGGGTTCGACGGGGTCTACATCTCCGGCGCCGTGCTCTCGGCCGACCTCGGCCTGCCGGACATCGGGCTGACCACGCTGACCGAAATCGCGGGCCGGGCGGGTCAGATCGCGCGCGTGACGGACCTGCCGTCGATCGTCGACGCGGACACCGGCTTCGGCGAGCCGATGAACGTCGCCCGCACGATCCAGGTCCTCGAGGACGCCGGGCTCGCCGGCGCCCACATCGAGGACCAGGTCAACCCCAAGCGGTGCGGGCACCTCGACGGCAAGCAGGTCGTCGACGAGACCACCGCCCTCAAGCGGATCAGGGCGGCCGTCGAGGCCCGGCGCGACGAGCACTTCCTCGTCATGGCCCGCACCGACGTCGCGGCGGTCGACGGCCTGGAGGCTGCGGCGGACCGGGCGCGAGCGCTCGTCGATGCGGGCGCCGACGCGGTCTTCCCCGAGGCCATGCGCTCGCTGCAGGAGTTCGCCGCGGTGCGCGCCGCGGTCGACGTCCCCGTGCTCGCCAACATGACCGAGTTCGGCAAGTCCGAGCTGTTCACGCACGCCCAGCTCGCCGACGTCGGCATCAACCTCGTCATCCACCCGGTCTCGCTGCTGCGCTCCGCCATGGGCGCCGCCGAGCGGCACCTGCACCACCTGCGCGAGCACGGCACCCTCACCGCCGTCGTCCCCGAGATGCAGACCCGGGCCCGGCTCTACGAGCTGCTGGACTACGCCGGCTACAACGCCTTCGACGACGAGATCTTCACGTACGAGCCGTGACCCGAGCACCGAGCCGAGCCCCGCCCAGAGCCCTGGGCGCCGCCACGCACCTCACCGACAGGAGCCCCGCCATGACGCAGCAGCACAGCGCAGCCGAGCCCGAGATCCGCAAGGGCCTCGTCGGCGTCGTCGCCGACACGACCGCGATCTCCAAGGTCAACCCCGAGACCAACTCGCTTCTCTACCGGGGCTACCCCGTCCAAGAGCTCGCCGACCGGTGCTCGTTCGAGGAGGTCGCCCACCTCCTGTGGCAGGGCGAGCTCCCCACCGCCGCCGAGTCCGACGCCCTGGTCGCCACCGAGCGCGCCCACCGCGCCCTCGGCGAGCAGACCCGCGCCGTCGTCGACGCCCTGCCGACAACCGCGCACCCCATGGACGTCGTCCGGACCGCGGTCTCCGTGCTCGGCGCGAGCGACCCGCTCGCCGAGGACTCCTCGCGCGAGGCCGAGCTCGAGAAGTCAACCCGGCTGCTCGCCCAGGTCCCCGCCGTCGTCGCCTACGACCAGCGTCGCCGCCGCGGCCAGGAGGCCGTGGCCCCGCGCGACGACCTCGACTACTCCGCCAACTTCCTGTGGATGACGTTCGGCGAGGAGGCCGACCCGGTCGTCGTCGACGCGTTCCGCCGCTCGATGGTCCTGTACGCCGAGCACTCCTTCAACGCCTCGACGTTCACCGCCCGGGTCGTCACCTCCACGCTCGCCGACCTCCACTCCGCGGTCACCGCGGCGATCGGGGCGCTCAAGGGCCCGCTGCACGGGGGCGCGAACGAGGCCGTCATGCACGTGCTGCACGAGATCGGCACCGCCGAGGGCGCGGCGGCCTGGCTCGAGCAGGCGCTGGCCGAGAAGCGCAAGATCATGGGCTTCGGGCACCGCGTCTACAAGAGCGGCGACTCGCGGGTCCCGACGATGAAGGCCGCCCTCGACACCCTGGTCGAGCACTACGACCGGCCCGACCTGCTCGCGCTCTACGACGCTCTCGAGGACGAGATGACGCGGGCGAAGAACATCCTGCCGAACCTCGACTACCCGTCCGGGCCCGCCTAC
Organism: Georgenia sp. Z2081; assembly: GCF_055326445.1. Taxonomy (NCBI): domain Bacteria; kingdom Bacillati; phylum Actinomycetota; class Actinomycetes; order Allobogoriellales; family Allobogoriellaceae; genus Georgenia; species Georgenia sp. Z2081. The sequence continues at coordinate 92,949 of NZ_JBUZNK010000009.1, forward strand.
CACCTCATGGGCTTCGACACCGAGATGTTCACCCCGCTCTTCGTCGCCTCCCGGGTGACGGGCTGGACGGCGCACGTGATGGAGCAGCGGGCGAGCAACGCGCTCATCCGACCGCTGTCCGCCTACTCCGGGCCGGACGAGCGGCACCTGGCGTAGGAGTCCGGCGCGCCCCGCGCACGGTCGCGGGGCCGGAGCTCGGCACAGGCTCACGGCGCGCGCCCCACGGAGCGAGCGCACCACCGTGCAGCGCGTCGGCGGCGTCCCGCACGATCGTTCGCGTCACCAGACATACTGGTGCTTCCAACACGAACCGTGGTGAGATCATCGTGGAGTCCGCGCCGGGACTGCGGCTCCCGTCGCGGCCGACGGCGGCCCGACGCCGATCAGCGCCGATTCGAGGTTCCCATGCCCCCGTCATCACCGCTCGTCATCGCGGTCGACTCGTCGACCACGTCCAGCAAGGCCATCATCGTCGACCCCGACGGCAAGGTGGTGGCGCTGGGCAAGCGGGAGATCCAGCTCCGCAGCCCGCAGCAGGGGTTCGCCGAGCACGACCCCGCGGCCTGGTGGAACTCCACCAACGAGGCGGTCGCCGCCGCGGTCTCGCAGCTGAAGAACGCCGACAAGGAGCGCATCGTCGCGATGGGCGTGACCCACCAGCGCGAGACGTTCGCCCCGTTCACCGAGGACGGCACGCCCCTGAGGAACGGCATCCTCTGGATGGACATCAGGGCCTCGGACCAGATCCTCACGTACGGCACGAAGGACATCTGGGAGCTGTCGGGCAAGCCGCCGGACGTCACGCCGGCCATCTACAAGATGGCATGGGTCAAGGAGAACGAGCCGGGCGTCCTGGACAAGGCCGATCGCGTGGTCAACGTCCACGCCTACCTGGTGAAGAAGCTCATCGGCGAGTGGAAGGACTCCGTCGCCTGCGCCGACTCCCTCGGCCTGTTCGACATCGCCCGGCAGACCTACGACTCCTCGCTCCTCGAGATCGCCGGTGTCCGCGAGGACCAGATGGTCGACCTGTACAAGCCGGGCGAGGTGCTCGGCGAGATCCAGGAGTCCGTCCTCGACGGCTGGGGCCTCTCGCAGCCCGTCACGCTCGTGGCCGGCCTCGGCGACGGCCAGGGCGCCGGCATCGGCGCCGCCTCCGTGGACGAGCAGACGCTCTACATGAACCTCGGCACCGCGGTCGTGGCCGGCGTCCTGTCCGAGGAGTACGCGTTCGGCCCCGTCTACCGCACCCTCGCAGGCGGCGTCGCCGACACCTACGTGCTCGAGGTCCTCCAGTCCTCCGGCGCGTTCCTGCCCACCTGGTACCGCACCGCGTTCTGGAACCCCGAGCTGCGCGGGCGCCCCGACCCCCAGCTCGAGCGGATCGCCGCCGAACGCGCACCGGGCTCCGGCGGCCTGGTGACGCTCCCCTACTGGAACGCCGTCCAGAGCCCGCACTGGGACCCGATCGCGCGCGGCGCGGTCGTCGGATGGCGCGGCTCGCACGGCCGCGGCTCCATGTACCGCTCACTCCTCGAGGCGATCGGCCTGGAGATGGCCCGGTCGCTCGACGGCCTCGAGAAGGCCACCGGCACGACGATCACCACCGTGCGCGCGATGGGCGGCGGCGTCCGCTCGCCGCTGTGGCGGCAGATCATGGCCGACACGAGCGGGAAGCCGATCACGGCCTGCCTCGAGGACGAGATCTCCGCGCTCGGCGCGGGCGTCCTGGCCATGGCCTCCACCGGCGTCCACGGCGACACCTCGGTGCGCACCGCCGCCCAGGCGATGGCGCGCTTCGGCGACGTGACGGAGCCGAACCAGGACAACCACGAGATCTACGCCGAGCTCGGCGCGATCCAGGGCGAGATGTACGACGCCCTCAAGGGGACCACCGACAAGCTCCAGGCGTTCGCCACGAAGTACCCCGACGCCGAGGTGGGCGACGTCGAGTGACACCGCGCCCTGCCGCGGCCGACCCGGTCGCGGCGGGGCGCACACCGACCGGGGCGGCCGACGCGATCGGCCGCCCCGGACCGCACACGCAGGACTGCGCGAGCAGGACCGCACGAGCAGAGAAGAGAGCGCATGCGCGCGTACATGTTCCACGGACCCGGCGACCTGAGGCTCGAGGACGTGCCCGAGGGCCGTCCGGGACCCGGCGAGATCGCCGTCGAGATCAAGGCCGCCGCCACGTGCGGCACCGACCTGAAGTCCTACCGGCGCGGGCACCCCACGCTGTTCCCCTCCCTGCCCGCTCGGTTCGGCCACGAGTTCGCCGGCGTCGTCACCGAGGTCGGCGAGGGCGTGGAGCGGTTCGCCGTCGGGCAGCGCGTCGTCGCCGCCAACACGGCGCCGTGCGGCTCGTGCTGGGCGTGCACCATCGGCCGCGAGTCGCTGTGCGAGAACCTCCAGTACCTCAACGGTGCGTTCGCGGAGCAGATCGTCGTGCCGAAGGCGATCGTCGACCGCAACACCTACGTCATCCCCGACTCCCTCCCGTTCGAGGCGGCCGCCCCCCTCGAGCCGCTGTCGACGGTCGTCCACGGCATGCACGAGTCCGGCATCGAGCTCGGCGACACCGTCGTCATCAACGGTGCGGGCCCCATCGGCCAGATGTTCCTCAAGCTGGCCCAGCTCCGCGGCGCCACCGTCGTCGTGGCCGACCGCTCCGCCGGACGGCTCGAGCAGGCCCGCGCCGCCGGCGCGAGCGAGACCGTCGACCTCACCGGTCTGGAGACCCCCGAGGAGTGCGCGGCCGCCGTGCGCCCGTTCACCCCGGGCGGGCGGGGCGCCGACGTCGCGATCGAGGCCGTGGGACTGCCGAACGTGTGGGAGCAGACCGTGCTCGGGCTGCGTCCGGGCGGCACCGCCGTGCTGTTCGGCGGGACCCCGAAGAACGCGCCGTTCTCGGTCAACTCCTCCGACATGCACTACAAGGAGTACACGCTCAAGGGCGTCTACCACCACCAGCCGCGGTTCGTCCAGATCGCGGTCGAGCTGCTGAGCACGAACAAGTTCGACGGGCTCAGCCTCGTCACCGAGACCCGGCCGCTCGAGGCGCTCGTGGAGTCGCTCGAGGACATGGCCGAGGGCAAGGGCTCGAAGTACATCCTCCAGCCCTGACCGGCCGCAGGGATGGCGACGAGAGACACGAGGAGGGTCAGGTGAGCATGCTGCTCGAGAAGGAGCGCGCCGAGGTCGTGCGCGTCTGCCAGGAGATGCAACGACAGGGACTCGTGGTGGGCACCGCGGGCAACGTCTCGGTGCGGGTGGGCGACCAAGTCGTCATCTCGCCGTCGGGCATGGCCTACGAGGACCTGGAGCCCGGCGACGTCGGGGTGCACGACCTGTCGGGCGAGCCCGTCGACGCCGCGTACGCGCCGTCGAGCGAGCTGCCGCTGCACCTGGCGGTGTACGCGGCCACCGACGCCCGGGCGATCACCCACAACCACGCGCCGGCGTCGACGGCGCTGAGCGTGGTGGTCGACGAGGTGCCGGCGACGCACTACTACTCGTCGATGTTCGGCGGCCGCCTGCGGGTGGCGCCCTACGCGACCTTCGGCACCGACCAGCTCGCCACGAACGTGGCCGGCGCCCTCGAGGGCCGTACGGGCGCGCTCATGGCCAACCACGGCGCGCTGACGACCGGGCCGACCCTGGCGAAGGCGTTCAGCCTCCTGCAGTACCTGGAGTACGTCTGCGAGGTGCACCTGCGGGCGATGTCCGTCGCGGGCGTACCCGGGGCCCACGTCAAGGTGCTCAGCGACCAGCTCCTCGCGGAGGCCGGCAGCGGCCTGTCCGGCTACGGGCAGACCAGGAAGTAGTCGGGGCGCAGCCCCAGGGGCGGTCCCGGCCGGGAGCGGCCGGGCGCCACCCCTGTCGCGGGTCGTGCCGGGCGGTGTGGGCGGACGGGCCCGTGACGTCAGACCGCGAGACCGCCGGCGAGCTGCAGCCACGTCGCCAGTGCCGCGCCCAGGAGCAGCGAGGGCCCGAGCGGGACGTGGGACCGCAGGTTCGCCCGCCCCACAAGGACCGCACCGATCGAGTGCAGCCCGCCGAGGACGATGCCGAGGACCGGCCCCACCGTGGCGGCTGCCACGGACAGGTAGCCGAGCCACGCACCGGTCAGCAGGAGCAGCTTGACGTCGCCGAGGCCGACCCCGCCAGGCGTGACGAGCGCGACGACGTAGAGCACGCCCGCCGGGACCAGTGACCCGGCCGCGGCCTGCATCAGTGCCGCCGGAGCTCCGGCCGTGACCGAGGCCGCCACGAGGAGCGGACCGACGACCACGGCGGCGGCCAGCAGGAGACGGTCGGGCAGCCGGTGGGTCCTGACGTCGGTCACCGCCAGCAGCACGGCGATCCCGGCGAGCCAGCCGCCCGCCGCCGCCCACAGCACGCGGGCCGCACCGGTCGCGGCACCGGCCGCGGCCCCTGGTCCGGCGTGCGGGGCCGCTGAGCCGTCCGCCGATAGCAGCGCGACGGAGGCGAGGACCGCGACCACGCCGGCAAGGCCGATCGTCGCCGGACCGACCGCGCCGAACGCCGCCGCCCTCGCCCGTCGGGCGGGAGCGCCCGATGCGTCGCCCACGTGCCACCTCCCCCTCCTCGGGCGGCGTGCGGCACGCGGCGCCCGTCCGTCATCTCGCGGGCGGCAGCACCGGCGGCGAGTCAGGGATCGCCGCGCCACGAGCGCGCACGGCCAGCTGGTCGAGCAGCGCGGCCCGCATGGCCACGGCGTCGGGCTGCCGCCCGGTCCACAGTCTGACCTGATCGACGGCCTGGTGCAGGAGCATTCCCCAGCCCTCGGCGACCGTGCCGCCGGACGCGGCCCACGCGGCGGCCAGGGGCGTCGGCGTCGGCCCGTAGACGACGTCGAGGAGCACCGCCTCCGGTCGGACCGCGGCCGGCACGAGCTCCGCCACCGGGTCGGCGACCCCGCGCGGGAGCGTGGACACCACGACTGCAGCACCCGCGAGCGCGCGCGCCACCCCGGCGGTGTCGGTGAGGCGCACATGACCCGCCGCCAGGCCGGCGCGGTGCGCGACCGGCAGCGCGGACCCCGGACCGCCCACGTTGCGGGCGACGAACGTCAGCTCGCGCACCCCGGCGCTACCGAGCGCCGCCACCGCCGACGAGGCGGTCGCACGGGCACCGAGGACCACCGCCGGTCCGTCCGCCGCCGTCAGGCCCGCATCCGCCAGCGCTCCCGCGATGCCCGCCACGTCGGTGTTGGCGCCGACGATGAGGCCCCCGGGCTGGACGACGATGGTGTTGACGACGCCGAGGAGCCCCGCCACGGAGTCCTTGACGTCCACCGCGCCCGCGGCCGCGAGCTTGAGCGGCATCGTCACCGACAGCCCGGCCCACGAGCTGTCGAGCCCGGACAGGACGTCCGGGAGCTGGTCGGTCGTCACGTCCTGGAGCCCGTACGCCCAGTCGGTGAGCCCCAGGCTCGCGTACGCCGCGCGGTGGAGGGTCGGCGACAGGGAGTGGGCGACCGGGGAGCCGACGACGGCGGCCCGCCGCCGTACGCCGGGCGCGTGGACGTCCTGGCCGACCAGGACCTCGCCGTGGCCGGTCACGACGCCGCCCGCCCCGCCGTTGCCGGTCACCCCGTGGCCGGTCACGACGACGGGTTCTCGGCCTGCCACTCGCGCAGCAGCTGGACGTTCTCGTTCTGCTCCTCCAGCGTGGAGGCGAACAGGGTCTCGCCGGTGTCGAGGTTGATCGTGACGAAGTAGAGCCAGTCACCCTCGGCGGGGTCGAGGACAGCAGCGATCGAGGTGTCGCCGGGCGACCCGATCGGGGTGGGCGGCAGGCCCGGGTGGACGTACGTGTTGTACGGGTTGTCCGGGTTGGCCGTGTCGTCAGAGGTCGGCATGCCGCCGGTCTCACCCATGCCGTACAGGACCGTGGAGTCCATCCCGAGCATCCCGTTGGTCTCCGTGGTGTCGTTCAGCCGGTTCTCGATGACCGTGGCGACCTGCGGCATGTACTCGTCGATGTTGACCTCGCGCTCGACGATCGAGGCCCGCGTGAGCACGGACTGCCAGTCCTCCTCCGGGACGCCGAGCTGCTGGAGCCGGTCGACCTGGAAGGTCACCATCTCGGCGAGGACCTCCTCCGCCGTCGTGTCCGGCTCGAACGCGTAGGTCGCCGGACCGAACCAGCCCTCGGACTCGCCCTCGGCCACCTCGGGCAGCCCGATCGCCTCGGCGTCGGCGGCCGCCTCGGCGACCTCCTCGACCTCGATCTCGAGGTTGCCGGCCACCCGCTCGACCACCTGGTCGCGGGTGAAACCCTCGGGGATGGTCATGGTGATCTCGTTGCGGCTGGCCGGATCGAGCAGCGCCGCCACCGCGTCCTCCGCCCGCATCTCCTCCAGCAGGGTGTAGGTCCCCGGCTGGATGCCGCCCGAGTCGGGGTTGTTCGCGTAGGCGTCGGTGAAGGCGCGCTCGGACGCGACGACCCCGGCCTCGACGAGCGTCGAGGCGATCTCCGTGCCGGAGGCGCCGATCGGGATCGTCACGTCGACCTCGTCGCTGCCGGGTCCGGGAAAGTCCTCGGCGCTCGTGTCGGGCCGGAACCCGAGCATGTCGCGGACCTGCGGCAGGGCGAACCAGGCGACGGCGGCGAGGGCGAGCGCGGTGAGCACGACGACGACGACGGACCGGGTGCGACGCCTCCTGCGGCGCCTGCGCGCCTCCTCCTGCGCACGCACCTCGCGGCGCGAGGCCCGGACCGCCCCCTCGGGTTCCGCCGGGCTGTCGGCCACCTCGTCGAACAGGTCGCTCATCGGGAAGTCTCCTTCGGCGCTCGGGGGGTGACCGGGCGGCCTGCGGGCCTTCCGGTCGCGCGCTCGGCGTCAAGTGCGCTCTCGAGGATGAGCACGGCCGCGACCTGGTCGACGACCTCGCGGTGCCGCCGCCCCGGGCGGCCGCTGGCGTGCATGGCGCGGTGCGCGGACGTGCTCGTCAGGCGCTCGTCGACGAGGCGGACGGCGACGTCGGGGCTCGTGGCGGCGATGACGCCGGCGAGCGTGGCGGCGTAGTCGGTGGCGGCGCGCGCGGAGGCCCGCACCTTGCCGTCCATGCTCCGCGGCAGACCGACGACGACCTCGATCGCGCCGGTCTCCTCGGTCAGGCGCGCGATCTCGAGCTGGTCGGCGCCACCGGCGTCGCGTGCGAGCGTGGCGACGGGACTCGCGAGCACGCCGTCAGGGTCGCACCGGGCGACGCCGACGCGGACCGTGCCCACGTCGACGCCGATCCGCACCCCGCGGCGCAGCGTCATGCGCGGCCCAACGCCGCGCGGACGGCCGCGAGCGCGGCCGGGACGGCGGAGGCGTCCGTGCCGCCGCCCTGCGCCACGTCGTCCTTGCCTCCGCCACCACCGCCGAGCTCGCCCGACGCGGTGCGCACGAGCTGCCCGGCGCGTGCGCCGGCGTCGCGCGCGGCCCGGTTGGTCGCGACGACCACGAGCGGTCGGTCGTTCGCCGTGCCGACGAGGGCGACGACCAGGCCCCGGGACTCCCCCGCCCGGCCCCGCACGTCGAGCGCGAGGGTGCGCAGGTCGTCCGCGCCGGAGACGGCGCCGAGGTCCGCTGCCACGAGCGTGAGGTCCCCGACCTGCTCGCCCGCGTCGAGGAGGTCCCCGCCACGGCGCAGAAGCTCGGCCTGCTGGAGCGCGGCCAGCTGCTTCTCGGCGCCCTTGAGCCTGGTCATGAGCGACCCGACGCGGTCGATGAGCTCATCCGGGCGGGAGCCGACGAGCTGGCCGAGCTGGGAGACGATCGCCTTCTCGCGCGCCTGGTTCTGGTAGGCGCCTGCGCCGACGAGCGCATCCACCCGGCGCACGCCCGAGCCGATCGAGGCCTCCCCCAGCACGGTGACGAGCCCGAGGCTGCCGGTGCGGTCGACGTGCGTGCCGGCGCACAGCTCCCTGGACCAGTCGCCGCCGATCGAGACCACACGCACCTGGTCCCCGTACTTCTCGCCGAACAGCGCGACCGCGCCGGACTCTCGGGCGGCGTCGAGGCTCATGGTCTCGTCGGTGACGTCGAGGTCCTCGGTGAGACGCTCGTTGACGCGGCCCTCGATGTCGCCGAGCACGGCGGCGTCGACCGCCGAGCCGTGGCGGAAGTCGAAGCGCACGCGCGACGGCGAGTTCTCCGAGCCGGCCTGCGTGGCCTGCTCCCCGAGGTGCTCGTGCAGCGCCTTGTGGATCATGTGGGTCGCGGTGTGTGCGCGCGCGATGTGCCGGCGGCGCTCGGTGTCGATCGCGGCGTGCACGCCCTCGTCGAGGGTGACGGTGCCCTCGGTGAGGGCTCCGCGGTGGACGGTCAGGCCCTTGACGGGCTGCTGGACGTCCGCGACGTCGACGACCCCGCCGCCGACGAGCCGGATCTCGCCCTGGTCGGCCAGCTGGCCACCCTGCTCGGCCCAGAACGGGGTGCGGTCCAGGACGAGCTCGACGTCGGCGGGCGCACTCGCCGTGGGTGCCGGCTCGCCGTCGACGAGAAGACCGACGACCCGGCCCTCGGCCTCGGCCTCGTGGTAGCCGAGGAAGTCCACCGGAGCACCGAGGGAGGCGAGGATCTCGTTGTACCGGGCCGTGTCGACGTGGCCGGACTTCTTCGCGAGCGCGTCGGCGCGGGCGCGCTGACGCTGCTCGCCCATGAGGGTGCGGAACCCCTCCTCGTCGACGGACACGCCCTGCTCGGCGGCCATCTCGAGGGTGAGGTCGATGGGGAACCCGTACGTGTCGTGCAGGGCGAACGCGTCGTCGCCGGACAGCCGCGCCGCCGTGGGGCCGCCGCGCTCCTTGGCACGCGTGACCGCCGTGTCGAGGATCGTCGTGCCCGAGGCGAGCGTGCGGAGGAAGGAGTCCTCCTCGCCGTAGGCGATGTCACTGATCTGACCGAAGCCGGCCTCGAGCTCGGGGTAGGTCTCCTTCATCGCGTCGAGGGAGACGGGCAGCAGCTCCGGGAGGGTCGCCTCCTCGACGCCGAGCAGGCGCACAGAGCGCACGGCGCGGCGGATGAGGCGGCGCAGCACGTAGCCGCGGCCGTCGTTGCCGGGGCGCACACCGTCGCCGATGAGCATGAGCGCGGAGCGGACGTGGTCGGCCACGACGCGCAGGCGGACGTCATCCTCGGCGTCCGCGCCGTACCGGCGGCCGGTCAGCTCCTCGGTGCGCGCGATGACCGGGAAGACCTGGTCGGTCTCGTAGAGGTTGTTCTTGCCCTGGAGCAGGTAGGCCATGCGCTCGAGGCCGGCCCCGGTGTCGATCGACTTGCTGTCGAGCTCGCCGAGGAGCGGGTAGTCCTTGCCCTGGCCGGGGCCGCGGAGGAACTGGTCGAAGACGAGGTTCCAGAACTCCAGGTAGCGGTCGCCGCCCGGGTCGACCGAGCCACCCTCGGCCTCCGGGCCGAACTCCGGCCCGCGGTCGTAGTGCCACTCGGCGCACGGGCCGGCGGGGCCGGGCTGACCGGTGTCCCAGAAGTTCTCCTCGCGCGGGAGACGCACGATGTGCTCGGGGTCCAGGCCGATCACGGACGTGAGGTGGTGAAGGGCGGCCGCGTCCTCGTCCCAGACCGTCACCCACATGCGGTCGCCGTCGAGCCCGAGTCCCCGCTCGGCGTCCGTGATGAACTCCCAGGCGAGGTCGATGGCCCCCTCCTTGAAGTAGTCCCCGAAGGAGAAGTTGCCGGCCATCTGGAAGAACGTGCCGTGGCGCGTCGTACGGCCCACGTTCTCGATGTCGTTGGTGCGGATGCACTTCTGCACCGAGGAGATGCGGGGGTGCGGTGCCTTCTCCGTACCGACGATGTACGGGATGAACGGCACCATCCCGGCGATCGTGAACAGCAGCGACGGGTCCGGCGAGACGAGCGAGGCCGAGGGGACGACCTCATGACCGTGCCGGGCGAAGTGCTCGTTCCAACGGCGGTGGATCTCGGCGGTGCGCATCGGTCCTCTTCGGCGGTTCGGGGGGCGTCCGCAGACCGGACGGGGCCGGGCGGCTCGGGGCAGACTATCGCGCCGAGACGCGATCGTTACCAATCGGCGTTCTGGCTGATCCGGAGCCCGGTTGAGATGCCTGCGCCCCGATCACCTTCGTGACCGGGGCGCAGCGCGGGGGTGGATCAGCGCGAGTAGTACTCGACGACGAGCTGGACGTCGCAGGTCACGGGGACCTCGGGGCGGGCCGGGCGGCGCTTGAGCTCGGCGCGCAGCTTCTCGAGCTGGACGTCGAGGTAGGGCGGCAGCTCCGGGAGCACGTCGCGGTGCCCGCCGGCGGCGGCCACCTGGAACGGCGTCGTCGTCTGCGAACGGGGCTTGACCTGGATGACCGAGCCGGGCTGCACGCGGAACGACGGGCGGTCGACGATCTTGCCGTCGACGAGGATGTGGCGGTGCGAGACGGCCTGGCGGGCCTGCGCGGTGGTGCGCGCGAAGCCGGAGCGCAGGACGAGGGCGTCGAGACGCATCTCGAGCAGCTCGACGAGGGACTCACCGGTCATGCCTGGCTCGCGGCGGGCCTCCTCGAAGACCCGGACCATCTGGGCCTCGCGGAGCCCGTACTGGGCGCGCAGGCGCTGCTTCTCCTTGAGCCGGACGGAGTAGTCCGAGTCCTGGCGGCGGCGGGCGCGGCCGTGCTCGCCGGGGCCGTAGGGGCGCTTGTCGAAGTACTTCTGCGCCTTGGGGGTCAGGGCGATGCCGAGGGCGCGCGAGAGGCGCACCTGACGGCGGGTACGGCTGGGGGCCATGCGGATTCCTTACTCGTGTCACGACCGAACGGCGCTGCGCCGTCGGTGTGGGGTCGACCGTGGTGGCCGGCTGGTGCCGGCGGTGGCCAGGACCCCAGGAGCGCCTGCGCCGGTGGCGCAGGACAACCTCAGCAGGGTATCAGCGCTTCCCGCGCAGGATCGAGCGGATCGCGCCGAGGCGCCCTGTGATCTCCCGCTCGTGCCCGTGGGTGGTGGGCCGGTAGTAGGTGGCGTCCGCGATCTCCTCGGGCAGGTGGTCCTGCGCCAGGACGCCGCGCGGGTCGTCGTGCGGGTAGCGGTAGCCGACCCCGTGGCCGGCCCGCTCGGCGCCGGCGTAGTGCGCGTCGCGCAGGTGGTGGGGCACCTGGCCGGATCGGCCCGATCGGACGTCGGCCAGGGCCTCGTCGATGCCGAGGTAGGCGGCGTTGGACTTCGGGGCCGACGCGATGTGGATGGTGGCCTGCGCGAGCGGGATCCGTCCCTCGGGCATCCCGATGAGCTGGACCGCCTGGGCGGCGGCGACCGCGGTCGTCAGCGCGGTGGGGTCCGCCATGCCGACGTCCTCGGACGCGTGGACGATGAGGCGGCGGGCGATGAATCGCGGGTCCTCCCCCGCCGCGATCATGCGCGCCAGGTAGTGCAGGGCGGCGTCGACGTCGGAGCCGCGCATGGACTTGATGAACGCGGAGATCACGTCGTAGTGCTGGTCGCCGTCGCGGTCGTAGACGACGGCCGCGACGTCGATCGCCGCCTCGACGTGGGCGGTGGCCACCGCGGTGTCGCCGGCGTCCTCCGCGGCCGCGGCCGCGGCCTCGAGGATGGTCAGCGCCTTGCGGGCGTCCGGCCCGGCGAGCCGCACGAGCACGTCGGCCGCGTCGTCCTGAAGCGTGAGCGACCCGCCCAGGCCGCGCTCGTCGTGAAGGGCGCGCGCCACGAGGCTGCGCACGTCGTCGGCCGTCAGCGGGCGCAGGGTGAGCAGGAGCGAGCGGGACAACAACGGGGCGTTGACCGAGAAGCTCGGGTTCTCGGTGGTGGCGGCCACGAGCGTGACCCAGCGGTTCTCCACGGCCGGCAGCAGCGCGTCCTGCTGGGTGGTGGTGAACCGGTGCACCTCGTCGACGAACAGCACCGTCTCCCGCCCGGAGGTGACGAGGTCCCGACGGGCGGACTCGACGACGGAGCGCACGTCCTTGATGCCGGCCGTGACGGCGGACAGCTCGACGAACCTGCGGCCCGAGGCGCGCGCCACGAGGTACGCGATCGTCGTCTTGCCCGTGCCGGGCGGGCCCCACAGGACGACGGAGGCCGGGGCCGTGCGGCGTGAGCCGGACGCGTCGGCCGGCTCGAGGAGGCGGCGCAGCGGCTGCCCCGGCGCGAGCAGATGGTCCTGGCCGAGGACCTCGTCCGCGCTCGCCGGCCGCATGCGCACGGCCAACGGCGCGCCCGCCGAGGCGGCGGGCGTGCCGTCGTCGGTGGTCGAGGCGGAGGTGAACAGGTCCACCGCCCCAGCCTACGGAGCCCGTCCCACATCCGGACCGCCGTCATCGGGCGTGCGGGGGTGGCGCACGCCTCGTGGCCGCAACGGCAATCAGGTACGTGCGGCCGGTCGCGCGGTGCGAGCATGAGCCTCGTGTTCCGCGCACTGGGCCGACTGGTCACCTCGTTCCCGAAGCTCGTCGTCCTGGCCTGGGTGCTCGTCGTCGCCGGCGCCGGGACGTGGGCACTGACCGGGTTCGGCGGCGACGGGCTCTTCGACCGGATGGCCGCCGGCGACGAACCGGTCATCGAGGGCTCCGAGTCCACGATCGCCTCCCGCGCGATGGAGGACAGCTCGACCGACGCCGACACCGTGACGATGGTCGTCACCGGGATCGACGTGGCCGACCCCGAGACCCAGGCCGCCGTCGCCCAGGTGCTCGGACCGCTCACCGCCGAGCTCGACCAGATCTCGGGCGTCTCCCGCGCCGTCTCCCCCGCGGCTTTCCCCGGCGGTCCCGCCGACGAGCAGGCCGGCCCGTTCGTCTCGGCCCAGGGCGACGGCGTCGCGGTGATCGCGACCATCGACAACGACGCCGACGTCGACGCCACCCACGCCGAGGTCGTGGAGCTCATGGAGTCCGCCGACCTGTCCGCCCTCGGACCGGACGCGGACGCCCACCTCACCTCGACCCAGCTCGTCGTCGACGCCATCAACGCCCAGATCCAGGAGGACCTCATCCGGGGCGAGGCGATCGGGCTGCCGGTCGCCCTCCTCATCATGGTGGTCGTCTTCGGCGGCTTCCTCGCCGCGACGCTGCCCGTGATCGGTGCGCTCGCGTCGATCGTCGCCGGCATGGGTGCGCTGCTCGCGCTCACCTACGGGATGGAGATCCAGTCCTTCGTCCTCAACGTGGTCACCGTCCTGGGGCTCGGCCTGTCCATCGACTACGGCCTGCTCGTGGTCTCGCGCTTCCGCGAGGAGGTCGCCCGCATCCGCGAGACGACCGACGACGCGGGGCCCTTCCGGCCCGGGAGCCGCGACCCGCGGCTGATGGCGGCCGTGCGCAGATGCGTCGAGACCGCGGGACGCACGGTGTTCTACTCCGCCGTCACCGTGGCGATCTCCGTGGCCGGCCTGCTCCTCATGCGTCCCGACATCCTCACGACGATCTCGGCCGGCGCGGTCGCCGTCGTGCTCCTGGCCGTCGTCGCGGCAATCACGCTCATCCCGGCGGTCCTCGTCCTGACCGGCCACCGCCTCGCGCGCGGCTCCGCGCTGGCGAAGGTCCCGGGGCTCCGGCTCCTCGTGCGTGCCTTCGGGGACACCGGGTCCGACGAGGGCGCGTTCTCCAGGCTCGCCCGGTTCGTCCACCGCCATCCCTGGGCGATCCTCGTCGGGGTCACCGCACTCCTCGCCGTGGCCGTCTCCCCGCTGGCGAACATGACGCTGCGCTCGTCGTCGGTCGAGATGGTCCCGACCGACACCGACACCGGGCAGGCGCTGCAGGTGCTCGCCGAGGACTATCCCGCGCTCGGGTTCGCCGACGCCTACACGGTGGCCGACGCCGCGCCCGACGAGCTCGGCGCGTGGGCCGAGGCGGTCGAGGCGATCGACGGTGTGGAGTCCGTCGGGACGCCGAGCGTCCTGGACGACGGCCGGTCGCTCGTCACCATCACGCTCGCCACCGACGACCCGGGCGACGCCACGGGCGTCGCCGCCACGGAGGAGATCCGCGCCGTCGACCCGGGGTTCGAGACCTTCACCGGCGGGACGGCGGCAGCGCAGATTGACTTCACCGACTCCCTGGTCGACGGGCTCCCGCTGACGGCCGGCGTCGTCGTCCTGGCCGTGTTCGTCCTGCTGTTCCTCATGACCGGGTCGCTGCTCATCCCGATCAAGGCCCTGCTCATCAACGTCCTCTCGATCGCCGCGTCGCTCGGGCTGACCACCTGGCTCTTCACGTCCGAGACGGGATCGAGCCTCATCGGCCTGTCCGAGCCGCACGCCGGCCTGGAGACGTACGTGGTGGCGATCATCGTCGCCTTCGGGTTCGGGCTCGCGATGGACTACGAGGTCTTCCTCCTGGCGCGCATCAAGGAGTACTGGGACTCAACTGGGGACAACGACCTCGCCGTCGAGCGGGGGCTGCAGCGCTCGGGGCGGATCATCACCTCCGCGGCGGCGATCATCATCGCCGTGTTCCTCGGGTTCGCCCTCGGGGAGATCGACGCGATCCAGCAGGTCGGGCTCGGGCTCGCGCTCACCGTCCTCCTCGACGCGACCCTCGTGCGGCTGCTGCTCGTGCCCGCCACGATGACGCTGCTCGGCCGCTGGAACTGGTGGGCGCCGGCCCCGCTGAGGCGGCTCTACGAGCGCTTCTCGATCGAGCACTGAGGTGCGGCTCCTCCTCGACCTCACGCCGCTGCGCGAGTCGGTCCCCTACCGGCACCTGTGGGTCGGCCAGCTGGCGTCCGCCCTCGGCGCCCAGCTCGCCACGACCGCGATCGCGCTGCAGCTGTTCGCGCTGACCGGCTCGTCGATGTCGGTCGGGCTCGTCGGGCTGTTCGCGCTCGTGCCCATTGTCGTCGTCGGCCTGTACGGCGGCGCCGTCGTCGACGTGTTCGACCGGCGCAAGGTCGCTCTCGCCGGCGGTGTCCTGCTGTGGGTGACCGGTGGGCTCAACGTGGCGCAGGCCGCGCTCGGCAATACCGAGACGTGGGTCCTCTACGGGCTCGTGGTCCTGCACTCGACGGGCTTCGCGATCGTCTCCCCCGCGCGCTCCGCGATCTATCCCCGTCTGCTGCCGCCCCACCAGCTGCCGGCGGCGAACGCGCTCAACGCCATCGTCATGTCCGGGTCGATGTTCGTGGGCCCGCTGCTCGCCGGGTTCATGGTCGAGCACGTCGGCTACACGATGACCTACCTCGGCGACGCCCTGCTCTACACGGTGGCGATGTGGGGGATGTGGACGCTGCCGCCCGTGCCGCCGCAGGGCTCGGTCGCGGGCGTGCGGGCGCGCATGCCCGGGCTGCGCTCGGTCGCCGACGGCGTGCGCTTCCTCGCCACCGCACCCAACATCCGGATGACGTTCCTCACGGACTTCTGCGCCATGGTGCTGGCGAATCCCCGCGCCCTCCTGCCGGCGGTGGCGATCGTCGGGCTCGGCGGCACCGAGGGGACGACCGGCGTGCTCTCGGCCGCCATCGCCGCGGGGGCGCTGCTCGCGCTGACGTTCTCCGGTCCCGTGGGACGGGTGCGCCGGCAGGGTGTGGGCACGGTGGCGGCGGTGGGCTCCTACGGGGTGGCCGTCGCGCTCGCCGGGGCGGCCGTGCTCCTGGGTGGGCATCTCGGCGCGCCGTGGGCGCTGGTGCTCGTGTGCGTCGCGCTCGCGGTGTCCGGCTCGGCGGACTCCATCGCCATGGTCTTCCGGACCACGATCCTGCAGGTCGCCACCCCCGACCACCTGCGCGGCCGGCTCCAGGGCATCTTCATCGTCGTGGTCGCCGGCGGGCCCCGCCTGGGCGAGTTCCTCCTCGGCTCGCTCGCCACGGTCACCGGCGAGGGCTGGGCGCTCGTGGCCGCCGGTGTTGCGTGCGTCCTCGCCCTCGCCGCGGTCGTGGCCCTCCAGAGGAAGTTCCTCGACTACGACGCCGAGGACCCGCAGCCCTGACCGCGGGGCCGCCCGGTCCGGTCCCCACCTGCGCCGAGGTCGTGCCGCACATGGCGAGATCGTGCTCCGCAGGCACGACCTCACCACCTCCGGCACGACCTCGCCACCGTCCCCCTGCCGGTGCCGGACGAGCCGGCGCCTTCAGCGCAGGAACAGGGCGCGCAGCCGCACGGTCGTCAGCCACAGCCCCGCGCCCACCATCGCCACGAAGTAGCCGAGGTGCCCGAGCGTGGCCCAGTCGACGTGTCCGACGCCCAGGTGGCGCATCAGCTCGACGCCGTGCCACAGCGGAAGCGCCTGGACGAGCCACTGCACGGCCTCGGGGTAGACGTCGATCGGGTAGAGCGTGGCGGAGAGCAGGAACATCGGGAGCATGACGAACCCGATGACGTCCATCTGCTGGAAGCTCGTCATGAAGCTCGTGATCCCCATGCCGATCGCGGCGAAACCGAAGGCGACGAGGACGGCCGCGGGCACCATGAGCAGCGCCCACCAGCTGGTCACCAGGCCCATGAGGGCCATGACGCCGAGGAACCCGCACGCGTAGAGGAACCCACGGAACAGGGCCATGACGATCTCGCCGAGCGCCACGTCGAGGGGACCGAGGCTCGTCTGCAGCATCGCCTGGTACAGCTTGGCGAAGCGGAGCTTGAAGAAGACGTTGAAGGTCGAGTCGTAGATGGCGCCGTTCATCGCGGAGGTGGCCAGCAGCGCCGGGGCGATGTAGACGGCGTACTCGACCGCCTGCCCGCCGGGGCCGACGACCTCGCCGACGAGGCCGCCCATGCCGATCCCCATCGCCAGCAGGTAGAGCACGGGCTCGAAGAAGCCGGAGACGAGGATGATCCAGTTCTGGGCGAGCACCACGGTGAACCCGCGCTCGACGACCGCCCCGGTGTTGCCCGCCCACAGCGAGCGGATCATGGACCGCGCGCTCATGAGGAGAGCCTGCGCGTGTAGGACCGCCGGGACCACACGAGCCCGAGGGCCGTGCACGCCACGAGGAACGCGACGTGCGCGGCGATGAGCCACGGGGCGACGTCGGCGCCGTAGGAGACCACCCGGGCCAGCTGGCTGCCGTGCCACACCGGGGAGAGCCAACCGATCCACTGGAGGTACACGGGCATCACGGTGAGCGGGAAGAACGTGCCCGCGAAGAGGAACATCGGCATGACGACGAAGCGCTGGATCGCCGAGAACTGGAAGCCCTCGTCCTCGAGCGTCGACGCGTACGCCTGCACCGGTGCACCGAACGCCGCGGCGGCCAGCACGCCGATCGGCACGAGGAGCACCGAGGCCGGCGACGACGTGGCGCCGAACGCGAGCATGATGAGCCAGAAGACGAGGCACTGGGCGGCGAACCGGAGCATGACGCCGACGAAGTGGCCGTGCGCGATGTGCCCGGGGCTCATCGCCGTCGCGGCGGGCGCGTGGTAGAGCCGCTGCCACTTGAACCCGGTCATCACGGGGTAGGTCATCTCGCCGGTCACCGACATCACCGCGGTCGAGACGAGGATCGCGGGCGCGACGAACGTCAGGTAGTCCACGCCGTCGACGGTGCCCGCGCCCTGGCCGACGAGCGTGCCCAGCCCGATACCCATGGCGATCATGTAGACGAGCGGCTGCCCGACGGCGTACATCAGCGCCGAGAAGGCGTAGTAGCGGAAGCTCCGCAGCCAGGCCTCGGTCTGGTACCACCAGCCCCAGCGTCGCGCGGCGGCGGCCATCGCCAGGTGGCGGGGGTCGGCGCCGGCGGAGGTGGCGACCGTCGCGTCGGGACCGCCCGACGACGACACCCCCGTCGTCGCCCCCGCCCCGGCTCCTGCCCGGGCGGCGTCCTCGTGGTCAGTCAACGAGGCTCCTGCCGGTGAGCCGGAGGAACACGTCCTCCAGGGAGGACCTGCGCACGAGCGAGGTGATCGGGCTCAGGCCCCGGCGGGCGACCTCCTCGACGACGGCCTCGCCGTCGTCGGCGTAGAGCAGCACGCGGTCGGGGAGCACCTCGGTGCGCTCGGCGACATCCGCCAGCTCGGCCACCACGGACGAGTTGCGCGCGGAGCCGAACCGCAGCTCGACGACCTCGCGCGTGCAGTACTCGCGGATGAGCGCGCGCGGCGAGCCCTCGGCCATGATCCGGCCGTGGTCGACGACGACGAGCCGGTCGCACAGCTGCTCGGCCTCGTCCATGAAGTGGGTCGTCACGACGAGCGTGGTCCCGCCCTCCTTGAGGCGGAACAGCCGGTCCCACAGGATGTGCCGCGCCTGCGGGTCCAGGCCGGTCGTGGGCTCGTCGAGCAGGAGGATCTTGGGGTCGTTGACCAGCCCCCGTGCGATCGTCAGGCGTCGCTTCATCCCGCCGGAGAGCGACTGCACCTTGGCCCGGGACTTCTCGGTGAGCTGGGCGAACTCGAGCAGCTCGTCGGCCTTGGCGGCAAGCTCGCGGCGCGACATGCCGAAGTACCGGCCGTACATCACGAGGTTCTCCTTGACCCGGAGCTCCTCGTCGAGGTTGTCCTGCTGCGGTATGACGCCGAGGTGGGCGCGGACCTCGGGGCCCTGCCGGCCCGGGTCCATGCCGAGCACGCTCAGCTCCCCGCCGGAGCGGTCCAGCGTGCCGCCGATCATGCGCATCGTCGTCGACTTGCCGGCGCCGTTGGGGCCGAGCAGGCCGAAGCTCTCTCCGGGCGCCACCTCGAGGTCGATCCCGTCGACCGCGACGAAGTCGCCGTACGTCTTGCGCAGGGCAGAGGCGTGGATGGCGGGTGGCACGCGGAGGATGATAAGCCAGGTCAACGGCGTTCGCGCGGCAATTCTCAGGCCGCGCGGGCGTTCGGAGTCACCGATCGGGCGCCGAGGTGCGGCACCCTAGAGTGCGGTCGTGGGCCTCTTCGACTTCATCGCCGGCTACTGGTGGCTGGTGTTCCCCCTCGGCGGGGTCATCGGCGGCGCGGTCGGTGGCGTCGCCACGGGTGTCAGCAAGTGGGACAAGCGCAGGCGTAAGCACAAGATCGAGCTCGCGCGGATCAAGTACGGCGCGCGGGACGCAGAGGCGGAGCGGGTCGAGGCCTCCCGGCGGGAGATCGAACGCACGCGCGCGCGGCACGCGGCGGTGGACGAGCGCTGGCTCGACTACGAGCTCGACATCGCCAAGCTCATCGACCACCCGCTGATGACCGACATGCGCGAACCGCTGACCGTGGACTTCCACCGGGCCAAGCGGGACGCCGACGCCCTCCGGCCGGGCGATGCCGACGGTGCTCCCGGCGCCGCCGGTGCCGACGAGCCGGTCGACGCGGAGCTGCTCGCCGAGTACCGGGACGCGGTGCGCCGGTACGAGACCGCGTTCGACGTCGCCGAGCAGGAGGCGCGGCGGCGTCAGGCCTCGGCGTTCTCCGTGACCGAGCAGCAGGCGCTCGTCCGTGCCAAGAAGTTCCTCTCGCTCGCCGACGACCCCTCGGCCACCTATGCGGAGCGGCAGACGGCCTACCGGCGCGCCACCCGCGAGCTCAGCGGACTCGTCGTGCTGCCGACCGCGGCCACCGACGCCTTCGAGCAGCGCATCGCCGGCGCGATCGGCGCACCCGCCGAGAGCGACGACGCACGTCGGGACTCGTGACGCCCGCCGGGGCTCGGTGGTCCGTGCGTCGGTCCCTGCTCACTCGAACCGGCTGACGTCCCCGGCGCCCACCCGCGCGACGCGCACGTCCCCCTCGCTGAGGTCGAGCACGCTCGTGGGTTCGGTCGAGGTGACGTCGGAGTCGACGACGGCGTCGAGCGCGTGGCCGATCTCCTCGGCCACGACCCAGCCCTCCGACATGGGCTCCTCCGCGTCCGGGAGGATCAGGGTGGAGGACAGGATCGGCTCCCCCAGCTCGCGCACGAGCGCCAGGGAGACGGGGTGGTCGGGGATGCGCACGCCGACGGTGAGCTTCTTGGGGTGGACCATCATCCGCGGCACCTCCTTCGTGGCCGTGAGGATGAAGGTGTACGGCCCGGGCGTGAGCGACTTGATGAGCCGGAAGTCGGAGTTGTCGACGATGACGACCGAACCGAGCTGGGCGAAGTCGTGGCACACGAGCGTGAAGTGGTGCTTCTTGTCCAGGCGCCGGAGCTGCGTGATCCGCTCGATCGCGTCCTTGTTGCCCGGCGTCGCGCCGAGCGCGTACCCCGAGTCCGTGGGATAGGCGACCAGACCGCCCTGACGCAGGACGTCGACGGCCTGGGCGATCTTCCGCGGCTGCGGGTCCGTGGGGTGGATGTCGAGGTGGCGCACCATCGCCTCATCCTGCCACCGGTCGTCGGGGCGCGTCGCGCGCCCGCGGGCGCGTGCCGTCGCCCCGTTCCCGAGCCAGGCCCTCGGCACGGCCTGAACG
Organism: Georgenia sp. Z2081; assembly: GCF_055326445.1. Classification (NCBI taxonomy): domain Bacteria; kingdom Bacillati; phylum Actinomycetota; class Actinomycetes; order Allobogoriellales; family Allobogoriellaceae; genus Georgenia; species Georgenia sp. Z2081. The sequence continues at coordinate 113,249 of NZ_JBUZNK010000009.1, forward strand.
ATCGGTCAGGCGGGGTCGGCCGGCGCGATGTTCTCCACCTGCTGGACGAGCCGGAAGCCGAGCGACTCGTACAGGCGCCTGGGCCCGACGACGTCGGCCCACGTACCGAGCTGGACGACGCGCGCGCCTGCGGCGAGCTCGCGCCTCGTGATCGCGCACGTGAGCGCCGAGCCGACGCCCTGGCCCCGGTGGGCCGGGCGCGTGCCCAGGCCCGAGAGCACGGCGACCTCTCCTCCGCCCTGGACGGGCGCGCGCCGGGACGCCATGACGGCCAGCCACTCGCCGTCGCGCACGTAGCCGGTCCACGTGTGCTCCTCGAGGTGCCGGAGCGCCCACGTGTCCGGGTATGCCTCGGCGAGGACGTCGCGAACGACGCGGTCCGCCTCGACCTGCTCGAGGCGGAGCACCGCCTCCTCACCGGGCCTCGTCTCGGGCGCCTCGTGGATCGCGAGCAGGTCCCAGGCCCGTCCCGTGGTCATGGCGAGCCACGGCGCGAGGGCCGTCCGGGCGTCCGCCTCCGCCTCGGCCCGACGCCGCAGCTCGGCCAGCGTCCCGAGCGGCGCCTGGGCGGAGGCCAGGTCGGCGACCGGGTGGGCGATGAGCAGGTCGACGATCTGATCGACGTCGCCGGAGGCGAGCACGCGCCGGCCCCCGCCGTTCGGGTCGGGTCCCACGCCGACGCCCGCCGTGGCCGTCTGGGCCAGCGGCGAGGCGCCGATCCGCGCGGCCTGCGCCCGGTAGAACAGGTCGCCGTCGAGGAAGCCCTCGTGCGCGTCGGTCACGCTCGTGCGGACGGCGCGCCGGTACCGCCCGTCGGCTCGCTGCTGCCCGCCCCGGCCTGGTCCTGCTCCTCGTCCTCGGGCTCGGCGTCGACGCCGGCCTCGGCGCGCTGGTCGTCCGTGATGGGTGCGGGCGCGCCGGTCAGCGGGTCGTAGCCGCCGCCGGTCTTGGGGAAGGCGATGACCTCGCGGATCGAGTCCACCCCGTGCAGGAGCGCGACGATCCGGTCCCAACCGAACGCGATGCCGCCGTGCGGGGGCGCGCCGAACTGGAAGGCGTCCAGGAGGAAGCCGAACTTCTCCTGCGCCTCGTCCTCACCGATGCCCATGACGTCGAACACGCGCTGCTGGACGTCGCGGCGGTGGATACGGATCGAGCCGCCGCCGATCTCGTTGCCGTTGCAGACGATGTCGTACGCGTAGGCCAGCGCCTCGCCCGGGTCCTCCTCGAAGCGGTCGATCCACTCCGGGGTCGGGGACGTAAAGGCGTGGTGCACGGCCGTCCAGCGTCCGCCGCCGACGGCGACGTCGCCCTCGTCCAGGGCCTCGGCGACCGGCTTGAACAGCGGCGCGTCGACGACCCACACGAACGCCCACGCGCCGGAGTCGATCAGGCCGGTGCGCGCCGCGATCTCCTGCCGCGCCGCACCGAGCAGGGCGCGCGAGGGCGTCTGCTCGCCGGCGGCGAAGAAGACGCAGTCCCCCGGCTCGGCGCCGACCGCGGCCGCGAGCCCGGCCCGCTCCGCCTCGGAGATGTTCTTGGCGACCGGTCCGCCCAGGGTGCCGTCCTCGGCGATCGTCACGTAGGCGAGGCCCTTCGCGCCGCGCTGCTTGGCCCAGTCCTGCCAGGCGTCGAACGTGCGGCGCGGCTGGCTCGCCCCGCCGGGCATGACGACGGCGCCCACGTAGGGGGACTGGAACACGCGGAACGGGGTGTCGGCGAAGAACTCCTTCAGCTCGGTGATCTCGACGCCGAACCGCAGGTCCGGCTTGTCCGAGCCGAACCGCCGCATCGCCTCGGCGTAGGTCATCCGCGCGATCGGGCGCGGGATCGCCACGTCGATGAGCGCCCACAGCTCGGCGAGGATCTCCTCGGCGACGCCGATGACGTCGTCCTGGTCGACGAAGCTCATCTCGACGTCGAGCTGGGTGAACTCCGGCTGCCTATCGGCCCGGAAGTCCTCGTCCCGGTAGCAGCGGGCGATCTGGTAGTACCGCTCCATCCCGCCGACCATGAGCAGCTGTTTGAACAGCTGCGGCGACTGCGGCAGCGCGTACCAGGAGCCCGGCGCCAGGCGGGCGGGCACGATGAAGTCGCGGGCCCCCTCCGGGGTGGACCGGGTGAGCGTGGGGGTCTCGATCTCGACGAAGTCCTGCGCGTCGAGCACGCGCCGCGCGGCCTGGTTGACCTTCGAGCGCAGGCGGATGCCGGCGGCCGGGCCGGTGCGGCGCAGGTCGAGGTAGCGGTGGCGGAGGCGTGCCTCCTCGCCGACGGCGCCCGAGTCGCCCGCGTGGTCCGAGACCTGGAACGGCAGCGGCGCCGAGCTGTTGAGCACGGTGAGCTCCGTGGCGATGACCTCGATCTCGCCGGTCGCGAGCTCGGGGTTGGCGTTGCCCTCGGGGCGCACGGAGACCTCGCCGGTGACCTGGACGACGAACTCGCTGCGCAGCTCGTGGGCGACGTCCTCGTCACGGACGACGACCTGGGCGATGCCCGAGGAGTCCCGCAGGTCGAGGAACGCGACGCCGCCGTGGTCGCGGCGTCGATCGACCCAGCCGGCGAGCGTGACGGTCGTGCCGGCGTCGGCGGCGGTGAGAGTTCCTGCGGGGCGCGTGCGGAGCACGAGGGGTCCTTCCGTCGGGGTGCACCCCGCGAGACGGGCGGGGGCCGCCCCCGATGGTACGTCTCACGCACCGGTGAGTTGTCCGGCCGCCCCCCGCGGGGCGACGATGCGCGAGTGAGTGCTGAGGCGGGCGACGATCTCGCGGAACACACCGACGTGAGGACGATCCGGCTCCTCCTCGTCGTCTCGATCGCGCTCATCACCTTCGTCGCCTTCGAGGCCCTCGCCGTGGCGACGGCCATGCCGACGGTCTCCCGGGCGCTCGACGGCGGACAGCTCTACGCGCTCGCCTACGGCATCACGCTCGCCACCCAGGTCGCCACGACGACGGCCGCCGGCAGGTGGTGCGACGCGGGCGGGACCCGGACCGCCCTGGTCACCGGCATCGTCACCTTCATCACCGGCCTCGCGCTCGCGGGCCTCGCCCCGGACATGTGGCTGCTCGTGCTCGGCCGGGCGGTCCAGGGCGTGGGCGGCGCGCTCGTCATCGTCCCGCTGTACGTGCTCGTGGGGACCGTCGTCCCCGCCCGGCGGCGCCCGGGCTTCTTCGCGGCCTTCTCCGCGGCGTGGGTCGTGCCCTCGCTGGTCGGGCCGCTGCTGGCCGGGTTCCTCGCGGACCACGTGTCCTGGCGGTGGGTGTTCCTCGGCATCGCGGCCGTCGCGGTGCCGGCGATGTTCCTCGTCCTCGCCGTCTTCGCCCGCCTCCGCCGCGACGAGGCGGCTGCGCGCGCCGCTACGCCGAACGGGTCGGACGCGCCGAGGGCCCGCCCGGCCTCCACGCCGGGCGAGCAGCGGGGCTCGGCCCCCGGCAAGCAGCGGCGCTCCGCGCCGGGCGACCGGGGCGGCGCCGCGATCCTCGTCGCCGTCGGGGCCGGGATCGGGGCCGCGCTGCTGCAGTCGGCGGGCTCGGCCCCCGGCGAGGGCGTCGGGCTCACGGCGTCCGACTGGGTCCTCCTCGGGCTCGGCACGCTCGTGCTGCTCGCCTGCCTCCCCCGCCTCCTGCCCGGCGGCGCGCTCCGGCTCCGAGCGCGCGTGCCCGCGCTCGTCACGGGCCGGGCGCTGCTCAACGGCGCCTACGTCGCGACCCAGGTCTACCTCGTGCTGCTCCTGCAGGAGCAGCACGGCTGGGGCGCCATGTCGGCCGGCAGCGTGCTGACCGTCGGCTCCCTGTCGTGGGGCGCGGCCTCCGTGGTCGCGGCGCGCGTGCGGACCGAGGCGACGCGCGCGCGGCTGCCGTGGATCGGGTCGTCGATGCTGGCGGCCGGCATCGCCGTCGCGATCCCCACCTCGTGGCCGGACGTGCCCGCCTGGCTGACGATCGTCTCCTGGGTCGTCGCCGGCGGCGGCATCGGGCTCGCCATGTCCTCCTCCTCGGTGCTCGCGCTCGGCTGGACCCCGCGGGCGCGCCAGGGCGAGGTCAGCGCGCACCTCCAGATCGCCGACGCCCTCGGGCCCGCGGTCCTCGTCGCGCTCACCGGGGTCGCCGTGGCCGTCGCCCCGCCCGGCGCCCTGGGACAGGTCCCCTACGTCGCTGCGCTCGGCATCGGCCTCGCGCTCGCACTGCTGTCGGCCACCGCGTCCTACCGCTCGCAGGGCGACCGGTCGACGCTGGCGACCTCGCCCGGCTGACCGGGAGGCCCCGGGCCACCGGAGCGACCGGGGGCGCCCTCGGCGGCCGAGCGACGCCGGGGACCTCGCCCGCCTGACCGGGCACAACGGCGTCGTTGTGCCGGTTCTCACCGGGGCTCGACCACCCGCCAACGGCGCCCGCCCGGTAACGTCTGGGGTCGAGCGCGCCATCCATGGCCGTGCACGCCCCACTCTTCTCTCCGACGCACAAGGCGCGGACGACTTCCGGGCACTGTGCGGCACGCGCCCCGTCCTGGGCGCCCCGCTCGCCGCACCCCGAGGAGAATTCTTGCCCGATCACGCCGCAGACCCTGCCCACGACACCGAGGGCGCCACCGTCCCCGACACCGAGCACGCCTCGCCCCAGAACGGCGCCGACCAGGCGCCGCAGGTCGAGGAGACCTCGAGCGTCAAGGCGTCCGCCGCGCAGGAGACCGACGCACCCGCCGCCGAGGCACCGGCAGAGCGCGAGGAGCGCCCCGCCACCTTCGCCACGCTCGGCCTGCCGACCGACCTGCTCCGCGCCGTCGAGGACCTGGGGTTCGTCGCACCGACCGACGTGCAGGCCCGCACGATCCCCGTGCTCATGAGCGGTCGGGACGTCGTCGGGGTCGCCCAGACCGGCACCGGCAAGACGGCCGCGTTCGGTCTGCCCCTGCTCGCCGCCGTCGACCCGGGTCTGCGCAAGGTCCAGGCCATCGTGCTGGCCCCGACCCGCGAGCTCGCCGTCCAGGTGGGCGACGCGATCGCCGACTTCGCGCACCGCATGCCGGGGCTGCAGGTGCTGCCGATCTACGGCGGTTCGTCGTACACGCCGCAGCTGCGCGGGCTCAAGGACGGCGCGCAGGTCGTCGTCGGCACGCCCGGCCGCGTCATCGACCACATCGAGCGCGGCTCGCTGGACCTCACGCATGTGCGCTTCCTCGTGCTCGACGAGGCCGACGAGATGCTGCGGATGGGCTTCGCCGAGGAGGTCGAGTCGATCGCGTCGCACGTGCCGACCGACCGGCGCACCGCCCTGTTCTCGGCCACGATGCCGACCGCGATCCGACGCGTCGCCGCCACGCACATGACCGACCCGGCGCACGTCTCGGTCACCCCGCCGGCGAGCACGGTGGCGAACATCGAGCAGACCTACGCCGTCGTGCCGTTCCGGCACAAGACCGGAGCGCTCGCCCGCATCCTGGCCGTCTCCGACGCCGATGCCGCCATCGTCTTCGTCCGCACCAAGGCGCAGGTCGAGGAGGTCGCGATCGAGCTCCAGGGCCGCGGCGTCCAGGCGGCCGCCCTGTCCGGCGACGTCCCGCAGAAGGAGCGCGAGCGCATCGTCGAGCGGCTCCGCGAGGGCACGCTCGACGTCCTCGTCGCCACCGACGTCGCCGCCCGCGGGCTCGACGTCGAGCGCGTCGGCCTCGTCGTCAACTACGACGTGCCCCGGGAGACCGACTCCTACGTCCACCGCATCGGCCGCACCGGCCGGGCCGGGCGCACGGGCCGCGCCCTGACGTTCCTCACGCCGCGCGAGCGCGGCCGCCTCGGCCAGATCGAGCGGGCCACGAACGCCACTCTCACCGAGGCCGTCATCCCCACGCCCGCGGACGTCTCCGCCCACAAGGCGCGCACGATCCTCCTCAAGACCTCCGAGCGGCACGACGCGGGCCGCCTCGAGATGTACCGCACGCTCCTCACCGAGGCCATGGGCGTCAGCGCCCCGGCCGACCCGGCCGAGGTCGCCGCCACCCTGCTCGCGCTGGCCGTCGGCGACTCCGGGCCGCGCCCGCGCTCGGAGTCCGAGCCCGACCAGCTCGCCCTGCCCGCGCGCAAGCAGCGGGACAAGAGCTGGAAGGACGACCGTCCCGGGTCGTCCGGCGCGGGCGACCGACGCGGCCGCACGCGACGCGAGGAGAACGTCGACGAGCAGGGCGAGTTCCTCAGCGCCCGCTTCGAGGACGGCCGCGAGCCGAAGGGCCGGGTGGCCCGGCGCCCGCGCGGCGCCGGCGACGGGACGACCTACCGGGTCGACGTCGGGCACCGCGACGGCGTCCGGCCGGCCGCGATCGTCGGCGCGCTGACCGGGGAGTCCTCGCTGCGCGGCGGCGACATCGGCAAGATCGACATCTTCCCCAGCTTCAGCCTCGTCGAGGTGAGCGCCGACCTGGACTCCCGCTCGCGCGAGAAGCTCGCCCGCGCCGTCGTCGGGGGCCGCCGCCTCAACCTGCGTGAGGACTCCGGCCCGAAGGGCGGGCATCGGCCCGCCGGCAGGGGCTCGGACCGCCGCCCCGGGCGCGACGACCGGCGCTCCACCTCGCCGTCGCGGCCCCGCCAGGCGCGGTACTGACCGTCGGCCGGTCGCTCGCCCCCGCATCGACCGGGTCCGCCGGCGAGGTCGTGCGGTACCCGCCGAGATCGTGCCTGCGAGGCACGACCTCGGCGCACGCGGCACGACCTCGACGCCGGCGGCCGGTCAGCGCAGCGCGCGCACGGCCGAGCTGAACTCCTCGAACCTCGCGAGGTGCGCGTCGAGCGGCTCCGTGACGTCCGCGCGCACGCGCTCGGCGATCACGCTCCGTAGTCGCCTGCGCACCGCTCCCGCGCGGCGCCGCGCGCCGATGCGCGCGAGCCACGAGCCGAGCACCCACACGAGCAGCCCGGCGAGCACGCCGCCGAGGAGCAGCAGGGTCGGCACCGGCCAGCCGCGCCAGTCGGGCGTGTCCGGTGCCGGCATCTGCAGGTAGCCCATGACGGCGAGAGCCCCGAGCCACACCCCTCCGGCCACCGCGGCCCCGATCAGCACCCACTGGATCAGGCCGAGCACGCGCCACCACGCCGGGCGCCTGCCCTGGCCGAGGTCCACGGCACCGATCTCGGGATCGACCTGCTCGAGCAGTCCCGGGACCCGGCCCTCGACGTCCGCGCCGACGTCAGCACGCCACGCGTCGGGCATGCCCCCGGCCCGGGCCTCGACGTGGCGGCGCACGGCCGTCGTCAGCGAGGCGACCTGTGCCGGTCCCGCGGGCGGCAGGGACGTCACGCGCCCCGCTCCGCCCCGCTCCCCCAGGTGCAGGCGGCGCAGCGGGTCGGGCCGCAGGCGGCTGACCCACCGCACGGGCGGCCACCCGACGTGCCGACCGGCCCGGCGACGGTAGGCGGCCGCGGCCGCGCGCGTGACCACCGGGACCCCGGCGGCGTCGGAGGCCGCGGCCACGACCTGGCGCTCGTCGGCCGCGGGCGACCTGCCCGGCTCCGCGGCGTCCAGCTCCGCCGCCACTGCGAGCTCCTCGGCGACGGTCGCGGCGTCGGCGCGCAGCCGGGCGTGGGCGGCCACCTGGGACGCGGCCTGGTCCGCGACGGCACCGGCGAGCTCGGCGACGCCCTCGCCCGTGCGTGCGGAGGTCAGCAGCACCGGGACGCCGCCCAGACCGTCGTCGGCGAGCAGCCGCCGCAGGTCGTCGACGACGGCGTCCCGGGCCCCGCCGGAGAGCGTGTCGGCGTGGTTGAGCACGACGAGCGTGACGTCGGCGTGCCGCGCCATGGGCGCGAGGAACTCCCGGTGCACCACGGCGTCGGCGTACTTCTGCGGGTCGAGCACCCAGACGAGGACGTCGACGCGCTCGGCCAGCTGGGTGGCCAACTCCCGGTGCGCGGCGGCGGTGGAGTCGATGTCGGGCAGGTCGAGCACGACGAGCCCGGCCGTGCGCTCGTCATGACCGCCGGCGGGCGTCCGCTCGGGGACGTCCAGCCAGTCGAGCAGCTCGGCGGTCGCGGCCGACCCGTCCGGCCCGGGCGCGAAGGTGACGGCGTGCGGGCGCTGCGTCGTCGGACGCGTGGGGGCCACGCGCGCCACCGGCGCGCCGGCGAGGGCGTTGACCAGGGAGGACTTCCCCGAGCCGGTCGCGCCCAGCAGGGCCGCCACCGTGGTGCCGGGGGCGAGGCTGCCGCGCTCGCCGGCGCGCGTGAGCACGACGTCGGCCCGGTCGAGCACGTCGGCGGGCAGGTGGCCGCGCGCGGCCTCGACGGCGGTGCGCAGGTGCGTCAGGTCGGTCGCCAGGTCCCCGGTGTCCCGTGCGCGCCTGCCGCGGCGCCTCGCGCTCATCGGGCGTTCTCCGCGCGGCGCGCGTCGGCGACCGCCCGGGCGGCGGAGTCGATCCGGTCCGCCAGGGCCTCGTCGACACCGAGTGCGTCCAGCTGGTCCGTGAAGTGGCGCGCCCCTTCGGCGAGAAGGCCGCGGATGCGCCCCGCGAGGTCCTCGCGGGCGCGCTCGGCCATGCGCCGGACCTCGTCGTCGCCGAAGACGGCCTCGAGGATCTTCTGTGCGACGACCACCGTGCCGCCGCCGACGGCCACCTCGGCGCCGGTCGGGATGAACGCCGTCGACGCGAAGACCGCGACCATGAGGGCGGCGCCGAGGATGTTGACGCCGAAGGACAGCGCGCGGGCGGTCTGCCGGCGGTCGGCGCCCTCCTCACGCACGAGGTCGAGCAGGGCGGACTGCCAGGCGCGCACCTCGTCGGCGGCGCGGGCACGGATCGCCTCGTCGTCCGGCCGGTGGGCGACGGCGGCGCGCACGAGCTCACGGGCGGCCGGCTCGCGCAGCCAGGCCCGCTCGGCCTCGGCGGACGCGCGACGGACCTCCTCGACGAGGACGGCGAGCATCCCGGTCTCGATCGCCTCGGTGACGGGCTCGACCGGAGACCCCTTGCCGGTGAGTGCGGAGACGATGCGGTCGCGGATGCGGCCGACCCGGGACTCCAGGGCGCGCATGAGCTCCCCGGTCCCGATGAGCTCCTGCCACCGGGCGAGCACCTCGCCGCGCAGCATCGAGCCGTCGCCGGCGGCCGCGATCGCCCGCTCCTCCGCCGCGTCGTACGCGGTCTCGACGTCCTCACGCAGGCGGTCGACGACGACGGACTGCTCCCGCGCGCCCTCGCCGACCGTGGCGGTGCGCCGGACGAGGTCGTCGACGGCGCCGCCGAGCGTGGCCCGGGCGACCGCGGCGCGCGAGGCGGAGTCGGTGGCGATGCCGCCGAGCCAGGCGCGCAGCGGTGCGACGTCCATGTCCGGCAGGAGCCCGCCGTCCGGGATCGGCACCTCGGCGACGGTGAACAGGGGCGCCCGGCCGAGGCCCGCGGCGGCGAGCCGCGCGGAGAGGTCGTGGCGGACCTCCCCCGACACCCCCTGCGGCACGCGGTTGAGGACGACGGCGACGACGATGCGTCGGGCGGCGGCCTCGGCGAGGAGCTCCCACGGCACGGCGTCCGCGTATCGGGCGGCGGTCGTGACGAACACCCACAGGTCCGCCGCGGCGAGGAGCTCGCCGGCGAGGCGGCGGTTGTCCTCGACCACCGAGTCGATGTCCGGTGCGTCGAGGACCGCCAGGCCCGGCGGCACCCGGTCCGAGACGCGCAGCTCGAGCTCGCCGTGGGTGCCCTCGCCGGCGGGCGTCGGCGCGGCGTCGCCGGAGACGTGCACGCGGGCGAGCCCGGGCAGCACCCGGTCGCCCGCGAACCACTCCTCGTCGAGAAGGTGGTGGACGAGCAGCGGCCGGCGCGTGGTCGGGCGGATGGCGGACGCGCTGGTCACCGGTGCGCCGAGGAGGGCGTTGACCAGGGTCGACTTGCCGGCACCGGTCGAACCGCCCACGACGGCGAGAAGCGGCGCGTCGATCCGGGAGTACCGCGCGAGCACGTAGTCGTCGAGCTGCTGCGTGACCCGCTGCGCCTGGGTGCGCGCGCCCGCGGCGACCGGTGTGGCCAGCGGGAGCCGCACGGCGCCGAGGACCTCACGCAGCTCGGTGAGTGCCGCGAGGACGCGCCGTGCCGCGGCGCCGGTGCCTGCGGGCAGGCTCACCGGCCGTCCTCGACGGTGGGCGCGACCGTCGGCCGGCGGTCACCGGCCGGCGGCTCCCAGGTGGCGGGGTCGGCGGCGACCTGCTCGCCGGAGCGGATGTCCTTGACCTCGTGGCCGTCGCCCGAGACGAACCAGACGAACGGGATCGAGCGCCGGTCGGCGTGGCGGATCTGCTTGCCGAACTTCGCCGCGCTCGGGGCCACCTCCACGGGGATGTCGCGGGCCCGCAGTGCCGCGGCGACGTCGTCGGACGCGCCGCGGTGGTCCTCGTCGGCGACCGCGACGAGCACGGCGCTGGGCACCGGACGGGACGCGCGCGCCAGGTCGGCGCCGAGGATGCGGGCGACCAGGCGGGAGACGCCGATCGACAGTCCTGCCCCCGGGAAGGTCCGGGAGCCGGCGGTGGCGAGGGAGTCGTACCGTCCGCCGGAGCAGATCGAGCCGAGGTCCTCGTGGCCGAGCAGGGTCGTCTCGTAGACGGTCCCCGTGTAGTAGTCGAGGCCCCGGGCGATCGACAAGTCCCCGACGACGGCCTCCGGGCGGCGGCGCTCGGCGGACGACAGCACGGCGAGCAGGGAGTCGAGCCCCTCGTCGAGGAGGTCCGTGCGCACGCCGAGGGCGCGGACCTGCTCCTCGACCTCGGACGCGGTGCCGCGGATCCCGGCGAGCCGCAGGGCCTGCTCGGCCTGCTGCTCGCTCGCACCCGCCTCGTCGGCCAGCAGCGCCGCCACGGCCTCGGGACCGATCTTGTCGAGCTTGTCGATCGACCGCAGCACGGCCTCGACGTCGGTGAGCCCGATGCCGGAGTAGAAGCCCTGGGAGAGCTTGCGGTTGTTGACGCGGACGACGGCGCGCGGCACCGGCAGGGCGGCGAGGGCCTCGGCCATGACGAGGGCGAGCTCGGCCTCGTGGTGCTCGGCCAGCGCGCCGTCGCCGACGACGTCGACGTCGGCCTGGGTGAACTCGCGGAACCGGCCGTCCTGGGGGCGCTCCCCGCGCCAGACCTTCTGGATCTGGTAGCGGCGGAACGGGAACGTCAGGTCCCCGGCGTGCTCGACGACCCAGCGCGCGAACGGGACCGTGAGGTCGAAGTGCAGCCCGAGCCGCCGGTCGGTGCCGGACGCGGGATCGCCGGCGGCGTCGTCGTCGGCCTGGAGACGGCTGAGGAGGTAGATCTCCTTGGAGGTCTCGCCCTTGGACAGGAGCTGCTCGACCGGTTCGACGGAACGGGTCTCGATCGGCGCGAACCCGTGCAGCTCGAAGGTGTGCCGCAGCGTGTCCAGGACGTGGTTCTCGACGAGACGTCCGTCGGGCAGCCATTCGGGGAATCCGGACAACGAGGGGGTACGAGCCATGGGCCCGATTGTTCCACCGATGGTCGCCCCCGCCCGTGCGGTGCGGCCGCGTCGGGTGGCCCGGCGGTGTGCGTCTGCTCCCATCGCGCACGCTCCGGGCCTTGCCCGATGTCGATCGGCCGGCCAGGTCTCAGGAGAGGAAGGGGTTCGTGGCGAGCTCGTGCTGCAGGGTGGTGACGGGACCGTGGCCCGGCAGGAGGATCGAGCGCGGGTCGACGACGCGCGTGAGGGTCCGCAGCGTCTCGTCCATGGCCCGGGGGTCGCCGCCGGGCAGGTCGGTGCGGCCGACGGAGCCCGCGAAGACGACGTCGCCGGTGAGCAGCAGCAGGTGCGGCACCGTCGGGGTCGGTAGCCGCACGTGGCCAGGGTCGCCGGGCTCGCCGGTGTCGAGCTCGTCGGCCTGGAGCAGCAGCACCGTCGAGCCTGCCGTGTGCCCGGGGGCGGGGATGCCGCGCACGCCGAGCGCGGGGACGACCGCCGCTCCCCCGCCGGTGAGGAGGTCGGTGGACATCTGCTGGACGGCGGCCGGCCGGCGCCACGGGGTGCCTGCGATCAGCGGGAACTGGCCGCCGAGGAGCTCGCCGACCTGGTCGGCGCCGGCGGGGTCCGCCAGGCGGGGCCGGTCGGGTGCCGCGATCTGCACGGGGACGCCGGCGGGGTCCGCGACGGCGGCGGCGTCCCACACGTGGTCCGGGTGGCCGTGGGTGACGAGGACGGCGCCGACGCTCAGCCCCAGGTGCTCGAGCACCGGGCCGAGGAGCTCGGCGGAGCCGGCTCCCGGGTCGACGACGACGCACGGGCCGTCCTGGGCCGGGGCGAGGACGAAGGTGTTGACCTCGAGGGCCGGGGCGACGACGCGGCGGACGAGCATGCCGCCAGGGTAGACGGGGCCCGGGGCGCAGCTCGCGGGCGTGGCCCTCTCGGGCCGGACTGCACTCTCGGTGGGATTCGAACCTTTCGCCCGCGCGCGGACGGTCACGTGTCGGTGCGGATGCGCGGAGCGAACTACGCTGTCCGGGTCCCCTGCCGAGCCGGGGACCCGCGCACCAGGTCGGTGCCGCGGTGACGACGACGCCCGCACGCGGGCCTCGGCATGGAGTGAGCGACGTGAGCGATCAGCCCTACCGCGACGAGAACGCACCCGCGGAGCCCCACGGCTCCCCCGAGGCGCCCGGGACCACCGAGGAGGAATCGGCCCGCGCGGCCGCGCATCCGGCACCGGAGCCGGCCGAGGCCGGCCCTCCTGCGCCCGAGGCTGGGCCGGGGCCAGCCGCGGACGCGCCGTCCGCACCGCCTGCGTCGGAGGCTCCACCGGCACCCGAGACCGCGCCGGCTCCCGAAGCGCCTCCCGCGCCGCCGGCACCCGAGACTGCGCCGGCACCGCCCGCACCGGACGCGCCTCCCGCGCCGCCGGCTCCCGAGACTGCGCATGGTCCGGAGGCAGCCCCGGCACCCGAGGCAGCCCCGGCACCACCCCCGGCACCCGAGGCAGCCCCGGCACCCGAGGCAGCCCCGGCACCCGAGGCAGCCCCGGCACCACCGGCACCACCGGCACCCGAGGCAGCATCGCCGGCTCCCGAGGCAGCCCCGGCGCCACCCGCACCCGCACCCGCGGCTGCGGCACCGGAGTCCCACGCACCGGACGCGCCTCCTGCGCCGCCGGCTCCCACCCCGCGCCCACGGCCGGGCGGGGCGCCCGCACCGACACCGGGCTCCGTGCCGACGCCGAAGGCGATGCCGGCCAAGCCGTCGGTCGCACCGGTCCCGGCCGCCGCGGCCGCTCCCGCCGCCCCCCAGCCGGCGCTGGACCCCGCGCTCGCCGCGGCGGCAGCCGCCTTCGGACGGGTCGACGAGGAGGGCACGGTCTACGTCAAGGACGGCGACTCGGAACGGATCGTGGGTCAGTTCCCGAGCGGCTCCGAGGAGGAGGCGCTCGGCATGTACGTGCGCCGCTACCTCGACCTCGCCGCTCAGGTCGCGCTCCTCGAGACGCGCCTGAGCCACATCACCCCGAAGGAGGCCGGCCAGACGCATCGCAAGCTCACCGAGCAGCTCGCCGAGCCGGCCGCCGTCGGGGACCTGCCGGCGCTGCGCGAGCGACTGGCCGCCGTCGAGCAGGTCATCGAGGTCGAGCGCGAGAAGGCGCGCGTCGCGCGCGCCGAGGCCAAGGCCGAGGCCCTCGTCGAGCGCACCGCGCTCATCGAGCGGGCCGAGGGGATCGCCGCCCAGAACCCCGCCAACACCCGGTGGAAGGCCTCCGGCGAGGAGATGCGGGGCCTGCTGGACAGCTGGAAGAAGGCCCAGCGCTCGGGTCCGCGCATCGACAAGCCGGACGAGGACGCGCTGTGGAAGCGCTTCTCCGCGGCACGCACGCAGTTCGACAAGCAGCGCAAGGCGTTCTTCCACGAGCTCGACGCCAGCCAGGACGAGGTGCGCCGGGCCAAGGAGAAGCTCATCACGCGCGCAGAGGAGCTCTCCGGCTCGACCGACTGGGGACCCACCTCGGGCGCCTACCGCGACCTCATGGACCAGTGGAAGGCGGCCGGACGCGCCTCGAGGAAGGTCGACGACGAGCTCTGGCACCGATTCCGTACCGCGCAGCAGCGCTTCTTCGACAACCGCACCGCCGCCAACGCGGCGATCGACAAGGAGTACGAGGGCAACCTCGAGGTCAAGCTCGAGATCCTCACGAAGGCCGAGGCCCTCCTGCCGATTACGGACGTCGAGGCGGCGAAGAACGCCCTGCGTCCGCTGCAGGACCAGTGGGAGGAGGCGGGCAAGGTGCCGCGGGCGGACATCCAGCGCGTCGAGGGCCGCATGCGCGCCGTCGAGAAGGCCATCCGCGACGCCGAGGCCGAGCGCTGGAACCGGTCCGACCCGGAGAAGAAGGCCAGGGCGGACGGCATGCTCGCCCAGCTCGAGGACGCCATCGCCGGCCTCGAGGAGGACCTCGAGAAGGCCCGGGCCACCGGCGACGACAAGAAGATCGCCACCGCCCAGGAGGCGCTCGAGGCTCGCCGTTCCTGGCTCGCCCAGATACAGGCGTCCGCCGACGCCTGATCCATCCACAGGCACCGCTCCCGCGGCCCCGTCCACAGATCGTGGGCGGGGCCGCGGGCGTCCAGGCCATCGTGGGCACATGCATCCGGCTCTGACCTGGCTCGCCCCACGTGCCCTGCCCGTGCCCCAGCTGGTGGCACCGGTCCACGGCGACGCCCTCGTCGTCCGCACTCCCGGTGGTGCCGACCCCCCGCCCCTGTCGACCGTGTGGGGGTCGGCGGACGGGACGACGCCGCCGGCGGCGATCGGCGCAGGTCTGGCGCGCGCGGCACGGGCAGCACAGGCGTCCGAGGAGCTCAGCCCCCACCAGGTGCTCTGTCTCGGCTCGGCCGCCTGGGTCCACGTCGGCGGCCCTCGCCCCCGGATCCCCGACACGGCGCGAGCCCCCGGGCGCACGGGCAGGGCCCGACACAAGATCGTCCTGCGCGCGCACGACCTCACACACGTCGACGGTGTCCCGGCCACGACGCCGGCGCGCACGGTGCTCGACCTCGTTCGCCGTCTTCCGTTCGACCGGTCGGCGGGGCCGGCGCGCGCGCTGCTCGGGGATCGCGCGGTGGCCGCCGACGTCCGGCGTGCGGTCCTCGAGCGCACCGGGCTGCCCGGCATCCGCCGGGCCACCGAGCTGCTCGACCTCGTCCTCGTCGACCTCGGGCACCGGCCCATAGGTGACCTCGGGCGCAGGCCCGTATCCACGTAGGGCGCGGGGGCGTAGTCTCGCGGCGTCGGCCGTCCGGATCAACGGGACACCGTCGCCGAACGAGAACCCGTCGCCGAAGGAGTCCCGTGCCCCGCATCGTCGTCGCAGGAGCGTCCGGGGTGCTGGGCGGACGCATCGCCACCAGGCTCGCGCGGACCACGGACGCGACCGTCGTGGCGGGCGACCACCGGGCCGAGCGCGCACCACTGACCGCGCGGGCCGTCGGCGCACCCGAGCATGTCCACCTCGACGTCCGCGACGCCGCGAGCGTCGCCCGGGCCGTCGAGGGTGCGGATGCCCTGGTCGTCGCGGCGCCCCAGGACCGTCCGCTCGTGCAGGAGGTCGGCCTGGGTGCGGGCGTCCACGTCGTCGACGTGAGCCCGGACCCCGCGCAGGCCGACCAGGTGCGCGCGACGGATGCCCGCGCGCGTCGGCAGGGTCTCGCCTCGGTGACGATGGCGGGGATGTTTCCCGGGCTGTCCGGGCTCGTGGTGGCGGACCTCGTCGCCGGCCTCGACCGGGCCGACCACGTCGAGCTGCTGTACCACCAGAGCACGAACGCGTCGGTCGGGCCGGACGGGACCGTGGCGATGCTGCGCTGGGTCGCCGCTCCGGTCCCGCCGACCCGGCGGCCCGGTCTGGCGGACCGTCATCCCCGCGAGCCGGGCCTGCGCCGGTTCGAGCACCCCGAGCGGGCCCTCCTCGCGGACGCCACCGGCGCCGACGTCCGGTACTGGACGGGCTGGGACTCCCCCGCGTTCATCCGGCTCGTCGCCGGTCTCGCCCGGGTCCGCGCCCTGGGCCCGCTCGCTCCCGTGCTCGCTCCGCTGGCGACGCACG
This sequence comes from Georgenia sp. Z2081, assembly GCF_055326445.1. Lineage (NCBI taxonomy): Bacteria > Bacillati > Actinomycetota > Actinomycetes > Allobogoriellales > Allobogoriellaceae > Georgenia > Georgenia sp. Z2081. The sequence continues at coordinate 129,303 of NZ_JBUZNK010000009.1, forward strand.
ACCCGGACCGGCCCGAGGAGGCGATGCTCACCGTCCGCGTGCTCGGCCGTCGCGACGGTCGACCGGGCCGGGACGGGGTGCGGATCGTCTGCGACTCGGACTACGGGGCGACCGCCGCCGTCGCGGTCGCGCTCACCCGCCTCGCCCTCGACGGTCGCCTCGTCGGCGCGGGCGTCCCCCTCGATCTCACGACGCTCGGCGACGTGCTGCCGCACGTGCCCGCGACGATCACCCGCGCCGCGTAGGCGTCGCCGCCGGGCTGACCGCCCGACCCGCGGCACGGCCCGGGTCAGCCGCGCCGGCCCTCCGGCCGCCGCCCCATCACCCGCTGGACGTCGAGCACGCCCTGGACCTGCCGGATCGCCCTGAGCACCGAGCCCAGGTGCGCGGTCTCGGCCATCTCGAAGACGAACCGGCCGATCGCCACCCGCTCACGGGTGGTCGAGATCGACGCGGACAGGATGTTGACGTGGTTCTCCGAGAGCACGCGCGTGAGGTCGGACAGCAGGCCGTGCCGGTCGAGCGCCTCGACCTGCACCTGCACGAGGAACGTGGACTCGGGGCTCTCGACCCACTCCACGCCGACGAGCCGTTCGCTCTGCGTGCGCAGCTGGTCGACGTTCTGGCACTCGGCATGGTGCACGGACACGCCCTGGGAGCGGGTGATGAACCCGACGATCGGGTCGCCCGGGACGGGGGTGCAGCAGCGAGCGATCTTCACCCACACGTCGGAGCCGTCCATGCCCTCGACGGCGATGCCCGAGTCGCCGCTGCGGCGCACGGGCGTACCGGTGCCGGGGATCGTCGCCTCGGCGAGCGTCTCCTCCGCCCCGTCGTCGCCGCCCATCGACTCCACGAGCTTGGCGACGACGTTCGCCGCGGACACGTGCCCCTCGCCGATCGCGGCGTACAGGGCCGTGACGTCGGCGTACCGCATCTCCACCGCGAGCGAGTGCACGGCCTCGGCACTCATGAGGCGCTGGATCGGCATGTTCTGCTTGCGCATGGCCTTGGCCAGCGCGTTCCGCCCGCCCTCGACGGCCTCCTCCCGGCGCTCCTTCGTGAACCACTGCCGGATCTTGTTCTTCGCGCGCGGGCTCGCGACGAAGCTCAGCCAGTCCTGGGAGGGGCCCGCCTCGGGAGACTTCGACGTGATCACCTCGACCGAGTCACCGTTGTCGAGGCGCCGGTCGAGCGGGACGAGCTTGCCGTTGACCTTGGCCCCGACGGTGCGGTGACCGACCTCCGTGTGCACGGCGTAGGCGAAGTCCACCGCGGTCGAGCTGCCGGGCAGCGCGAGCACGTCACCCTTGGGCGTGAACACGTAGACCTGCGAGCCGGCCATCTCGTAGCGCAGGGAGTCGAGGAACTCGCCCGGGTCGGCGGTCTCCTTCTGCCAGTCGACGAGCTGGCGCAGCCAGCCCATCTCCCCGCCGGACGGCTCGGGCGCGGCACGTCCCGCACGGGAGCCCTCCTTGTACTTCCAGTGGGCGGCCACGCCGTACTCGGCACGCCGGTGCATGGCGTGGGTGCGGATCTGGATCTCGACCGGCCGCCCGCCCGGGCCGAGCACGGTCGTGTGCAGGGACTGGTAGAGGTTGAACTTCGGCATCGCGATGTAGTCCTTGAAGCGCCCCGGCATGGGCGTCCATCGCGCGTGCACGGCGCCGAGCATCGTGTAGCAGTCGCCGACCGAGTCGACGAGCACACGAACCCCGACGAGGTCGAAGATGTCGTCGAAGTCGCGGCCCCGCACGATCATCTTCTGGTAGATCGAGTAGTGGTGCTTCGGTCTGCCGGTGACGACCGCCTTGAGCCGGTGCGTCTTGAGGTCCTGCTCGATCTGGGAGCGGACCTTCGCCAGGTACTCGTCGCGGGCGGGCGCCCGCTCGGCCACCAGGTGGTCGATCTCGTCGTAGACCTTGGGGTAGAGCGTGCGGAACGAGAGGTCCTCGAGCTCCCACTTGATGGTGTTGACGCCGAGCCGGTGCGCGAGCGGGGCGTAGATCTCGAGCGTCTCGCGGGCCTTGCGGCGCGCGGACTCCTGGGAGACGTGCCGCCAGGTGCGCGCGTTGTGCAGGCGGTCCGCGAGCTTGATGACGAGGACGCGGATGTCCTTGGCCATCGCGACGACCATCTTGCGCACCGTCTCGGCCTGCGCGGCCTCGCCGTAGTGGACCTTGTCGAGCTTCGTCACGCCGTCGACGAGGAGCGCGATCTCGTCGCCGAAGTCCTTGCGCACCTGGTCCAGCGAGTAGTCGGTGTCCTCCACCGTGTCGTGCAGCAGCGCGGAGGCCACCACGACGTCGGGCATCCCCAGCTCGGCGAGGATCGTCGTCACCGCGACGGGGTGGGTGATGTAGGGCTCGCCCGACTTCCGCGTCTGCCCCTCGTGGGCGCGCTCCGCGACCTCGTAGGCCCGCCGGACGAGCTGGACGTTGGACTTGGGGTGGCTGGCGCGCAGCGCGCCGATGACGGGCTCGATCGCCGCGGGGAACTGGTGGGAGCGGCCCCCGAGCCAGACGAGGCGCGAGCGTCCCCAGCCGGACGGCGAGGACGCCGCCGGCTGCCCGGTCCGCTCGATGGTCATCCCAGGATGATAGTGCTCCACCCGGGGACCGGCCGACGCGGTCCCGGTCTCAGACGACGACGACCGAGTCGACCTGTCGTCCCGTCAGGCGCGAGCGTCCGCCGAGCTCGGCCAGCTCGATGAGCATCCCCAGGCCGGCCACCTCGGCGCCGGCCTCCTCCATGAGTCGGCACGCGGCCGCGGCCGTGCCACCGGTGGCGAGGACGTCGTCGACGACGAGCACCCGCTGGCCGCTCTCCACCGTCGAGGGGCGCACCTCCATGCGTGCCTGGCCGTACTCCAGGGAGTAGTCCGCGCCGATGACCTCGCCGGGCAGGCGACCGGCCTTGCGGACGGTGATCATGCCGACCCCGAGCGCGACCGCGACGGGCGCCCCGAGGATGAACCCGCGGGACTCCAGCCCGGCGACGGCGTCGACCCTGCCGCGGTAGCGCTCGGCGAAGGCGTCGACGAGCGCGGCGAACGCGGGCCCGTCGGCGAGCAGCGGCGTGATGTCCCGGAACAGGACGCCGGGCTTGGGGTAGTCGGGGACCAGGGCGATGTGCTGCTCGACGATCGCCGTGATCTCGGGGCCGAAGCCGGGTGCACCTGCGGAGGCTGGGCTCATCGCTTCTTCTTCCGTCGGGCCTTGCTCGGCGATGGGGCCGTTGCGGCCCCGGCTCCCGCCGTCCGGCCGGCCGCGTCGCCGGCCTCGTCGTCGATGTCGTCGTGGCCATCGTCGTCGGCCGGGCGCGCCTCCGGGTGCTCGCCGGCGCGCTCGAGCAGCACGTCGTCGGTGTGCTGCCGGTAGTCGCTGTCCAGCATCCGCAGGCTGACCTCGGCCGGCGCCGCGATGAACACCGACGACACGGTCGACAGCAGCATGCCGACGAACAGGGCGAGCGCGATGTCGCGCAGCGTGCCCGCCCCGAGGAGCAGGACACCGATGATGAGGATCGCACCGACCGGCAGCAGCCCGGTGACCGACGTGTTGATGGAGCGCACGAGGGTCTGGTTGACGGCGAGGTTCGAGCGCTCGGCGTACGTGTCCCGTCCCTGCTCGAGGACGTCGGCGGTGTTCTCGCGCACCTTGTCGAAGACCACGACCGTGTCGTACAGCGAGTAGCCGAGGATCGTGAGGAAGCCGATGACGCTCGACGGCGTGACCTCGAAACCGATCGCGGCGTAGATCCCGACCGTGAGGACGACGTCGTGGAGCAGCGCGATGATCGCCCCCGCCGCGAACGTCCAGGCCCGGAAGTACAGCACCATCACCACCGACACGGCGGTGAGGAAGATGCCGAGCGACAGCAGCGCCTGCCGGGTGACGTCCGCGCCCCAGGTGGGCCCGACGAACGTCGCCGTGACGTCGTCGACCGGGACGTCGTAGGCCTCGGCGAGGCCCTCGCTCAGCTCGCGCGTCTGCTCGTCGGAGAGCTCGGCCGTCTGCACGCGCAGCGAGGACGATCCGACGACCGCCACCCGGGGCGGTTCGCCGCCGACGTCGGCGACGGCGTCGGTCGCCAGCGACTGGTCGAGCGTCGCCGCGCCGGAGACCGTGAACTGCGAGCCGCCGCGGAAGTCGATGCCCGGGTTGATGCCCCGCACGAGCAGCACCCCGACCGAGATCAGGACGAGGACGGCGGCGGCCACGTACCACGTGCGGCGCCTGCCGACGATGTCGAAGGAGCGCTTCCCCGTGTAGAGGTCGTTGCCCATCGAGGAGAGGGACGCCATCAGACCACCGCCCCGTCGTCGCCGGACCCGCCGAGCCCCGCGTAGGGGTCGACCGATCGTTCCTTCTTGCGTCGTTCGCGCTCGGCACGCCGCTCGGCCGCCCGGCGTTCGGCGATGGTCGTGCCGGCCCCCACTGGAACCTTCGTCCCGTCGGTGGTGCCGGCGTCGTCGTCCCCGGACCCGCCCTCGCCCGTGCCGGTCGAGGACCGGCGCGACCGGAACCGGCCGGCGCCCCGGTAGAGAGCGGGGTCGACACCGAGTCGCTCCGGTGAGAGTCCGGAGAGCGTGTGGCCGTCCCGGAAGAACGGCATGCGCACGAGCAGCTGCATCGCCGGGTGCGTGAAGAGCACGACGACGACGAGGTCGATGATCGTCGTCAGTCCGAGGGTGAACGCGAAGCCGCGCACCCCGCCGACGGCGAGCAGGTAGAGCACGATCGCCGCGAGGAAGTTCACCGCGTCGGACGCGATGATCGTGCGCCGGGCCCGCTTCCAGCCGTGCTCGACGGCGGAGGCCAGGGTGCGGCCGTCCCGGATCTCGTCGCGGATCCGTTCGAAGTACACGATGAACGAGTCCGCCGTCGTCCCGATGGAGATGATGAGTCCCGCGACGCCGGGCAGCGAGAGGCGGTAGTTGATCGACCAGCTGAGCAGCGCGATGACGAGGTAGACGATCGCGGCGGCCACCGCGAGGCTCGCGACCGAGAGCAGGCCCAGGCCGCGGTACTGCCAGATCATGTAACCGACGACGAGAACCAGGCCCACGAGGCCGGCGAGGGCGGCGTTGGTCAGCTGCTCGGAGCCCAGCGTCGCGGAGATCTGCTCGGTGGACTGCACCTCGAACGTGATCGGCAGGGAGCCGAAGTTCAGCTGGTTGGCGAGCGCGTTCGCCTCCTCGTCGGTGAACGAGCCGGTGATCTGCGCGCTGCCGTCGAGGATCGCGCTGTTGAACCCCGCGTTGGACAGGACGACGCCGTCGAGCACGATGGCGAACTGGTCCTGCGGCGGCGGCAGGGTGGGCAGGCGCTGGGAGACCTCGGCGAACACCTCGGTGGCCTCGGAGTTCATCTCGAGGTTGACGGCCCAGAGCCCCGTCGACATGCCCTGGTTGTTGACCTGCATCCCGGAGCTGGCGCCCGTCAGCTGCGTGCCCTCGACGACGGCCGGACCGAGCACGAACTTCTGCTGGCCGGTGGGGTCGCACGCGACCACCGCGGTGCCGGAGTCGTCCGCCCAGCCGCCGGCCTGGTTGGCCGGGTCCGTGCAGTCCAGCGCGTACATGTCGTACTGGACGCGCTCGGTGATCCACGCCGTGTCGGAGGTGTCGGCCGGCTCCTCGGTGGGCTCGGTCGCGAGCTCGCCGTCGCCGTCGGCGTCGGCCGCGATGAAGGCAGCGCCGCGCACCTCGTCCGGGATCTCGGCGGCGCCGGGACCGTCGGTGGGGGCGTCGGCGGCCGCCGCCAGGGCGCGGTCGGTGCCGGCGCCGGCGGTGGCCGACTCGGACCCCGACTCCGCGGGCGACCCGGCGCCGTCGGTCGGCGCCTCGGCACCATTGGTCGGGGACTCGGCGCCGTCGGTCGGGGCCTCCTCGGGCAGCAGCTGGCTCGGGTCGATCGTCGTGGGGTCCTGGAGGGCGAGCACCGGGCGGAACCTCAGCTGCGCGGACCGGCTGATGAGCTCGAGGGTCTCCTCCGACGCGCGCCCGGGGATCGCGACGACGATGTTCTGCGCGCCCTGGCTCGTGATCTCGGCCTCCGCGACGCCCGAGCCGTCGACGCGGTTGCGGATGATCTCGATCGCCTGCGCCACGTCCTCGCCCTCGATGGCGGAGCCGTCCGTGGTGCGGGGGGTCATGATGACCTGCGTGCCGCCCTCGAGGTCGAGCGCGAGACGGGGCACCGGCGAGGCACTGCCGGCGAGGTTGCCGGCCGTGAGCGTTCCCACGAGCGCGACGACGAGGACCAGCAGGCCCAGGAGCGTGCGCGCGGGGCGGGGCAGCCTCGGGCGGCGCGGCTCACGCCGCTTCTTCGGGTCGGACACGTCGGGACGGGCGTCAGCTGCGGTCGTCGCGGCCGGGGCGGCCGTCGTCGAACCACTCGTTCTCCTGGTCCACGGCGGGAGCGTCGCCGCCCGCGGACTCGCGGGCGTCGTCGACCGATGTCTCGGTCGCGGCGTCGGCCACGGGCTCGTCGTCGAGGTCGTCGTGCGACCCGTCGGACATCAGCTCGTAGGGCGACTGCGTGGGCTGCGCGATGCCGGTGCGGTGGACGAGGTACTCGCTGCCGTCGGGGTTCGACAGGGTGATGATGTCGCCGTTGACCTCGACCACCTGGTGGTAGGTGCGCGCGATGGTCTGCACCCAGCCGCCCGGGACGAGGCCCTCCTCGACCTTCTCCCGCTGGCGCTGCTGGGCCTTCTTCCCCTGCCGGCTCATGAACCAGAAGAGCAGGACCATGCCGAGGACGAGGAGGAGCAGTGTGGGATCCACGCGCAGACCAATCAGGTGAAGGGGCGAACCAGAGCAGTCTAGGGCGTGGGCGCTCCGGCCGGGCCCAGGCTCTCCGTGAAGGTTGTCTCCCGGACCGGGCGGCCAGGCGCGGGCAGCGCCGGCCGGAGGGTGCTGAGCGCCCTGTCACGAGACGCGCGTGCGGTCTCAGGAGAAGAGCGTGCCCTCGGCCGGCGGTTCGAGACCCAGGTGCGCGTACGCGGCCGTGGTGGCGGCACGCCCCCGCGGGGTGCGCACGACGAGCCCCTCGCGCACGAGGAACGGCTCGGCGACGGTCTCCACGGTCTCCGGCTCCTCGCCGACCGACACGGCGAGCGTGGTCAGCCCGACCGGCCCGCCCCCGAACCGCGTGCACAGCGCCGTGAGCACGGACCGGTCGAGCCGGTCGAGCCCGAGGTCGTCGACCTCGAAGATGGTCAGCGCCGCACGGGTCGCCGTCAGGTCCGCGACGCCGGCGCCGCGCACCTGCGCGTAGTCCTGCACCCGTCGCAGCAGCCGGTTGGCGATGCGGGGCGTGCCTCGCGAGCGGGCGGCCAGCTCGCCGGCCGCGTCCTCGGTGAGCTCGATGCCGAGCAGGGTCGCGGAGCGCGTGAGGACCTGGACGAGCTCGTCGACGTCGTAGTGCTCCAGGTGCGCCGTGAACCCGAAGCGGTCGCGCAGGGGCGCCGGCAGCAGGCCGGCCCGGGTCGTGGCGCCCACGACCGTGAACCTCGGGAGAGCGAGCGGGATCGAGGTCGCCCCGGGTCCCTTGCCCACGACGACGTCGATCCGGAAGTCCTCCATCGCGAGGTAGAGCATCTCCTCGGCCGGGCGCGCGAGCCGGTGGATCTCGTCGATGAAGAGCACGTCGTGCTCCTGCACCGCGGAGAGGATGGCGGCGAGATCCCCGGCGTGGGTGATCGCCGGCCCCGAGGTGAGCCGCAGCGAGCCCGAGACCTCGTGGGCGACGATCATCGCCAGCGTCGTCTTGCCGAGCCCGGGCGGGCCGGAGAGCAGCACGTGGTCGGGCGCGGCGCCGCGGGCGGTGGCGGCGGCGAGGACGAGCGCGAGCTGGTCGCGCACGACGCGCTGGCCGATGAAGTCCGCGAGACGCCTGGGTCGCAGGGCGGCCTCGGCGGCGCGCTCGACGTCGTCGGCGCCGGTGGTGAGCACGTCGTCGTCCGACCTGCCCTGCGTCGGCCCGCCCGTCGGTCCCGGGACGTCCTCAGCCACGGCGCCCCCCGCCCAGGTGGGTGAGGGCGGCGCGCAGGAGGGCGGGGACGTCGCCGTCGGGTGGTGCGTCGTCCGCGGCGAGCACGGCGTCGACCGCGGCGCGCGCCTGCGGCTCGGACCACCCGAGCGTGGCCAGCGCGGAGACGACCTCCCCGGCGTGGGCCGGGAGCGAGCCCGGTGCCGGCGCGTCGGCCGCGTCCGCGTCCTGCGGCGGGGCGTCGCCCGCCGGTCCGAGCCGCTCGCCGATCTCGAGGACGATGCGCTGGGCCCCCTTCCTGCCGATGCCGGGGACGCGCTGGAGGGTGGCGAGGTCCTCGTCGGCCACGGCGCGCCGCAGCTGGTCCGGGCTGAGGACGGCGGTCATGGCGAGCGCGAGCCGGGGGCCGACCCCGGAGACGGTCTGGAGCGTCTCGAAGACGTCGCGCTCGTCGACGTCCCGGAACCCGAACAGGGTGAGCGACTCCTCGCGCACGACGAGCGAGGTCGGCACCGTGACGTCCGAGCCCTCGCGCAGTCCGGCCAGCGTGCCGGGCGCGGCCTGGACGCGCATGCCCACGCCGCCGACGACGATGTCGGCGTCCTGCAGCGACACGCGCGCCACGGTCCCGCGCAGCGATGAGATCACCGGTTCGGTCCTTCCTTCGATCCGTCGGCCGTCCCGCCGCGGGGCCGCCCGGGCCGGGCACGTGCCCGTTCCGGTTCTCCCCTCCTGCGGCAGAACACGTGTTCGACACCCTATCGTCTCGGGGCGACCGCTCCCGCGCGGCGCGCCAGGCGTTCCGCGTCGGCCCAGGCCCGCTGGGCGGGCGTGAGACCGGCGCCCGCGGTGTCGGGGAGCATGCCCGCCCCGCCGTGCTGGGCCGTGGCGGTCCCGCGTCCGGCCGCTGCCGCGCCGCCCCCGCGCCACGCCTGGCAGATCGCCAGCGCGAGGGCATCGGCGGCGTCGGCGGGCCGCGGTGCGGTGTCCAGACCCAGGATCCGGCGCACCATCTCCTGGACCTGCTTCTTCCCCGCGCGACCGTCGCCCGTCACGGCGGCCTTGACCTCGCTCGGCGTGTGCAGGGCGAGGCCGGTGCCGGCCCGCGCGGCGCCGAGCATGGCGACCCCCGCGACCTGCGAGGTGCCCGTGACCGATCGGACGTTGGCCTGGGCGAACACGCGCTCGACCGCCACGACGTCGGGCCGGTGCTCGGCGAGCACGGCGTCCAGCCGCTCGGCGACCGCCAGCAGCCGCAGGTGCGGGTCGTCCTCCGCGGGGGTCCGGACGACCTCGACGTGCACGAGCGCGACCTCGCGCCCGCCGCCGCGCTCGATCACGCCGAGGCCGCAACGGGTCAGACCGGGATCGACTCCGAGGATGCGCACCCCTCCACTCTCGCACCCGCGGTCACAGCAGACGTGAAGCGCCGCGCAGCAGGGTGGCGATCGCGCCGGCCCAGGCGACCGTGAGGGCGAGCCGCCGGGCGGTCTCGGCCGGCACCCGCGCGGCGAGCCGCCCCGCCAGGGGCACGACCGCGACGACGGTGCCGGCCAGCAGGGCGACCACCCACCACTGGGGGAGGTCGGAGACGGGCGCGGCGCCGACGCCGAGCTTGAGGACCACCGAGAGGACCCCCATGGTGAGGAACGTGGGCTGCATCGAGGCCGCGAAGCTGGGGTGCGGCCAGCGGGAGAGCCTCGAGTACATGACCAGCGACGGGCCCGCGACCCCGGCGGTCGTGTTGAAGAAGCCGCCGACCGCGCCCGCCACCCCCGCGGCGAACGGCCCGCGCACCGGGGGCAGCCGGTCCGCCGCGGAGGCGAGGACCGTGCCGAGCAGGCCGAGGACGAGGATCGACCCGACCGTGATCTCGAGCCAGGCGAGCGGCAGCTCGCGCACGACGAGCGCGGCCGGCACCGCGCCGATCACCGCGCACGGCAGGAGGGTCCTGAGCCGACGCCAGTCCGACCGCGTGCGCATCGCCCGCCAGATGACGAAGGCGGACACCGTCGTCGTCGCGTTCGTCAGCCACACCCCGGCGACGGGGCCGATGAGCAGCGACAGCACGGGGGCGACGACGAGGCCGACGCCCATCCCCGAGACGCGCTGCAGGGTGGTCCCGACGGCGACCGCCGTGACGGCGACGAGGATCTCGCCGAGGCTCATCGGGCGCCCGGGCCGGGTCCGAGGACCGCTCAGTCCTGAGCGTCGAGCTCGGCGAGCACCTCGTCGGGGATGTCGACGTTGGAGAACACGTTCTGCACGTCGTCGAGGTCCTCGAGCGCGTCGACGAGCCGCATGACCTTGGTCGCCCCGTCCGCGTCGACGGTGACCTCCATCGACGGCACGAACTGGGACTCCGCCGAGTCGTAGTCGAGACCCGCGTCGACCAGCGCGGTGCGCACGTCGACGACGTCGGTGGCCTCGGACAGGATCTCGAAGGTCTCGCCCTGGTCGGTGACCTCCTCGGCGCCCGCGTCGAGGACCGCGGCGAGGACGTCGTCCTCGTCCACACCGTCGGTCTTGGGGACGACGACGACGCCGCGGCGGTTGAACAGGTAGGCGACCGAGCCCGGGTCGGCGAGGTTGCCGCCGTTGCGGGTGAAGGCGACGCGCACGTCGGAGGCCGCGCGGTTCTTGTTGTCGGTGAGGCACTCGACGAGCATGGCCACGCCGCCGGGCGCGTAGCCCTCGTACATGATCGTCTCGTAGTCCGCGCCGCCGGCGAGCTCGCCGGACCCGCGCTTGACCGCGTTGTCGATGTTGCTGGACGGGACCGAGTTCTTCTTGGCCTTCTGGATGGCGTCGAAGAGGGTGGGGTTGCCGGCCGGGTCACCGCCGCCGGTACGGGCGGCCACCTCGATGTTCTTCACCAGTCGCGCGAACAGCTTGCCGCGCTTGGCGTCGATCGCGGCCTTCTTGTGCTTGGTCGTCGCCCACTTGGAGTGTCCCGACATCGTGTCTCCCTCGCTCGCGTCCCACTGGTCGTCGGCGGCCGGAGTGCGGCGTGCGCCGCGCGTCGACGGCGCCAGGTCCGTCGGGCATCGTACCCGCCGGGCGGCACCAGGGACGCGGGTGTCACCACACGTCGGCGTCGGACGTGCACTCCTCCGCGATGGCGGCCACGCCCGAGGCGGAGTCCTCAGCGACCTGCGCGTCGTGGACGGGCTCCCAGGTCGAGCCCTGGACGCGCCACCCGTCGCGGAAGGTCTCCCACGCGGGCGGGTCGCCGATCGCCCAGCCGTTGGCCACGAGGCAGTCGTGCTCATCAACTCGGCGATCGTAGGACTCGCGGATCTGGGCGTCGCTGAAGGATGTCGCGTGGACGCGCCCCACTTGCGCGCTGCACGCGGCGTAGTCGTCGCCAACGTCGTCGCCTGAGTGCCCCTGCGGCTCAATCTCAAAGCCGTCGTCCTCGGGAGTGATGAGGTAACCGAGATCCTCCATGCAGGTCGCCATCGCGGCAGTGCGCTCGGAAGGTGTGCCGTGAAACGTGTCCGGCTCGGAATGCGGGGGCGCTTCAGACACGGTGGCAGGGCCCGAGGTTGAGGGCGGCTCGGCACCTTCGGAGCCGCCGCACGCGGCGAGCATCGTCGATACGACCACACTGAACGCGAGTACGACGCGAAAGCGGGCGACTCGCACGCGTTCAGCGTCCGAAGTCGGAGCAGCCAACCGACCTCGTCGTGAACCACCCGTCTGCGACTAGCCGGTAATAACCCCCTCCGCCACTCGTCGCGATGCGAGTTGCGGACCGTCCCTCGAAGCGTGAGATCGCTCCGCCCGGTGGCTGGACAATTCCACCGGGGTCAGTATTCACAGTGACAGACGCGCGTCCGAACTGTCCTGCTGGGCATCCGTGCGATCCCCTGATGTCCTCGTACGCCTGTGCGGCCGGCGCCGTGCCGACACACCACATCAATGCGACCCCTGCCGCCGCGCACCGCGCTCTGGCTTTCATGCCGACCCCCGCGTCGAGATGTTTATCACACGATAGGAGACTGTGGCGGCCAACTGGGTCGTTTCGCCTATGGCACCTGGAGAATCGTCACGGAGTAGTGGAGCGCTCCGGCAGGAGCCGGCCGCGCCACTCAGATGGGACGATTGACCTGTCGCCGGGCGGGTGACCGACAGGGACCTGTCCCCATCGAACTCACTCGTGCGTCAGGTGCCGGCACCTCCCGTCCCAGCCGCTCGTGAGAGAGCGGTGCAGGGAGGGCAGTTCGGTCGGGTACACGGTGGCGCCGCCGGCCACGAGCGCGTCGAGCTCGTCGGGGCTGAACCAGCGCATCTGGTCGAGGACGTCGCGCTCGAGCTCGGTCCAGCCGGCCGCGTCCGTACCCGGCCGGCGACCCGGCACCCGGGCGACGAAGAAGACCTCGTCCTGACGCACGGTCCGGCGCACGAACCGGAACGTGGCGCTCCTGGTGGCCACCGGCCCGACGAGGTCGGCCACCGCCACGGTCAGGCCGGACTCCTCGACGACCTCGCGGGCCGCAGCGGTCCGGTCGTCCTCGCCCACGGCGATCCCGCCGCCGACGGTGAACCACCAGCGGTGGTCGTCGTCGTCGCCGTCGTGGCCCTCGACGAGGAGCAGCGCGCCGTCGTCGTCGAGCAGCAGGACGCGGGCGCCCCGCCGGAACGGGATGCCGTCCGGGCCGGGGACCCACTCCTCGCCGAGGTCGGCGGGTGGCATCCGGGCGTCGTCGGGAGCGCTCTCAGCCACGGAGGAACACCGCCCGGTCGGCGACGGCGCGGCGCAGCAGCGCGGCCTCGCGGCCCTGGTGGTCGCGCGGCGGCCGCCCCTCGCGGGCGCGGCGTCGGCCGAGCGCGAGCTCGACGGCGGCCTGCTGGAAGTCGATCATCGCCCTGCCCTGGGCGCCGCCCCGGGCGCGAGCCCAGCGCACGGCATCACGGCGCGCGCCGGTGGAGGTGAGCATCCGGACCTCGAACGGCGCGAACCAGCCGGCGGCGGCGTAGTCGTGCAGACCGGCGGTGATCGCCCGGTGCTCGCGCCGGCGCAGCCAGAGGACCAGGACGATGAACGCGATGAACAGGGGGATCTGGAACGAGACGAAGACCTGGAAGAACGAGCCGGTCACGGAGGTGTAGTTCCACACGCCGTGCAGGACCACCGCGAGCAGCCAGCCGGGGATCACCAGCAGCCAGCGCCCGGGCCGGTCGGAGCGGGAGGCGATGCCGAGGGCCAGCCCCATGCAGACGGTGAACATCGGGTGGGCGAACGGGGTCATCAGACCGCGCTGGACGAAGACCGCGGTGATCGAGTCCCAGTACGTGAGGAAGTACTGGATGTTCTCGACCGCGGCGAAGCCGGCCCCGACGGCGAGCGAGTAGACGACGCCGTCGACGAGCCCGTGGAACTGTCCGCGTCCCAGCAGGACGACGACCACGAGCCCCAGTCCCTTCATCGTCTCCTCGGTCACCGGTGCGCTGACGATCGCGGTGAGGGCGGCGGCCCGCTCGAGGCCCTGGTCCTGGGAGACGACCGCCTGGAACAGCGAGTTCCCGGTGGCGGCGACCGCGGTGGCGACCCCGGCGCCCCAGGCCAGCGCGACGAGCAGCAGTCCGCGCGGCTCGGGCTCCCAGGCGTCGATCCAACGGATGAGCAGGACGATCGCCAGGAACGGGACGACGGCGAGCAGCACCGCCACGAGGACCTGACCGGGGCCGGAGGTGCCGCCGACGAGCTGCGGGAGGATCCAGGCCAGCCCGCCGACCGCGACGACGACGGCGCCGATCTCGGTGGCGGTGAACGCCCTCGAGCGGCGTCTGGGGACGGGCCACGCGGGAGGTGCCGGCCCGAACGCCCCCGGACCGGGGGCGAGGCCCATGTGCTGAGTCACCGACTCACCCTAGAGGCCGTCGCCCGGCCCGATCGACGTCCGGCCCGGGGACCTCGGCCCGGCGACCCGCCGGTACACGTCCTCGACACGGGCGGCGACCTCGGACCAGTCGTAGCGCCGGACCGCCCGCAGCGCGAGACCGGCCCGGCGTGCGGCGCCGGCCGTGTCCTCCAGGCACTCGACGAGGCGGGCGGCGAGGTCGTCGGGGTCCCCGCGCCGGGCGAGGAGCCCGAGCGGGGTGCGCACGCCGGTCGTCCCGTCCGCGTCGAGGACCGCCGCGAAGGCGGGCAGGTCGGAGGCCACGACGGGCGTCCCGGCGGCCATCGCCTCGACGAGCACGATGCCGAAACTCTCCCCGCCCGTGTGGGGCGCGACGAGCACGTCGGCCCGCTGCAGGAGCCGGACCTTCTCCGCCTCGGTGACGCGGCCGTGCACCTGCACGTCGTGCAGGTCGTCGGAAAGGGCCGCGGACAGTGCCGCGGTGGCCGCCTCACCGCCGGGTCCCGCCACGGCGAGCGTGGCGTCCGGTCGGGCAGCGCGCACCGCGGGCCACGCCGCGGCAAGTACGCGCATGCCCTTGCGGGGCTCGTCCGCGCGGCCGAGGAACAGGACCTGGGGACCGGCCGGGTGGCCGGACCCGGGTGCGACGGGGTAGTTCTCGACCGACGACGGAGGTCGCAGCGCCGCGACGTCGAGCCCGTTGGGGATCACCTCGCACTCGGCGCCGAGCCACGACCGGTGGGTGCGCGCCGCCTCGTCGGAGACGGCGATGCGCGCCGCGAGTCCGTGCAGGTGGCGACGCTGCAGCGCGGCGAGGGGACCCAGCCGCTCGACCCGGTCGACGGCGGCGTGGAACGTGGCGACGACGGGGATCCCGTCCGCGCGCGCCGCCCGCATCGCGAACGCCGACGCCGACGGGACGGTCGGCTCGTGGACGTGGAGCACGTCGAGCTCGTGCTCGCGCACCCAGCGCCTCGCACGGCGGGCCGCGGCCGGGTGCGGGGCGATGTTGGCCACCGACCCGTTGAACCGGATCGGCATCGACCGGCCGGCGACCGTCTCGTCCGCCGACCGGCGGCGCCGGCCGGGCGCCAGCGTGAGGACCTCGTGCCCGCGCGTGCGCAGCGCCTCGGCGAGCTGGCGGACATGGGCGTCGACCCCGCCGGGGACGCCGACGTCGTAGGGATGGGCGATCCCGATCCTCATCCGGTGCCGCTCCCGGCCACACCGGAGCCCTCAGCCTCGCGGGCACGGCCGGCCGCCAGCCGGGCCGCGTCGAGGTCCTCGAGGAAGACCCGCTGCAGCATGTGCCACTGCTCGGGGTGACGCCTGAGGAACGGCTCGGCGACGTCGACCCACGCCCGGGTGAGTGCGACCACGTCGGTCCGGTCGACCGGGCGCGGTCGCCGCGGCGCCGCTGCGTGCCCGGCCGCGTGCGCGGCTGCGCCGCCGGGAGCGCCGGCCGCCCCATCGCCGTCGTGGACGGGCCCACCGGCACCGGCCGAGCCGTCCGTCCCGGGCGCGGCGGCGTCGAGCCCCGGGGCGAGGTCTCCCGCCGTGACGGGCTCGCTGAACTCGGTGACGATCCCCCACCGGGAGCCGGCCCGCCTGGCGCGCTCCCCCGTGAGGCGCTCGTGACGGATCGTGATGACGACGAGCGGCACGTCGAGGGCGAGGGCGAGGGCCGCCGGACCGGCCGCGACGAGCATGGGCCGGTCGGCGACAGTCACCTCGACACCGGTGCGGCCGAGGTCACGGTCGGCGAGCAGCGGCACGAGGTGCGGGCGGCGGGGTGCCTCGTCCATCAGGCGCGGAAGGACGGCGGAGCCGTCGTCCACCAGGATCGTCATGCCCAGGTCCGTGCGCAGCCGGACGAACTGCTCGTGCAGGGCGTCGGGTCGCAGGCGCTCGGCCACCGTGAGGACGGGCGCCATCGCGAGGCAGGACCAGGCGCCCGCGAGGTCCCAGTTCCCGGCGTGCAGGAGCGCGGCGACCACCGGGCGTCCGGCGTCGAACGTGGGCTGGACGTGCTCGCGGTGCACGGCCCGGAACCTCGCGATGATCTGCTGCTCGGTGAGCCTGCCCAGGGTCAGTGCCTCCGCGAAGTAGCGCAGGTAGCCGCGCATGTTGGCGCGCACGGCCCGGCGCAGCTGCGACTCTGTGAGGTCGGGGCGTAGCCGTGCGGTGTGGGCCGCGATGCGCCGGGTCCGCTCGGACGGAAGCGATCCGACGACCGTGCCGACGGCCCCGACGACGCGGTCCACGACCGGCTCCGGCACGCGACCGACGAGGCCGGCTGCCGCCGGGAGCAGCCGGAGGGGATCCAGGCTCACGAGTCGTCCGACGCGCGACGGGCCTGGGAGCGGACCTGCGCCACGCGCTGACCCGCGGTGACGAGCGACGCCAGCGCCGTCATGATCAGGACGACCGACAGGACCCAGGCCGGGCCGCCGAGGCCGTGCACCAGCACGCCGACCAGGAGGAGGACGAGCCGGTCCGCGCGCTCGGCGAGGCCGCCGGCCACGATGAAGCCCTCGGCCTCGCCGCGGGCCTTCGTGTACGGCACGAGCTGGTCCGCGACCAGTGCGACGACGGCGGCGAGCACGAGCCGGTCGCCCTCCGTCCCGGGGACGTGCCGGAGCGCGTACGCGACCACGGACCCGAGCAGGACGGCGTCGACGACCCGGTCCGTGGTGGCGTCGACGAAGGCCCCGAACGGCGAGACGGTCCCGGTGGCACGGGCGACCTGGCCGTCGACCGCGTCGAGCAGGACGAGCCCGCCAAGCACCAGCGCCGCGACCCACAGGTGTCCGGAGGGCACGAGCAGGAGGGTCGCCGAGACCGTCACCACGCCCCCGGCGACGGTGACGGCGCTCGCGGGCACACGGAACCGGACGAGCGTCCGCGTCAGGGGTGCGAGGAGCACCTCCGTGAACGGCCGACCATTCGCCGACAGCATCAGGTTCCCGGGCCTGATTCGTCGGTCGGGTCCTCGTCGTTGTCGTGGTCGTCGTGGGCGGCGTCGTCCCAGGCGTCGGCGAGCAGGGTGCGGGTCTCGGAGAGGAGCTGGGGCAGCGCCTTCGTGCGGCCGATGATCGGCAGGAAGTTGGCGTCGCCCGCCCAGCGGGGCACGACGTGCTGGTGGATGTGCGAGGCGATACCCGCGCCGGCGACGCCCCCCTGGTTCATTCCGAGGTTGAACCCGGCGGGCGACGAGACGGCGCGCAGGACCCGCATGGCGCGGGCCGAGAGCCGGCCGATCTCGTCCCGCTCAGCCACGGTGAGGTCGGTGAGGTCGGCGACGTGCCGGTACGTGCAGATCAGCAGGTGGCCGGGGTTGTACGGGAACAGGTTGAGCACCACGAACGCCGCGGCACCTCGGTGGACGACGAGCGCGTCGGCATCCTCCCGCGGGGGCGAGGCGCAGAACGGGCACGACTCCGCCTCCCCGGTACGCGGGCGCACGTCGCCGCCGGTGTCGCCGACGTAGACCATCCGGTGCGGCGTCCACAGCCGCTGGAGAGCGTCGGGAACGCCGGGGCGGTCGGCGGGGTCCTCGAGCTGGCCGCCGGCGGGGTCCTCGACCTGGCCGCCCAACGGGTCCTCGACCTGACCGCCGGCCGGGTCCCCGGGGTGGCGTCCCGCCGGCCCGCCGCTCAACGCGACCTCACGGCGTGACCGGTGGGGCGTCGTCGGCCGTCGCCTGCTCGGCGGCCGACTCGCCGGACGCTGCGTCCGAGGGGCCCGCCGGGTCGGCGTTCGCACGGGAGCGGACGTGCGCGACGATCTCCGCCACGGCCGTCTCGATCGGCACCTGGTTGCGCTGGGTGCCGTCGCGGTACCGGAACGACACCGCGCCGGCCTCCTCGTCCTCGCCGCCGGCGATGAGGACGAACGGCGCCTTGACCTTGGCGGCGTTGCGGATCTTCTTGCCGAACCGGTCGTCGCTGGTGTCGACCTCGACGCGCACACCCTCAGCGCGCAGCAGCACCGCGACGGACTCCAGATGGGTCTCGAACGCCTCGGCGACGGGGATGCCGAGGACCTGGACGGGCGAGAGCCACGCCGGGAAGGCGCCGGCGTAGTGCTCGAGCAGCACCCCGAAGAAGCGCTCGATCGAACCGAAGAGTGCGCGGTGGATCATCACCGGCCGCTGGCGGGTCCCGTCGCCTGCGGTGTACTCGAGCTCGAACAGCTCCGGCTCGAAGAAGTCGAGCTGGATGGTGGACAGCTGCCAGGTGCGGCCGATGGCGTCCTTCGCCTGGACGGAGATCTTCGGGCCGTAGAAGGCGGCGCCGCCCGGGTCGTCGACGAGCTCGAGCCCGGACTCTGCGGCGACCTCCGCGAGCGTGGCGGTGGCCTCCTCCCAGGTCTGCTCGTCGCCGACCGACTTCTCCGGGTCGCGCGTGGACAGCTCGAGGTAGAAGTCGTCGAGGCCGTAGTCCTTCAGCAGGTCGAGGACGAAGGTGAGCAGCCGGGAGAGCTCGTCCTTCATCTGCTCCCGGGTGGTGTAGATGTGCGCGTCGTCCTGCGTGAAGCCGCGTGCGCGGGTGAGGCCGTGCACGACCCCGGACTTCTCGTAGCGGTAGACGTGCCCGAACTCGAAGAGCCGCATGGGCAGCTCGCGGTAGGAACGGCCGCGCGAGCGGTAGACGAGGTTGTGCATCGGGCAGTTCATCGGCTTGAGGTAGTAGTCCTGGCCCTGCTTGGTGACCTGGCCGTCGGCACCCACCTCCTCGTCGATGTGCATCGGCGGGTACATGCCGTCCGCGTACCACTCGAGGTGCTTCGAGGTCTCGAAGAGGTTCTTCTTCGTGATGTGCGGGGTCTGGACGAACGAGTAGCCGGCCTCGACGTGGCGGCGGCGCGAGTACTCCTCCATCTCCATGCGGATCATCGCGCCCTTGGGGTGGAACACCGGAAGGCCGGAGCCGATCTCGTCAGGGAAGGAGAAGAGGTCGAGCTCGGAACCGAGGCGCCGGTGGTCGCGGCGCTCGGCCTCCGCCAGCCGGTCCAGGTGCGCGGTGAGCTCGGCCTTCGAGGGCCAGGCTGTCCCGTAGATCCGCTGGAGCTGCGGGTTCTTCTCCGACCCGCGCCAGTACGCGGCAGCCGACCGCATGAGCTTGAAGCCGTTGCCGATGAGCTTCGTGCTCGGCAGGTGCGGGCCGCGGCAGAGGTCTCCCCACGCCACCTCTCCCCCGCGGCGCACGTTGTCGTAGACGGTGAGCTCGGCGCCGCCGACCTCGACGCTCGCGCCGTCGGCGATGGCCTGTCCGTCGGCGTCGGTACCGCCGGAGCCGGGGCCGCCCGCGAGCGCGACGAGCTCGAGCTTGTAGGGCTCGCCGGCCAGCTCAGCGTTCGCCTCGTCCACGGACACCGTGCGACGGACGAACGTCTGCCCCTCCTTGACGATGCGCCCCATGACCTTCTCCAGGTCCTTGAGCTGATCGGGGGTGAACGGCTCGGCCACGTCGAAGTCGTAGTAGAAGCCGTCCGTGATCGGCGGGCCGATCCCCAGCTTGGCCTGCGGGTTCACCTGCTGCACCGCCTGGGCGAGCACGTGCGCGGCCGAGTGCCGGAGGATGTCGAGGCCGTCCGGGCTGGAGATCGTCACGGACTCGACGACGACGCCGGCCGGGAGCGAGGACAGGTCGGTCGCGAGGTCGCGCAGCTCGCCGTCGATTCGGAGCGCGACGACGTCGCGCCTGTCGGCGAAGTGCTCGGTGCCCGTCGTCCCGGTCGCCACCTCGTGGGTCTCGTCGTCGAGGCGGACGGACACGGGAGGTGCAGACATGTGTGGGCTCCTTGCAGGTGGGTGGTCGTGCCGGCCCATGCTACCGACGCGCGGGGAGCACTACCCGGGCCGACCAGGCCCCGGAGCGGCGGCCACGCGCGACGATCAGGACGTGCCCGTGGCTGCACGGGACTCTCACCGCGGCACGGGACGTGCACGACGAACGGGGAGCGACATGACAGGACGGACCGGCGTGCGCGCCACGGGGACGAGGACCGCAGCGTTCGGTCTGCTCTCTGCCCTCCTCGCACTCGGCGCGTGCACCGACGACGCCGGTGCCGACGGCCTGGCGGTCGTCGGCACCTCGGTCGCCGGCTGGCAGCAGAGCGCCGACCTCATGGGCGATGTGGAGGTGGGCGAGTTCACGGCGCTCCTGCGCACGCAGGAGGAGTACACGGCCTGGCTCGACGGCCTTCCCCACCAGGAGGTCACCCGCGACGCGCTCACCGCTGAGCTCGACCTCACCGACTCTGTCGCTCTCGCAGCTGCCCACCCCGTGTGCGAGGAACGCATCGAGGTCGTCACCGACGGCGAGGGCGCGCTCGCGAGCAGGACCGTCAGCACCTCCGACGACCAGGTCGACTGTGCATGGAGCCCCATCCAGGTGTCCGTGGTCGAGGTGCCGTTGGAGGAGCTCGGCGTCGACTCCGCCGACGACGTCGTCCACGACCAGGACATCCGCGACCAGGGCCGTACGTCGTGAGGCGACGTGCCCTCATGGTCACCGTGGCCTCGCTGCTCGCCGTCGGTGCCTGCGCGGGCGTCGACGTGCCCGCCGCGACCGGCGGCGCCGACGGCCTGGTGAGCGTCGGGACGAGCGTCGCCACGTGGAGCGAGGACTCGGCACCGGCCGGCGGAGTCACCGAGGACGACTTCACGGCGCTCCTGCGGACCCAGGACGAGTACGACTCCTGGCTCGACGGCCTCCCCCACCAGGACGTCACCCGGGACCCGCTGACCGCCGAGATCGACTTCACGGACTCGGTGGCGCTCGTCGCCGCGCACCCGATCTGCGACGAGTCCATTCGTGTGCTCACCGACGGGGCCGGCACCATCGCCAGCGATGCGGTGCCGCCCGCCGACCCGGCGTCGCAGTTCGAGTGCGAGTGGAGCCCGCTCCGCGTCAACGTCTACGAGATCCCGCTCGCCGACCTCGGGGTCGATTCTGCCGGTCAGGTGGTTCTGGATCCGACGCTCGTGGAGCCGTAGTCGGGCA
Organism: Georgenia sp. Z2081; assembly: GCF_055326445.1. Taxonomy (NCBI): domain Bacteria; kingdom Bacillati; phylum Actinomycetota; class Actinomycetes; order Allobogoriellales; family Allobogoriellaceae; genus Georgenia; species Georgenia sp. Z2081. The sequence continues at coordinate 150,180 of NZ_JBUZNK010000009.1, forward strand.
CGGCCCGGTCCCGCGCGAGCTCGGGTCGGTTCCGCGCGAGCACGAGCCGGAACACGTCGGGCCGGCACAGCCCGGGCCCGCATGCTTCCCGAGGCGTCGTCGGCGGGGAACGACGAAGCCCCCGACCATGTGGTCGGGGGCTTCGGCTGGTGGGCGATACTGGGATCGAACCAGTGACCTCTTCCGTGTCAGGGAAGCGCGCTACCGCTGCGCCAATCGCCCGAGGTGGCGACGGGATTCGAACCCGTGTATACGGCTTTGCAGGCCGCTGCCTCGCCTCTCGGCCACGCCACCATGAGGTCCATGCCACCTCATGGCGACATGCTCCCACGTGGTGGTGGGACCTCCGAGCGGATGACGGGATTCGAACCCGCGACCCTCACCTTGGCAAGGTGATGCTCTACCCCTGAGCCACATCCGCATCGCACCGGAACCGCGCTGCGGCCCCTCGTGCGACCAGAACCTTAACCACCGGGCACGGCAAAACTCAAACCAACCGGGCCTGTCCTGAGGGTGAACGCTGTCACGTCCGTCGAGGTCGTGATCAGGGCTCTCGATCGGATAGAGTTGACGACCGTCCCCGTCGCGCGAGCGGCAGGGCACGGGCGATTGGCTCAGTGGTAGAGCGCCTCGTTCACACCGAGGAGGTCACTGGTTCGAACCCAGTATCGCCCACCAGCACGAAACGGCCCCCGGTTTGCGGAGACGCAGAGCCGGGGGCCGTTCTCGTTGGCCCTCATGCACTGGTTGCTCCTCTCGGCCGGCCCGCACCCGTCCTCGCTCCCCGCGAGACTGCGGCTGACGGCTGACGACCGGCGCCGTGCGCGGCAGGTGGTCGCGCCGCGGAGCGTCACGCCCGCACCCCCGGTCCCCGCGGATCGCCCGCGCGGCCGCGCGCCGTCACTCTCGCTGAGGTAGCTCGTTGCAGTCGGGGTATTGGCAGTGTTGGTCGCGGGCGTGGATGGCCCGGGTCATGTTCGCGGGGAAGATCCGTTTCTCTCGTCCGACGTCGAGGACTGTGGATTCCGGGCCGAAGATGACGCGCATCAGTGCGCTGTCGCAGGCCAGACGGGCGAGCATCGCGTGCGGGATGGGGGTCCCGTCCTCGAAGGTGGCGGGTTGGATGCCGTCCATCACGCGGGGGTCGATCGCGGCCGAGATCACGTGATCCTCACCGGGCTGCCAGTCGGTCAGCCACTGCCGTGCCGTCTCGGACAGGTCGAAGATCCCCGACCCGCCCTCGCTCGCCGACCCGTCGGGGGTGCTGCCACGCTCGTCCACCAGCCCGAAGGTGGCGTCGATACCGAACGCTGCACCGGCGTGGGTGCGGGTGGTGGTGTGGGGGCGGGTGGTGGTGTGGGTGCGGGTGGTGGTGTGGGGGTCGCGGGGTCCGCCGGGGGCGGTCAGGGTCTGCTCGGCGGTGATCGGGGCGACGATCTGCCCGGCGGGTAGTCCCGCATGGGCCTGGCCGTGGTTGGGGGTGAGGTCGTGGGTGGCCAGCCAGCCGGCGGTCGCCGAGGCGGGTGGGATCACGGACCCGGTCGCTTTGGTGAGGGCGGTGAGGGTGTCCAGGGTGGCGGTGATCGTCACGTGCGGACGGACCCGCGCGTTGGCCTGCTGCTCACCTCGGTCGAGGGACTCGTGGGCCAGGGCGACCAGTGCGCCGGCGCGGCGTTGGGCCGGGGTGCGGTCGTCCTCGGCGCCCTTGCGGCCGGCGTGAGCGGTCAGGGCGGTGGTCACGACCTGCCCGGACAGCTCGTCGAGCCACCCCGTGAGGTGATACCCACCCGTGGTCGGGGCGATGGTCAGTTCTTCGCGGGCATCGTCCTGCCGCCAGGCCTTGTCAGCT